>JAQVXZ010000023.1 GCA_028708845.1 Bacteroidales bacterium
AATCATGAGTGGTCGGAAGATTTTTATATTTATTTAACATACGGATAGCCAGCTGTTTGCTTGCGTATATTGCAGTTATTTTGTATCTTTGTAGCATAATAATAAAAATTATGGGATTACAAAATATAAAGGTAAGTGCTCAACAATTACTAAAGCTTATACCAGAAAACATGTTTTCTAAGCTTGCAACAATTACAAAAGTAGATTATTGTGCTAAAGTCTTACAAGGAGAAAGAGTGTTTTACTTGTTATTATATGGTTTTTTGCATAGTGGAAAATTAAGTCAAAGGAAATTAGAGCAAATCTTTTGTAGTCCTTCATTTAAGTTCCTATTTAACTATTCATCTGATATGAAGGTAGGTAGAAGTAGTATATCTGAAAGGCTATCTAAAATAAATGTGGATTTCTTTAAGCAATCATATGAGTTACTTTATAAAGAGTTAGGTAAACATTATTCAGAGAAAGAGATTTTTAAAATGAATCTAATGAGGGTAGATAGCACAATGGTTGCAGAGACGTGCAATAAACTCAAAAAGGGGTTTACAGTTGGTAAATTAGCAGATAAAAAAGGGAGTAGAAGACATCAAATCAAATATACGATGGCTTACGATGGCTTTGCCGTTAAATTAGCAGAAGTATTGGATGAAAAGGAATATCTCTCTGAAGATAGGGCTATGCCAAAAGTTGTAGAACAATTGATAAAGTCAGATAAACATCATTCTAATCTATATATATTTGACAGAGGGTTATCTGCGTTATCTTCTTTTAAGTCAATTGATTCTCAAGAAGCTAGATTTGTTGGAAGAATAAGAACAAATCGCAAAATGCAATTTTTAAGAGATTTAAAGACAGCAGAAACAGATATCGATTTAGGAAAACTTGAATTGGTAGAAGACAAAGTAGTAAACTTATTTAATAACGAAAGTAACAGGTTTGACGACACAGAATATAGAATTGTAATAGCACGTTTTAAAGAAGAGAAAGACACAACAAGACCTCAAAATAAAGGGAAGGTAAAAAAAGTTGAGAACGAAATATATTTTATAACAAATGATTTTGAACTAAGTGCTAAAGAAATTGCAGAGATATACGGTAAACGTTGGGATATTGAAGTGTTTTTCAGGTTTTTAAAACAAGAGCTTAGCTTTTCTCATTTTCTTTCTGTTAGTGACAACGGTATAAAAGTAATCCTATATATGACATTAATCACATCAATGTTATTAATGCTATATAAGAAGTTTAATGAACTGGGATATACTATGGCGAGGTTTTGTTTTGGATTAGAATTAGAGGAATGGAAAATACAATTAGCAATATTATTTTGTGGAGGAGATGTAAGTAAGTATGGACAAATTGATTACAATAGAGGCATTGTTAAAAAATTATGAAAAAAGACGACATAAAAAAGCACGTACTAAAAAATCTTCCGACCACTCATGATTAGAAATCCTAATAATAAAGAAGTGCGGGAGTGCAAATCCCGCACGAGTTTTAGTTTTTTATCGGACAACAATGTTTAATAGTATTGCTACAAAAATACTATTTAGTTTCAAACAATTGCTTAAAAACATGTAGAGACGCCCAATTGGGCGTCTCTACAATATTTGTTATTTATTTAAAAGGTTGTTTTCACTATTCATTTTTATAGTTGTGTGTCTGGATACATAGCTTTCCACCAAGTGTCTTGTCCTTTTAGGTATTTTGCAAAATAGGCGTATATGGTATTATTCCATTTTAGTCTTTTTTCGTAATCTACTATACCGTGGTTTTCGCCTTTTACGGTGATAAATTCAACATCTTTTCCTAGTATTTTTAGGGCATTATACATTTGTATGCTTTCTCCAACGGGAACATTGGTGTCGGAATCGCCATGTAGTAATAAGAGTGGGGTATTGATTTTGTGTGCATTGAATAGGGGACTTCTATCTACATAGATATCTCTTCTGTTCCAAGGGTATGAATTTGCTGTTGCTCCTGATGAATATGAATAACCCCAGTATCCTTCACCCCAGTAGGATGTTATGTCGGATATGCCTGCATGGGATATTGCACAAGCGAATATATCGGTTTTGGTTTGTAGTAGTTGTGTCATAAATCCACCATAACTTGCTCCCATACAGCCTATTTTCTTTGCATCTACAAATGAATGTTCTTTGGTGAATTCTTTTACTCCATATATTATTTCATCTGCTGTTCTTTCTCCCCATGCATTTACGTGGCGTGATGCAAATTCTTGTCCCCAGCCTATTGTTCCACTTGGATTCAATACATAAACAACGTATCCTTGTGCTGTATATAGGTATGCTGAATAACGCATTTCAAAGCTTCTATCTGTTGGACTTGTTCCTGCATAATAGTAGACTACCATTGGGTATTTCTTTTCTGGGTCAAAATCTGCGGGTAGGTAGTAGCGACCATTGATTGTTGTGTTTTTGAATTTGAAATCCCAAGTATTCATTTCGCCTAAGGCTAGGTTGTCTTTTTGTTTTGCTTGGAATATTTTATAGTTCTTTTGAGAGTTGTTTAGGTAAACTATTGGAAAATCATTATAGTTTTGTCCAAAGAACGTGATATCTTTACCTCTATGGTTTATATCGAATCCTGATACAATATCTAAGTTGGTTTCTATTCTTTTAATATCTTTGTTTTCTATGCTATAAACATATAGAGAAACAGAGTCTTTGTTTTCTGCTGTGAAATATATGGTTTTGTTTTCTGAAACCTTTATATTAGATATCGATGGGTCGAAGTTTTTTGATATACATTCTACTTCTTTTGTATTTTTATTCATTAGGAACAACATACTATGATAGGCATTAGGTATTATTCCTTTTTTCAATGTATTACCAATGCCATTAAATGCTTCTCCACTTGCTTTTACAACTAATAAATCGGTATTTGGTATATAGCTTGCGCTTGAAACAAAACCCTCCCCATTAATTATTGTATCTACTTTGAAGCTATCTAAGTTCATTTCATAGATAGAGGTTTGGCTAAATGGTCTTTGAGTGATATTATCGTAGCTTACTGATAGTAGGATGGAATTGGTTTTTGGGTTATAATCATTTAGGTAAGTTGAGCGGTAACCATATGTAAGGGGTTGTATTTGCTGTGTTTCGAAGTTATACAATGCTAGTAGACTTCTGTTTCTCCAACCATCTATTCTATCATCTGGCAATAGGTATTGTCTTAAATCTTCTTTGGAATTATCAATCTTCGATGTTTGGCTTAGAATTGCAAAAGGTGATTTATTAGCTAATAAACTAAGTGAACCCTCTGGTAAGTTTTCTGCAACAATGTTTTTAACTCCAAATAGGTTTTGTGTGATAAGTCTTCTGTTATCGTTTACCTTATCGAAATAATATAGTATATCTTCATTTTTATCATTAAAGAAAACACCTTCTTCAGCCCATTGTGTCGAAGTGTTTCCTTCTTCAAAGAATAGGGTTTTATCCTTATTAGCTATAAGGTATCCGTACTGTCTTTTTCCCTTATCGTCAGTATCGTAATACTTAACCATTACATAGTTGCCAGAGGGTGAAATAGTAGTAGCATATATATTTCTTCCACCTAACATTTCTTTTAGGGTTAAACCATATTTACTATCTTTTGTATCCTTATTGATAGTTTTTATTTCTCCACCATCGAAACTAAAACGTAGCTGGTGGTTGGGGTTATCATTGGAAGTTAATACAGTAAACGAAATAATATGTTTGCCTGGCTCTAAGCATATTTCTTTAGATATTTTTGAATCATCGTTTAAAGAATCCTTTGTCGATAGTCTTTCTTTAATCATTGAACCATCTAAACCAATTTTAATTTTATCGGTAGAAAACACATTAAGAGTGGTTTTTTGGTATGAGTTAACTATTATATTTGCCACATAAGTGTTTACCATAAATCCATTTTCTTTTGGTGTAGCTATATTTATTAATTCGTTTTCATCAATAACAATAAAGTTCTTCGATGTTTTTAAGTTCTCGTAACTAGGAACTTGAATTAAGAAAGTGATATCAAACTTTTCTCCCTTATTGTTTATTGTATCCATCATAAAGGGTTGGCGTAATTCTATTTGAGAATATGCTTGCAAACCAATTAATAGAGCGACAAAATAGATTGTCAGACTAATAATTCTTTTCATATTATTTTCATTTTTTTAGATTAGTTTTTACTTCTTTTCTTTTTTGATAAATAGGGTAGATTATTGCCACAAGTACAATTAGAACTACCAATATTGATCCAATAAGTGAAATGAAATTGAAGGTTTTAAAGGTTTTTGATTCCAATTTAAACTCAACAACGTGATTACCTGCTGGAACATTAATTGCTCTAAGGATATAGTTAGCTCTAAAATACGGCGTTTCCTTACCATCTATATATGCTTTCCAATCCTCGCTATAATAGATTTCTGAACAAACCATTATTGCATCAACCTTTGAACTTGTTGTGTATTTAGCATATTCAGGACTATTGTCAGCAGCTTTTTCAAATTTGATAGTTGCTAAGGAGTCAAAAGATTGTATTGGCTTAACCACATCTTTAAATCTTACATCAACAATAGCAACCTCGCTTGGATTGAAATTATCTAGTTTTAGTATTTCTTCGTTTGCGTCTTTTGCCCAATCGATTCTTTTAACAAACCATGCCGCACCTAATGCCTCTGGGTTAGGATATGCCTTAACACCATCAGCTGTTGGGAATATAAAGAACTTAGTATTTAACATATTAACTACTCCCATATTTGCAGCAAGCTGTCCTTGGTATGCAGCATAGAACTGGCGAACAGGGTTTGTCATTAGTTTGTCAGTGTCTGTTAAGTCCTCTTGAACGTAGTTTCTGTTAAGTAGGTAAAAATCTATTATATCTTGGTATCTTTGAAGTTTGGCTCCATGGTATCCACCAATTGAAGGGTGGAAATAAGATGTTAGGGCATCGTTGAATGTGCTAACTGATAGATTATAAACCCTGTAATGGTTGATATTGTTTTTATTAACTATATCTAGTATTTCGTTGTCAGCACTTGTTGGGTAAATATTTACTTCTTGTGAAGAAACAAAGTTTTTGTCGCTTAGATAACGTTTATCAACTCCCCAAAGGTCAAATGTGATAAGGAAACCAATAATAAGGATAACGATATATTCTTTCTTAATTTTTTCGAATGCAAAGAAAAACAGTGCAAAGAAAGCAGCTGAAATAAATAGGAATGAACGCCAAGCATCGGAAACAAATAATGCTTTTCTATCTTCAAATAGTGCTTGTATATAGCTTGCACCTAAGTATTGTTCGAATACGGTGTCACCTGATGCAGTAAATGATGCAAATAGTTCTGGAAGTATTGCACATATTAGAGTTATACCTCCAACAATACCACCTGAAATAAATAATGCTTTCTTCTTTTTCTTTACATCTAAGTCTTTTGAGAAGAATTCTTTAAGTCCTAGTATTCCAAGAATGATTAGTGTAACATTTGCAAGAACGAGAGCCATTGAAGGTGTTCGAAACTTATTGTAGAATGGTAGATTATGGAATAAAAATTCGTTTACTGACATAAAGTTACTACCCCAAGACAGAACAAATGAAAGTATTGTTGCAATAAGTAGCCACCAACGCTCTGGCCCTTTTACTAATATTAGTCCAAGCATTGCTAGGAATATTATTATTGATCCAAAATACATTGTTCCAGCTGTAAAAGGTTGTTCTCCCCAATAGGTTGCTCCTGCGTATTGTTGGATAACTTGATTTATGCTTGGGTCATCTTGACGTGCTGGTGGAACGGTTTGTATATGATTAATTCTATTTTTGGCATTGTTTTCAAATCTTTGATCAGATGAACCTCCACCTCTTGCATCTGGAATTAATACAGATAAGCTTTCGCCAATACCATAGCTCCATTGGTATGCGTAATCTATTGCTAGCCCTGTTTCGTTTTTGGTTTTTGTGTCACCCTTAGCTTTAACTGTTATTTCTGAACCACCTCTCATTGTGTGAGATACATACTGTGAATTCATTTTTAAGTGAGCTGATGTTGGAAGTACTGCAATTAAAGCTCCACCTATTAGAATTAGAGCTGCAATAATATATGTCTTGATTTGTTTTTCTTTAATAGCATATACTAAATAAGAAAGACCAAGTATAAATGCAGCTAACATTGTATAGTATGTAATCTGAATATGGTTGAAACTGATTTGAAGTCCAAGTGCAAGAATAAAGACTGCTAGACCTGTTAGGTATTTCTTTCTAAATACTAACATCATACCTCCAAATATTGGTGCCATCATAGCCATCGCCCAAGCTTTGGTTATATGTCCAACTTCAATAATTATTATATTATAGGAGGCTAGGGCAAAGGCAAGTCCTGCAATAACGCCAAGCCAAGGACTTAGTCCAATAGCAATTGCAAAAACATAGAAACCTAGCATATAGAGGAACATAACTCCTAAGTCGAGTTGAAATCCCCATAGTTTCAAAGGAGTACTTATTGGGTGGAAAACGTTATTGGTATTTGGTCCCTGAATTTGATAGGAGGGCATACCACTAAATAATGAATTTGTCCAAGCAGAACCATTACCTGTTGCTTTTTTATAGTCAACAAGTTCTTTTGCAACACCTGTAGCGTTTGTCATATCACTCTGACGAAGCTCTAATCCTTTTAAGACAGGAGAAAAGTAAACTGCACTTACTACTAAAAATATAGCAATAGCTATTATATGTGGTAAGAATTTCTTTAATGTGTTTTCTTTATTCATTTCGTATTATTATTTATATTATTATCTTCCTTTTTATAGTATTTCCTTAATGCTGGGTGGATGTTACCTGTATAGCCTCTGTCTTGGTTTTTATAGAGTTCTGGGTTCTCCTTTTTCATTTTCTCCTTATATCGTTCTATCCTATATTGTGTTATCTTAGGTATTATCATGGTGGTTAATAACCTAAAAAAGATATAGAAAACAATAATACCAAGTAAAAAGTTAATCATAATCTATTCACATAAGATAAATAAATCGTTTCTTGGATTCACAAAAAGAATTGGAATATCTAAGTTTCCCTCTAATATCTTTGTTTCTTTTAGTCCGAAGAGTTTATTTGTCCAGTTCTTATCTTTTGTTGTTTGACATATAACCAAGCCTGCACCTATTTCTCTTGCATAGTCAATTGCTTGGTAATCAACATAGGTTTTTGGATCAGATGATAAATTGAGTCTATAATTTATCTTAAAGCCATCAAACATCTTCATCAGAAACTTTATATTATAATGTAGCTGGTGACGATGAAACTCATCTTTATAGTTATGGTAGTAAACAACAATCTCACTCTTAGAAAATCTTCCAAAATATGAACCCCAAAGCACCTTTTCTTTACTCTCTCTCATATTATTGATAGTCATAATTACTTTATCAAAAGGTAGGGGATTAACTTGGTTTTGATCTATTATAAAATACGCTACACGTGATTCGTATAGGTTTTTAAATAATTCTTTTGGGTAATTGGCTAGTTTTTGTTTTTTATTTTCTGGCTTATCTGAATTAGAAGATGTTACTAATAATACACCTGACAATAATTCAGATATTTTATGTAGTATTTCTTTTGATTTTCCCTCAATTGCAAAATAGGAACAGAAGGGTATTTCTTTGATATTAGAACTTAGTTCTTTTAGCTTCCTTTCAGCCTCTTCTGTTGTAGTATTTGTGTATTCTTTGTCCGATATATGCAATAATATTAACCCTTTGTCTAGCATTTTAGCAAAACAAATTGCATTATTAATTACTGCTTGTGTTTTATCTAAATCTATTAAATAAGCAATAATAAATTGGTCTTTTTTTTCTTTTTTTGCCAAGTCTAAATATTTAAAATCTCTGTTTTTTATCTCTCTTCCAATACATCATTAAAATGAAACCAGCTAAAGCTCCTCCAAGATGTGCAAAGTGAGCAATGCCTGCAGAGGTTCCAAAAACGCCATTAAATAGTTCTAAAACAATATATCCTATTACGAAATATTTGGTTTTGATTGGTAGGAGAAAATAAAGATATATATAAGCATTAGGAAACATCATTCCAAAGGCTAGTAGAAGTCCGAAAACTATGCCCGATGCACCAACGGTATTTATTTGGTTTAAAAATTCTCGTATTGGAATTCTTTCATATCCTGTATTAACAAATTGTACTCCACTTGACAAAGCATTAACTAAGTCGGAATACATAAAATAATAGGTGATTTGTTGAACAAAGGCAGCTCCTAGGGCAGCGGTGAAACAGAAGAAAATAAACTTTTTTGCTCCCCAAATGTTTTCTAGGGTATAACCAAACATCCAAATGGCAAACATATTGAAGAAAAGGTGGTTGAAATTGGCATGCATAAAGGCATAAGTAATATATTGCCATATATGATGATTGTCTGCCATAAAGAAGTGAAGTCCTAAAATGTTTGCTAAGTCAATCCCCCTTGATTTCAACACTGTGGTGGCTAAAAACATTAAGATGTTTATAATTAATAGGTTCTTACAAACAGGTGGTAAAAAGTTAAACTTTGTTGGGCTGTACTGGTCGTTATGCATATCTCTTATTTCGATTATTAACTTGCAAATGTACATTTTTTTTTAAAATATCTGCTAAATTTAGATATTATTAGTAATGTAGCATATTTTCTTAACCTAGATGAATTCATTTCAAAAAATAATTGTATCTTCGCACTTTAAAAATACTAAGTAAAAGAATAGTAAAAATGTACTCAGAAAACGAAAAGATAGTAAAGGTTGACATTGAGAAACAAATGAAGTCTGCCTACATTGATTATGCAATGAGCGTTATTGTTTCTCGTGCCTTACCTGACGTTAGAGACGGAATGAAGCCTGTTCATCGTAGGATATTATATGCGATGAATGACATGGGAATGTTTTACAATACCGCTACTAAGAAAAGTGCTAGAATTGTAGGGGAAGTTTTAGGTAAATATCACCCACATGGAGATAGTTCTGTGTATATGGCGATGGTTCGTATGGCTCAAACTTGGTCGATGAGATACAAGCTAGTTGATGGTCAAGGTAACTTTGGTTCCATTGATAATGACCCTCCAGCTGCTATGCGTTATACTGAGGCACGTTTGGCTAAGATTTCTCATGATATATTAGCTGATATTGAAAAAGATACAGTTGATTTTCAAGATAACTTCGATGGTAGTTTGAAAGAACCTACCGTATTACCAACTAAAGTACCTGTTCTATTAATTAATGGAGCTTCGGGAATTGCTGTTGGTATGGCAACCAATATGGCACCTCATAACCTAACAGAGGTTCTGAACGGAACAATTGCATATATCGACAATAATGACATCACTATTGAAGAACTTATGCAATTTATTAAAGCTCCTGACTTTCCAACTGGTGGAATAATCTACGGCTACGAAGGAGTTAAGGAAGCTTATCATACAGGAAGAGGTCAGGTTGTTATGAGAGGTGAGGCTCTTATTGAGGAGGGACCTAATGGTCACGATCAAATAATTGTTTCTTCTATACCTTATCAAGTAACAAAATCTGAAATGATTAAGCGTCAGGCACAACTTGCTGACGAAAAGAAAATAGAAGGTATTTCTGAAATTAGAGATGAAAGTAATAAGGACGGTATTAGAATTGTTTATAGATTGAAAAGAGACGCAATGTCAAATGTTGTCTTAAATAAACTATACCAATATTCTGACCTTCAATCTTCATTTTCAATCAATAGCATTGCTTTAGTTAATGGAAGACCTCAGATGCTTAATTTAAAACAAATTATTAAGTATTTTGTTGAGCATAGGATGGAGGTTGTTGAGAGGAGAACCAGATTTGATCTTGCAAAGGCTCAAGAAAGAGCTCATATACTAGAGGGTTTATTAAAAGCATTAGACTTTATTGACGAGATAATTGCTTTGATTCGTTCATCTCAAACTGTTCAAGAGGCAAGAGATGCAATGGCAGAAAGATGGGGTTTCTCAGAACTTCAAACAAGAGCAATTGTGGAGATGCGTCTTCGTCAACTTGCAGCCTTGGAAAGAGAAAAACTTCAATCGGAATATGATGAACTAATGGCATTTATTCAAAAATGCTTGAATATTCTAAATAACCCTGATGTTCTAATGCAGGTTATTAAGGATGAACTTCTTGAAATAAAAGAAAAGTTTGGTGACCAAAGAAATACAAGAATTGAATATTCTTCTTCTGACTTCAAAATAGAAGATATGATTGCTGACGAAGAGATTGTGATTACAATTTCACATCTTGGATACATCAAACGTACTCTTTTGTCAGAATATAAAGTACAAAACAGAGGAGGAAAGGGATCTCGTGGAGCTAGATCAAGAGATGAGGACTTTATTGAACATATCTATACCGCTACCATGCATAACTACATTCTTTTCTTTACCGAGAAAGGACGTTGCTATTGGATGAGAGCGTTTGAAATTCCAGAAGGAACAAAGGTTTCGAAAGGAAGAGCAATTCAAAACCTTATCAGCCTAGAACCAGACGATAATGTTAAAGCATATATCAATACAAAAGACTTAAAGGACTTAGACTATGTAAATAGTAACTACATTATAATGTGTACTAAGAACGGTATTATTAAGAAAACCAGCCTTGAAGCATATTCACGTCCAAGAATCAATGGAATTAATGCAATAACAGTTCGTGATGGAGATGTTCTTCTGGAAGCTAAACTAACTAATGGTAACCATGAAATCTTTATGGCACTTCACAGTGGTAACTGTATTCGTTTCTCAGAATCGAAAGTAAGACCAATGGGAAGAAATGCATCGGGAGTGAAAGGAATTACCCTTAGAAGTGAAGAAGATTATGTGATTGGCATGGTTTCTGTAGAGAATGCAGAAAAGGATATACTTGTTGTTTCTGAAAAAGGATATGGCAAACGTTCTGCAGTTGACGAATATCGTCATACTAATAGAGGAGGAAAAGGCGTTAGAACATTAAAGATAACAGAGAAAACAGGTAGTCTTATAGCAATAAAAGATGTAGACGACACAGGAGACTTAATGATAATAAACAAATCAGGCATAACAATTAGAATTGCAATAGCAGACCTTAGAGTTTTAGGTAGAGCAACACAAGGCGTTAGGCTGATTAAGTTAAAGGGAGATGATGAAATTGCAGCAGTATGTAGGATAGATGCATCAGATGATGATGAGGACGTTGAAAGAGTTGCAATTGATGGTGAGGAAATCATTGATGATGGCATAGAAGATATTGAAGAAATAGATGATATTGAGGAAGTAGAAGAAGATGAGACTTTGGATGCTGACGAATAAATAAATGAAGAAAACGAATAAATAATAGATTATTAAATATAAAATAACACTTAAGAAATGAAGAGAATAATTTTATTTGTAGCATTTGTAGTTTTTGGAATAAGCGCCAATGCACAAACAATGAAAGTTCAAAGTGCTTATGCAGATATGAAAAACAAACGTCTGGCAGAGGCTAAGAAGAATATTGATGCAGCTTGTGTGCACGAAAGCACAAAAAACGATGCTAAAACATGGCATTATTCAGGCCTAATTTATGCAAAACTAGTTGAAGTATCTCAAACAGATGAAAAGCTGTATAAGAAACAAAAGATAGATACTCCAATACCAGAACTTGCACAAGCATCTAGGATAGCATTAGAAAAATCAATTGAAATTGAAAAAGAAGCACAGACAAATGAATACGTGGGTGCAAACATAAACACAATGAATTATGTTATTATCTATCAATTCGATATTGCTCTTAACACCTTCAACTCTGGAAAATACGCAGAATCAATTCCTCTTTTTGAAGAAGTGGTAAAGGGAGCAGTTATAGCAAGAAACAAAGAAGTTGAAATGAAATCTAATTTCTGTATTGCAATGGCTTATGATGCAACAAAACAATCAGATAAGGCTGTTGAGATGTATCGTCAATTAGTTAAGCAAAACACAAAAGAAGAAGCTGTTTATATCAACTTATTTATTGCTAACAAAAAAGCAAACGAATTAGAAAAAGCAATTAATGTTTTGAAAGTAGGAGTAAAGAACCTTCCAGGAAACTATAGATTGATTGGATTACTTTCAGGAGCTTATGTTGAAGCAGGAAACAAAGTTGAGGCTGATAAAACAATAGCAACCCTTAAAACAATTGCTGATACAATATCTGAAAACAAACCTTCAGTACTTGTAATTATTGGTGATGTTCTTAGAGATGCCAACAACCTTGATGAAGCTGTTGCAATGTATAACCAGTCCTTAGAGCTTAATCCAACTCAAACCGAGGCTAATTATGGATTAGGAGTATTATACTTCAATACAGCAGTAGACTTAAAAGAAAAGGCAGACAAACTACCATTCGATGCAACAGAAGAATACGACAAACTTCAAAAAGACTCAAAAACAAATTTCTCTTTAGCAATACCATTTTTTGAAAAAGTATTAGCTAAAAAATCAAAAGACATCAACACATTAAACGCTTTAAAGATTATCTATTCAAGACTTGAAATGACAGATAAATATAAAGAAGTTAATGCAGTGCTAGATTCACTTAGACAACAACAATAGGATAACCTAATATAAAACCTAAACCCTCAATATTTACTTATTGAGGGTTTTTTTATGCTAAAGAAAAAACAAATCCAAAAGACTGCGTAAAAAAGACTGCGTAATAAATTCTTAAAACGCAATAATAAATTTTTATTACGCAGTTTCCGTAAATCCTTTCTTCGTTCTAGTAAATTATTACTTTGATTCAAGAAATTCTTTCTTCGTTTCAGTAAATTATTCCTTTGATTGAAGAAATTGATTGAGCGTTTCATTTTTTAGTCTATATTTGTAGCATAATTTTATTTCGGTTAATCAAAATTAATATTTATTAGATATGGCAAAGGATTTTTATACATTTAAAGCTAATTCTATTCAAGGAAAAGAAATTAGTATGGAAATATATAGGGGAAAGACTATTTTGGTAGTAAATACTGCTAGTAAATGTGGTTTTACTCCTCAATTAGAGGGTCTAGAGATGCTTTATAAGAAATATAAGGACAAAGGACTAGTTATTCTTGGTTTTCCTTGCAATCAGTTCTTAAATCAAGAGTCAGGAGATGAAAAATCCATCTCCGAGGGTTGTTTAATCAATTATGGAGTTAGTTTTCCAATGTTTTCTAAGATTGACGTTAATGGAAAAGATGCTCACCCGATTTATAAGTACTTAAAGAAGGAATTAGGTGGTTTATTTTTCAATTCAATCAAATGGAACTTCACAAAATTCTTAATTGACAAAAATGGTAAACCAATCAAGAGATATTCCCCTACATTCAAACCAGAAAGAATTGATTTTGAATTAGAAAAACTACTTAAATAATTGTAAAAGCAAAATAAATAATTAGAAAACACCATAAAGAGCTTTTCCTATTGCATAAATACAAACTGTATAAGATTTGCTCCCATTTGAAGTGCTTTTAGGCGGGTTTGGGGTGGGTCGTTATGTACTTCTTCATCTTCCCAACCATTTCCAAGGTCTGTTTCGTAGCTGAAAAAACAAACTAATCTGCCTTCCCAGAATAGGCCGTAGCCTTTGGGTGGTTTGCCGTCGTGTTCGTGGATTTTTGGTAATCCATTAGGGAAATTGAACTTTTGATGATAGATGGGGTGGGTAAATGGTATTTCTACAAAGTCTAGCTCTGGAAATACTTTTTTCATCTGTGGTTCTATAAATTTTCTTAGGCCGTAATTGTCGTCAATATGTAGGAATCCTCCGCCAATTAGATAATTTCTTAAATTCTTTTGTTCTTGGTCTGAAAAGACAACATTGCCATGTCCTGTTAGGTGACAAAATGGATATAGGAATATTTCTGAACTTCCTATATCAATTGTTGCATAGTCCGATGATAGGTTGGTGCCTAGTTCTTTGTTGCAGAAGTTTATTAGGTTTCTTAATGAGGTTGGGTTTGCATACCAATCGCCTCCTCCGTTATATTTTAATAGTGCAAGAGTGTTTTTTTGCCCAAATGATGTGAGTGAAAAAACTATTAAGCTTATTAGTATGATTGATTTTCTCATTGATTTAGTGAATGAATGATATTTACAACATATAGTCCTGCTGTTTCTGTTCTTAATCTTTCTTTTCCAAGTGTTATTGTTTGAAAATTGTTCTTTAGAGCTTCCTGAACTTCTTTTTCTGAGAAGTCACCCTCTGGTCCAATGACTATTAAGACGCTTTCTTTTGGTTTGTAAATATCTTTTATCTGGTTTCTGTTTTCTCCTACGCAGTAACCAATTAGTTTATGTGTTTCTGTTGAGTTTTTAATCAATTGAAGTAGGGGAGTTGGCTCGTTGAGTTTTGGCATATAGGCTTTAAGTGATTGTTTCATTGCTGAAATAATTATCTTTTCTAGCCTTTCGTGCTTGATGTTTTCCCTTTCTGAATGTTGACAAATAATAGGGGTTATTTCATCTATGCCCATTTCTGTTGCTTTTTCCAAAAACCATTCTATTCTTGCTATGTTTTTGGTTGGTGCAATGGCAACATGTAGGTAGTAATCTCTTTTATTATATTCCTCTTGTGTGCTTATTACCTTAAGAATACATGATTTTGGATTTGCTTCAAGTATTTCTGCCTCAAAAAGATTACCTAAGCCATCGGTCAAATGAACCTTGTCGCCTTCTTTTTGTCGAAGTACCTTAATTAAGTGTTGTGATTCTTCCTTTCCAAGGGTATATATTTGGTCAGGAATTATATCAGGACAATAGAATAATTGCATAGGTTAATACTATAAACTATATGCTACGCCAATAGATGCTGAAATGTTTAATAAACCTTGTGTTTTTACTTTTCCAGATGATTCAGCTAGAACAGGTCTTCCAGCTCTGTCTCTATAATAGAAAGGAGTCATTGCTTCAAAGGTGTATCCGCCTGTATAATCTGCTCCAACTTGAGCTCTTAACCTAAAGTCTGTGTTTAGTTCATACATTATCCCAAAATATGCTTTTGCGCTTGGAAGTACATGGTTTATTTTTATTTCATTTTCTACATTATAATATGAAATAAGTTCGTTTTTATAGTCTTTTTCTCTAACCATCATTTGAATTCCTGCATCTAAACCAAGAAAATAATGCATTTTCTTTTTGGTTATGTAAAAATTATACGATGCCATAACAGGAATATATCCAAAACTATTGTGTTTTGAGAATGTAAGTGGATATGAAGTTCCTATTGGTTCGATATCAAAATTTGCACCTCTATGGTAGGTGTATCCTAAGTATCCACCAAGACCATGAGCTGTTGTTGTATATCCTTTCTTTCTTCCTGTTTTGTATTGATAGCCAACAGTAAAGCCATATCCCATTGGGTTAAGGTCAGCATTTTGACCCATCATCATACTACCATCTAAGTTTAGCATAATAAAGTATTCAGGAGGAGCTTCCATATAGGAACCTTTGCGCCAATCTTGAGAAAATGCATTGATTGCTACAATGTTTATCAAAAAGAAAAACAAGATTTTTTTCATATCAATTATAGATTTAAATTTAATTAATTATCGATTCTGCGTGCCAAAATTACGAATAATATTTGAAATTGCAAGTTTTCTTATTATCTTTGTAGCAAAAATAGTATGAATAATAGAATTTGCGATTTATTAAAGATAAAATCACCTATAATTTCAGGAGGAATGGTATGGTGTAGTGGATGGGAATTAGCCTCAGCAGTAAGCAACGAGGGAGGACTTGGATTAATTGGTGCAGGCTCAATGTCGCCAGATGTTTTAAGAGAACATATTAAGAAATGTAAACAAGCTACAAATAACATATTTGGGGTTAATATTCCTATGATGAACCCAAATTCTCCAATACATATTGATATTGTTATTGAAGAAAAAGTTAAAGTTGTTTTCACTTCGGCAGGAAATCCTGCAACATACACTAAGAAGCTAAAAGATAATGGAATAATTGTAGTTCATGTTGTTGCTAATGAGAAGTTTGCACTTAAAGCTCAAGATGCAGGTGTTGATGCTGTTGTTTGTGAGGGTTTTGAGGCAGGTGGACATAATGGTAAAGAAGAAACGACAACTTTTGTGCTAATTAATCAATTAGCTGGAAAGCTTAATATTCCAATTATTGCTGCAGGAGGAATTGCAACAGGTCAACAAATACTTGCAATGATGTCACTTGGAGCAGAGGGAGTTCAAATTGGTTCACTATTTGCAGCCAGCAAAGAGTCCTCAGCTCATGAAAACTTTAAAAAGGCAATTGTAGATGCTAAGGAAGGCGACACAATGCTATTTCTTAGAAAACTTTCTCCTACACGTCTTTTGAAAGGTGGGCATTATGATAAAATTCAAGCTGCTGAACAAAGAGGAGCATCTAAGGAAGAACTTTTAGAGATTATAGGAAAAGGAAAGACTAGACTTGGGATGTTTGAAGGAAATATGGAAGAGGGAGAATTGGAAATTGGACAAGTTAGTTCGATGATTAATGAAATATTAAGTGTTGAAGAGATTTTTGCAAAGCTTAGAAGCGAATATTCTGAGGCTCTTGCAAGAATGGGTTCAGTAATTAAATCAATTTAATAATTTTATAAGAAAAAATATGCAACCAGATTTTATTTTTGAAACAAGTTGGGAGGTTTGCAACAAGGTAGGAGGAATCCATACCGTTATTTCAACAAAAGCGAAAAACCTAGTTGATAAGTACCATGATAATTACATGTTAATAGGTGCTGACATAATTAGAGGAGAAGGACAGGTTTCGGAATTTGAGGAAGACACCTATATATTAAAGAGCTGGAAAGCTTATGCCGAATCAAAAGGACTTAGAATTAGGGTTGGTAGATGGAAAATTAAATCAAGACCTTTGGTTGTTTTGGTTGACTTCACACATTTCTTTGCAAAAAAGGATGAATTATTTGAAGAGTTTTGGAAAGAATATGGACTAGATAGCATAACAGGTCAATGGGATTATGTTGAACCTGTTTTGTTTGGTTATGCTGCAGCAAAGGTTATTGAATCTTATTACGAGTTTTATTTATCATCTCATGATAAAATAGTTACCCAGTGGCATGAGTGGATGACAGGTTCTGGGGTTCTTTACCTTAAGAAGAATTGTCCTCAAATTGCAACCGCATTCACAACTCACGCAACAGTTTTAGGAAGAAGCATTGCAGGAAATAACCTTCCACTATATTCAGAACTCAAAAACTATGACCCAAATCAAGTAGCTGGAGAGTTTAATGTTAGAGCTAAATACTCATTAGAGAAAATATCAGCAGAGAATGCAGATAGCTTTACAACAGTTAGTGAATTAACTAATAACGAATGTAAGCAGTTTTTTAATAAAAGTGTGGATATTGTTACTCCAAATGGGTTTGAACCAACCTTTGTTCCTAATGATGATAACTTCGATAAACAGAAATCAATTGCAAGGAAAAGAATAATTGATATTACTGAGGCTCTAACAAATCAAAAGATTGATGATGATGCATTATTAATAATCACTAGTGGTCGTTATGAGTTCACCAATAAAGGAATAGATGTTTTCATTAATGCAATGGGTGAGCTAAATAAAAAGAAACTTAAAAGACAAATTATTGCTGTTGTTGCTGTTCCTGCTCATAATGTTGATATATACAAATCTTTATTAGAGAACCTTGATAAGCCGAACTTCTTAGAACCAAAATCTAATCAATATTTAACCCACCATCTTTTTGATCCAGAGAATGATCCTATACTTAGAACAATTAAGGAAAATAATCTAAATAATTCAATAGATGATAATGTTAAGATAATGTTTATCCCCTCTTATCTTGATGGTAATGATGGAATTGTTAATCTTCCTTATTTTGATTTTCTTATTGGGTTTGATGTTTCAATATTTCCTTCCTATTACGAGCCATGGGGATATACTCCAATGGAATCGATGGCATTTCACATTCCTTCCATAACAACTAATTTAGCTGGTTTTGGGCTTTGGATTGAAGAACAAACTAAAGGTCTTAAAGGTGCTTTGGCTGTTATTCATAGACAAGATGGCGAGAGTAGTATGGTCGTAAGCGAAATTGTGACTAAGATTGAAGAGACTTTAAGTCTTTCAGAAAAAGAATTAATTGCATTAAACTATAAAGCATTTGAAATATCTCAATCAACTCTTTGGGATAACCTAGTTCAATATTATTTTAAGTCTTATGGGATTGCTCTTACTAAGGCGGGAAAAAGAATTCAACAATATATACATAAACAACCAATTAAGGAAAGAGGTGATTTTATACCTTCTTGGGGAGAACAACCCTCATGGAAGAAAATCTTGGTTGCTCAGTGTCTTCCAAAACGATTGGAGGGATTGGAGCGTTTGAGTCAAAACCTTTGGTGGAGCTGGAATGCTGAGGCAAGAGATATTTTCTATTTAATTGATGATGCTAGATTTGAAAAACTTAATAGGAGTCCAATTCATCTTATTGAAAGCTTAAGTAAAGAAGACTTTAACCGTCTTTTGAATGATGAAGTGTTTATAAAAAAACTAGACTCTGTTGTTGAGAAATTCGATAAATACATAAAAGATGCTGAAAATAAAGAAGGGAAGTTAATAGCATACTTCTCAATGGAGTTTGGTATTCACGACACTCTTAAAATCTTCTCTGGAGGCTTAGGAATGTTGGCAGGAGATTATCTGAAAGAAGCTTCTGATTGTAATAAGAATATGATTGGTATAGGTCTTTTATACCGTTATGGTTATTTCTCACAACATATTACAAAGAATGGAGAACAAATTTCTCAGCTATCACCACAAAAGTTTTCTCATCTTCCAATTAAAGCAATGAAGGATGAAAAAGGTGAATGGAAGAAGATAGTTATCAACTTACCAGGACGTGATGTTTATGCAAAAATATGGCGATGTGATGTTGGAAGGGTTCCTCTTTATTTACTAGATACAGATATTGACGAGAACCAGCCTGAGGACAGAGCCATAACTAATCAACTCTATGGTGGAGACTGGGAACATAGACTTAAACAAGAAATCCTTTTAGGTATTGGTGGTGTTAGAATGTTGAATGAGTTAGATATAGATCCTGTTATCTACCATTCAAATGAAGGACATTCGGCTTTCAATTCACTTGAGAGATTAAGGGAAATGATTCATAACAAAAACATACCTTATGTTCAAGCAAAAGAAATCATTCGTTCTTCAACTCTTTTCACAACTCACACTCCTGTACCTGCTGGTCATGATGTTTTTTCTGAGGATTTAATTAGAGCTTATCTTGCTCATTTTGCTGAAAGTATTGATTTGTCGTGGGAAAGTTTCATTGCCTTAGGAAGAGTTAATGGTGATGATAAGAATGAGAAGTTTTCTATGAGCATCTTAGCTCTTAACTTTTCTCAAGAAGTAAATGGAGTTAGTAAGATTCACGGAAGAGTTTCTAGAGAAATGTTTGCTAATTTCTATCCAGGCTATTTTCCAAGAGAACTTCATATTGGTCACGTTACTAATGGAGTTCATCAACCAACCTGGGTTGATAGGAAATGGAGTGCTTTTTATGATGAAGTATTTACAAAAGAATATATTAATGATCAGTCTAATCCAAAGTATTGGGAAAGAATATACGGTGTAGAAGATAAGAGAGTTTGGGATTTGCATCAATCAACAAAGGCTGGACTAGTTGACTTTATGATGAAGAGATTGAACAAAGAACTTATTAATAGAGCTGAAGACCCTAAGCTATTTATACAAGTTAAAGAAAGGTTCAATAAGAAAGCTCTAACAATAGGCTTTGCAAGACGTTTTGCTACATACAAAAGAGCACATCTTCTATTCTCCAATATGGAAAGACTAGATAGATTGGTAAATAATCAAGAAAAGCCTGTTCAGTTCATTTTTGCTGGTAAGGCTCACCCTGCAGATAAGGCAGGTCAAGACCTAATAAAAAGAATACTTGAAGTTTCTAAAATGCCTAAGTTCATAGGAAAAATAATATTTATTGAAGACTATGATATGTATGTTGCTAAGTATTTGGTAAGAGGAGTTGATGTTTGGTTAAACACACCTACTCGTCCTTTGGAAGCTTCTGGAACTTCAGGCGAAAAAGCTGTTATGAATGGAGTTTTAAATTTCTCTGTTCTTGATGGCTGGTGGGCTGAGGGTTATAAAGAGGGTGCAGGTTGGGCACTAGCAGAAGAAAGACTCTATGAGACTGATGAGTATCAAAACTCTTATGATGCAGAGCTTATATACGAGACCTTTGAAGATAAAATTGTTCCTGCATATTATAATCAAGATGAGGATGGAGTAAGTAAGGAATGGGTGGCTTTAATGAAAAACAATATTGCAAAAATTGCTCCTCACTTCACAATGAAGCGACAGTTGGATGATTACTACTCTAGGTTCTATAACAAACTTTTTGATCGTCATGCTCTCTTAACTGAAAACAATTATGAAAAAGCAAGAGAATATGCTGCTTGGAAACATAGGATGAGAAGACAATGGAACAAGATAGAATTGGTTGACCTTCAGATTCCTGATTCAGTAAATAAGAAGATTGAAATACAAGAAGGGTTTATAGTAAAACTTAGTCTATATATTAATGACATTAATCCCGACCACTTAGGTGCTGAAATAATTGTTGCTCATAAGGAAAATGATATTATTAGTGATGTGTATAAGGTTTTACCAATGGAGGTTTCAAGCTATTCACACAATAAACTAACCTTTGATCTTAAAGTACTTCCATTTGCTGCAGGAGTTTATAACTATAGCATTAGAATCTATCCTAAGCATGAACTTATGCCACATAGAATGGATTTCCCTCTTTTAAAGTGGATATAATGAAATAAGTATTAAATTTGCATCCTCAATTAAATTTTGAATAAGAAGTGATGAAAAGATATCTTAAATATATATTGGTTCTACTCGTACTCCCTTTACTCTTGGCCTCTTGCCAAAAAGACAAAGAAACCCAAGAGGTTAACAAGGTTGTTGAAAATTTCTACATCTATCTAAATGAAAAGAATTTAGATAAGATAAAAGAAATATCAACCAGTAGAGCTGATAGGTATTTTGAATTTATTTTCTCTCTAGGAAACGATTTGGTTAAGATTGATTCCATTAATATTATTCAAACCTTAATTGAGGGTAATGCAGCAAATGTTGATGTTGAAACATTTGATATCTACGGTAATGAAACTATTTATCAATGGTATTTAATTAAGGTTAATGAAGTCTGGAAAATCAATAAGCTAGAAGGGTATAAGGCAGAGGAGATACTAACAAAAGATGATATTGACCACTCTAAGAGAAACAACCATAAAAAGGATACAATAGGGAAACTAAAATAATAAACTAATACACGTTATGATTAAAAGAATCTTATATATTATTAATCTTATTTTAGCCCTCTTTCTCTTCCTAATTTATGTCTCAGCATTTATTCCTCCTCATATAGCACCTAAGTTTTCAATACTTACTTTCTTCTATCCAATACTATTATTTATCAACATAGGTTTTATTATCTTTTGGCTATTTGCAAAGTGGAGATATATGATCATTCCACTTATCATTATCATAATAAGAATTGATTATATACCAACTCTTTTCGGCTTATCCTCACAAAAACATAGACCGCCAATAGAAAATACAGAAATAAAACTATTAAGTTATAATGTATGTGCATTTCATTATAATACTCAGTGGAACGAAAGCAAGAAAGAAAGAATAGATTCAGTTTATAATTATATCAAAGCACTTAATCCATCAATAATCTCATTTCAAGACTACGCATCACCGCGAGGTAAAAAATCATTTCACAACAACTTAGTAAATAACTTAGGCTATAAATACTATTATACCCCAAAGTATAATAAGTATAGTATTTCAGGCAATATCATCTACTCAAAATATCCTATTGTTCAATCGGGAGTTCTTTTTCCTACAAAAGAAGAAAGTAATGCCTATATCTACTCCGATATTGAAATTGATGATAAAACAACAATAAGAGTAATAAATCTTCATCTAGCATCATATCAGCTACAAGACCAAGATAAAGAAGTCTTTTCTAAACTTAAAGAAGGTGCAATTGATTCTAAGATAAAAGAAAAAACTAAACCAATTCTCCAAAAACTTATTTGGGCAAACGCAAAACGAAGCTACGAAGTTGATGAATTGGAACCAATCATTAACCAATCAAACCTACCAACCATTGTTATGGGAGATTTTAATGACACCCCATTTTCCTATACCTATAAACAATTATCGAAGAAGCTAGGAGATGCTTTTGTTGATAAAGGACAAGGATTCGGTACCACATATAACGGAGATGTTCCAGCATATAGAATAGATTATATACTTTACGATAAAGAAATATTTAAGGTTAAAAGCTTTGAAAGAGAAAAGCTAGATTACTCAGACCATTATCCAGTTTCAACTGTTCTAACTCTTAATCCTCAAAAGAAATAATAAGAAATGCCAAAAAAAAAAGAGAGGTATGAATTCTTTATTGAGTATTTCAAAAAGGAAATGCCAGAACCAAAAACAGAGCTAGACTATAAAAACCCCTTTCAATTACTAGTTGCCGTTATCCTTTCAGCACAATGCACCGACAAAAGAGTAAATATGGTTACCCCAAAACTCTTTCAAATATATCCTAACCCAGAAGCATTATCTCAAGCGACAGAAGAAGAAGTTTATAAAATAATAAGATCAGTTACTTATCCTAACAACAAAGCCAAAAACTTAGTTGCAATGGCAAAGAAACTAGTTGAAGCATTTAATTCCGAAATCCCTTCAGATACAGAAAAGCTCCAAGAATTAGATGGAGTAGGGCGTAAGACTGCAAATGTAGTAACCTCAGTTCTTTTCAATCAGCCCAATATGCCAGTTGACACACATGTCTTCAGAGTATCTGCCAGAATAGGACTTACCACCAATGCCAAAACCCCACTAGAGGCAGAAAAACAATTAACCAAACACTTCCCCAAAGACATAATCCCAATAGCCCACCACTGGCTAATCCTCCACGGAAGATATACCTGCATAGCTCGTAAACCCAAATGCCACCAATGCGGCCTAACACCAATCTGCAAGTATTACGAAGGATTGGAAAAGCAGTAATCGGGAAATTCTGGACAACTGAATTTATTGCTACTTTTACATCTTTGAAGCTAACATCATAAGCCTATTTATTACTGAAATATTATATATATCATTGTTCTTTCTTACTAAAGCATTCAGAATTGAAAAGAATAAAATCAAAGAAAGAAAAATTTAGAATCAAGTATTAAACTTCTATCTCTTTAATTCATTTTGCTAAGATGTACATCTAAAATTGCTATGATGTACATCATAAGACGCTATGATGTACATCTGAGTAGTCTAAGATGTACATCTGAGTGAAATGATACTTTGTTTTAATAATTTAAGATGATGATTTAGGGATTTAATGCTTGGTTTACAGTAGTTTAATGCTGTGTTTTGATTGACTTGTTATTAAGTTAAGATTTTGATTTGTTCGTCTGATATTTTGAGGTAATAATAAGGGTATTTTGCTGGTATTATTTGAAATATTCTAATTAGAAAGTTTATTTTCCTTTGGGTAATAAGGACTTAAATTAGTATATTATAATAAAAGGAGGGGAATCTTCGTTTTATAGATACATAATTTGTAAATAATATGTACTTTTGCATAACTATTGGGTAGCGGAATAGATGCTAAGAATAGTAATATTGAAATATAATAAAGAAAAACAGATATGAAAAAAACAGCATTAGTATTATTAGGTCTTTTAGCAATGGTATTTCTTCTTGAATCATGCGCTCAAAAACGTTGTGAAACTTATAAATCAACAAATCGTTATAGGGCAGAAAACCTAAGATAATACTTTAAAAGGGTAGAGGGGTAATTCCTTCTATACACTAGGAACAATTACTTAATTAAGGGTGTAGATATTTAATCTACACCCTTAATTTGTTTTTAAGAGAAATTAACTAATAAATCTATTCGGACTTAGTATGGGTCACGAATTTTCAATTCTAAGCGATTTCAGTTTTGTAGAGCTATTCTAATTTCCAATAGCTCTATTTTAGTTTTCAATAAAATCTATTCTTTGATTTTAGAACTGGAACTAGTAAAATCATTACAAGTATTTACTTCAACAAATTCTTTATTCCTTCTTTTCTATTTTAATAATAGATAGAGTGGGAGAGGACTTGGCTATTTACATTTGTATATTTACAAATGTAGAACACACTATGGTCTACAGATGTAACCTATTTAACATTGTAGAAGTAGTGATAGTTTTATGGTTTTACAAATGTAAACTGTTAATTATTACTAAGTAGTTCGTCTATCGTAGTCTTTATTCTTATAACCAGTAGTTTACAGTGTTTATATGATGTGATTGATTAGTGTTTTGGGTTGTTTTGCTATGGTTTATTGTAGATCTATATATACTATCTAATGATATGATTTATAGTTAACATAGCTTATATTGAGTATAATGTAACTTTATTCTTGGTTAAACGTATTAACATGATACAAATGTAATATTGTTAATTTCGTTATTTAGATTGTTTTTGTTAGTTACAAATGTAATCTATATACAAATGTAAAATGTCATGATGCAAGAAAGAATACTTTTATTAATGAAATCCTTTGGGATGAACCCAACAGAGTTTGCTGATGAGATTGGAGTCCAACGTTCATCCATATCTCATATCCTATCTGGTAGAAATAATCCTTCATTGGATTTAGTTACTAAAATCTTAAATAGGTTTCCTGAAATTGATTCAAATTGGTTGGTTCTTGGTAAAGGGTCATTGGTTGTGAAATCTGGGGATAAGTCAGAGCAAGACGTAAATAATAAAACCTCAAAGCCTTCAAAGAGTCTATTTGACGATGTGGATGATGATTTATTTACTGATAATCAGAAGGATAATTTATTAAAACTTGAAAAAGATAAGGTTGAGGATTTGCAACGTAAAATAGAAATTCTTGAGGGAAGATCTGCAATTGTTGAAAATAAGCCTATTGTTAAAGAAAACATACCAGTTAATAAGGATAATACTATTAGTAGTTCTCAGAAAGATATTAATGAAGAGATGAAAAATTCTCTTATACTTAGTAAAAAGGAAGATGATAACTCAGAATTAAGTAACCATATTGTTTATAATGAACTTAGTACTAAAAAAAATGATTCAAATAAGCATATCAAAAAACTCATTATTTTCTACTCCGACAACAGTTATGAGGAGTTGATTAAAAACTAATATATCCTTAGGCTTATTAACTATATTTTTTTATCTTTGCAGATTGTTTACGTTAATAATTAAAAAGATAGATAATTCAATATGATATTTTCTGAAACTGAAATAACTGAGCTGAGAAATAAGATACAAGAATCTAATATTATCACTTTAGTCTCTCATTTTAATCCTGATGGAGATACAATTGGGGCTGCTACATCATTTTTCCACTATTTAAAGTCAAAAAATAAAACAGTTAAGGTTGTTATTTCTAATGAATATCCTGCATTTTTGGAATTTGTTATGAAGGATGTGCCACATATAATAGGTACAAAACAATTCGAAGAGGCTAAGCTTGCTTTTATTGAGACGGATTTAATCATTGGCTTAGATTTCAACTCTGTAACTAGAGTTGGAGATATGCTTAAAGATAGTCTTTTGGAATCAAACAAGCCTAAGGTTCTAATTGATCATCATCTTTTTCCTGAAATAGAGAATTTTGACTTAATATATTCCAAAACTAATGTTTCATCAACTTGTGAACTCCTTTATGAAGTTCTTTTCTTGTTGGAAGGCAATAATTCTTTTCTAAATTTCAATATAGCCCAATCACTTTATCTTGGTATTTGCACAGATACTGGTAGTTTTAGTTATGCTTGTAATGAAAGAAGGGTCTATGAAGTTGTGGCAGATTTAGTTGATCATGGTGCTGATGTTGAAGATATTCACAAAAAGGTATATAACACTTATTCAGAAACGAAGTTAAGGTTATTAGGTTTTTGCTTATGCGAGAGATTAATGGTTTTTCCAAAGCAGGGTGCTGCCTTTATTTATCTGTCTAGGAAAGATTTAAGGAGGTTTAATTATCAAATAGGTGATTGTGAGGGAATTGTTAATTACTGCCTTAGCTTAGAGGGAATTGAGTTTGGAGCATTGGTTACAGAAAGACCTGATAGGATTAGACTTTCATTCCGTTCAAAAAATGATTTTGATGTAAATGTTTTTTCAAGAACATATTGGAATGGAGCTGGACATAAGAAAGCTGCTGGGGGTTTCTCGCATGAAAGCCTTGATGCAGTTATTGAAAGGTTAACCGAACAAATTAAAGGATTTGATCTAAATAAAAAAAATGAGAATTAAGTTAGATACCATATTATTTCTATTTATTTCAATATTATTTGTTTCTTGTGGTGATAGCCATAATAATCACTATGCTATTGTTTTAAGAGAGAAAAGAGAAGCTCCAAAAAACAAATCAAATGAGGAAAAGATTGATGAGGTTCTTCTTAAATCAAATCAGATTGTTAATGAGAAAGAGATTCAACAAATCAAGGGTTATGTTGAAAGAAGGAATTGGAAAATGAACCAATTGAAAATAGGAGTTTTTGTTGAGGAGTTGGAAAAAGGTAAAGGTAAGGTAATAAATTCTAATTCAGTTGTTAGATTAAACTGCAAAATTGAATTACTAGATACAAAACAAGTTTTTGACTCAAAGATAGATGGAGATAAGATAATTAATATGGGTAAGGAGCAATCGGTTATTGGACTAGTTTATGCTTTGGAAGGGAAGGCTGAGGGAGGTAAGTTAAGAGTAGCAATTCCTTCTTTTTTAGCCTATGGAATAAAAGGCAACGGGGGTAAGATTCCTAAACGTGCAAGTTTGATTTATGAAATTGAAATTAAGGAAGTTAAATAATATTATATGATGATGAAGATTAGGACGTTTTACTTATTAATAATAGCTTTTATTAGCCTCTTAACCATTAGTTGTAATAAGGATACACATGGTGATTTTCTTACAACTGAACTAGGATATTCATTTAAACATTGTACTATCAATCAAAACACTCCAAAAGCCAAACAAGGAGATATTCTTTATGGGGAGATGGAGATTAGAAAGAATGACTCGATTGTTATTTATAGTAATTTTGGAAAACCAGAACGTCTTTTCCAAATCATAGGTAACGATAAGGGGACTGTGGATGAGTTCTTATTAAACCTACACCTTGGAGATTCTGCTATCATTATTATTCCTGGAGATAGTGTTTCAAGATATGTTCCTAATATTCATACAAATGGAAATGATAAAATATATTTTTATTTAAAAGTACATCAAATAATATCTAAAAAGGAAATAGACGAAGCAACAAAAGAGCTTATGGAGCTAGAAAAACAAGAGTTTGACACAATAGATTTATATATTGAAAGAAATTCTTTGAATGCTGTTAAACAAGAATCTGGTCTTTACTTTATTAATATTGTTGAAGGAAAAGGACTTAAGGCTGATTTTGGTGACGAAGTAAAAGTTAACTATTCTGTTTCTACTCTAGATGGTAAAATAATTGATACAAATATTCTTCCTATTGCAAAGAAAGCCAATCTATATATGGATTCAAGGAATTATGAACCATTCTCATTCTATTTGGGTGATGATGGTGTTATTGCAGGTTGGACAGAGGGTATATCGTTGATGAAAAAAGGAGGTAGTGCAAAGTTTATCATTCCTTCCAAACTAGCATATGGCTCAAAGGCTTTTGGACCTATAAAGCCTAATTCAACATTAATATTTGAAGTAACTTTGATTGACGTCATTAAACATTAATTACATATAAAATAACGTATTAAGATGAAACGAACAATTTTATTAGTTGTATGCTCAATTATAGCAACAACTCTTTTTTCTCAAAATCCTTTAGAAGGGTTCAAAACCTCTGAACAAAAGGTTAATTATAAATTTATTAAAATGAACCCTGAAGGTCAGAAGGTTTTAGAAAACGACTTATTGATTGGAAAATTTACAATTAAGTTTGGTGACTCATTAGTTTCTGATGGAACAAAGATGCAATCTCAACCAATTGTAAGAACCGATTCATCTTCTAGGGTTTTTCAAGGAGACCTTATTGATGGAGTATTAATGATGAGAAAAGGCGAAGTATGCACTTTTGCTTTTGCAAGAGATTCAATTTTCAAACTTTTTGATGGAAACCTTCCTCCTTATTTTGTTTCTGGCATGTATGCGTATTGGACTATGGAAATAGACGATATTAAAACATATCAAGAGCAAAAAGAAGAAGAAGCAAAATATCGTATGGAACAAGAAGCTCAAATGGCAGAACATAAGATTCTATCTGATAGTTTAGTGGCAGAACATAAGATTCTATCTGATAGTTTAGCACAACTAGAACCACAAATTATTGCTAAGGCAATTAAGGATTATGGTTTTGATAGTAAAGCTATTAATGGGGTTTACTTCAAGAAGACTTTAACCAATAAAACAAACCTAAAACCAAAAGAAGGTGATAAGGCAAAGGTTCATTATATTGGTAAGTTTACTGATGGAAAGTTATTTGATACAAGTGTTGAAGAAGCAGCAAAGGCAGCAAATGTGTTTCAACAAGGAAGACCTTATGAGCCACTTGAATTCATAATTGGAAAAAGAAAGATGATTCCTGGCTTTGAAGAAGCAGTTAAGATGATGAATAAAGGAGAAAAAGCAATAGTTCTTATTCCATCAAACCTTGCATACGGACCAGATGGTAGGGGAGAGATCTTACCTTCAAGCCCATTAATATTTGAACTTGAACTTGTTGAAATAGAAAAAGGTGAAGCACCTAAGGGTAATATTCAACCAATTAAGATGAATACAGCACCAAAAAAGAAATAATGCTTTCTAGGTAGGGGTATAATTTAACTAATTAAAACCATTTGAAATGAAACTAAATCTAAATAAGCCTTTAATCATATTTGATATTGAGAGCACAGGGGTTAGTGTTGGACAGGATAAAATAATTGAAATATGCCTATATAAAGTCTTTCCTGATGGAAATACAGAAATAAAAACATATAGAATTAATCCTGAAAGACATATTCCTGAAGAAACAACAAAAATCCACGGAATTACAGACGAGGATGTTAAGGATAAACCTACATTCAAACAACTCTCTGGTGAAATAAATGCATTTATTGGAAATTCAGATTTAGCAGGATATAATTCAAATAAGTTTGATTTACCCATTTTGGTTGAAGAATTTCTTAAAGCAGGAGTGGACTTCGATATATCAAATAGAAAATTTGTGGATGTGATGAATATTTTCCATAAAATGGAAGCTAGAACTCTTAAAGCTGCATACAAATTCTATTGTGGAAAAGATTTAATTAATGCTCACTCTGCTGAAGCAGATACAAAGGCTACTTATGAAATACTTCTTGCACAACTAAAAATGTATGAGGGTGTTGAATATGAAGATAAGGATGGAAATAAATCAGTTCCAATAGTTAACGACATTAAAGCATTACACGATTTCACAAGAAATCCTAAATGGGTTGATATGGTTGGACATCTTGTTTATAATGATAAAAAGCAAGAATGCATCAACTTTGGGAAACATAAAGGAAAAGTTGCTGCAGAGATATTCAAAGCAGAGCCTTCATATTTTTCATGGATGATGAATGCTGATTTTCCTATGTCAACCAAGAAAATAATTACAGAAATAAGATTAAGAAGTGTTAGTAATACATTATTTTAGTATTTAATCATAAAGAGATTTCATAATTTATACATAAATTGCTTATTGGATTATAAGACCCAATAAGCAATTTCTTTTTCATATATCTTTGTTATAATAAATTCTTTCTTCGTTTCACAAAATTCTTTCTTTAATCTATTTGCGTAGATCTTTGTTTTAATTATTTATTACTGCGTATTAATTTTCTAACTCTGCGTAATAAATTTTTAAAGTGGCGTTTTAATAATTTATTATGGCGTTTCATTTTCTAAACTCTTTAGACTAATAAAATAGATGAAATCGTGGGTTTTCTGATATTTGCGTCTATAATTCTAATTTCCTATTTCATTTTATAATTGCAATTATGTTAACTAAGTATTATTGAAACCTCTTCTTTTCTTATTAAATGATTAGTGATTAATCGTGATTTGGAAATGCTTAGCAATAGTTAAGGAGTTTAAGATTAAGTTATTAGTGAAAGTATTTTTATATTCAATAAATTTGAATAGCAAATCCGTATAATTAAGAAATGATTTGGCTATATATACAAGTATTTTAAGTTTAGGATAATAAAAAAGTGTAAAATAAATGATTGTTTTTGTATGGTCAATCAATTACTTTACACTTTTAATCCTTAATATGGAATATTTATTAGTTATCTATAACGCTGTGTTTAGTTACTTATTAAGCTATATTTTATCTTATTTTCTTTTAAGAACTTTATGAACTGCTTCAACTATGTTTGCTGCTTTTAATCCGTATTTAACCATTAGGTCTTCTGGTTTTCCTGATTCACCAAACTGATCATCAATTCCAACGTATTCCATTGGTTTAGGATTATTTCTTGCAAGTAATTGTGCTATTGAATCGTTTAATCCACCATTGAATTGATGTTCTTCACAACTTACAACACATCCTGTTTTTTCAACTGAACGTAGGATTGCTTCTGAGTCTAGTGGTTTAATTGTATGTATATTGATAATTTCTGCATCTATCCCCTGCTCTGCTAATATTTCTCCTGCAAGTATTGCTTCCCAAACTAAATGCCCGGTTGCAAAAATTGATACATCTTTTCCTTCATTAATCATTAGGGCTTTGCCAATTACAAATGGAGTATCTTCTGAAATAAAGATTGGCACCTTTGGTCGACCAAATCTTAGATAAGCTGGTCCTTTATATTCTGCAATTGCAATTGCTGCTTGTTTTGTTTGATTATAGTCGCAAGGATTAATCACAATCATATTAGGCATCATCTTCATTAGACCAATATCTTCAAGAATTTGATGTGTTGCACCATCTTCTCCAAGTGTTATCCCTGCGTGAGAACCACATATCTTAACATTTGTATTGGAATATGCTACGCTTTGACGAATTTGATCGTAAACTCTACCTGTTGCAAAGGCTGCGAATGAAGAGTAAAATGCTACCTTTCCACTTAATGCCATTCCTGCAGCAATTGAAGCCATATTTGCTTCTGCAATTCCTATTTGAACAAATCTTTCTGGAAAAGCTTGCTTAAAAGCTGTCATCTTAACGCTTTCTGTTAGGTCAGCGCATAGAGCAACAACATTAGGATTTCTTTTTCCTGCTTCTAATAATCCGTCACCAAATCCTGAACGGGTATCTTTGTTTCCTAATATGGTGTATTTTTTCATTATATGTTTTTATTTGTTTTCTATTAATATTACTGTCGTTTCTCCTGATTCAATTCTAAATTCCTTAATTTTTGTTTGCTTTGTTTGAGTGCTGCTTTTGGAACGAGATACTATTTGATATTCTCCTGGAAGCAGTGTTAGTGTTTCGTTTTGTTTATCAGAAAGGTTAGTTACAAATTCCCAACTATTATCTTCCTTAAATAAAAGAGTTGATATGCTATTTGCAGGTTTAGTTATTTGAACTGAGCCAAGAGATGGAATTTCTATTGTTGTTGTTGAGCTTTGAGCAATCTCGACATTATTAAGGTTAAGCCTTGGCTCAGTCAAAACTTCTAAGTCATATTTCCCAATAAGATATTTCTCAGTTGAGTTTATGTTTTGAATATTTATTGATTTCTTTTCTCCATTTTTCTTAACTAAAACTCCAACAGGTTTTGCATTTGAAAGTTCCTTTCCCTTATATTTCAATACCATAGTGCCTTGGGGCGTGTTTGCTGATATTGTTGTGTGAGAGCCTGCCTTAAGGGAAATGTTTTCAATCCTTGTTTTAGGAATTGTTTGAATTTCTATATCATAACTTATCAAAGGGTCAATTTCCAAAGTGTCAGAAAGTCCTTTTTCATTAAAAGTATGGATAAAAGAATATCTAGGTGTCTTACTCTTTGATTCGTAGAAAATCATTGGAACATTAGTCTCTGTTGGAGCTTTCGAATTATCCAATAGATTTACCTGACAAGTTGTACTATAAAGAGCTTGATTGACAATATCGTTAAGAGTCATTGAAAATTCAATCTCATTATTTGCTTCGAAGTAGTTGCCTGCACATTTGAATTGCTCTCCATACCCCTTTCCTATTCCAATAATAAATGGTTTTATTATAGACCCTTCGTTTTGCAATGCTTTCGAAACCTCGCAACAATCATCAGAACAATCATCTAATCCATCAGTTATTAAGATTATTATATTCCTACAATTCTTACATTCAGGAAAATCAGCCTTTGAAGCTTTTAAAGAGTTTGATATAGGTGAAGAACCTTTGGGAACAAGAGACTTAAGCTTATCTTTAAGAAGCTCTGAGTTGTTGTTGGAAAAAGGTATTTCTAGTTTAGTGTCATTACAATCTTGTTGAGTATAGTTATTAGTGTGTCCAAACGCCCTAAGAGCTACTTGAAGGTTAGGTTTGTTTTTAAGAGTGTCAATAACGTTAGAGAGAATCGATTGGGTAATCTTTATCTTAGTATCACTTTGCCATTTACCATACATACTATAAGAGCAGTCAAGAATAAACAATATCCTTGTCTTCTGATTTGTTGTTTGGGCTAATTGTCTTTGGTTTCTTTGTTGAGCATTAGTACTAACAAAAATACCTATAGCCAAAACAAATAATAGTATTTTGGTAATGGATTTCATTAATAATCGCCTAAGGTTTCTTTTAATTGAGAAAGTGCATCTGCGGTCTGTTCTGCATTTGGAGCTACACCATGCCAAGAGCTTAATCCTTGCATAAAATCAACACCATATCCCATTAAAGTATGCATTAAGATAACTACTGGTTTTCCTTTCTTAGTCAAACTCTTAGCTTCTTTTAATCCTCTTAAGCAATCCTTCATATCGTTACCCTGCATCTCAACTACTTCCCAGTCAAAAGAAAGGAATTTTGCTTTAAGATCTCCTAGGTTTAAAACAGTATCAACATTGCCATCAATCTGAGCATTATTATAATCTATGATTGAAATCAAATTATCAACCTTATTACCTCCTGCAAACATTACTGCTTCCCATATTTGTCCCTCTTGCAATTCTCCATCTCCGTGAAGAGTATAAACAAGATTAGAACATCCGTCCATTTTCTTAACTAAAGCAGCACCAACTCCTACTGATAAACCTTGTCCCAAAGAACCAGACGAAATTCTAACTCCAGGGAGGTTATATTTTGGTGTTGGGTGACCTTGAAGAGGAGAACCTAAACATCTAAAGGTTGATAAGTCTGAAACAGGGAAGAAACCTCTACGAGAAAGCACGCTATACCATACAGGTGATATATGTCCATTGGAAAGGAAGAACATATCTTCATTTTTTCCTTCTATTGTGAAGTTTTCTGGTTTTATATCTAATACTTCGAAGTAAAGAGCTGTCATAAGGTCTGCACAACCCAATGAACCACCAGGATGACCTGAAGAACAACCATTCACCATTCTAACTATATCTCTTCTAACTTGAGAAGCTATGTTCTCTAATTCTAATATTGTTGCCATATAAATATTTAGTTTTAATGGTGCAAAATTAGTTAAAAAAAGCGAGGGGATATAATTATTGGAGATGAATTATCAACAAGTTGCTAATACAGTAATCTATCTCTTTATCTTATAAGACTTACTAACCCCTGTTCTTTAAAGCTATGCCCCTCCATGTTTTCGTATTTAATAACGTAAACATAGGCTGCCATTTCACATAAATGTCCTTTATAATAACCGTCCCAACCAAGTCTAATATCTTTTGAAGTAAATAAAAGAACACCATTTCTATTGAATATATTCATTTCATAAGACTTTAGTTTTGTGTAGGCAGGCTTAAAGGTATTATTCTCATTCTCTCTAGGAGTGAAAGCATTAGGAATAAACAATTCTCTTCTTGTGGAAATGGTATCATTGTCAATCACAGGAGATGATTTTTCTTCAATATGATTAACTATCTCAATCGGTTTGTTTGGTTTAGTGATAGGTATGATAGAATTAGCAAGAAAAGGATTAGTTATCTTTAAAGAAGAAGTATTATCTATTTCCTTTATCTGAATTTTCTTTTCAGCAGGAATAGTGTTTGATTGATTGGTATTATTTGTTTTAGTTAATGCAATATCTTCATTTATATTATTAACAACTGGCTTAGTTGTCTCTTCATTTGCCCTATTATCAGCAATTGTTTGAGTATTATTATCAACACTAACCTTTTCTATTTGTTTGGTCTCTGATAGTGAGACTTTTGCTTTCTCAAAAACAACAATTTCTTCTTCATTTCTATTTGTTGGATTAGAAACTAAAAGAATAGTAATGCCTAATAACAAGATTGCAGCACCAGAAATAGTGAATGCAGCCAAGAAATTAAACTTATGCTTAGGAATTTGTGATTTAATATTATCCCAAACTTCTTTTTGAGGAGCCTCTTCAAAGCTTTCAAATCGGTTTTTTAATTTATTTGACATATATTTTATTCTAATCTATTGTAAAATCATTTGTTTTAATCCTTATCAGCAAGGTCTGATAAAAGAGTTCTTAGTTTCCTTTTTGCTTTAAAGTTTTGCGTTCTAATACATTCTTGGGTAACCTCAAGCATATTAGCAACCTCTTCATAAGAACAGCCTTCAATCTCAACCATATTAAAGATAATTCTCTGCCTATTTGCAAGCTTTTGAACTGAATCTAATATCATTTGGTTGGAAAACTTATCATAAAAAGATTCATTATCAATTTCATCAGAAGGAATTTGCACATCGTCAGCTGAAACATGCGAAAAACTCTTATCGTAACGATAAAAGTTTAAGGCTTGATTGATGAAAATCCTTTTAAGCCAAGCGTCAAAAGAACCAAAAGGCTTATACTTGTCCAAACTATTAAAGACCTTAACGAATGCATCTTGAAAAACATCTTGAGCATCTTCCCTACTCCTACAATACCTTAAACAAACACCAAAAAGCTTATCTGAAAACATATCATATAGAGCTTTTTGGGCTTTGGGGTTTCCTTTCTTACAGCCTTCAATTATTTTATCCAAGTCCATTCAGCATATATAACACTATGATTGTTGAAAATGTTTACTTTTGAAACAAAAAAAACAAAGCAATTCTCTATAAGCCGGGTTCTGTATCCTTAAAATAAGGCTTCTATCATTAATCTAGGACTTATCTCACGATAAGCCTCCAACGACCTACCCCTCAGCCATTACGAGCGAGCAACTCTAGGCTGATATATTTGGTCTTTCAACCCATAAGGTTTACCCCAACAACCTATTACTAAGCCATTGCGTGAGCTCTTACCTCACGTTTTCACCCTTACCCTATTTCTAGGGCGGTTTTTTTCTGTGGCACTTGCTGTCAACACAAATAATGTATTGCCTACCCGTTAGGTAGTATGGTGCTCTATGTTGCCCAGACTTTCCTCTCGTAGACTTTTACAGTCTACCAGCGATAGAACGAGAACTGCTTTGAGATGCAAAGGTAAAAATAATACAAATAGAAATCTTTATTAGGAAAAGAATAATTTAGAATAAAGTATTCATAGTACTATGTTGCCAACATAACTATAATATGTTGCCAACATAGTATAGTTATGTTGGCAAGGTATAATCTTTATCTTGGCAAGGAAGACTTATAAAAGTAAAGAAAGAAGATAATAAAATAGGGATTTATTTTCTTAAATGCTTAATTTATAAATACAAACCTTTGATAATAAGTTCCTTTTCTTGAATTTTAAAATATGTTTTTTCTAATTCTTGGTTGTTTGTCTGTAAAGAATTAAAAAAATCTTAACTTTGCATAATAATATTTAGAATTATGGGTATTGCTGATAATTTAAAAACAATTGGAAAGAAAATTCCACAAAATGTTAAGCTTATTGCTGTTTCGAAGACTAAGCCTGTGGAGATTATTCAAGAGGCTTACGACTTTGGACATAGGATTTTTGGGGAGAATAAACCTCAAGAACTAAGAGATAAACAAGCTATTATGCCAAAGGATATTGAGTGGCATTTTATAGGTCATCTACAAACTAATAAGGTTAAGTACATTGCTCCTTTTGTTTCTTTGATTCATGGTGTTGATAGTTTAAAAGTTTTGAACGAAATTAACAAACAAGCCATTAGAAATGACAGAGTTATTGATTGTTTGATTCAAATCGATATTGCACACGAAGAAACAAAGTTTGGTTTACTTGAAGACCAAGCAAGGGAATTATTAAATAGTGATGAATTTCGCTCTATGAAAAATGTAAGAATTTGTGGTCTTATGGGTATTGGGTCAATTACTAATGATTTGAACAAGACCAGAGGCGAATTTAAGGAGCTTAAAACTACTTTTCTTAAATTAAAAGAGGAGTTTTTCTTAAAGGAAGATTCTTTTTCAGAGGTATCTATGGGAATGAGTTCGGACTATTCTTTGGCAATTGAAGAAGGTAGCACTATGGTGAGGATTGGAAGTTCTATTTTTGGTGAAAGAGATTATTTAAAGTAGGAGTAATCAAGTAGAAAGGATTTGTTAGTAATTAAATTCTACTCATTATCGCTATTATATAGAATAAATTCATTATTTTTGCCTTTTAATTAACCAAAATTCAATATTAAATTAATATGGAGCCGACAAGAGAGAGAGACGAAGTGTATTCGAAAGCAGTTAAAGCAGGAAAAAGAACTTATTTCTTTGATGTTAAAGAAACCAAATCGGGTGATAAATATCTAACTATCACCGAAAGTAAACGCAAGTTTAATAATGAAGATGGTTCATTCTCTTATGAAAAGCATAAAATTTTCTTGTATAAGGAAGACCACGAAAAGTTCATTAAAGCACTTCAAGGTGTTGTTAGCTATATTGAAACAGGTATCGAACCAGTGTTTGAGGAAGAGATTGATAGTACTAGTTTTCTAACAAGTAGTTTCGACGACTTCAGTTTTGATATTAAAGATTAAAAAAACTCAAAGCTGTTCAACAAGGACAGCTTTTTTACTTACTTAAATAATATATGGGTAAAATTATTGCAATTGCAAATCAAAAAGGTGGCGTTGGGAAAACAACTACAGCAATTAATTTAAGTGCTGCATTGGCTGTGATGGAAAAGAAAACTCTTCTAATTGATGCAGATCCTCAAGCAAATGCTTCTTCTGGTTTAGGAATTATGCCAGAGGATGTAACTGTAAGCATTTACGAATGTCTGATAGAAGGTGCTAACCCTAAGGATGCAATTCAAGAAAGTTCAACTCCTAACCTTGATGTTCTTCCTGCAAGAATTGATCTTGTTGGTGCAGAAATTGAACTACCTAAACTTGAAGCAAGAGAATATAGGATGAAAGCTATAACCGATCAACTAAAAGACGATTATGACTTTATTATCATAGACTGCTCACCTTCCCTTGGCCTTGTTACAATTAATGCATTAACAGCTGCAGATTCAGTTATTATTCCTGTTCAATGCCAGTATTTTGCACTTGAGGGCTTAGGAAAACTTCTAAACACCATACGTATTGTTCAGACAAGATTAAATACAGAACTTGAAATTGAAGGAATTGTTTTAACCATGTTTGATTCACGACTAAGACTTGCACGCCAAGTTGTTGAAGATGTGAGGAGTCATTTTGAACAAATGGTTTTCGACACCCTAATTTATAATAATACAAAACTTGCAGAGGCTCCAAGTTATGGGCAAAGTGCAATTATGTATGATGCATCATGTACAGGAAGTGCTAATTATATTAGTCTTGCTAAAGAAGTAGTTAATAAAAACAAACCTAAAAAGAAATAAATATCATTATCAACATATCGTAGTTATGGCAGCAAAAAAACAAGCATTAGGTAGAGGACTGGGGGCATTACTGCAAAGTATGGAAACAACAAATCCAGAGGTTGATTATGATAATTCAATTACTGCATCAATAGCTTTAATTCCTATTTCAAAAATTTCAGCCAACCCTCATCAACCAAGAAAAGAATTTGACGATAAAACAATAGAGGAGCTTTCTCAATCGATAATAGAACAAGGTGTTATTGTTCCTATAACAGTAACTAAGGCAGCAAATGATACATATATTCTTATTGCAGGTGAGCGTAGGTTGAGAGCGTCTAAGAAAGCAGGTCTAACGGAAATACCTGCCTATATTAGAGTTGCAACAAAGAACGAAATGATGGAAATGGCTTTGGTTGAAAACATACAAAGAGAAAACCTAAATGCAATTGAAATAGCACTTTCGCTTCAAGCCCTTATTGAAAGCTTTAATCTTACTCAGGAGAAAATGAGTGAAAAGATAGGTAAAAGCCGTTCTTCAATAACTAACTATCTTCGCCTATTGAAGCTTCCTGCTGTTATTCAAATAGCAATTCAAGAAGATAAGATTTCAATGGGACATGCAAGAGCATTAATCAATCTTGAATCAGAACAAGAGCAGCTAAACATTATGAATCAAATAATTGATAGAGAGCTTTCTGTTCGTCAGGTTGAAGAAATGGTTTCAGAACTTAAGAATCCAAAACCAACTAAATCTAAGACTTCTAAAAAACAAAAACCCCTACCCGCTTCACATATTGAGTTTCAAAATAACTTATCAGAAAAGCTATCTACTAAAATAGAAATCAAACGTTCTCAAAGAGGAAAAGGTACAATTACTATTGAGTTTTCAAACGATAAAGACTTTGAAAGAATAATTTCTATTATAGAAGAAAACTAAGAAATGACCCTCAAAGAAATTCTATTATCAGTCTTCTTCCTTTTCTTGAGCCTTTGTGTCCAAGGGCAGGTAATAGATGATAACCCAGAAATTCAAACCCTTAAAGATACATCTCAAACAAACCTTCCTCAAAGACGTTCAAAAGAAGAGCTAGATTCAATAATAAAGGCTAGACTATCTTCTGAATCAAAACCAGATTCAATTCAAAAGGTTAAGACCAAAAATAATACAAAACTATCGCATTCTCCAACCAAAGCAACACTTTATTCATTATTACCAGGGCTAGGTCAGATTTATAATAAGCAAGCTTGGAAGGTTCCTATTATCTATGCTGCAGAGGGAGCTGTTCTTTATTTTGCTATAACAAACTATAAGGGAGCTCAAAAGTTTAAAAAGGAATATACCCTTAGAGCAAATGGAATTGAAGAAGGGAAAAACCCTGACTATGTTAATTATCCTGATCAAAGTATTTATAACATGTATTATGCTTACCAAAAGAACTTTGAGTTAAGTATAATGGGTGGAGCATTAGTTTATATATTCAATTTAGTTGATGCAATGGTCTATGGTCATCTTTTCGACTACGACATATCCCCTAACCTATCTCTAAACCTTAGTCCTTATTGTTTGCCTTCAATAAGGTCTACTCCAACATTTGGCTTATCAATGAAGTTTAGTCTAAGGTAAAACTTCCTTAATATCTTTCCTAAAATAATACTTAATATATGTTTTTTTAGGAAAATAGTTATATATTTGCAGAGAAAAGTTTCATTTAATACTAACAAAAACAAATAAGACTATGAAAAGATTTATTTTAGTTTCATTCTTAATAATAGGTATAGCATTTTCTTCAAATGCTCAAAGTTCAAGTAATGATAGATTTGGATACGGTTTCCTTTTTGGTGGTAACGTTTCTGGAAT
>JAQVXZ010000042.1 GCA_028708845.1 Bacteroidales bacterium
TCTTCCCATTCCGAACAGAGAAGTTAAGCCCTGCATCGCCGATGATACTGGATGTAAGTCTGGAAAAGTAGGTCACTGCCAAATCTTATTTTAAACGCCTTGTAATTAAGTTTACAAGGCGTTTTTTGTTGTAATAAACTCAAGGAATTGTGAATTTATGACTGGTATATCGGCACTCTATTACTGGTGTTATGGCATTCTTTTTGGGGTCTTTCTTGGCTTTGGATGGGGCGTCTCTAAGTGCTTGATTATTCGCCTCTTTGGATTGTGAAAAGTAAAGTGGCGTTTCAAGGTGTGAGAAACGCCGTTTTAAGGGTCTTAAAATGGCGTTTTAAGGGTGGTGAAATGGCGTTTTGAGGGTGAGAAGGTGGCGGATTGATTTTGGAAAGGTGGCGGATTGGTGAAATGGGATGAAAGGTTTTGAATTTCTAGTCTTAGGTTTTGGGAGGGGGTTAGTGGTATAGTTGTGGGTGAATGGTGACTTATGGCAAAAAGAAAATGCACATCCTTCTAAGCGAAAGATGTGCATTTGTTATTATTAAATAAGCAAGTTTTAATTTATGGTTGGAAGGAAGGAATAGTGCTTTCCGTATTGTAAGTGTTGTTTTAGGAAGTCTTTTGGATAAGATAGTTCGTATTTTATTATCTTGCCTTCTTTGTTTGCTACTGGGGTTATTTCTGGATTTACAAAGCCGCCATAGGGTTTTATGTTTAGTTTTTTGTAACGATCGATTATCTCTTGGTGAAGTACTGGCTCTATTTTTACTGCGTATTTGTCTATTAAATCCTTGCCTGCCTCATAGTCGCCTCTTGATTTGATGTCTTGAATTTTTGCTAATAGCTCGCCAAATATCTTTCTTACCTCGTTATGATCCTTGATTTGGAAATAGGTCTTGCCTCCCTTTTGGAATCTAATTACGGCGCCACTCTCCTGCCCTCTTTCGAATGCATATGTAGAAATTAGCTTTCTTGCTTGCATATGTGCTTGGTTTACTGTTTTGCCAAATTCTATTCTTGCATATTGGGTTAGTAATCCATTGCGAAGATAACTATCATATGCTGCTCTTCCTACGCCAAGATCTGGTATTAAACCTATTTCTATCATGTATGGATCCATCATATAATAGAGTGCAAATAGGTCGGCTCTTGCTTCTTCAAGTGATGAGGAGTAATCGGCTAGGGCTCCTGATGGGGTTCCTTCAAGCAATTGTCCGGAGCCATGTCCTAGGCATTCGTGCATGTCGGTGTGAAGGTCTCCTGATAGTGATGAGTACTTCTTTGCTAGTTCTATTTCTTCTTCACTGGCTGCAAATTCTTGAAGGGCTCCTTTTGGGGACTCTAGTGATGCAAGGTCGTAGGCTGATGATATGTTGGCTATGGTTACTGATTTGGAGCCATATTCTTTTCTTATCCAGTCGGCATTTGGTAGGTTTATTCCTATTGGAGGTGTTGGGTAACAATCCCCTCCTAGCATTACGGCATTGATTACTTTTGCACTTACGCCTTTTACTTCTTTCTTTTTGTACTCTTGTGCTATTGGTGAATGGTCTTCAAACCACTGTGCATTATTACTTATTATCTCTGTTCTTTTGGTTGCTTCCAAATCTTTGAAGTTAACTACTGCCTCCCATGATGATTTCATTCCTAGTGGGTCGATATAGTTTTCAATAAATCCGTTAACGAAGTCACATTGAGATTCAATATCACTTGCCCAAGCTACGTTGTAATCATCCCAAGTTTTTAAATCTCCAGTCTTATAATATTCGATTAGAAGTTTAATGTAGTTTCTTTGGTTTTCATTCTCTGCAACCTTAGCTGCCTTTTCTAACCAGTGAAGCACTTCTTTAATTGCTTCGGAATACATCCCTCCTACCTTATAGGTCTTTTCGATAATCTTACCATCTTCTTTCATTAGTTTTGAATTCAAACCATAAGACAATGGACGGTTTGCATCAGGGCTTACCTTTTCGTTATAGAACTTTTCAGCCTCTTCTCTTGTTACTCCTTCATAGAAGTTAACAGCAGAATTTGCAACTATATCTCTTGTTTTATCGGTTTCTTTTCTAACTGGTGCTACCTTAGGATTAAATATAATATCAGTTATTCTTGAAGAAAAGACATTTATTTTCTCTCCCTTATTTAATGGGAATGTGTTTGGTGTTGAAGAAGTGATTAGCGTTTGGAAGAAAGCCTTTGAGAATGTTGGCATAATCTTATCTTCTGAATAATGGTGGTGTATTCCATTACTAAAGAACACTCTTTTTGCATATACCACAAACTCATCCCATTCTTTTCCCTCTCGTTTTCCTTTATAGGTAGAAAGAATGTTTTCTAAGGTTCTTCTAACTGTTAGGTTGTATTTGTAGTGTTGATCCCATAGAATATCCCTACCGCACTTAGCAGCCTCTGCAAGATAGTATAAGTATTCTTGCTGCTCTATGCTTAAATCATCCCAATTAGGAATCTTATAACGCATAACTTTAATATCGGCAAATTCATCAATTACATATTTGAATTCCGTCTCTTTTGTATTGTCCTTTTGTGCCTTCCCAACATTTGGAATGGCAAAAAGGCAAGCTAATATAGCTGTAAACATAATTGTCCTTTTCATATTATATTTATTATTTTGTTTATTTGAAAGCAAAAGTACAAATAAAAGGTGAAATATTTGTACTTTTGTGTTTTAATTGCTTATTTTTGATTGTGAAGAAACTTGACAAACTCATTATAAAATCTTTCTTAGGACCTCTTTTGCTTACATTTTCAATTGCTGAATTTGTGCTCTTGCTTCAATTCCTATGGAAGGTGATTGAGAAAATGATAGGCAAAGGCTTAGATACCATTGTTATTCTACAATTGCTATGGTATATCCTAGTTACTCTTGTTCCTATGGCTCTTCCCTTGGCAATCTTGCTTGCATCCATTATGACCTTAGGAAACTTCGGAGAAAGGTACGAGCTTGTTGCAATGAAGGCAGCAGGCATTTCGCTTTGGAGAATTATTCGCCCTCTAATAATTGTTGTTGTTGGATTATCAGTTTTTGCATTCTTCTTTTCCAATAACTTCATGCCTATTGCTGAAAAGAACATGAGAACCTTGATGTATGAGATTAATACCAAGAAACCCACTGTTAATATTAGACCTAACGAGTATTATTCCGATATAGACCGTTATGTTATTAGGATTGGAGCTAAAGACAAGACAGGAAAGAACCTATCTGATATTATTATTTACGACCATAGCAAGGAACTAGGAAATATAAGTATTACCGTTGCGGAAAATGGACAAATGTATAGTGAGGACGACGGCAATACTCTTGTATTTAATCTTTTTGAAGGGTTTACCTACGACGAAACCTTCGACCAAGAGAACTATCACGAAAACCCATTAGTTCGTTTAAACTTCAAAGAACAAATCATTCGTTTCGATATTTCCGACTTTGCCTTCAAAGCAACAGAAGAAGATAGGTATTCTAACCACTATAAGATGATGAGCATATCTAAGCTAAACAGAAACATTGAAATACTTAGAAAGGAAAACGATGAGTTTAACCAATCAATCATTAAGGGAATCAAACACCAGCTTGTAGTAAATCCTAATAAAGATACAAGCTCTGTCAAAACTGATACTTCCTATCATTTTGCATTCTACAAAGACTATAAAGCCTTATCGTCAGAGGAGAAGAAGAAGATTAATTACGATGCCTCTCAGAAGATAAACTATATTCAGACCGACCTAAAGATGCTTGACTCCAAAAAAGATGGAGATAGTGAATTTATTATACGCCACAAAAACGAATGGCATAGGAAGTTCACCCTATCTGCTGCTTGCATAATACTATTCTTTATTGGAGCTCCACTAGGAGCAATTATCAGAAAGGGAGGACTAGGTATGCCAGTTGTTGTTTCTGTCCTTAGCTTCATCCTTTACTATGTTGTGGGAATGATTGCAGAGAAGGCTACAATTGAAGGAGTGCTTTCAAGTGCATTAGGAATGTGGATTGCATCTCTTTTATTCTTGATTGTTGGACTTTTCCTAACAATGAAAGCAACAACCGACTCATCACTTATGAGCTCTGAAGAATGGGGTAAGAAGATTAATAGATTGAAAAACAAATTGCTTAGAAATAATAACAAATAATGAAAATACTACAACTTTGCTACAAACCTCCTTTCCCTGCTGTTGACGGTGGGTCAATGGGGATGCATAGTCTAACAATGGGACTTTTAAATAATGGACATAAAGTAAAAGTTATAGCCTTTAACTCCTATAAACACCCATCCGACATAAAAAAACTACCTAAAGAATACCTTGACAAAACATGTTACGAAACAATATTTGTAGATTTAAAGCTAAAAACAATCCCAGCCCTATTCTCTTTTCTAAAAAACGAAAGCTACCATATTAAAAGATTTATCTCAAAAGAGATGAAAACAAGGATTATATCTCTCCTTAAAGAAGAAGACTTCGATATCATTCAGATGGAAAGCATATTCCTTGCCACCTACGCACCCATTATAAGAAAATACTCTAAAGCCAAACTTGTGCTTAGAGCTCCAAATATAGAACATGTGATTTGGGAAAAGACAGCCCTATCAACCAAAAATCCTTTCAAAAGACAATACCTCAACCAACTTGCATCAAGCCTAAAGACCTTTGAGCTGAAAAACATAAACGCTTTCGATGGAGTTTATCCTGTAACAAAGGTTGATGAAGATTTCTTTATAGAAAATGGTTGCACAAAACCTTGCGTTGGTGTTCCTGTTGGCATAGAAACAGCAGACTTTGTGGATAAGGAAACAGCAGAACCTAACTCTTTATTTCATATTGGGTCAATGGACTGGATACCAAACCAACAAGGAATCAAATGGTTTATTGATGAAGTTTGGGACGATATCCACAGGGATTTACCAAACTTAAAAGTCTATCTTGCAGGCAGAGCAATGCCAGATTGGCTACTTAACCTTGACAAAGAAAACATAATAATCTATGGAGAAGTGCCCGATAGTGCAAGATTTATCTACTCTAAGGATATAATGATTGTGCCTCTTTTGTCAGGAAGTGGAATAAGAATTAAGATACTTGAAGCAATGTCATTAAAGAAATGTATTATTGCAACAAGCCAAGCAGCCGAAGGAATACTATATGAAAACAATGTTAATATAGTAATTGCCAACAGCCCAAAAGAGTTTAAAGACAGCATAAAGAAATGCATAAACGATAAGCCATTTTGCCAAATGATAGCCCAAAATGCAGAAAAGCTAATTGCAGAAAAGTATAATATAAATGCAGTAGCCAAAGAATTAGTCGATTTATACACCCTCCTACCATAACCTAAGCCCAATGAGATATGAAGATATTAGTTGTACTTTCACGAATACCCTATCCCTTAGATAAAGGCGACAAACTTAGAGCCTATTATCAAATAAAGGAACTATCGAAGAGAAACGATGTTTACTTGTTTTGCCTCAATAACACAAAATATGAAAGCAAATCAATAGATATACTATCCACCTTTGTGAAGGGAATTCATATAGGAGAGTTCAATAATATTGATGGACTAATAGGAATAACTAAATCTTTCTTCGATGGCACACCATTCCAAACAGGGTATTATTCACATTCAAAAAACATAAGAGCATTCAAAGCCTACTGCAAACAGGTTAAGCCAGATATTATATTTAACCAGTTTGTTAGGACAGCAAAATACGTTTGTGATGATATACCAAAAGTACTTGACTACCAAGATGCCTTATCTGCAAATATGGCAGGCAGAGCTTCTAAGTGCAATATCATTAAGAAATTCCTATTCAACCTTGAAGCAAAGAGACTAAGGAAATACGAGGCTAAGATGTTCGATATTTTCGATAAGCTAACCATTATTGTTGAAGCAGATAAGAAAGAAATAAGACATAAGAGGCAATCAGAGATAATAGTCCTTCCAAATGGCGTTGATAATTCCTACTTTGAATACAAGACCAAAGAGGAAAAAGAATTTGATATTATCTTTTCAGGTGGAATGTCCTACGCACCAAATGTTGTTGCAGCCCTATATCTTGGAAAAGAAATCATGCCCCTTGTTTGGAAGAAACTACCTAATGCACGCTTAGTTATTGCAGGAGCAAACCCCGTTCAAGCAGTGAGAAACCTTGCCTCACAAAACATTATTGTTACAGGTTGGGTTGATGATATGAAAGAATACTATGGAAAATCAAAGATATTTATAGCACCAATGCAAATAGGCACAGGACTTCAAAACAAGCTCCTTGAAGCAATGGCAATGAATCTTCCATCCATCACCTCCCCACTTGCCAACGAGGCCTTAGGAGCAAAAGAAAATGAAGAAATCCTTATTGCCACCACCCCACAAGAAAACGCCAACCAAATCATATCCCTTCTCACAAACCCCACCCTTGCCCAAAAGATATCCTCTTCAGGCAACGACTTCGTAAAGACCAATTACCGCTGGGAAACTTATGGCAACCTCTTAGAAAGCATCTTAAAAGAAACAATAGTTTTAAAGCAAAGGTAGAGATGCGATTTATCGCGTCTAAGAGATGAAATACGCTGTATTATTTAAAAGTTATATCCTAAAGAGAAGAACATACAAATATCAGGGTAGTTACTATAAGATAAACGTGTTTCAAATAAGCTACCAACATCACAAGAAAGAGTAAAGGAATACTTATTGTAGAAAATAGATAAACCTATATTACCTCCATAAGTCAAGATGAAATAATCATCGTAAAAATAATAATAAGATGTCATTTCATTAGGAACGTTTGAAGAATCTGTACCTTCATAATCTCTTTTTTCATTATATATCCCAAATATCTCATAAGAAAGGAATCCTCCTATTTGAGGTTTAAGTTTTATTTTATCATTTATTGAAATATTATATGTAAAAAGTAAAGGAATTTGTAATTGGTAGCTTGAGATATTTACCTTATAATAATAATTATATCCATGTCCTGGTTCTACATAAGCATATATTTTAGCTCCTTTATCTGCAAAATACACTCCAGGAACAAAAGAAAACTTTGAAGAAGCAATAGGAATATCTGCAACTCCTCCTATATGAATTCCAGGTTTAAATTGATAGATTGATTGAGAAGAATTATACGTTGATAAAGTCATTCCTGCCCTAACTCCATATTTGGTTTGTGATATTGAAACTACACTTACAAGTATAAGTGCAACTAAAACGATTGTCTTTTTCATAACTGTTTTGTTTAATTATTTATCATTTTACATTCATATACATTTGCATTAAAACTTGTACCTTCTCCTACTTCAAAACCACCTAATAATTCATTCTAACTTCTTCAATTGTTTTATTCAAGCCTCAAAGATAGGAAATTGTTTTGGAAATGATTAAGAAACGATAGATTATTCGTAATGAATTCGTACAAACCAACTACCGTTGCGACAATTCTTTTCATTTAAAAGTTATATCCTAACGAGAAGAACATACAAATATCAGGATATTCTCGAAATAGTACATTATTTGAATAACCTACATCACAAGAGAATGTATAGGAAAACTTATTATAGAAAATAGATAAACCAATATTGCCTCCGTGTCCCCACATTGAACAATTTTTTTCATAAAAGTAATAATAGGAAGTAAGTTCAGTAGGATAGTCTGAAGAAACAGTACCAACATAATCTCTTTTTTCATTATATATTCCCAAAATCCTATATGAAAGATATACGCCTATTTGTGGTTTCAGTTTTATTTTATCATTTATTGGAATATTATAAGTAAAAAGTAAAGGAATTTGTAATTGGTAGCTTGAGATATTTTCCTTATAATAATAATTATATCCATGACCTTCTTCTACATAAGTATCTATTTTAGTTCCTTTGTCTACAAAATAAACTCCAGGAACGAAAGAAAACTTTGAAGAAGCAATAGGAATATCTGCAACTCCTCCAATATGAACTCCTGGTTTAAATTTATAGAAAAATTGAGCGGAATTATACGATGACAAAGTCATCCCTGCTCTAACTCCGTAAGAAGTTTGTGCTATAGTTGCTAAACTTACAAATAAAAGTGAAACTAAAACGATTGTCTTTTTCATAGCTGTTTTGTTTAATTATAGAAACGATAGATTATTCGTAATGACTTCGTAAAAACCAATTACTGCTGCGACAAATCTTTTCATTTAAAAGTTATATCCTAAAGAGAAGAACATACAAATATTTGGATAGTTTCCTTCACTTTCATAAAAATAGCTTGTTACTTCATAATTTGAGTATCCAACATCACAAGAAAGTGTAAAGGAATATTTGTTATAGAAAGCAGATACACCCAAATTACCCCCAAATCCTAAATAAATATCATCATAAAAATAATAATCTTCTGATATTTCTGAAGGAGGGTTTGTATATATCGAGTAAAAATAATCTCTTTTAATATTTATTCGTTCAAACATAGTATATGAAACAAAAGCACCTATCTGAGGTTTTAAGGTTAGTTTTTCATTTAATGTAATCTTATAAGTGAAAAGCAAAGGAATTTCCAATTGATAATTATAGTGTGTTTCTTTAAAATCAAATGCTTCAGGACGCACAAAAAAATCTACATTCTTAGGTGGGAAATAACCTTCAGTTTTTGTTCCCTTATCTGCAAAATACACTCCAGGAACGAAAGAAAACTTTGAAGAACCAATAGGAATATCTGCAACTCCTCCTATATGAATTCCAGGTTTGAATTGATAGATTGATTGAGCGGAATAATAAGTTGATAAACTCATTCCTGCCCTAACTCCGTAAGAAGTTTGTGCAATAGTTGCTAAACTTACAAATATAAGTGCAACTAAAACGATTGTCTTTTTCATAGCTATTGTTTTTAATTATTTATCATATTACATTCATATACATCTGCTTCAAAACTTGCTCCTGCTTCTACTTCAAAGCCACCTTGTAATTCATTCTAACTTCTTCAATTGTTTTATTCAAGCCTCAAAGATAGGAAATTAATTTGATTACTATTATTCTAATCTATATTTTTTCTACAAGTAGTTTCTTTGTTACAATATAATTATGCCGTCTATGCATCTATACAAGAGTTTTTATGTAAAAGTAAGTGAAATTATAAAATATAAATTATTCTACCTTGAAAACATGTAATATTCCCCAACAACATAGTTGGGGTAATATTCATATAATATTATTATTTTATACTTAGGTATAGAGAAAAATAATAAAATAAAAAATAATTTACGTAACAAAGGGTTTAACCATTATTTGAGTTCACTTGTTTCTCTCTACTAATTGTAGGAAACATAGAAACATAGCCAAGAAACTAATAATCAAAAAGCTTGTAAATGCTATATTCCCCAACAACATAGTTGGGGTAATATACATATAATATTATTATTCACTCTTTAGGTATAGGTATGAATAAATGAATATTGAATATATTAGATAAACAGGATAAATAGAGGGTTTGTTAATTGTAGAGACACGATTTGTCGCGTCTAAGAGATGAAACAATTAAATTATCTGAATCAGAATTTACATGATTAAAGGATGTATAGGATATTATATTCAATAATTAGCAATCAAGAAAATCCCTTAATCCTGTATCATCGGCTTGCCGCTTGCTTTAGCAAGAATCCTGATTCAGACAAAAAGACGCGATAAATCGCGTCTCTACAGATACAATTTTCGTAATCCTTGAAACAATCTACTCTTATAAGGAAAGAAAGAAATATAACGAAGAGTCAGTATAAGAATCATGGCATGATGTCGGTGGTTTCATGGCATGAATCGACCAACATCATGCCATGAATTGGAGATTGAATCAAAGAAAGAGAAAATTGAAACGCTGTAATAATTTACCAAAACAAAGAGTTAGGAAAATGAAATACTATAATATGTCTCGTCCAAAATAAGCGT
>JAQVXZ010000024.1 GCA_028708845.1 Bacteroidales bacterium
TATGAAATTGCTTCTCACTAAAATCATAGCATTGAACCTCTGATTTAATATTATAAGAACCATTATTAGCAGCAACTGTTTCAAAAGGCTCATAAAGAATATGAGGAACATAATTAATCTTTAGAGATATTTCAACTAATTTAGATAATCTATGATCATAATCACCATTCAATATCTGAGTTACATATCCTTTAGAAACGCCTAATACTTTAGCCAACTCAGTTCTATTAATATTATTCTCTAACATATACGCTTCAATATGAGCATATAATTCTAATTGTATCTTAGTTGTCCAATATTCAGGAATTCTAAGTAATTCTTCTCTTGTCATTTTATTATCCTTTCATTTTATTATGATATCTCATCTAAAAAACTCTGAGATTCATTAATTAAACGATAAAACTTTTCTATATCTTTCTTTTGGTTTTTCTTATAACCACCTAATATAACATATACATTCGGTTCTTTCTTATAACAATATACCCTCAATGCATCCTTCTTAAACTCATATCCAATTACCTTACTACCTTTCTTAATAGAGTTAAACTTATTTGCAGGTATCATACAATCACTTTCTGCCATTATATCCATTATTGCAAATATAGAAGCTAAACTTTTTCGTTCAATATCATTTTCTTTAATACCATTAACGAAATCATCAAATAAACATCTACCACCTTTAAACAATTTACAGAAATGAATTTTACCATCATCTCGAACCTGTTCAATTTTCTCGACTGCAAAGATACACATTATTTCTAAATTTGTTTAGTAAAGACTAAACTATTTAATTATTATAAATCTATATTCTTAATTAACAGGGTATTGAAATAACACAGAAAGCAAACTATTTATCCTAAATCTTGTGAATTCTGATTAAATATTCTCTTTTGTCTGAATCAGGATTATGAATGATTCAAAAGATTAGCAAGATAATGTTGATGAAATCCTGGAAATCAAATCAATCTTATATAATCCTGATTCTGATTAGGAGTTAAATTCCTCTGCTGCCCTATCCAAATCAATTCTTGGAAGGGTTGGGAATGTTTTATAAACTAAATCTGATTTTGGAGATATTATAACCCAAACGGTTAGAAAGATAATCATAAAGTCTACATATAGAGAGCGATTATTAAAATACCACTTCTCTAATTCTCCTTTATGAGGTTGTATATATTGTTTACTAAACTCTACTGGATCTTTTGCTTGAGATACAAAATACTCCTCATCTCTAAAGATAACAGAACCAATACCTGAAAGACCTGGAGTCATTTTAGAAATACAAGCCTTAACATCATCGGAATATAACTCGTAACCCTTCTTAACCAAAGGACGAGGACCAATTATACTCATATTTCCAATTAAAATATTAATCAATTGAGGAATTTCATTAATCTTAGTCTTACGAAGAAAACCACCCATAGGCAAAACTCTTGGGTCATTTCTTGTTGTAATAGTTCCAGTTCCCATATTAGGACTATTCTTAAGCATAGTTGCAAACTTCCAAATCTTAAAAGGCTTACCTCCCTTACCTATACGTTCCTGAAAATAGAAAACATAATGCTCCCCCGTCAAAAGCAAACCGATAATAACCGGAATCAAAAGAGGAGAAAGAACCAACAATGCCAACAAAGACATTGCAAAATCAAAAATTCGTTTTATCACTTTATACATAATATTTTATATTAGTGTGTTTGTCTGTTCTTTTGTCTGAATCAGGATTTACAGGATTAGAGGATGAATAGGATAAATAATTACGTAGTCAAGAATCAAGAAAATCTTTGAATCCTGTGAATCCTGATTCTGATAATTTATTTTTCTCCTGATCACATTTTCGAATCCAAATTCCTCCCTTTTTCTTCATGTTCGAAGTTTGGAATAAAATCTTTTAGGACTTTTACTATATCTGATTTTTGTACATCATTAGAAGATAAGAGCTTATTCATATCCGTAAAGAACTTATCAATATCTGAAATTGGTCTTATAGGATAGTTTTCAATTATACCAAGGGAAGAGAACCTCTCCATATTTAATTTCTCACCAGGAACAAAAAACTCTTCAAATCCCTTTTCACCAGTTGTGTCGGAAGTGAAATAATAGACAGGATATGTTTTTGAACCCTCTTTCATCTCAAAAGCAAACTTACGAGCCTCCTCCTCCGAAGAGCAGTATTTAATGGTATAACCCAATTCCTTTAGAAAATTATCAGCAATAGAAGAGAAAGTCATCATTTGTTCTTCACCCAACTTAGGGAAAAATATTTCACCACTCTTACCCAATACACAAGCCAGCATACAAATCTGACCACTCTCATCTGGAGAAACAAAATAACGCTTAACATCATTAGGAGAAGACAAAGGTTGGCGTTTCATTAATCTATCAATAAAACCAGCCAATAAAGAACCATTAGAGAAAGCAACATTAGCAAAACGAGCAGTAGTAACCTTAAACTTATTAGAATAAGACATAATCATCTCCTCCATAACCTTCTTACTACAACCCATTATATTTACAGGATTAGCAGCCTTATCTGTAGAAACACAGAAAAAATGCTTAGGAGGAATCTCTGACAAAAGGTCTAAAAGTTTTCTCGCTTTAAGAACATTGTTTTCTATCAATGCAGCAACAGAATACTGGTCCTTCTCACTTCTAACATGTTTATGAGCAGAAAAATTAGCCACAATATCAAAACCACCCTCATTTCTAAAAATCTTCTCAAAAATAGGATCAGCAAAACTAAGTGGATAAGTTCTATAATCCTCCGGAACAAACATACCATAAGTAGAACGCAAATCACGAGTAAGCTCCGTCAAACCATTCTCCGAAATATCCACAACAACCAATTTACTTGGCTTAAATGGCAAAATAGCACGGATATAAGAAGAACCAATAGTTCCAGCCCCCCCAATAACCAAAACCGATTTACCCTCAATCTCCTGAGTTAAAACCACTCTATTTTTCTCAATATCTCTCAAAAACATACTCTCTGAACGATGAGTAATATGTTTTGCTATAAAATTGTTTACATTTATCATTTTATTTTGATTTTGTCTGAATTATATTCCTTTTGTCTGAATCAGGATAATCAAGATTATTGGATTAATAAGTTTAATTTACTAAATCACAGAATCAGTGTAATTGATGATCTTAAATATTAATATCCGCCTGAATTAAAAGTCTAAAACCAGTTTTATTTTTAAACTCTAACATATCATTTTTCTTTGAATATTGAAAACTTGGATGTCTTCTATTTACAGCATATGCATTTTTAAGACTATATATATTAGTTGGATGATTTTTATTAAATAAACTAATTGTTGATTTTAATTGCTCAATTGCCTCTTGCATCCAAATTTTTTGTCCAGTTTTTAGTTCTACAAAGATTATCATATCTCCTTTTTTCGATGTCATCATACCATCACATTGACTTAATTCATCTCCATCAACCTTTACAATTATATTATGATCAACAGGAGTAAATAATATATCTTTATTTTTAGTGTTAGCAACCGTAGCAATCCAATTTATATTATTACTTGAGTCTGAATATGCTATTTTCCCATCATCACATAAGCCAAACTCACTGTCATTCCTATAATCCTCTTTTATGTATTTATCTTCAAAAAAATTTACCTTGCACATAAATCTTGAATTTCTAAAAGTTCACCAAATAATTCATCTGATTCTCTTAATGAAGCATTTAAGAAGTTTTCATCTGAAGGAATATCCATGAATTTTTCTAATTCTCTTATACTTCCATTATTATTAATCTCATAAATACAAACATTCTTACTGCTAATTCGTGAATGTTCTGGAACAATATTCTCCAATCTTGCTTTAATTAAATCATCTTCACATTTAATTTCATTTGATTTTATTGCCAAAGTAAGATAATTAACAATATAAGGACTATGAGTAGTAATAATTAATCCATTACCAGAATGAGAATTAAATGCAGAAAGTAATTCCATAAGAATGTTTTTTTGAGACTTAGGAAATAAATTTTGCTCTGGTTCCTCAACAATATTCAAAAAACAATCATTCTTATATAATGTATTTAATTGATTAATAAGGGAAGTTCTAATATTATCATTCAATGTATCATCATACAACAACTGTTTTATTCTTTTTTCAAGACGTTCACTCATTTCAATACTAGATTTATTATGAGAACCTTCGTCTTGAACTAATATTTTATTAGCTAAATAACGAGTTACTAAAATCAAAGGAATCAAAGATTGAAAACCACTTGCTGCCTCATGTAAACGCAATTTAAAACCTTCACCAACCAACCAAGAAACCTTGTTTAACTTATCATATTGAAAAGAATAGCCCTCAATTGGTAAAGTAATTTTAGCTCCAATATTTTTTTTTGCCTTTTCATATTCAGCGAGCATAGTTGAAAGAGAATGAGGTAGATTTTTAATTTTTTCAGCATCTTCAATCACACTCATAAAATTCCTTTCAGCAGGAACATACATTATTTGAGGCATCAAAAAATCCTTATTATTATTCAATTCCTCAATATAAAACTTACTCTTTTTATAAACAAATTTATAGTTGGTTCCTTTAAATCTTAATTCTGTATCCTCTTTGAAATAATTTTGTATATTATGATATGCACAATGGTTATTCACATACCTATTATATTGAGTAATCCACTTTTCTTTAACATCACCCCTAATCAAAGCTTTCTCTAACCAAGAAAAAGAAGAAATCAATTTTGCCATAGTACTTTTCCCCGAGCCCTGATCACCACAAAATAAAGTAATAGGATAAACTTGCATCATTTTACCATTAAATCCATCCTTAATAGGACCAAAATTACGAACAAATATCTCCTTCATTTTTAACTTATTATTACATTTATCATATTAAGAAACACACACTCAATTACAGACCTCTAACGCAAATACCAATATAATTATTACCAATTATATTTTCTTTTCCCTGAATTATCTCTCTTTTGTCTGAATCATCTCCCTTTTGTCTGAATCAGGATTATATAAGATTTAAAAGATTAGCACGAGAAATACCTAAGCGAAATCCTGAAAATCCTACCAATCCTCCATAATCCTGATTCTGATTAAGATTAAGATTAGTAATAAAGCTTCTTCTTAATATTCTCGTAGTAATTTGGGATAATTACTGTACTTGGAATATTGACTACTCTATCTTCCAACCACTCTGAATTTGATAAATCACCACATTGGCAACCTTTATACATATCGAGTTTATTATTTAAAACCCATATAGGACGTGTCATAATACCATTTTCATTAGTATAAGTAAGGAATTCATCCCTTGCAGCTCTATCTTTTAAAATTACAGCATTAAGCCAATAATTAGAACGGCAATCATTAGGTTCAACAAAAAGCTCAATATCTTTATTATCCTTAAAGAAAGTAATATACTTATCCGTAAGCTTACGTTTCTCGCCAATAAAGAACTCACATTGTTCAATCTGACCAAGACCCAAAGCAGCAGCAAGATTAGTTAAACGATAATTATAAGCAGTATAGTCATGATTATATTCCCATTTATGAGGCACCTTAGCAGTTGTAGTAATATGCTTAGCTCTTTTTGCCAACTCTTCATCATCAGTCAAAATCATACCACCACCACCAGTAGTAATAACCTTATTACCATTAAAACTTAAGGCAGAAAGCTTACCAAACAAACCAGTATGTTTTTCCTTATAATAAGAGCCAATACTTTCAGCAGCATCTTCTACCAAAGGAATATTATACCTATGACAAATATCAGCAATTGCGTCAATCTCACAAGGATGACCGAAGGTATGCATAGGAACAACAGCAGCAAAACGCTTTCCTGTCTTATTATTATAAGAAAAACCATCAGCACCTTTCTTAACATTCTCCTTCAAAAACTCCTCAAGCTTAACAGGACACATTCCCATAGTTCTTTTACTCACATCCACAAAAACAGGATTTGCACCAGTATAAGTTATAGCATTACAAGTAGCAATGAAAGATACAGGTTGAGTAATAACTTCCTCACCAGGACGAACACCTGCCAAAAGCATACAAATATGTAAAGCCGAAGTCCCATTAACAGCAGCAACAGCATACTTACTACCAGTAAACTCAGCAACAGCCTTCTCAAACTTATTTACATACTCTCCAACACTCGAAACAAAGTTCGAATCCATAGCATCCATAATATACTTCCTCTCATTCCCAATAAAACGAGGATCATGAAGGATAATAAACCCCTCCCTATCATTAAAAGTTTCTCGAACGAAACTAGTAAAATCAGCGTAATTCATAATAGATTAATTATTAAATTTTGGATTTCTTTTTTCTATAAAGGCACCCATACCTTCCTTTTGGTCTGGGTGCTCAAAACACTCACTAAATAGATTTGTTTCAATATCTCTACCAATTTCTATAGACTCCTCATATCCTTGATTTATAGATTTTTTAGCATTTTTTATTGCAAATTGAGATTTTAAAACAATTCTATTAGATATATCTAAGCACTCATTAATTAAATTATCTACTGAAACGACCTTATTTACTAAGCCTATTTTTAAAGCCTCTTCTGCATTAATTCTATCTCCTGTAAAAATCAACTCCTTTGCCTTTGCCATACCAACAATTTTGGGCAAACGTTGTGTACCTGAAAATCCTGGGATTATTCCTAGACTAAGTTCTGGTTGAGAAAAAACAGCTTTTTCTGATGCTATTCTAATATCACAAGCTAAAGTTAATTCACAACCTCCTCCAATAGCATATCCATTTACTGCAGCAATAACAACTTTTCCGAGATTTTCAATTTTATCAAATACTTTCCACCCTAATTTACCAAATTCCAATGCCTCTTCCTGTGTAAATGCTGACATTTCTTTTATATCAGCACCTGCAATAAAAGATTTTCCTATCCCAGTAATTATTAAAATATCAATACTACTATCACTTTCAACATTTTCTAAAATAGTATATATTTCATTTAGTAATTCTATGTTTAAAGAATTTAAAGTTTCAATTTTGTTTATAGAAAGAATTGCTACTCTATTTTCAATAATAAGCATACAAAATTTTCTCATTTTAATTGTATTTTTATCTAATCTTATAAAATAATTCCATTACATCCATGGCTCATTTAATTTTTTTCTCAAAACAGTATAAATAATTATCTTCAAATCCAGAAGAATAGATTGATTTTCTAAATAAGCAAGATTAATTCTAACTTTATCTGGATAAATAACTTCATCATTATATTTAATCGGATCATCTTGCAAAGCAAGAATTTCTTCTTCATTAGAATATTTCATACTTGCTGGACCAGTAATTCCAGGTTTAAGCAAAAGAATTTTCCTATCATCCCCTTCAAGTTTATCTGCATAACCAGGAACATCAGGTCTTGGGCCAACAAAACTCATATCTCCAATTAATACATTTATAAGTCCAGGCAGTTCATCTAATTTATATTTACGCATTACTGCACCTAAAGGAGTTATTCTGCTTTCTCCTTTTACAGAGATACTACTTCCACCATGATTTACTTTCATAGTTCGAAGTTTTATCATTGTAAATAATTTACCATGTTGCCCTACTCTTTTTTGAATAAAAAATATTGGACCAGGCATTTTAATTTTTATCAATATTGCTATAACTAATAACAAAGGCCATAATAATAATATTCCAAAAAAAGCAGTAATTAAATCAAAAAATCTTTTCATAATATTACTCTGTTTGTTTTAAGAAATTCTTTTTCCATTCCAAGTATTCTTCCCTCAATATTGCAGTTGGAAACTCATCATGATAAGCATTGTTTTTAAAAATACTTTGTCTATAAACTCCTTCTTGTTTCCATCCACATTTTTCATATAATTTTTGTGAGGCTATATTATAATCCAAAAAACTACCATGTAATCTATTTAATTGAAGCTCTTCAAAGGCATATTTCATAGTAGCATATACCGCATCAGTTGCAATACCAATTCCTTTAGGAGTAGAACTATGTAATTTAATTCCATGATCTGCTTTCCTATTTTTCCAATCAATTTCAGTTAATGTTGAAACTCCTACAAATTTATTTTCATAAGTAATAGCAAATCTAAAATTTAATCTATCATTTATTATTTTATCAAACCACATTAATTGTTGTTTAGTAGAAGTTGGGAAACTCCATCCGATAACCATTTTCTCCATTTCTGGATCATTAACCATATCTTTTAGAAATGGCATATCTTCAATTTCAAGTGCTCTTAAAACAACTTTTTTTCCAAGGATATTCATAATATTAATTATTAAATTCGTTTTCTGATTCTAAAATTATTGGCTCTATATCAACATCACGCAAAAACACATATGGTTTTGAATAATGGAAAGATTTATTTCGTACAATTTTTGAGGTATCTCCCTCTTCAAGAAGGCTTATTGTATCAGATATTAAATCAAATCCAACTTGTGCCATAATACCTGTATAAGCCATATGGCGAATATTTACTTCAGTTACTTTTAAATTTCCTTCTTTATCTTCTTTTAAATCAAAAGACAAAACTCCATGAGCTTTTTCTCCTAATTTATTAGAAATAAATTTTATACATTCATCACAAAAAGATAATATATGATCTTCATTAATAAAACGACCAAAAGAAGTATTACCTGTAACTTTTGAAGGAACTAAATTAGCCATAACATATTCAGCACATTCTAAAGATGCACCTTTAATATATTCATCATTATAATATAACATTTGATTAGCTAAATGTCTTCCTGTCAAAAATTCACTAACTGTAAATTCATTCAAATCTTTATTAATAAAAAGCCAAGATTTATAATTATTTTCATCTAATAATTTCAATGAACCTAAACCTCCCGAACCTTGAGTTGCTCTAATCCAACAAGGATAACCAATTTTATTTTCTACTTCTTCAAATTTTGGATTATCTTGAGTTACTTTTATAGTGATTGGAATAAATTTAGTTCCTTCCAATAAATCAGCCATTATAGATTTATCCATCAAGGAAATTGCCATTTTTTTCGATGGCATAAAAGCAGGACAAGGAAATTTTCCATTTTTTTCAAAATAATCACCCCAAACAATAATTTCTTTTTCTGGCTGAACAATAGCATAATCAATATGATTTTCCTCTATAAGCTTTTTAATAAAAGAAAAATAATTTTTATCGTCTGCCCTAGGAGCAACAAAATGATTATCTAATAAACCAGGCATAAAAAAGCCAAATGCCTTTGGATTTGTGTCAATCCCTATTAGTTTATATTCAGGATATGTTTTTCTAATATGAGATGCGATTGAACGTGGTGTTGGTCCACCAATACCTGTTATTAAAATAGTTTTCATGTATTAAATATTTTGTGTTTTTTCAAATTTATTTATTGTATCAGTAATATATTTCATTTCATCTATTGAATACCTTTGATCACAAATTATAGATATTTCTCCATTATATAAATCAGGACTAAGTTTACTATCAATTATATTAGGTTTAGGCCAATGAATAGGACAATATATACTGTGATTAATTAAAAAGACTTTTAATTCATTTCGATATTTTGAATTAATGATAATAGGAACAAAAAGAGGAACATAATTTTCAGTTATTTCTTTATTTACAAACTTAATAATTTTACTATACCTCAAATTATCAATAATATAAGAAGAATTATCAATTCTTTTTTTTATTATATCTTTTATATTTTGATTAGTAAGAATTCTAATAGAAATATCATCCATATTATAAAATCTATAATCTAAATTCAATCTATCATTAAACTCTTTATATAAAGACATAAATTCTGATTTATCAATACTTATATCTCCATCTATAAACTTTTGCTTTAATTGCATAGCTTTATATTTGATAGGATAATCATCATTTTTTAATGTTTCTTTATCATGGAAAAAATCATTTTTTTTATATGCTATACCTCCACTTACCACATTAAACCATTTTCTAATACTTGCAAATGAATAATCAACATAATCAAACATTATGTCTTTTGATAAAAAAGAATGAGTATCATCATTAATTATAATTGTATTTCTTTCCTTGTAATAAAATATTGTATCTGTGTTTATATAAGTATAAAAACCAAAGTAATTTGTAGTAATTAATATATCACATTCAATGTTTTTCTCAATTTTACATTCAAAAAAAGAATTATCCTTATTCAATGTAACTTCATAAAAATAAAGCTTAATGTCTCGTTCAATAAAAGGAGCTAATAATGAATCACAACAATATGATGGTAAATAAACACTTTGAAAAGAATTATTATTCTCGATATCATTTAGAATATAATCTAAAGCCGTTCTCCCTGAAAAAAGAAGTTTACAATCCTTATAGCCTTTTGAAATCCAATTATAATTTAAATTTGACTCAAAAATACTTTCGGACAACCCACTAATTGAAAACTCACTTCCTATTTCCATTATCTTTATTTAAATTTTGTTGCATTCTCCATTTATGAAAGTCAATAGCTCCAATTGATTCTTCATTTACGTTTGCTCTTATAAATACATTTTTTATTGTAAGAAAAAATATCCTCATATCCAATAAAAAACAAATTGAATTTACATATTCAACATCATATTTAAATCTTTCTTCCCATGATAATGATTTTCTTCCATTAACTTGTGCTAATCCAGTTATACCAGGTCTAACTATATGTCTTTGTTTTTCAATATCATTATAATAATCTAAATATATAACAGCTAATGGTCTTGGACCAATTAAAGACATCTGGCCTAAAAAAACATTAATTAATTGAGGTAATTCATCTAAAGAAGTTTTTCTAATAAATTTACCAGCTCTGGTTAATCTGTATTTATCTTTTAAATAATCTCCGTTTTCATCTTTCTTATCATTCATTGATTTGAATTTGATAAGCTTAAATATCTTTTCATTCTTTCCAGGTCGCAATTGTGTAAAAAAAACTCCAGCCCCATCATTTGCAAAATGAAGAATAATTATTAATAATACGAATAGAGGACTTAATACAATTAATCCAAAAAATGATACAAGAATATCTATTAGTCTCTTAAAAATATTTTTATACATGTTCAATTACATTAATCAATTTATAGGAAAGCACTTTGTAGTCAAATTGCTTTGCAGTTTCTTTTACTCTTTCACACATTGATTCATAATCCTCATTATTCATATTATAAATCTTTAAAATTGCATTTGCATATTTTTCAGGAGTATCTAAATCTTCTGCTATTCCAAGATTATTGTTTGTAATTACATCATCATAAGCTATCGGAATATTACATACGATTGGTTTGCCTGCTGCTAAAGACTGAAATAACTTTCCTGAACTAATTCCATGATCGCCAAATCCTTTTTGATAGTTTAAAATATTTAAAGAAGCATTTGATAATACATAAGGAACATAAGTCAATGGAATCCTTTTTTCTTTAAATACTACATTCGCAATGGAATTATTTTTACAATAATCAATTAAATTCTCTCTTTGATTACCATCTCCGTATATATATAACCTTATATTTTCTTTATCTTCTAATAAATCAACTGCATCAATTAATTGTTTAACGTCATTTACTAAACGAATAGAACCCAAATAAATAATTTTGAAAGTACTTGAGGATTCTATTTCATCATCATTTAGCTTAAACTCAATTTTGTTTCTATTAAAATCATCAATACTTACACCGTTATTAATATAGTGAACTTTTTCTTCATCTATTTTGCCGCCAGTTCTATTAGTCCAATTCTTTCCTCTAAGATAATCTATTCCCCCTTCAAAAGAAAAAATAATCTTATTTGCTCTCTCATACAATTTTCTTTCTTTAGAATAAGCCCATTTTATTATAGGATTTTTTGCACTAATAAGTCCAAAAGTAACAAAACCTTCTGGCCATAAATCCCAAGCTTCTGCAATATATTTTGCTTTTAATCTTTTTGCACATGTACTAACTAAATAATCAAAAGGAGCATGAATATTATGTAATATAATATCTGGTTTTTCAAATTTATTCCTATATTTTAAAATATTCCATGCAAATTGAAAAATTGAAAACATCCTATCTAAACCATTTCCTTTATATCTTCTAACTTTAATATGAATAAAATTATATTCTCCATACTGAATTTGTTTAAATTTCTTTCCATTATCAACCAAATCTATATTAATTTGCCTTAAAAATCCAGAAGAAATATTTGTTACTTTATATCCGTTCTTTTGAAGATAATAATTAAATTTTAAATGTCTTTCATTTGAAACATTATCTGGTGGGTTTGTATAGTAATTTACTATCCAAATATGTTTTTGTTTTTTATTTACGATCATTTTTTTTTAATTTATTTTTTAAAGAGCCTATTATTTCTTTGAAATCAATTCTTTTACTTAGTTCCTTATATGAATATAAAAAAACGAAAAGTGTCATTAAGCTTCCATATAAATACATCCATGGATGTCCTACAAATTTATATAATATTAAACTAGCAAAACACATTAAATTTAGGACAACAAATAATTTAACAAAATCCTTATTAAAAGAGAAATGAAATAGTTTTCTATCAATTATATAGTGCATTATAAAATATACAATATAGCATAAGATATAAGCTATACCTAATCCTGTCAAACCATAATATTTAAAACCTAAAATATTCAAAATCAAATTAAACAAACCTATTGAAATCTCAGTAATAAAAAAAAGAAAACCCTTCCCTTTTGCCAACAATAAAAAAGACATACACCATGAACTTGCTCTAAACAACATAGCAAGTATTGCCCATACAATAAAATCTGTTATTTGTATAAAATCATTAGAATATAAAAGACTAATAAAAATTGGGGCGAATGTAATTAAAGAAACCACAAGTGGTGAAATTATTAAAATTGCAATTTCTGCTTGTTGATTTACTATTTCATTAGATTTAATATTATCATTATTAAATTCAGAGAGTCTTGGTAAATAATCTGCTCCCATTGCCGAAAACACCAAACTTACATAATATGTTGTAATAAGAAATCCTGCTCTATATAAACCTACGTACTCAATACTACTAATTCTCAAGATATATGCATTTGTTACGTATGAAAAAAATAAAGACAGGGAACTACTAAGCATTAAAAAAAAACCAAGTTTTACCATTCTTGACCCTAAAAACAATGAGCGCCTATAGGAAATATCCGTCTTTACTATATTAATTTTTTTTGAATAGTAAAAAGAAAACACTAATCTAGAGAAAGCTGATACAATTAATGCAGGGACGATACCTTTTAATCCTAAAAGATAATATAATGAGACTGATAATACTACACCCAATATGACACTAAATAAATTTGCTTTAGCATAATTGTTTATATATCTCATTCCTTGAATAAGAGCTAAATGACCACTTATTAATGAATTCAATAATATTATGACAGACAAGAACACAAAAGTCCATGTATAATCTTTATTTCCAAAAGTCCATTGGCTTAAAAAGGGTGAAATAATTATTGTTATTAAGGCTCCAATAATACCAGTAAACAAAATAAAACGTCTAAGAGTTATTATTGTATTGCTAATAACTGTGTAGTCATTAGTACTATTTGCTTCTGCTATTTCTCTAACAGCACTTGTTCTTAAACCTAATCCACTAATTGAACTGATAGTATTTATTGCTGTATTCAAAAGCCCCTCTATCCCAACTCCAGTAGGACCTAACAATATTGCAAGTATTTTAGATTGTAAAGCCCCAAAAATAATTTTTAACCCCTCTACACCTCCAAACAATCCTGTTGTCTTAAATATTGAATTGTATGTTTTTGAATTTTTATTCATTAGATAAATCAAAATTTACAAATTAATTATTTTGATAGAAAAAAATATTAAATTATATTTATTCTATATGGAAGATAAGTGCTCCATCTGTTAGGATTACTTCCATTATAATTTGGAATTGAAATCTGGTAAGTAAATAATACTAACAGGAATATTGTCATAATCAATTTAATAACACTTTTGTATTTACTATTATATATTTGCAAATATAGAGGTATAATAAGTAAAATTACAGTAAGAAAATAAAATGACAATCTAGAACTTAGAGTTGCATTATCTTTAAATAGCAACATAATACAACAACCAATATTAAAAATTGTGAAATATGCATCAAATAGCTTTGTATTATTCAAAACTGCTTTCAACTTATCATAAAAAAAAATATTAAATACATTTATCATATAAAATATAATTGGTATTCTTGACATGCCTCCGCCTGTAAGTGTAGCACTCCCTGCGTAGTATCTAAAAGAAGAATCACTTTCAATTAACAATAAAATTGAATTTATGAATTGATTATTGAGTAAAAATGACATAAATTGTGAACTAGATATGAACACTACTATTATAAATAAAAATATATTAATACTTCTTTTTAAAGGGAAATAAAACATAGGGATCAAAAGTAATGATATAAGGCTAGATTTATGAATAAAAAAAGAAATAAAAACCATCATTAAAAATTTAAATACTTTTCTTTCTTTCAAAAAAAAATAACCCCAAAATATTAATGAAGCAGCGAGAGAAAATCTAATTATCGAAAAACTACTCAAATAAAATAATGGCATACATAGATAAAATAATAATGAAAAGTATTTATTATTAGACATTTTTTCAACACCTAAGTAAATAAATAAAGTAGTAAAGAAAGCATTAATAATAAAAAAAAGTTGTGGGAAATTTAATTCATAAGATATAATTGCAAACAATCTTTCTATATATTCAAATCTCAAAATTGAAGACATATCATTTTGCTCAATAGGAAGTCTATAATTCCAATAATCCCAACCAACATCATATCTTATTGCAGAGAAAATAAAGATAAATAAAAAAGCGATTTTAGTTGCTTTCTTTTGATCATATATATTAAATATAAAAATGCAAAATAATATTAACAAATAATATGGTAAAGACTGTACTACAAACTCAAAAAACATTATTATTATAGATTAAAACTTATTTATCAATTCCACAACAACCTTAGCTTCTTCGATACTCATTACAGGAGAAATAGGTAAACTTAATTCCTCATTATGTATTCTTTCAGTAATTACAAATTTTTCACTTTTCACTTTTAGTTTTTCACTATTTAAATAGCATTCTTGTTTATGTGGTGGTATTGGATAGTGGATTAAGGTTTGAACTCCGTTTTCTGTTAGGTAGTTTTGCAATTTTTCTCTTTGCTCACATAGTATTGGGAAAATATGAAATACATGAGAATTATAATCTACTATCTTTGGTAAGATGATTTTGGGATTCTTTATATTTTCAATATAGTATTTTGCTATTTCTTTTCTATGAGCATTATCCTTATCCAAATATTTTAGTTTTACTGATAATACAGCTGCTTGAATTTCATCTAAACGAGAATTTCTACCTGTATACTTGAATACATATTTCTTTGAAGAGCCATAATTTGCAAGTGTTCTTATTGTATTTGCCAATTCTTCATTATCGGTTGTTACTGCTCCCGCATCTCCAAACGCACCAAGATTTTTCCCTGGATAGAAAGAATGTCCAGCTGCATCTCCAATTGAACCAGTTCTTTTACCCCCTAACCCCCTGAAGGGGGAAACTGATTTATTGTCTCCTTCCCCTTTAGGGGATTGAGGGGTATAAACGCAGCCTTGAGCTTGGGCGTTATCTTCAATAAGTTTTAGATTATGTTTCTTGCATATTACTCCAATATTATCTGTATAAGCACATCGTCCATAAAGATGAACAATCATTATTGCTTTGGTTTTTGGAGTAATTGCTTCCTCTATTTTATTTTCATCAATTTGAAAAGTATTTATATCTGGTTCCACCAAAACAGGGACAAGATTATTTTCAGTAATTGCAAGAATTGAAGCAATATATGTATTAGCAGGAACAATCACCTCGTCACCCTCTTTCATAATCCCCAACTCAATATATGCCCTAAGAATCCAAATTAAAGCATCCAAACCATTAGCAACTCCAATACAATATTTAGTGCCAATAAATTTAGAATATTCTTCTTCAAACTTCTTATTTTCCTCACCCTGCAAATACCAACCAGAGTCCACAATCCTATCCACAGCCGCATGTATTTCATCCGAATACTGAGCTGTTATCTTCTGTAAATCTAAAAACTTAATCATTTTTCTTTAGAAATTTATTCATATATTCCTTGGGTATGCCAGTTTGAAAGCATTGAGCAAAATAATTTGATTCATTTTCAATACTTTCATTTATATCATTATAATAATTAGCATTAATTGCTTGTTTTGCTATTGCAATTATATTACTATTTTTTTCCTTAATAATATTTGCCATTTTAAAAGCTTCATTCATTAATTCTTCTGATTCACAAATTGAATTAACCAACCCAATTTCTAATGCTTCTTTAGCATTGATTGTTTTTCCAGTAAATATTAATTCTTTTGCTTTAGATATTCCAATTACATTAGAAAGTCTTTTAGTACCTGAAAATCCTGGTATAATTCCTAAATTAATTTCAGGACTTGAGAATTTTGAACTAATAGAAGCTAATCTAATATCACAAGAAAGTGCCAATTCGCATCCTCCTCCAATTGCATAGCCATTAATAGCTGCTATAATTGGTTTATTTAAAGTTTCAATTTTTAGAAATAGATTGGAGCCTAATTTACTAAATTCTTTCGCTTGATTTTCATCGAATAAAAGCATTTCCTTAATATCAGCACCTGCAACAAATGATTTTCCAACTCCTGTAATTATTACAACATTAATATCAATATTATTTTCAATAACATCTATTAATTCGGTAAATTCATTTATTAATTCAATATTTAACGAATTAAGAGATTCAGGTCTATTTATATTTATCAAGCAAATGTGATCAAATATTTCAACAACAAAATAATTATACTTACTTTTCATTTTCCCCCTCCCATTTATCAAATCCAATTCCTTCCCATGGCATGCCTCTTTCAAATCTATAAGGCCAAGGATAATGGTTTTCTCCGGTTCCTCTATCCTTAATATCTTTGACATTCTTTATTTTTCTTGCAGGATTACCCAAAACGAGTTGAAAATCTTCAACATCTTTTGAAACAATACTTCCTGCCCCTACTAAACAATGTTTTCCAATTTTTACTCCAGGTAATAAAACGCTAAATACAGCTATTTGTGAATAATCACCAACAGAAGGTCCTATACATATATCAGATGGAGGTGTTGGATCGTTTGTAAAAACAACATAAGGATATATAAAAACAAAATTCCCTATTTTTGATTTTTGACCAATATGTACATTACTATGAAGCCAACAATGATCTCCAAATACACTATGTCCTTGAATATCCGACAAAGTACCAATTCTACAAGATTCACCGAATTTTGTATTTTCTCTAATTGTCACTCTATGTCCGCATGAAAATTTATCTCCAAACACATTATCAGCATAAATTATTGTATGACTTCTAATTAATGAGTTTGCACCAATTATTGTAGATGGATTATTATATTCCTCATTAAAATAATAGTCATTTAATGGCTCTCCAATAATACAATCATTTGCGATAATTGTATTATCTCCAATTTCGACATTATCATAAATAGTTGTATCATCACCTATTCGAACATTTTTACCAATTTTCGCTTTTGAGCTAATTGATACATTGATATTATTAAACTTCATAACTCTTTATATTAAATTTAGATTATATTTTTCTCACAAATTGGGCAGGTCTTCCAACCCATAATTCATTATCTGGAACATCCTTAGTAACAAGACTACCAGCTCCTATCATTGCATTTTCTCCTATTGTTAAACCTGGTAATACTATTGATGCTGAACCTACGGTTGCTCCTTTTTTAATTAATGTTTTTTGAAATTCTTCAGGATAGAGCTTTGAACGTGGATACATATCATTATTTAATGTAACATTTGGACCAATAAAAACATTATCCTCTATTTCAATCCCATCCCAAACTTGAACTCCTGATTTTATTGTAACATTATTCCCTATCTTAACATCATTCTCAATTAGAACATGAGCACAGATATTACAATTCTCTCCTATTTGGCAATTTTCAAATACTACACAGAACTGCCAAATTCTTGTTGATTCTGGAATATTTTTATTCTTACAATCTGCTAATGGATGTATCATATACCTTTATATTCAATAAATTCATTATAATCTCTTATATAATCTTCAACTTCATATGGCATTGAAGCAAGTACTAAACAAACAGAACCAGAAGAGAAATTAATTAATTCCCTCCAAATTCCTGGTACTACTAATAATCCTTGATACGGACGATTGAGTGTAAAGGTACGTTTTACATTTCCATCATTAAGCACTACATCAAAACTCCCACTTGCTGCAATAATCAATTGCCTCAATTCTTTATGTGCATGTGCTCCTCTTTCCTCTCCTCCTGGAATATCGTATAGATAGTATGTCCTTTTAACTTCAAAAGGAACAGTTTCATTATTCTCAACTACTGTGATATTTCCTTTTCTATCGCTATGATGTTTATCTAATTCTATTATTGTGCAATCGTAAACTGTAGATTTATTTTTAATTTGTAAATTGTAATTGTTAAATTTTAAATTATCTAATCGAGGCTCTTCAATCAACTTTTTACTTTTTACTTTTAACTCTTCACTTAGAAACTCTTCATAATCTCTAATGTAGTCTTTTTCATCAAACTTTGTTGAGGCTAAAACTAAGGCTAAAGAGTTTGTTGAGAAGTTTAGCATTTGTCTCCACATTCCTTTTGGTACATATAGTCCATAATAGGAACGATTAAGTGAAAATGTGTGCTTTTCTTTTCCATTATCTAAAACCACATCAAAACTTCCAGAAAGAGCAATTATAAACTCTTCATTCTCTCTATAAGAATGACCACCACGAGTTTCTCCACCAGGCACATCATATATCCAATAAGTTCTTTCTATTTTAAATGGAATATGATTTAATTCTTCTGCAAAAGAAAGGTTACCACGATTATCTGGTATTTTAGGAAGATTAATAATTTGAGGCTTCATATTTATCTAGTGATTATATTAAATTATAATTGCAAATGTAATACTTTTTTTTATTTGAATGTCAATAAAAATGTTTTTCTATAAATGAATTCTTCAATTTACTAAAATACTAGTTTAAAATGAGACATTTCATGAATTTAAACTTAATTATAAATATCGATACATTCTACTTATACATATTAGCATAATACTTTTCATAATCTCCGCTCGTTACATTATCCATCCACTCTTGATTATCCAAATACCAACGTACTGTTTTTTCTATTCCTTCTTCAAATTGAAGTGATGGCTCCCAACCTAATTCATTTTTTAATTTGGATGAATCTATTGCATAACGTAAATCATGTCCTGCCCTATCGGTTACATAAGTTATTAGTTTTTCGCTTTCACCTTCTTTTCTACCTAATAATCTATCTACTGTTTTAATGATTACCTTTATTATATCTATATTTTTCCATTCATTAAAACCTCCAATATTATATGTATCTCCAATTTTTCCATTATGGAATATTGTATCAATTGCTCTTGCATGGTCAACTACATAAAGCCAATCTCTTACATTTTCTCCTTTTCCATAAACTGGAAGTGGTTTATTATGTCTTATATTGTTTATAAATAATGGTATTAGTTTTTCTGGAAATTGATATGGTCCATAGTTATTTGAACAATTTGTTATAACAATTGGCAATCCATAAGTATCATGAAATGCTCTAACAAAATGATCACTCGATGCTTTTGATGCACTATATGGTGAATGTGGATTATAGCTTGTATTTTCAGTAAAGAAATCATCTCCAAATGGTGCATTACCATCGGGTTTTGTTAACTCCAATGCTCCATATACTTCATCTGTTGAAATATGATAGAATAATTTATTTTCAAAATTATCTTTCCAGCATTCTTTTGCAGCCTGTAATAATGACAGTGTTCCTAAAACATTAGTTTGAGCAAATGTAAATGGATCTTTAATACTCCTATCAACGTGGCTTTCTGCTGCAAGATGAATTACTCCATCAATGTTATTTTCCTTAAGCACTTTAAGGATAGTATCAAAATCACATATATCAGCTTTTAAAAACTTATAGTTTGGCTTATTTTCAATATCCTTTAAGTTTGCCAAGTTCCCTGCATAAGTAAGCATATCAAGATTAATTATATTATAATCAGGATAATTATTTACAAAAAGTCTTACTACATGTGAGCCAATAAATCCAGCACCTCCAGTAATTAATATATTATTCATATCTATTTTTATTTATTATCTATCAATCTTAAAAGATATTGACCATATAGGTTTTTTATCATTGGTTGTGCTAAATCTTGGATTTTCTCTTTTGTAATCCAACCTTTCGAAAAAGCAATTTCTTCTAAACAAGCAATTTTTAATCCTGTTCTCTTTTCTAATACTTCAACAAAATTTGAAGCTTCAGATAGCGAATCATGTGTTCCTGTATCCAACCATGCAAATCCTCTACCTAAGGTTTGAACTTTTAATTTTCTTTCTTTTAAAAATTCTTGATTTACTGTTGTTATCTCTAATTCTCCTCTATCAGACGGTTTAATATTTTTTGCAACTTCAACTACCTTATTTGGATAAAAATATAACCCAACGACTGCATAATTTGATTTAGGATCTTTTGGTTTCTCTTCTATTGATAAACAATTCCCATTTTTATCAAATTCTGCAACTCCATATCTTTCTGGATCATTTACCCAATAACCAAAAACTGTAGCATTATTTTCTTTTTCAGCCATTTTTACTGCTTCTGATAAGATTGAACTAAAATTAGATCCATAAAAAATATTATCGCCAAGCACTAAACAAGCTGAATCTTTACCAATAAAATCCTCTCCAATAATAAATGCTTGAGCAAGTCCATCAGGAGATGGTTGTTCTGCATAAGAAAACTCCACTCCATAATCAGAGCCATTACCAAGTAATCTTTTAAATCCTGGTAAATCATCAGGTGTAGAAATAATTAATATTTCCTTAATTCCTGCTAGCATTAATACAGATATTGGATAATATACCATTGGTTTATCATAAATTGGGAGCATTTGTTTGCTAACCCCTTTAGTAATTGGGAAAAGTCTTGTTCCCGAGCCTCCTGCTAATACAATTCCTTTCATATGTTTAATTTTTTAATTCTATAGAATAATAATACGAATAACAATTACTTATATGTAATTGATTTGATCTTATGAATATATCTTTCTGCCTGTTTTTCCCAATTAAATTCATCAATAACAGCTCTTCTTCCGTTTTGCCCCATTTGATATGCTTCCCTTTTATTATCAATTAAGTACCTTATAGCATTCTCAATTTGTTTAGGATCATTAATGTCAACACATATTCCACATTTATACTTATTAACTATTGCTCTGTATAAAGGGACATCAGATAGTAAAACTGGCAAAGCGGCTTCCATACTTTCAAAAATCTTTATAACTCCAAGTGAACCATCATTCTTACCAAAATCCCTCAATGTATTACTAATTGTTGCTTTAGACATTATCTTTGGCATTTCATTATAATTAAAGCCATTAATAAATTCAACTTTTTTCCAATACTCAAATTTTTCTAAATCATTATTTTCATCAATTACACCAGCAATAAGATATCTTATATCTGAAATATTAGTTAATGCTTGAAATATTTTATCTTGTTTGCTTGATTTATATACAGTACCAATATAACATAAAACATTCTCTCTATCAGAGTATTCTTCAAACGTAAGGTTATATTCTTGATTAAGTATAGGAAAATTAGTTAGTAATTCAAAATTATTTAACTTGAAATCATCCTTCAGTATATCAATAATCCAAGTAGTTACTACAAAAACAACATCATATCTTTTTAAATAAAATCTCATATTTTGAGAGTAAAAGTATGATACCAACCCTCTAAATATTTTTGGAATATATGGTTTAGATTTTATCATATCAGGATAATATTCTCTTAAATTGAAAATCACCTTTTTATTTTTCCTCCTAAGAGGAACAACAAGTGAAATTAACTCAGGATCTGAAATTTGATATACATCAGCATCAATTCTATTAATGTATTCTAATAATATTTTTTTTGTATTCAGAAATCTGTCAATTCTATTTTTAGGGGAGTATCCGGTTGATACAATACTAATCCCTTCCTTTATTTCATTTGGAAGATTATCACATACTATGTAAGTAACTTTAAAACCAGCTTCAACTAAACTTTTACCTTGACGTTCAAACATTAAAACATCATAGCGAGAATATAAACCTGTAATAAAACAAAAATGCATAAAAATAATTTTTAATATTTACTTAATCAAGCCTCCCTTTATAAATTTTAAAATCGTACTTGCTATATTATCAAAACTATATTTTTTGGAATAATTTAATACGATATTTCTCATTGTTTCAAGCAATATATCATCGTATATTATCGAACTAATTGAGTTTTTTAATTCGTTAATATTTTCTATCAGTATTTTTAATCTTTTCTACAAAGCGATCAAATCGTTCAAATTCTGTGTAGAAAGAACAATCTGGAAAATGAGAATCCATAATCCCCACAGTGTCGGATTTATCTAAAGCAACAACTAAATTATTACCTGTTTCTTTAATTGCTTTTAAGTGACGAGGTGCAATATAACCAGCAACCCCAATTATTCCGAAGTTTTTCATATTATTATTTATTGAATTATTATAATGCTGCATTATCTATAAACTCAAAGAGACGTTCAATTTCTTGAACGTCTCTTCTTAATTTGTTTTTACTTGATATAACTCTATATCATTTTGTTTTGAAACTTTATCGTAAACTAAACTCTCTTGATTTTTTCTTATAATAAAAATCGCTTATTTTTTTAATCTTAAGAATTCTGATTGCGATAAACATTTCTAATAATTAATCAATAGGGTCAATGTTTTTAGAAACACTATTGATTTTGTTTTTAATTTCAACCGTTGGGGTGAATCGCATGCCGATTCTTCCAATGGTTTCAGTGGTAACATCATCTGGATTATCCACTGCCTTAACTTTTGCAGTTGGAGTGAAAATTCCAAAACCGTCATACCTTACTGGATGTCCTGCTTCAACCATCCAAACAGTTGTTGAAGCCATCAAATCTAAAACAGCTTGAATATCACCTCTACTTACTGTGCTTGATTTTTCAATCATTTCAGCCATTTTCTTAAAGCCTATGGTCTCGCCTTTTACCATACTAGCCACATACTTAATCCCTGGATTAGGGCCTACAGAAATTTTCTTCTGTTTCTTCTTGAATTTCATATCATTTAGGTATTAAATGGTTTTGAAACTAAAATTAATATTAGCGATCTCTATTATAATATTATTAATTTACTCTTGAGAATTCTTATTTTTCTTATAATTTACCTCTCTAACCTTATTGTCACCAAGAACAAACTCAACATTTTTAAATCTCTTCTTTAGGTATATCGAAGGTTTGAAAATACATTTAAATCTAATTATGGTATCTCTTACAACTTGCTTTGCCGTATCCACTGCCTTTGCTTCAATTGAAGGGTAGAAAGTACCTAAAATTCCTAATTTAACAGGATGCCCTTCTTCCAACAACCAACAAGAGGTAGATTCAAGTTCAGCAAGCACTCCCATAATGTCGCCCCTACTCATAGAACTTTTTTTCTCAATAATTTCAGCAATCATTTGAAGGTCAAAAACAGGTTCTTTTTGAATCATTGCAACGTATTTATCCTCTGGAATGGAGTTTGTTGTGATTTTTCTCTTTAATTTAAAATATTTAATCGCCATAATAAATAAATTTAACGCTATAATTTTAAAATTTAATCAAGTTCTAGACCCCCAAAAGTGGCACTTTTGATCATTAAAAGTGGCACTTTTACACCCTAAAAATGGCACTTTTTAGGTCTTAAAAGCTTATAGAAATCTAAAGAAACCAAATCTTAATTTATCTCAACCTTATTATTTTTCTTTAGGTCTTGATTTCTCTCAATTTATATAATCTATAATATACGATAAACTCTAAGTATTATATATTTATTGTATTTATAGTGAAATTATTATATTTTGAATATGCAATTTCAATAATTTATGTAGTTCAATAAGCTTATCAGTGATTATAAAAGATTCTTTATCTAAACTACGAATTTGAGAATGAGCTATCTTCATAGACTTTAATTCAAAAGTATTCAGAAACCCAATATTTTTTATTATGTCTTTAAGATTATCCTCATCAACACGATCCCATTCTTTCAACAACTCATTATGTAATTTCTTAAGTTCAGCATCTTTAAAAGAAGCATTTATAAGAGATTGAGGATTATTTTTATCAAATAAGAAACAAAGATTAGTTAATAATAGAGCTTGCATATTTTCTTGACTTGAATAAGATCTAAAAGGATATGGCTTTACGGAGAAAAATAAATACCTATATATCTCATAAAAAGAAACAAATCGTGAAATTTGAAAAAAAATTACATTTTCGTCTGCACTCTTCATAATATTTATAATTATTTATTGATTTTTTTAACTCAAATTCTCCCAATATTACTTAACTGATTCTTTAAGTAAATTTATAAAGTCTTAATTATATCATCAATCATATTCAATAAATCATCAGCAAATTTTTCATTTACTTGTTGAGAATTATCTTTATCAATTACTTTACTTATATAATCAACCTTTAAACCTAATTCTTTTGCAAAACTATTTAAAACAAGTTGCGTTTTTCCTTTCGTTCTAACTGCGGTTATAGCAATATCACATTTGTTTTCTTTAAAGTATTTAATATTACTTTCTATAATATAGGCCGCATCTCCTGCTGTACATATAGAAATTGTAGTTTCTTTATATCTGTAAGTTCTATTTATATCATTGTGCTCATTATCTTCTTTATGTTTACAAACACCAACCTTATCTAATTTATCTATTAAAAGTTTCAAAGTTTGTGTTTTCCCAACATTAGATTTTCCTGAAATTGCAATAATTTTCTTCATAATGAGTGTTGTTTAATTATATTTATCTCTATATTACGGAGCAACTTATATAAATCCTTTATATAATATATAATTGGTATTTATAAACAGCAAAGAAGATTCAATTCCTTCATTTTCCACAGAAAACAAGAACCAAAGGCAAATAGACCCTTTTATCTTAATGAATTATTTTTTGTTTTGTATTCTAATCTGCATTTATTTATAAAATCAGGGTCTTTATTGATAATTTTTTTTATATAAAGTACAAGAGATTCAGAATATTTGTTTACGCAATTTGATTTTTTACCTAATTTTATTTCTGTGTGGTACTTTGAATCGCCTTTTATTTTTAGCTGCCATAAAACACAAAGAATATCATATGAATTAACACCTAACCTATCCTGCAAATCTTTGGTCAGCAATGGATATAATTGATCTGTTGGAATGAATTTTTCTGAATCGACAATATCAGTTATTTCACCTACTAACCTTAATACAGGTGTACCTTCTTTTTCTACAAATTTCCCTTCTCTTATAAAGTTAATTTTGTCAATTACATTCTTATCGATTAATATTTTACCAGTTCCAACACTAATTTCTCCTTTATATGTATCAAGTAAATGAACATTTTTAGGCCCCAACATTGCAATTTGCTTAATATGTTGCATCCAAAGTATTTTTTCTTTTTCTCGTTCTTTATCAATTATGTTTTTGAGTTCAGAATATTCAATTTCTTTTGTTTCTCCACTATATCGATAATAAATAGCACCTTCTCTAAGAAACTTATCTTTGTTTTTAGTGCAAATTATAGGTTTATTTTCTGCCTCCTCTATATTCAATATTCCAAAAAACTTATCATCAATACAATGTGTGTCAGATTGCCAAATTAATTCTTGTGAAAAATACTCTCGAATTGTTTTATCAATAATCTTCGGATCAGTTTCACTAAACTTATTATTTGTCATTCCATTAGGAATATGAGGGCAATCCTGAATGCCAAAAATAATACAACCTCCCCTATTATTTGCCATTCCAACTAGTGTTTTAATATATTTAATCAAATTATCACCAAGTTGAAAGTTTTGCTTAAACTCCAATCTAATACCTTCTCGTCTTTTGATATAACCTTTACTATCTAATACAAAAAATTGGTTCATTGAATTTAAGCATTTCAGTCATTGACTACAATAACAACATTATTACTTTCTAGCTACTTTGGATTGTATTATGGAAGCTTCTTTTTGGAAAACTTCATTTAGATAATTAATTTTATTTGTTATTTCATTTATATCTTCATTCACTGCTACAGCAAAATTGCGTAATAACGACATTAAGGATTTAACATCATCAGATGTTTGTTTTTCATCTTTTTTATTAATAAATAAATAGTATGTTGGAGCAAAATTCAAAACAGCTATTAACTTTTCTATACAAGGTTGTGTACTCTTTCCTTTATTCCAATTTTTTAAACTTGTCTTTTGTAAAAACTCACTTGATAATGTGCCAAAATTAAATACAAATTTAACAAATTCATAAGATTGAGAAGCTTGTACCGCTTCTTCTTTATATTTCTTAGACTTTACTGCAAAGAATATTGAAATAATACTAAAAACAATAGAGATTATTGTTGCTATAAGATTAGCTGTGTTTATCATAGTATTTAAGTAAAGCAAGTTGTTCTTCTAATTTGAAAGTGAATTTAATAATATCGCTTTCGCTCCATTCTTTCTCTTCACTAAGCCATTGCTCAAAATCTCCTACGAGGAATTCTTCATTATTTTCATGAAGTGTTGTTATAAAATCAAACCACCGTTTACGGTCAAATGGGTGTTCTGATAATGGAAACATATTAACCCAAGTGTTTAATTTTTCAATTGTTTTAGGAATAAGTTCTTCAATTGTGTAGTTTTCTGCATTAGTTTCTATTGTATACCTAGTTGTATCTTTACAAATTTCATCAATAACTATATTCGTAAATTTAGCTAATATCTTATTATATTCTTCTTCTGACAAACCACTACATCCACTTTCTTCTGTTGGAATAATATTTGCTATTGAAACAATACTACTATCATATTCTGAATTAAATAATATTATTCTTGACTGTATTGAACCTTCTGCATTAGAAAGAATCCAAATAGGACCTTTAGGGATATTCTGTGATTCAATTGTCTTATAAAATGGATAGTTATCAGTTGCACATTCTTTTGCTATTTCCTGCAATAGTCCTTTTGCTTCCTCTTGATTATTACATATAATCTTATAATCTCTATATCGTTTCATATGTCATTCTGATGTTTATTATTCTTTCTCTTTTCAATTGGATACAACTTGAAGCAACGGTAATTCCAATAGCCCAAATAGTTTCAAAAATTGAAATTGTAATTTGATTTATTGTTATTCTATGTTTTTCATGTTCCATATGTACCTCCTTTTTTATTATTAAATAGTTTAAACTTATCAATGTAAAAATCAGAATGACTATTGAAACAAAACCGCTGCAACAAATGTAACCATCTCTTTCGAGATATCTTTAGTATGTTATTTAATTATATCTACAATCTCCCATCCACCATCTCCTTTGGCAGTATATTCTTAACGTCATACAAGACTCCATTTTCAACTAATAAAGAGCGGAGGTCTAAGTTTAAGAACTCGTTATGTGCTACAGCTAAGATTATGGTATCGAACTTATGATTTGGTAAATTGTTGGTAATTGTTAATCCGTATTCGTGTTTTACTTCTTCAATGCTTGCCCATGGATCGTAGATTTCTATTTTTTTGGTATATGGCTCGAATGTGTGTACCATATCCACTACTTTGGTATTTCTTATATCTGGACAGTTTTCTTTGAAGGTTACTCCAAGGATTAGGATTTTTGAGTCTTTAACTAGAACTCCTTTTAGATTCATAAGTTTCATTACTCTATTAGCTACATATTCTCCCATATTGTCGTTTAGTCGTCTTGCATCGGACATTATTCTTGGAAGAACTCCATAAACTTGAGCTTTTTGTATTAGGTAATATGGGTCAACACTTATGCAATGTCCTCCTACTAAGCCTGGTTTTAGCTTAATGAAATTCCATTTAGATGCTGCTGCTTCTATTACGTCGTTGGTGTCAATTCCCATTGCGTTGAAAATTTTAGCTAACTCATTCATAAATGCTATATTAACATCTCTTTGTGCGTTCTCTATAATTTTTGATGCTTCCGCTACTTTTATGCTTGTTGCTAAGTGGGTTCCATTGATTAGGACTGAATTATAAACTTCATCCACCTTTTTCGCTATCTCTGGGGTTGAGCCTGAGGTTACTTTTTTGATTTTCTCTACAGTATGTTCTTTGTCGCCTGGGTTTATTCTTTCTGGGCTATAGCCTGCAAAGAAGTCTTTATTATATATTAGGCCTGAAACCTTTTCCACTACTGGTAGGCATTCTTCTTCGGTTACTCCTGGATATACTGTGGATTCATATACTACTATATCGCCTTTCTTTATTACCTTACCTACTGTTTCGGATGCTTTATAGAGGGGGGTTAGGTCGGGGTTATTATGTTTATCAACTGGTGTTGGTACGGTGATGATATAGAAATTGCAGTCTCTTATCTTTTCTAATTCGTTTGTGCACAGGAAACCATGTTTTGTGATGGCTTCTTGGAGGATATTGTCTTCTACCTCTAAGGTATCATCTACGCCTTGCATTAGTCTTGTGACTCTTGACTGGTTTATATCGTATCCAATTGTGGGGTACTTGGTGGAAAAGAGTCTTGCTAAGGGTAGGCCAACATAGCCTAGGCCGATTACTGCGATTTTTATGTTTTTCATGGGTTTTTTATTTTCTTCGAAATTAAAAAAGGTTGCAAGTCGAAGGTCAAAGGTCGAAAGTCCGACGGATAACCGTGTTTGTTTGGTCGAAAGTCTTTTGTCTGAATCAGGATTTACAGGATTCATAGATTTTCTTGATTTTTCAACGGAATTAGCAATCCTACTAATCCTTTAATCCTGTAAATCTTGATTCTGATTATCTATTTTGACTTTGGACATTTGACCTTCGACCGTGCAACAGAGTTGCACAGCAAAGCTCCGTCAGTTACATTCTGTTTTGTTACTGATGGAGGGTTTTGAGTTTTTTAAGAAGTTGCAAATATAATGCTTTTTTATTAAGTGGAGGCATGTATTTTGTTTTTATTTTAAAATAAGTTTTTTTGTCCACGTTTTTTGTCTGAATCAGGATTATCAGGATTAAAGGATGTTCTTGATTTTTCATCGGCAACTATCCTACTTCATCGACTTGCCGCTTGCCTTAGCAAGAATCTTTTAATCCTGTATCATCGACTTGTCGCTTGCTTTAGCAATAATCCTGATTCTGATAATTCCTTTCGACCTTCGACCTTAGACATTTGACATTTGACAGCCGGTCTCCGGCTATTTATACATTGATTCATAATATTTCTCATACTCCCCGCTGGTTATGTTTTTCATCCATTCTTGGTTTTCTAGGTACCAACGGACTGTTAGTTCTATTCCTTCTTCAAATTGGAGGGAGGGTTCCCAGCCTAATTCGTTTTTTAGTTTGGTGGAGTCTATGGCATAGCGTAGGTCGTGTCCTGCTCGGTCGGTGACGAATTGTATTAGATTTAGGGACTCGCCTTCTTTATTGCCTAAGATTTTATCTACTGTCTTAATCATTACTTTGATTAGGTCTATATTTTTCCACTCGTTGAAGCCGCCTATATTATAGGTTTCTGCTACTCTTCCTTTATGGTATATTATATCTATTGCTCTTGCATGATCTACTACATATAGCCAATCTCTTACATTCTCTCCTTTGCCGTAAACTGGTAGGGGTTTTTTATTTACTATATTATTAATAAATAATGGTATTAGTTTTTCTGGGAACTGGTATGGTCCGTAGTTATTTGAGCAGTTTGTGATAATTATTGGTAGTCCATAGGTGTCGTGAAATGCTCTTACGAAATGGTCGGAGGCTGCTTTGGATGCTGAGTATGGAGAATGTGGGTCGTAGGATGTTGTTTCGGTGAATAGGCTGCCATCAAATTCTAATTCTCCATATACTTCGTCGGTGGATATATGGTAGAACATTTTATTATCGTAGTTATCTTTCCAGGTTTCTTTTGCTGCTTGGAGTAGGGATAGGGTGCCTAAGACATTTGTTTGTGCAAAGGTGAAGGGATCTTTTATGCTTCTGTCAACATGGCTTTCGGCTGCAAGGTGAATTACTCCATCAAGGTTTTCTTCTTGGAATATCTTCAGAATGGTGTCGAAATCACATATATCTGCTTTGATAAACTTATAGTTAGGCTTGTCTTCTATATCTTTTAGATTTTCCAAATTGCCTGCATAGGTTAGTTTGTCGAGGTTGATTATATTGTAATCTGGATATTTGTTTACGAATAAACGTACTACGTGGGAGCCTATGAATCCAGCACCACCAGTTATTAAAATGTTCTTTTTCATTGTATATTGGGTTTTGTTTATATTTTTTTGTTGGGTCTTTTGTCTGAATCAGGATTTTCAGGATTAAAGGATTTTCTTGATTTTACATTGACACAACCAATCCTACTAATCATCAAATCTTGTATCATCGACTTGTCGCTTGCCTTAGCAAGAATCCTGATTCTGATAATTTGATTTGACATTCGACCTGCAACTTTTCACTTTTACTTTTTACCTTTTCACTCCTCCTCTACTCATAGATCACCTTTACCTTTTCTTCGTTTAGTCGGGTTTTTATAAATTCTTCTATCTTTTTCTTGTCGGCTATTGGGATTCCTCTATTGTCTGTTGATAGGACTACTAATCTGGTTTTGTTGGGTATATTGGTTGTGTCGGTAAATTGAAGGGTTTGGGCATAGGAACAGGTCTTTATTTGGGGATAGAACTTCCTTAGCTCATTTAATAGGTAGTGTCCTGAATATGGTATCTTTGTTATGCTGTCTAATTGGAGTTGATTTGTAGTTAATAAATTTGTAATATTAAACAATTCATTTCTTAATTTGGCCGTTTCTGTGTTTTTGGTATCAATATCTTCAAATGCTAGTCCTTGTTCTATGGTTATTTTAGGCTGATTTAAATTAAAGTTTGTAGATTTCTCTGTTATAAGTTCTTTTTGTATTTCTGTTAGATTTTTCCCTGCATATACTAAGACAATTGATTTTTTGCTAGCATCAACTTGACTTTTTAATAAGAAATTCCCTTCAAAATTACTTACATTAGAAATATACTTATCTGCATTTTCAATAAACTTTTCTTTTTGTATTAGTTGGTATCCAAAGAATATGCTTGGCACAAGTACAAGGGAAGTGATAAAATATAATATTCTATTTATTTTTTTCTTCCTTGCAGTATCGATAATATACCTAATTGGAAATTTCAATAGGCGTGAAATAAGTAATGATGCAATGGCTATGAAAACAGAATTGATGGTAAAAAGGTAAAATGCTCCGTAGAAGAAGTTCATTTGTAGGGTTGCTAATCCATATCCTGCTGTACACAAAGGTGGCATAAGGGCGGTTGCGATTGCTACTCCTGGAATTACATTTCCTTTATTCCTGCTACTTATGGCTACAATTCCTGCAAAACCACCAAAGAGTGCTATTAGTACATCGTATATTGTTGGGGAGGTTCTTGCCAAAAGCTCTGAGTGGGCGGTAGATATTGGTGTTAGGATGAAATAGAGGGTTGATGTAATTAGACTGATCCCGACTGCATAACCAAAATTTCTTAGGGATTCTCTTAGTAGTGGAAAATTATATGTTGCTATGCTATAACCAATACCGTTGATTGGTCCCATAAGAGGAGATATAAGCATGGCACCAATAATGACAGCAGTTGAGTTCATATTTAAACCAACCGATGCTACAAATATTGCAAATATAAGTATCCAAAGGTTTGTTCCCCTAAATATTATTCCTTTCTTTATTTCTTCGTTTATTTGTTCGAAGCTTTCAAGTTCGGAATTAATACTTAGTACCCTTGTTGCTTTTATGAATAAGCGTCTTGTGTTCATTTTATTTGTTTTATAGGTTTTTTGTCCACAGATTTCTCGAATTACACTAATATTTTTCTCCCACAGATTAGTTTTCTTTTTCTCCCACAGATTTACACAAATTAATAGGATTTTAGTCGTTTCCTTTTGTCTGAATCAGGATTCACAAGATTAAAGGATTAGTAGGATGTCTTATACCTCTGAAAAATCAAGAAAATCCTCGAATCCTGTAAATCCTGATTCTGATAATTTCTTTTTGTGTCATTCGAGTAATCTGTGGACAAAAAAACTCTCTATTGTATTTACAGAAAGAACATTATTACTCCGAATGTTATTATTGATAGGGCTATTCCTACCTTATTGAGGTTGGTAACCTTTTCTTTGAAGAATGTTAGTGCTATTATTATTGAGAATAGGACTACTCCCATATTGTTTAGGGCAAATACTAAGGAATTATTGAATGTTAGATCGTTTAGTGCGTTTATTAGGAAGTATAGTGAACCGAAATTAAATATTCCAAGTAATAATCCTGTGATTAAAACCTTGGGCTGCAAGATTTCTTTCTTGTCTTTTTGTAGGAAAATAAGCATTATGCCCCACAGTGCTGCAAATGAAAAAATGATAAAAGAAAATAATGATGATTCGTTTTCACTTTTTACAAAAGAGTTTTGAGCAAATTTCACAAGGGAATCTGCAAAACCCATAAGGACAAAGAGAATGAATGGTAGAAAAATAATAAATAATGAGTCTATGGATTTTGTTCTCTTCTTATAGACTGATAGGAGTACTGCCACTACAGCCATTATTAGTAATATGAGTTTAGTATTAGAGTAGTTGTCGTTGGGGTCAATAAGTATGGAGAAAAACATAGGGAAGACAAACGACATCTTCGAGGCTATGGTTGTTAAGGCCATTCCTGCCTTACGTGTTGAATAGCCTATTAGAAAGAATGTGAAAATATAGAGACTTGCAATAAGAACTCCTGGCCATATCCAAGTTGTAGGTACTGCCATTATTTCTTTTGGACTAAGTCCAGAGATAAAATATCCCAAAGCAGAGGCTACGAAATAGTTGATAATAATTGGTTGTATTACCTTTATATTGTATTTCCCACTTATTTTAAAGATTACAAGTATGAAAAGGCTGGAAAGAATACTTAGTAAGAGGTATAGCATTTGTTTGTTTTAGTTTTTTCTTTTGTCCACTAATTACTCGAATTACACTAAGAGTGCTTTCTTCTTTTGTCCACAGATTTTCACGAATTTAGGGGATTATAGTTAGGTTCTTCTTTTGTCTCTGTTTTTGTCTGAATCAAGATTCTTGCTGTGGCAAGCGACAAGTCGATGATACAGGATTTAAGGATTTTCTTGATTTTACATTGACACAACCAATCCTACTAATCCTCAAATCTTGTAAATCCTGATTCTGATTATTTCCTTTGACCTTGGACTTTTGACCTTTGACCGAATATCTAATTCGAAGCCAGTCGAATTAGATATTCTCCGTATTGGTTTTTTAGCATTGGTTTTGCTAATTCTTGGAGTTTTTCTTTTGTTATCCAGCCTTGGTTAAATGCTATTTCTTCTAAGCAAGCTACTTTTAAGCCTTGGCGTTTCTCTATTACTTCTATAAAGTTTGATGCTTCTGATAGGGAATCGTGAGTGCCGGTGTCTAGCCATGCAAATCCTCTTCCTAATAGTTGAACCTTTAGCTCTTCAGCCTTTAAGAATTCTTGGTTTACTGTGGTTATTTCTAGCTCACCTCTATCAGATGGCTTAATACTTTTAGCTACTTTCACTACTTTATTTGGATAAAAGTATAGTCCTACTACTGCATAATTGGATTTAGGATCTTTTGGTTTTTCTTCTATTGATAATACTTTACCTTCTTTATCAAATTCTGCAACTCCATATCTTTCTGGATCATTAACATAATATCCAAAGACTGTAGCTTTATTGTTTTTCTCTGCATCAATAACTGCTGTATGAAGCATTTGGGTGAAGTTTTGTCCGTAAAAGATATTATCTCCTAATACTAAACAAGCAGAATCATCACCTATAAATTCCTCGCCTATAATAAAAGCTTGAGCTAGTCCGTCTGGTGAGGGTTGTTCTTTGTATGTAAATGTTACTCCATAGTCTGAACCATCTCCAAGCAATCTTCTGAAACCTGGCAAATCGTCTGGAGTTGATATAATTAATATCTCTCTTATTCCAGCCAACATTAAAGCTGATATTGGATAATAAACCATTGGCTTATCGTAAATTGGAAGTAGTTGTTTGCTAACTCCTTTGGTGATTGGAAACAATCTTGTCCCCGACCCACCTGCTAATACTATACCTTTCATTGTTTTTTTATTTTTTTCAAAATTAAAAAAAGTAGCATGTCAAAAGTCCAAGGTCGAAAGTCCGCGGAGAACCGGTTTAGAGGTTACAATACGAAGGACAAATATCAAAAGACTAAATGCATAAACGCATTGCGAGGACCTTTGACCTTAGACTTGTGACTTTAGACTTTAAGTTTTAGACTTTTAAAAAAGCTTACTTTTTTAAATAAGAAATTAGTTTATAGATTTGTGAAGAGATAATCTTTAAAGAATCTATTATCTTTTTTGCATTATCTTCATCTGCATATTTTAATTCAATCATTAGATATAACATACTTCTAACCTCTCCAGCACTACCTTTTGCTGTATTCAAATATTTAACGAACATAATATCTGAACCTGACTCAAAACCCTCTGCAATATTATTCATAATTGAAACTGCTGCTCTTTGAATCTGATCTTTAAAACCATAATCCTTAATATTAGCTGTCAATTTATATATTTCAACAACTAATGATTTAGAATCCTGCCACAATGTTAGCTCTTCAAATGTTTTAGCCATGTTTTTAAGGTTACAAGTCAAATGTCTAAGGTCAAAAGTCCGCGGAGAACCGGTTTTTAAGGTTACAAGTCAAAGGTCTAAGGTCGAAAGTCCGCGGAGAACCGGTTTTTTAAAGTTACAAGTTAAAGGTCGAAGGTCGAAACACATAACCGCATTGCGAGGACTTTTGACTTTGGACATTTGACCTTCGACCGTGCAACAGAGTTGCACAGCAAAGCTCCGTCAGTTACATTTAATAATATTACTGGCGGAATTTAGAAATGCAAAAGTAAGGATAATATTTGAATTAAATGTATATTAATTTTAATTTAATGAATCAAAGAACTAATTTATTCTTTCTTTGTTTTAAAAAATTCTTTCTTTGATTCAGTAAATTCTTTCTTTGATTCATTTTCGTGAAACAGCGTTTTATTTTTTCCTCTTATTATTTGGATTAAATTGGGTGATTTTAAGAGGTCTACTTCATAAAGTATTTGATAGGGAGTTTATTTACTAATTTTACAATTAATAGCATAAGTATTATTGTGTAAATGAAGCGAAAGAGGAAGACTCCTGTCCAGGATGCTCCTAATCCTATCATAAGGAGTGAGTCTTCGATTATGGAATGGAAAAGGCTTAGAAGTGCTAAGGAGAGGAATATGTCTTTTTTTGGTATATTGTTTTCTTTTGACTGGGCTACAATTAAACCTCCTCCATATGCTAAGCCAAGTGTCATTCCTACTATGGTTAGTGGCATTACTTTTGGACTTATGCCTAAGAATTTTATTACTGGATATAGTAATCGGTTTATTAGATCTATTACTTTTATGCGTTCTAATAAATCAAGGGTGAGGATTAGGAGCATAACTATTGCTGCTATGGTAATATATTTCTGGACTTCTCCTATTGCCCAATCTATTAGGGATAGTTTTTCTGTAGTTATTATTGGGATGACTACTGGTGTTTGATATGCTCCAAAGAATGTATAGCCTAAGTTTAGTAGTATTGCAAAGAGATATCCTCCCACAAATCTAATAAGGAATATTGGAAGAAATTTAGTCCCTGCTTTTTGACATATTGGTATTTCTATAAGGAAGGTATGAGCAAAGAGGATTAGGGTTGAGAGTATTGTTATTTGAGCTACGTTAAGGGGGTTGTTTGCATAAATGCTGCTTAGGGCAAGTATTCCGCCATAGATATTGGAAATCATAGCAGTAACCCAAACAATACTCATTTCACCAGGAAGTCCTAACGGATACATAAGTGGTTCAAATAAGCGTCCTATTAAAGGCATTGCATTGGTTTCTTGCAATATCTTTATAAGGATGCTTACAGGAATCATTATCTTAAAGAATATTGAACTTGCTGCCCACCATTTCCTTAAGATCTTATTAATATAGTCTTTCATTTCTTATTCTGCGAAACGAATATTTGTCATTGATTTTTCACAATAATGGCATTGGATTTTTAGTGGGTCTTTTCCTATTACTGTGAACTGGGTTTTTATTGCTTCTTTATTTGTTATGCAATTTGGATTAATACATTTAAGTATTTCATCTATTTTGTCTGGTATTTGTACTGATTTCTTTTCCACTACCTCATAATTTTTAATAACTATTAGGGTTGCATTTGGGGCAACAAGAGCAATTTTATTAAGGTCGTGTTGTTCAAAATACTTACTCCTTACTTTTATTATACCTTTTTTGCCATATTTCTTGCTATCAAGATTAATCCCTATTAGGACTTCGTCTTCATAGTTATTTAATCCTAGTATATTTAATACCATTAAAACAGTAGTTACGGGTATATGATCTATTACTGTTCCGTTTTCAATTGCTGATACTATTAATTCTCTTTTATTTATTGTTGTCATTTCTTTTTTTTTAAAAGGTCAAAAGTCGAAAGTCTAAAGTCAAAGGTCGTTGGGTCTTAGGTTAAAGGCTAAAAGTCAAAAATTATCTAATCGCATTGCGAGGACTTTCGACCTTAGACCTTAGACCTTCTACCTCAAGCCGAGGATTGCCGCAATCAAGGCTTGACGCACGTAAACTCCATTTCTTGCTTGTTGAAAATAATATGCATACGGAGTTGTATCCACATCTACTGCAATTTCATTTAATCTTGGTAATGGGTGTAGAACTCTCATATTTTCTTGGCACCCCTCTAAGGTTGAAGCATCTATTATGCAAGAGTCTTTTACTTTTTCATAGTCTAATGGGTCGGAAAACCTTTCTCTCTGTACTCTTGTCATATAAATAATATCTGATACCGAAACTGCATCATTGATACTGGTGTATTGGTAGTATTTTAGTTTTGCTCTCTTTATATGCATTTTCACAGCTGATGGTAGCTTTAGAGCTGTTGGCGAAACTAAGTGGAAGGTTGCATTGAAATTACACATTGCTTCAACTAAGGAATGAACTGTTCGTCCATATTTCAAATCTCCAACAAGAGTTATTTGTAAGTTTTCTAATGTTCCTTGTGTTTTTAGAATTGAATAGAGGTCTAACATACACTGTGTTGGGTGTTGGTTGGATCCATCTCCTGCATTGATTAGAGGTACTGATGATACTTCTGCTGCATATCTGGCTGCTCCTTCAATTGAATGTCGCATTACTATAATGTCGGAATAAGATGAGAGCATTTTTATTGTGTCGTGGAGTGATTCGCCTTTGGCTATAGATGTTGCTGCTGGATTTGCAAAACCTATAACTTTAGCTCCAAGCATTGAGGCTGCAGATTCAAAACTTAGACGTGTTCGGGTTGAGGGTTCAAAAAAGATTGATGCCACTACCTTGTCTTTAAGGATTTCCTGTCTTGGATTTTCTTCAAATTCAGCTGCAAGTTTGAGGATTTCCAAATATTCTTGCTTATTGTAATCAGAAATCGAAATTAAATTTTTGTTCTTTAAATTTGTCATATCTTTCTTATTATTATTATTTTCCTTATTAACTTCTTATTCTTACGTTGATAAATCAAAAAAAAAGCGACTAATAATAGCCGCTTTTTCTAAAAATCAAAAACTTTAATATCGTAATAGATATTATCTAAAGTGTTGTCTATGTTTTGTATTTCGAACATTTACTTCAAGTTTATTTCTGCAAAAGTAATGTTTTATTTTTAATAGATAGTCTTTTTTTATTTTTTTTATTTTAGGTGTTGTTTTGCTAGTTTATGGTTAGGTTGAATTTCTAATACTTTTTTAAAGTCCTGTTGAGCTTTTTTAGGGTCATTTAGTTTTTCATAGGTTATCCCCCTATTAAAATATGCTTCAAGGAAGTTTGTATCAGCTTCAATTGCTTTAGTAAATAATGTAAGTGCATCTTGGTAGGATTGTTTTTCAACCAAATTAATATATCCTACATTATGAAGTACATCTGCATGATTTGGATCAATAGTTAAAATATTTTGATATGTATCTAAGGCTTTTTGAATCATTCCGTGTTCTTGGTAGAAAAGTCCTAAGGCATACATCGCATTTAAGTTTTTTGGATTTATATTTATTGTACTATTTAGGTAGTCTATTGCTAAGCGATCTCCTTTAAGAGCGTAAAGCATTCCCAACTCTTCAAATGGTTCTTCGTAGTCTGGCTTGAGCTCAATTGCTTTCTTGTATGATTGAACAGCATGAACGGTATCTCCTTTTTCTTTCAGAGCCCAACCTCTTAAATAATAAGCTGTAGGATTTATCTTATCTATTTTAAGTGACTCATTAACATTAAACATTGTTTTATCATAGTCCTTTAGAAGCAATGCTATTTCTGCCGTTTTAAGATAGGCCTCGGTTGATTTATTATCATATTTTAGTGCTTCCTGAAGGGCTGCAAAGGAAAGTGTTGTTTCTCCTGATGCAAAAAGAATATCAGCTTTGCGAACATAGTATTTAACATTCTTTTTATCAAAATCTATGGCTGTTTGAATGTCCATAAGAC
>JAQVXZ010000043.1 GCA_028708845.1 Bacteroidales bacterium
ATGCAGAGTCATTCAATTCTAAAATTAAACTCTTTAGAGCTAATCTAAGAGGTGTTACTAATACTGACTTCTTCCTATTCAGACTTTATAAACTTTTCGCTTAGTCCCCAAAAAAATAATGTGAGCCGATTTAAGCTCGCAAAAAAACGAATATAAGTAGTGAATTAATAGATTATTGGAAAGATTTCCATGAAAAAAATGACCAATTTACTAAATATAAGGAATAATTTACTGAATCAAAGCAAGGATTTCATGAAACAAAGAAAGAAGAAATTAAAACGCAGTAATAATTTTCTGAAACGGCGTATAAAAAAATTGAAACGGTGATTCAATACCCAAATGATGCACATCTTTCATAGCAAATGATGCACATCTTTCGGGGTGAAAGATGTGCATCATTTTATTTTAAGGAAATATAAAGGTAGTTTCTTATTTAAAATCTCAAGGACTTAATCCTATAATTTCTATTATGCAAATATACGAAATATTCCGTTAATTGTCAAACGGATTAAGAAAATATATTATTTAATTATTTTGCCTTCTTTGTATTTTACTTGACCGTTTACCATTGTAAGTATAATCTTAGACTTAAAGGTGAAGCCTTCAAGAGGCGACCATTTGCATTTGGAGAACAGACTCTCTTTCGTAACAGTTTCTTCTTTATTTAGGTCAACTAAAACTATATCTGCAAAATATCCTTCTTTTATCTCTCCCCTATGTTCTAGGTTAAAGAGTTTGGCAGGGTTATAAGACATCTTCTCTTGTACTTGGTTTAGGCTTAGTTCTCCTTGTTTAACAAGTTCTAAGACAATTTGGAGTGAATGTTGCAAGGAAGGGATTCCTGAGGGAGCGTCAAAATATTGTTTTTCCTTTTCTTCAATAAGGTGTGGTGCGTGGTCGGTTGCAATAAAATCTATTTTGTCTTCTCTAAGAGCTTTTCTAAGTGCTTGCCTGTCTTGAAGAGATTTTATGGATGGGTTACATTTGATCTTATTTCCTAAGGTGTCGAAATCCTCTTGTGTAAACCAAAGATGCATTGGGCTAACCTCTGCGGTTATATTCTTGGTTCCTATTTTTCCTTGTGTGAGTAGTGATATTTCTTTTTCGGTTGAGATATGAGCAATATTGAGTTGGGTCTTTTTCTTAGCTAGTTCAATTGCAAACTTAGTTGAAAGATAACAAGCCTCTGCATCTCTAACTTGCGGATGTATTGAAGGGGGTGCATCGTTATTTGGATAAAGTTCCTTATACTTTTTGGTATGCTCTTTCACTCTTTGTTCGTCTTCGCAGTGAGCAGTTATAACGTAGGGACTTTTTGCAAATAATTCTTCAATTGTATCTTGCCTATCCACCAACATATTTCCTGTTGAAGAACCAAAAAAGACCTTATAGCCACATGTATCTTCTTTTGGAATTGTTAGGGCTTGGTCTAGGTTTTTATTTGTTATTCCGAAGTAGAACTTATAGTTACAAAGCATTTTCTGCTTAGCTAAATCGAGCTTAATTTGAAGTGCTTCTTTGGTTATTGTTGGGGGATTTGTGTTTGGCATTTCAAAAACTGTGGTTACGCCTCCTGCTACTGCTGCACTTGATTCGGAAATCATATCAGCCTTGTATTCTAAGCCTGGCTCACGGAAATGAACATGGATATCAATAATTCCAGGCAGTAGTAATAAGCCTTTTGCCTCTATTATCTCTGTATTAAAAGGAAGATCGGATACTTCCGATTCTGAAATCATAGTTATCCGATCATCCTTAATTAATATATTAACTTCTCTTTGGCCAATCTCGTCGACGATATTAGCTAAGCGTATATATTTATAATTTGCCATTTATTGCTCTTCTACCTCTGCAACTATTGTTTGGTCAACTAAAATTCTCCCACAATATTCACAAACGATTATCTTTTTATGCATTCTTATATCCATTTGTCTTTGGTGAGGGATTTTATTGAAACATCCGCCACAAGCATCTCTATCTACCTCAACAACTGCTAATCCATTTCTTGAATTATCACGTATTCTATGGTATGCTTTTAGATATCTTTCTTCAATTAGCTTTGAGTTTTCTTCACTTTCTGCAAAAAGAACTTTTTCTGTTTCTTCTGTTTCTGCAATAATCTCATCTAATTCCAATTTCTTGTGTTCTAAGTCTTTTTTTGTTTCTTCAAGAATAGTCTTCACTCTTTCAACCTCTTGTTTGTGGTGATCAAGCTCTACCATTGCTTCTTTAATTCTCTTTTCACAAAGTTGTATTTCAAGTGTTTGAAACTCTATTTCTTTTGATAAAGACTCGTATTCTCTATTATTTCGAACATTCTTTTGTTGTTCTTCATATTTTTTAATCAGAACGTTGCAATCTTTCATCATTTGTTTCCTATCGGAAACTTTTTGTTCTAATGCTGCTTCTTCTGTTTTAAATTTCTCTATTCTTGTTTGTAATCCAACAACTTCATCCTCTAGATCTTGAACTTCTAATGGCAATTCACCTCTAATAATTCTTATCCTATCGATCTGAGAATCTATTTGTTGTAATTTATATAAAGCAATCAATCTTCTCTCAACAGTAATATCTGCCTCGTCGCTTTTCCTGATTGGAGTAGCAGCTAATTCTGCTTTTGTTTTTGCTGTAACTTTCTTTGCCATTATTATTTATTGTTTAAAAATATTTTACTCTATTGGTGAAATCATCCGAAATTAAGGGTACAAAATTACAAAACTTTTCAGAAAGAATTGCAATAATCCTTTCTTTTATAAATTGTTCACTTTCATAATGTCCTATTTCTGCTAATAATATTGATTTATCGTTATCTAATAACTCATGATATTTTATTTCTCCTGTGATAAATATATCTACATTTGACCTAATTGCATCTGGAATAAGAAAACTTCCACTTCCTCCACATATTGCAATTGTTTTGATTTGTTCTTGTTCTTTTGAGTTATAAGTTATTTGAGAAAGACCTAGAGTTTCTTTAAGATGTTGGAAGAAAGCCTCCTTTTTCATTGGTTTTTCAAGTTCTCCAATTGCTCCTGAGCCCAACCAGTTTTCATTATCAGAATAAGATGAATTGCTTAAAGGTCTAATGTTTACCATACCTATCTTTTGAGCTAATATTCCATTAACTCCATTAAGAGCATTGTCAATATTGGTATGTGCTGCATATAGGACAATATCATTCTTTATTGCTTTGATAAGAATTTTACCTATTTGAGAGCTATAATCTATCTTCTTAATTCCCTTAAATATTATTGGGTGATGAGAGATTATTATATTGCAATTAGATTTAATTGCCTTATCTATTATTTCTTCTGAAACATCTAAACAAACATAAACTCCAGTGCATTTTCTCTCAATATCGCCTAAGGTTGTGCCTGAATTATCGTAAGATTCTTGCCAAACAAGAGGTGCAATATCTTCAATTGCTGATATTATGTCTTTAATATAAACTTCTTTCATTAAATCCTTTCAATAAGCTTTTCAACTATAAGCATCATTCTTCCCTCTGCTTCAATGCCTGACTCTAAAACTTCTTTCATGGTAGGTTCTTCTCTTAAATCATCTCTAAAAACATTTGAAACAAGGCTCATTGCAAAGACTTCCATTGATGAGTGAACTGCAACAATAACCTCAGGAGTTGTACTCATACCAACAACATCTGCTCCTATTTTATTATAGAACTTATATTCTGATGGAGTTTCAAAGGTAGGACCAGTATTGCCTAAGTAAACTCCTTTTTGAAGTTTAATATTATTTTCTTTTGCTATCTGCTCTGCTTTTTCGATTAAGGAAGGAGAATAAGCTTTATTCATTGCAGGAAAACGTATCCCTAATCTTTCATCGTTTTTCCCAATTAATGGATTTGGAAGAAGGTTAATATGATCTTCAATAATCATTATATCGCCAACATTAAAGTTAGGGTTTACTCCACCTGCTGCATTGGTTAGTATTAGATTCTCAACACCAAGCTCTTTCATAACTCTTATAGCGAAAGTAACTTCTTGCATAGTGTATCCTTCATAGAAATGAAACCTTCCTTGCATTGCAACAACTTGTTTATTGCCAAGAGTACCAAATATCAGCTTGCTCTTATGACCTTCTACTGTTGAGATTGGGAAGTTAGGAATATCGGAATAGTCTAATATCTTTTCTGTTTTTATTATATTAACTATGTTTGCCAAGCCACTTCCACATACTATCCCTACTATTGGCTTATTCTCTATTTGCTTGTTAATATATTCTACTGTAGCTTTTATTTTGTCGTACATCATCTATTATTATTTCTTTAAAACTTGTTGATTTATTTGCTGTGGAGGTTATTGTTAGACTTATAGGAAGAACGAAAATAGGTAGATCTTTCAGTTTTTCAAATTCTTTCAATCTTGTTGCGTCTTTTTCTGTTGTTATTATTATTGTATTCTCTTGCTTTGACGTAGTGTAAACACTTAGTATTCTTTCAATGTCTTTATCCTGAAAATTATAATGGTCAGGAAACTCTATGTTTTCAATAATATGGGAAGATTGACTAATGTATTCAACCATCTGACTATTGTCGGCAATTGCTGTCAATAGTATTATTGAATTATTAGAAAAGTCTTCAATCACTTTATCTGAAAAAAGCGAATAAAGAGGTTTGTAATCTATATTGCTAAAGAATACCTTTTGATATTTCTTAGGTCTTATTTGAGATTCAAATGAAACCTTATCTCCAATTGTGAAATTATGTGGTGACTTTGTTATTATAATATAATCAGCTCTTTTATAACCCTTCTTCTGTTCTCTTAAAAGTCCGAATGGGAGTATCTTATCTTTAAAAAAAGGCTTAGAATATTCGGTTAGAAGAACTGATAGGTCTAAGCTTAATGACCTATGTTGAAAGGCGTCATCCAATATTATCAACTCTAATTCTTTATGTTGTTTTACCATTGCATCAATACCCTTGTTCCTATCCTCACATACTGCAAACACAATATGAGGATATTTCTGTTTCATTTGCAAAGGCTCATCACCCACACTTTGTGCATTATCTTTTTCAAGGTCAATGATTCTTAGGCCTTTTGTCTTCCTTCCATATCCCCTACTTAAAACTCCTACCTTATATATATCTGAAAAAACATCTATTAAGTATTCAACATGAGGAGTCTTTCCAGTTCCCCCAACTCTTAGGTTTCCAACCCCAATTGTTGTAATGTTGTGTTTAATGGATTTCTTCCAGCCTAAATCATAGAATAAATTACGTAAATACACTCCTATACTATATAATATAGTAATAGGATAAAGAAGATATGCAAAAAAAGCTCTCATATTAATTACAGTTATATACTAATAAATCTGTGCCGTCGAAGTAAGTGCAGTAAGGGTATAAGTTTCTTTTGGCCTCGCTTCCTGAAGTAGGAGAACCATCGTAGTAAATAAAACTGGAATGGCATTTTGGGCAAACAAGCAAGACATTTGTTATTTCATCTACCTCTAATCTCTCATGGCAGTTTTTTGTTGTACAGGTTCTTTCATAGCAAACATATTCTCCATATTTTATTCTAAACACAACAACCCCTCTCATTCCTCCTTCAAAATACTCCCAACCCCGTCCTCCTGAGTTTAAGTTGATGTATTCTGTGCTTTCAGGATTAACTGAAAAGTTAACATATCCATAGTCAAAAGGTTCTTCCTTACAACTCACAAAAGAGATTGCAATGAATGTGAACAATATAAAAAAACCTTTCTTCATTTATTTACAACGTTTAAGATGCGCTATATATTGCCACAAGGCAAACATCGCCAACAGCCTTTAAAGTGTTTTTGCTTATACAATTAATATCATCTTTTAATGTATGCCAATAAGGGAAAAAATTACCCATTGGGTCGTGTTGAACTATATCAATCATTGGTATCTTAGCATTTGTATTTACCCAAATATGGTCATCCATAACTCCGCCTGTTGTTTCATCAACAAAGATATTACCATAACCCTTATCCTTTGCTATCTGCCAAACCTTATTCATTATTGAAGAAGCATAATACATTGACTGCTGCTCCTTAGTAAAGCGAGGATTTGAATAGCCAACCATATCTAAGAGAATACCATATTTTGCCTGATAGAATGAAATGTGAGTATTTTTCGACCAGTACTGAGCTCCTAAGCACCAGTCTGATTGGTCTTCAAAGTCTGATTCATCCCATTCAGGTGTTCCTTGGTCTTCAAGGTCGAAGAAAACTATATCTACTCCAACAGGTGCAGGACTTTGTTTTAAGTGTCTTGCTATTTCCATTAGAACTCCAACTCCTGAGGCTCCATCATTTGCTCCTATGATTGGGGTCTTATGATTCTTTGGATCTGGGTCATGGTCTGCCCAAGAGCGAGAATCCCAATGCGATGCAAAAAGAGTTCTATCTTTTGATTCAAGGTTAAAACTTGCAATAATATTACGCCCTTTCACAACCCTGCCATTATATAGCTTTGAAGTAAAATGTTGTTCAATAACAGTATCGGCATGCTGTTTAAGGAAGGAAACTAAGTAATCACCACAATCCTTGTGAGCTTTTGATTCTGGAACTCTTGGTCCAAAATCGCATTGTGTTTTTACATAATGATAAGCACTATCGGCATTGAAGGTTGGAATTTCAACACTTGCATAAGAAAAAACCTCTGAGTCTTCTTTTTGTTTTTTCTCTCCACAGCTTGCAAAAGCAAAAAACAATACTATTAACAATAAACTATACTTATTCATCTATCAATTCTTTTATTCTTCTTTTACTCTATTGTCCAACTAACGCCTTCTTTACCATCTTTTATCTTAACTCCTAAGGCAGATAATTCATCTCTTAACTCATCTGATTTCTTCCATTCCTTATTATCTCTTGCCTCTTTTCTAAGGTCAATTATCATTTTAACCAAACCTTCAATTGTTGGCATCATATCTGAGGATTGTTCGTCTAAAAGACCAAGAACATTAGTAAACCAATTGTCAAATAACTTATTTAAAGCTTCTAATTCCTTAGCATTAATCTTCTCTGAGCCTTCAATAAGCTTATTAATTATAGTTGTTGCTTCAAAAAGATTAGAAATAACCATTGGAGTATTGAAATCATCATTCATTGCATCGTAGCATTTAAGATTGATTTTAGATATTTCAACTGTGGTTTCTTCTGAAGGGTTAATCTTTTTAATGTTTCTCTTAGCTTCAAGCAAACGTTTCAAACCTTTTTCTGCGGCTAAGAGTGCATCATTTGAAAAATCAAGTGTTGAACGGTAATGAGCCTGAAGAATAAAGAAACGTATTGTCATTGGAGAATATGCCTTTTCTAACATCTTATGCTCTCCTGTAAAGAAGTCTTCAAGAGATATGAAATTGCCTAAGCTCTTACCCATCTTCTGCCCAGAAATTGTTATCATATTATTATGAATCCAATACTTAGCTGGCTCATGTCCAAAGGCACACACAGATTGAGCTATTTCTGATTCATGGTGAGGGAAGAGCAAGTCTAGTCCTCCTCCGTGAATATCAAATCTTTCTCCAAGATACTTTGAACTCATAGCAGTACATTCCAAATGCCAACCAGGAAAACCCTCACTCCAAATAGATGGCCAGCGCATTATATGTTCTGGTTGTGCTTTCTTCCAAAGTGCAAAGTCTACTGAGTTCTTCTTTTCTGACTGTCCGTCTAAGGCTCTTGTTGTTGATATCATATCTTCTAAGACACGATTGGAAAGAACACCATACTTATGAGTATCCTCTTGGTACTTCATTAGGTCGAAATAAACAGAGCCTTCTGAAACATAAGCATAGCCTGCGTCTAATATCTTCTTTATAATCTCAATTTGCTCAATTATATGCCCTGATGCGGTTGGTTGTATGCTTGGACTTTGAACATTTAACATATCCATTGCATCAATATATCTTTTGGTGTAGTATTGTGCAATCTCCATTGGCTCCAACTGTTCAAGGCGTGCTTTCTTAGCTATCTTATCTTCACCCTCATCAACATCGTTTTCTAAGTGCCCAACATCTGTAATGTTTCTAACGTATCTAACCTTGTAATCTATAAATTTAAGATAACGAAATACAATATCAAAGGTTATACCAGGACGAGCATGTCCTAAGTGTGGGTCTCCATAAACGGTTGGTCCACAAACATACAATCCAACATGAGGTGGATTTAAAGGTTCAAAGATTTCTTTCTTTCTTGATAGAGTATTATATACGTAAAGTGCCATATTATTGATTTATTTTATTATCAAATTTATTCTACTTACCATTATTGCAACTGAAACAGCTCCAATTGACAAAACTAATGAAAATATTGAGATTATATCTAAAAATCTAAGCTCTATTGGGAAGGAATCTACAACTAAGATATCTGCTCCCATCTTTATTATTCCAAACTGCTGTTGAACTAAGCAAACTCCTATTCCAAGCAAAAGTCCTATTACGGCTCCAACAAAAGAAAGCATTAGACCATTGAGGAAGTAAATTGAACGAACAGAACCTAAGGTTGCACCCATAGAACGAAGTATTAGAATATCTTTCTTCTTATCCATTATCAATAAGGATAACGAGCCCATTACATTGAATGTTGCAATAAAGATGATAAAGGAAAGTATAACATATACTCCCAAACGCTCCACCTTAACAACCTTTTGGTAAATTGGCTCTTGCTCAAATATATCCTTAACCTCATAATCCTCACCCACCAATTCCTTAATCTCTGATTTCAATTTCTTAATATCATTATCTGATTTTGGTCTTATAAAAACAGAACTTACCTCATTATTATCATAATCCAGTAGCTCTCTAACAAAACCTATTGGAAGAAAGACATTATCCTCATCCATTTGTGCATCCATCCTAAAGCTACCCGAATAAAGAATATCCTGACTATTGAATGTTTCCTCTTGAGAGATAGAAATCCTCCCCTCTCTCTTAGGAACAATTAGTTGAATAATAGCTCCCATCCTTTCTGCATTATTAGGCATTCCAATATTTGCAGCAACACCAATACCCAAAACGCAGGCATCGGTCCCAAAACTCTTTAAAGAAAACCTACCATAAACAATTGAAGTATCTATCCTATTAATCTTATAATAGCTTTCATCAATTCCCTTCATCAAAACCAAACCTTGGCTCTGACCAAAAGAAATTAAAGCATTCTCTTTCAAAACAGGAGAAATAGCATAGACCTTTTGTAGAGATTTTATCTTATTAAAAGGAATAGAATCCAAGGAAAAAACTTTACTCTTCTTTGCCTCAATCAAAAGAGGAGGGTTGGAGGAAGAAAGTATCTTCGTTCCGACAGATGTGAAACCATTAAAAACAGAAATTACAACCAAGAGAGCCATAGTTGTTATTGCTATTCCTATCAGAGAAATTAAAGAAATAATATTTATTACCTTAAGCTTCTTCTTTGAAAAGAAATAACGCCAAGCAACATATAAAGGCAGGTTCATAAATTACTGTTTATTTAAGAAGATTGTCAATGTTTTCGATGTAATCTAAACTATCATCTAGGAAAAAACTAATATTAGGAACAATCCTAAGCTGATGTCTAACCTTTTCAGCTAGTTTCATTCTTATAAAAGCTTTCTTTTCTTCCAGAAGCTTAACAATATCTTCAACAGTTTTTGAACGAATGGGGAAAATACTAACATAAA
>JAQVXZ010000025.1 GCA_028708845.1 Bacteroidales bacterium
CAAATCCCGCACGACGGAAGCATAAATTATTATTTACTAATGTTTTTTTAAAGAAACAATTGATTAATTTATACTTTATTTATTGTTTTTTCGTTATAAGGACAAAAGTAAATAATTTGAATCTATACATATAATAAATCTGAAAATATGAAAAAAATAATTATAATCTCTTCAAGCATAAGAGAAGGTAGATTAGGACATAGGGTAGCTTTGTTTATGAAGAGCTATCTAATAGAAAACTCGATAGCAGAGGTAGAAATTTTGGATTTAAATGAATATAAGTTTCCTATTTTTGAAGAAAGACTATCCAACCTAAAGAATCCTCCTGCAAATCTCTTAGATTTTGTAGATAGATTTAAGAAATCAGATGGAGTAATAATAGCTTCTTCAGTTTATAACTATAGCTTCCCAGCTTCTCTAAAGAATGCTATAGATGTAATGTATCCTGAGTGGGGAAGGAAGGTGGTTGGATTATCATCAGCAACTATGGGTTTTGTAGAGGGATTGCCAACAACATTTCAATTAGAAAACACCCTATCTCAAATGGGAGCATTTGTTTCACCTAAAAAGTATTTTGCAATCAATATTTCCAAAGTCTTTAATGAAGATGGCATTGCTGTTGATAAGGAAAAAGAAGAAAAGAAACTAAAACCAATGATTGATGAATTTATGTACTTGGTTGGAAAACTAACATAAGAATAAGCTTTACACATATCAAAGGACCATATAATTAGGTTCTAACTGAGCATTTAAATCAAATAGATTAGTTTCTATTTAGTTTAAATGCTTTTTTCATAAGATAAATTGATATTATTTTAAATATCCAATTACTAATCTACAATAAGTGCTTTGTTAGTCTGTAATAAGTGTATTGATAGTCTGTCTTAAGTGTATTGATAGTCTGTCTTAATTGATAATATTCCTGACTTTGACAAACTTGTATTGTATCAAGCTTTTATACTCCCCAATCACCATATTAAACTTTTGTTCCTTTGTTTCAGTCTTCAATTCATGCCATGAATTGGATAGAATCATGCCATGATGTTGGCGGAATCATGCCATGATATTGATTGATTCATGCCATGAATTGGAGATTGAATCTTTGAAAGAAAAGATGGAAGTCAAGATATTACTTAATAATCTACTATATCGAAGTTATCAAAGGGTTGACCCTCTGAGATTATCTTCTTTGATCTTGTATCTATTCCGTAATAGTTTGTATCAATGCCTGATGATTTAATCCAAACGTACTTATTCATTAGAAAATTAAAGAAGTACTGTGCAGATATTGTGCCTGTTAGGTTTGCAGTTAAGTAAGCATCTTCAGCTCTTATTTTCTCATAATCATAGGATGCAAAATAACTACCATCAACAATGTTTATCTCTCCATCGAAGAAATCTTGCGCCTCTTGGTCTATATAGAAAACTAGCCTTGAATTGGTATCTGCTTCATTATATACTAACCAAGAATTAAATCTTACTCCATTCAATAGTTTATAATATACTTCTCTGTCTTTTCCTTCATAAACTAGGCTATCGGTCAGAGAAAACTCTTCAACTTCTATTTGTGCAGCATTAAGTGTATGGTGAGTTGGGTCTATTGTTTTTGGAAGTTCACTAGGGTTTGAAACCAAGTAAACTTTAAATCCTAATGAGGCTAGGGTAGAACGTAGCTGGTCTGTGTAGTTGCTTAGAATTAAAGAATCCTTAATCTTATTTATAAGTGGAGCGTATTTGCTAAGGAGATCGTTTTGAATTTCTTTATCCAATTTGTCGAATCCTTCAATCTTATTTATGCTTTCGTTCCTATAAGTTACAACAGGGTTAACATATAAATACACAACATCTCTTGTTAGAGAATCGTTTTGGTTCTTTAAAAACTCTTTTGCGTAGTTTTGCCCATTTGATGTTAATGAACAAAACAATGCAATTATACTAATAAACACTATTTTAGAATAGTGAACCTTGAATAAAGTCTTCATCACTATGTTCTTTATTATTATCTAATTCTATTTCTTCTCTTTCTTGGTTGTCGTCATTCTCTTCTTCATCTTCCTCCTCCTGGTAAGGTAGAGATTCTAAAACCTTAACATCCTTAACGAAATACCTCGATAGTTTCTTACCTTTTGCTCTATATTTAGTAAGGTCGGCAAATTCAGATAGATTTATTATCTCGTTATCAATAGCAATACCTTTTTTTTCGTCCTTAAGAGTTAATTCAACCATAGGTAACCAATCGTTTGTTATATGAATAACTTCAAAGTTTTTGTCTTCATCAATAAAGAATACCTTCTTATCTGTTATTTCTTCAATTAAGAAACGTTTTACAAAATGTTGCTTACCTGCCTTATCATAATATATGGCTGTTATTGGTTTGTCTTCTCTAAATTTCTCAACTACTACTATATCTTCATCAAAATGGGTTGATAAATCGTAGTTGGTCAACCTGTAATTGCCTGATTTATTAATAGCAATTATCTTATCTTCACCGCTAAAAGTACCTAAATATCTTCCTCTTTCATCAGCGTTTAAACGTTTAACTGATTCGTCAAACCAAATCTTCCTTGCCGATAGGGTAGAAACTCCTTCCATCTTCTTTGTTATTTTTCTAACAAGATGGCGGTTGAATATGTTTCCTTGTGCATTCCTTCCTTTAATTGCAAGTTCTGCAAAGTCGTAGTCGAAATTTGCTTTTCTTAAACCTGGTTTACTCTTAAGCGAAACGGATACAATTTCAGCCTCTCCATTAGGGTTTGCAGTGAAATAAAGAACTTTAGAACCCTTAGTGCCTTTTGTTAACACATATTCCTTATCTCTAATTACATTGGTTACTGCAAAACGCTTAACATAAGCCTTGCCAAAGGCTCCGTCTTGATAAACCATATTGTAAATAGTTCTTTCGTCATTTCTTCTGAATACATCGATATGAATTATATCTGCTCCAAAGAAATCCTTCTCCTGAACTTTCTTAACAACGAAGGTTCCATCGCTTTTGAATGCAATTATATCATCAATATCAGAACAATCACATACGTATTGATCTGTTTTAATTTTATAGCCTGCAAAACCTTCCTTATAATTACAATAAAGCTTTTCATTAGCAACAGCCACTGCTTGTGCTTCAATGACATCAAAGCTTCTTATCTCTGTTTTCCTCTCTCTACCCTTGCCATATTTCTTAAGTATTCTTTCAAAATAAGCTATTGCATAATCAACAAGATGTTCTAAGTCGAATTGTACTTGTTTTATGTCATCTTCAATTGCAAGAAGAATATCTTTTGCTTTGTCAGAATTGTATTTTGAAATCCTATCAATAGGAATCTTTCTTAATTTATGAATATCATCAATGCTTGGTTCCCTAAGAAGGTTCTTTATAAAAGGTTTTAAGCCAAGTATAATTGTATCGTTAATTTCTTGATCTGTCCTACAAGGTTTAATTTTTTCGTAAACCTCATTCTCTATAAATATTCTTTCAAGTGAAACCCAGTTCCAACGTTCTCTTAATTCCTCTAATTGAATTTCTAATTCTAATTTAAGAAGGTCAACTGTGTTTTGTGTTGAGTGCCTAAGCATTTCATCAACAGGCATAAAACGAGGCTTGTCATTATGAATAACACAAGAGTTTGGAGATATTGAAATCTCACAGTCGGTGAAAGCATATAGGGCATCAATTGTCTGGTCAACAGAAGTGTCGTTAGGAAGTTGTATTATTATTTCAACATTTTGAGAGGTATTATCATCAATCTTCTTTATTTTAATCTTACCTTTTTCATTTGCCTTAATAATAGAATCAATTAGTTTCCCTGTTGTTGATCCAAATGGTATTTCTGTTATAACAAGAGTCTTCTTATCTTCAATTCTAATCTTAGCCCTAACTCTAATCTTTCCACCTCTTATACCTTTATTATATTTTTCAACATCAACCATTCCTCCTGTTAAGAAGTCAGGGAATATCTCAAAATCTTCTTTCTTAAGTATCTTTATAGAGCTTTCAATAAGTTCATTGAAATTATGTGGTAGGATTTTACAAGCTAGTCCAACAGCAATTCCTTCAACTCCTTGCGCAAGTAGAAGAGGGAACTTAATTGGTAGGGTTTCAGGTTCGTTGTTTCTTCCGTCATAAGAAGAACGCCATTTTGTGGTTTGAGGATTGAAGACTACGTCTAATGCAAATTTAGATAGTCGAGCTTCAATATAACGAGAAGCTGCTGCGCTATCTCCTGTAAGAATATTTCCCCAGTTTCCTTGACAATCAATTAGAATTTCCTTTTGTCCTAGCTGGACTAAGGCATCCGCAATTGAGGAGTCTCCATGAGGGTGATACTTCATTGTATTACCAACAATATTAGCAACCTTATTATATCTTCCATCATCCAATTCTTTCATTGAATGTAGAATACGTCTTTGAACTGGCTTTAAACCATCGTTAAGATGTGGCACAGCTCTTTCAAGTATAACATATGATGCGTAGTCTAAGAACCAGTCTTCGTACATTCCTTTAACAGGAATTGTTTTATGAGTTTGTTTTGTTTGAGTGTTTTTTTCTTCCATATACTAAGCCATCCTTTATGGCAGTCTTTTTTTTCTAAAATTCTACCTTAGGCGCAGTTTCTGCTCCAGTTTCTGATGCAAAATAAGCTTTCCTTTCAAAGGAGAACATACCTGCAATGATATTTGTTGGAAAACGACGTATTTTTGAATTGAATGAATTTACTACATCAGCAAACTTTTGTCTTTCAACAGCAATACGGTTTTCTGTTCCTTCAAGTTGTGATTGAAGTTCAAGAAAGTTTTGATTAGCTTTCAAATCAGGATAACGTTCAACAACAACCATTAATCTATCTAATGAAGATTTAAGTTGGGTTTGAGTTTGTTGATACTTGTCTAAACTTTCTTGTGTTAAATTGTTTGGGTCAACCTTAGCACTAGCAGCTTGGTTTCTTGCCTGAATAACTTCTGTGAAAGTTTCTTTTTCGTGAGAAGCATAACCCTTTACGGTATTAACTAAGTTAGGGATAAGGTCAAGTCGTCTTTGGTATTGGCTTTCAACCTTTGACCATTGCTGAGAACAAGCCTCGTCTTTTTGAACCAAACCATTATATGCAGAAACTAACCAAATAATAATAATTAGAACAACGCCTAAAATCGCAACTATGCTAATTGTATTCTTTTTCATAAGTCTTTTTGTTTTATATTTATATAGATAAATCCTTTTCTTGTTTTCTAAAATCTTCCTCCGCCGCCACCGCCACCAGACATTCCTCCACCAAAGCTACCACCACCAAAACCTCCGCCACTACTTCCTCTTCCAAGTCCACCAATAGCAGCACCTCCTAATACAACTCTAGCAGTATCTTTGGATATAACATAATCCTTAGTGGTTTTATTTTTGCAATGCTTACAAATATATGTCTTTCTTCCAACTCCGTCTTTCGATTGGGTTGCAAGACGTAGAATTGTATCAGATGCCATATACATTGTTTTCCCTCCACATGAAGGGCAGTTAGTGTATTGGGTTAGAGAATTGTCGTAAGCAAATATATCAGTATTACCACAATTATCGCATAGCCAAACATCATAATCTCTTGATTTAACGTTTTCTTCTATAATTTGTTTTTCACTAAGGTATTCATCATCGTCCTTTTCATTCAAACGGTGCATCTTAGTACTACAACTAGAACAAACAACGGTTTTATATCTAACTCTTGGTTTAAAGATAAGCTTATACCATAGAAATAAAATTATTAGCATAATTGGAAAGAAAATACCAACAAAATACCAAGGTTTAGCAGCCATTGAAAAAGCTTTTATCTTCTCTTCCTTAAGTTCAATATCAAATTTCTTATGTGAAGAATTTATCTTGACAACAGCTATGATTAATAGAAATAGACTTAATCCTAAGTATATATATATGAAAGGAAGGAAGTCAGCAAGAGTTTTTGGTTCCTTTGTTTGGAATCCTTCTGTTAAATATTCTTGAATAATTAATCTGTTAATTTCATCAACACCTGCAATCATTCCATTATCCCAATCTCCTTCTTTAAAATAAGGTGACATAATAGTATTTATGATTTGAGTACTTTTAGCATCTGTTATAGCTCCTTCTAATCCATATCCAGTGCGAATGAAAACTTCACGTCTATCAACAATCAGAACAAGAATTAATCCATTATTAGATCCCTTTTGTCCAACATTCCATTTCTTGAATAGCTCCATTGAAATTTCTCGAGCATCAGTTTGACCAGTATTTTTAAGAGCAATAATAACAACTTGAGCAGTGGTAGTTTTCTCTAAAGAATCAAGTTTTTGGTTTAAAATATTATAAGCTTCTACTGATAGGACATTGTCTTGATTTGATACATAAGAATTAGACGTAGAAGATTTTATAGGTTTTATCTGGTCTATAGAAAATTCTTGTGCAATACTAAAATTGGAGAAAAAAAGCATTGCAGACAAAAAACTAAATCTAAGGAAAATATGAATTGTTTTAGTCATCAAATGAAAATATTAATTCTTTTAATCAGCAAAGATAAGAAGAAAATTCTTAGTTTTGCAGATTGCAAGTAAAATAATTAATCAAAAATAATATATTCAAAGTATATGGACAACGAAAAAGTAAAATGCCTAATTATTGGTTCAGGACCTGCTGGATACACAGCTGCAATCTATGCTTCAAGGTCAAATCTTAACCCTGTTTTGCTTGAAGGAATGCAACCTGGTGGACAGTTAACAATAACCACAGAAATTGAAAACTACCCAGGCTATCCAGATGGAATTACTGGAACACAAATGATGCAAGATCTTAGAAGACAATCAGAAAGAGTAGGTGCAGATATAAGAAGTGATATTGTTAATAAGGTTTCTCTACAAGAATATCCATTCATTGTTGAAACGGATTCAGGAAAAGTTTATGAGGCAGAGTCTATAATCATTTCAACAGGAGCTTCAGCCAAATGGTTGGGATTAGAATCAGAAACAAAGTTTAGAGGAATGGGAGTTAGTGCTTGTGCAACTTGTGATGGTTTTTTCTATAAGAATCAAGAAGTTGCTGTTGTTGGTGGAGGAGATACAGCTTGTGAAGAAGCAACTTTCCTTTCAAATATTTGCTCAAAGGTCTATCTAATTGTTCGTCGTGATGAGCTAAGAGCATCACAAATTATGAGAGATAGAGTGATGAAAAACCCTAAAATTGAAATTCTTTGGAATCATAAACCAATTGAAATTCTTGGAGATAACCAAGGAGTTAATGGAGTTATGCTAGAAAACACTAAGACAGGAGACTTAAAACAAATTGCTGTAACAGGTTTCTTCTTAGCAATTGGTCACCACCCTAATTCTGATATGTTCAAAGGTGTAATTGATACTGACGCTAACGGATATATTATTACAAAGAACGGTACCACACATACTAATATCCCTGGAGTTTTTGCTGCTGGAGATGTTCAAGATAGCATTTATCGTCAAGCAATTACAGCTGCAGGAAGTGGTTGTAAGGCTGCAATGGACGCAGAAAGATTTTTAATAAATAGAGACTAAACTTTTGAAAAGGAAATCATTATTTCTGATTTTTGCCTTAGTTCAAACTTTTGTAGGCATAGCTCAAGAATCAATAATAGAAAACAATACTATTATTGATTCTGGGTTTCACTACACTAGATATACCACTTTGCCCATAAATAATTTACCCCTAAAATTTATCGATAAAGAACTTGATAATGTTAGACATGTAAATAAAATTTATGCCATAGAGGATGGGTTTTATCAACAACTATCCACCGATGGATCCCCTCATAAACCCCTAATGTTTCTTATGCCTGAGCTAAATTCTTTTAATTTTCAACCAGGAATTTATGATGCTCTAATATTTAAAAGAGAAAACATTAAGTTCTATAATGTATACAAACCTTATTCAGAACTTCGTTACTCCAATACCTTAGGTAGCTCAAGGTATTTCTCTGTGATTCACGCACAAAACGTATATAAAAACCTTCAAATTGGATTTGAATACGATGTAAATTATACCGACGGAATGTTTGATAAGTCTCAGGTGACTAATCAATTTTTCAATGCTACTGCCAGATACAAAAACCAAAATGAAACCTATGAGGGTTATCTTGGATTTATTAGAAATAGAGCAATGCAAACTGAAAGTGGTGGCTTGAAATCCGATTCCTCATTTGCAGTCCAAGAATATTCTACCCTTGCTGCCTATCCAGTAAACATAAGTTCAGCCTATTCAAAATTTAAGTCAGCAGATGCTTTCCTAAGTCAGAAAGTCAGTATTGGAAAACTAATAAAAGATAGTAGCTTACTCAAAAACCTTTATCTTGTTCACGATTTATCCTATTTCTCCAATAATAGAATATATAACGACCAATTTGCAAGTGAAGGATACTACCAAAACATATATTTTGATTCCCTTTCAACCAAAGATTCTCTTGCAACAAGGCGTATTCAAAATATTATAACGCTTAAGAACGAATCAATAATACCATTTTCTTTTGGCTTAAAACACGATTATGTTGTTTTCTCAGATACAACAAATAAAGAAAGAAGTTCAAATTTTACTCCATTCTTTATGCTTGGCATAGATGTCAAACAATTTAAGTTAGGCTTTGATGCAGAGTATATTATATCCAATTCAAGATACAATAAGGACTTTCAAATAGGTGGAAATATCATTTATAAAGACCTATACGCTAATATTAGTTTAATGAATAAGAGTGTTGAGTATTTCTTTATTCACCACCAAACTAATAATTTCAAATGGGATAATGATTTCAATAAAACCAATATCCTAAATATCAATATAGGATATGCGTTTAAGAAGTATTTAAAGGTAAATTTAGCCTATTTCAATCTAGATGATTTAGTTTATATCAATGAAAACCTATCTCCAGAGCAAGCCACTAGTGTAAGCAATCTTATTAAAGCATCTATTCTTCATAATATTAAACTAGGAATGTTTAATTTTAATGGAGTAATGTCCATTCAAAAGCTTTCATCAGATAAAGCAATACGATTACCATTATTTCAAACCAAACAAAGTTTTTATATTAACTTCAAGATGTTTGGCAAGAAACTAGACACACAACTAGGCATTGACTTACGCTATAACACATTATACCAAGCTGATAACTATATACCAGCAATGGGAACTTTTGCACAGCAAAACCAAACTAAGATAGGCAACTATTTGTTTACAGACCTATTTGCACAGTTCCAAATAGAAAGAGTTAAGATATTTGTTTCCCTATCACATCCTTATGCAGGGTTATTTAATTATAATTATTATAATACTCCTCACTACCCAGCAGAAAGTCTTAATTTTAGATTTGGAGTAAGCTGGATGTTCTTCGATTAATCAAAAATATGATTGTTTTCTAAATAATATTTTATATCTTTGTTTGCCTGAAATGAAACGCCGTTTTAGAAAATTAAAACGAAGATCTACGGAATTAAAACGAAGAGTTACTAAGCTAAAACGAAGAGTTAGTAAGCTGAAACGAAGAGTTAGAAAAATACATTAATTAAAATATAAATGGTTATGGTTACAAAATTGAGTGATTTAATTAAAGAAGGAAAAGATATTAAGAATGGAATTTACGCTGATAATGGTGGTGGATTTTATGCAACATATCTATTTAGCGACCATAATAAATACATTAAATGGGCTATAAATTCAATTAGATTTATTGAAAACAACTTCCCAAAAGACGATAATTATATTAAGTTTAAGGATATTATAGCTGTTATAGATGAAAATGTAACTCCTATTGAGTTCAATAAATTATTATTTATCTTAGAATACTATAATACTGCAATTGAGGAAAAAGCAAATGGGGGCATAGATAATAATGGGATTGATATAGTTTTAGATTCCATTAAGGAGGTGGTTGACGAGGATATATTTAAAAGCTTAGAAACAATATTAGAAAACAAAGATAAGAAAGATAAGAAAGAAGCAAAAGAGTTGATAGTTGAAAAGTTGAACGCTTTATCAAATAATGCATTATCAGAAATACTTGCAAATATTCTTCTAAACTTAAAGAAATAAAACTAACTTAATATTCTAACCCCTAAACTAAGAAATTGTGCTAGAACATCTGAAAATTGAAAACTATGCTTTAATTCGTCATATGGATATTCCTTTTGAAAAGGGATTTATTGCCATAACAGGCGAAACGGGTGCAGGGAAATCAATAATGCTTGGAGCCTTAGGTTTGGTTCTTGGTCAAAGAGCTGATAGCAATGTGCTTTGGGATAAAGAAAAAAAATGTATTGTTGAAGCAGTTTTTGAACTAGATGATGAGTTTAAAGCTGTTTTTGAATCAAATGATTTAGACTTTAGTTCTCAAACCATATTTAGAAGAGAGATAGGTGCAAATGGTAAATCAAGAGCTTTTATTAATGATACTCCTGTTCAATTAACAGTTATGAAAGAGCTTGGAGAAAAGCTTATGGATATTCATTCACAGCATAATACTCTTACTCTAAAAAACTCTTCTTTCCAATTTTCAATAATTGATTCTTATATCGATAACCAAAACTTGTTCTCTGATTATCATAGTCTTTATTCCAATTGGAGACATCTAATTAGTGAGATATCAGAACTTGAACGTAGGGAGGCGGAATTTCAAAAGGAATCATCGTATTTTCAGTTCCTAAGTGAAGAATTTGAGAAAGCAAACCTAAGAATAGGTGAAAAAGAAGAATTGGAACAAGAGGTTGAAATACTATCTAATGCCGAAGAAATAAAAACAAATATCATCCAATCCATTAACCTACTTGACAATGAGGAATCTTTTGGAGCCATAAACCAAATCCAACAAACAAGACAAGCTATATCAAAAGTATCTGCTCATCATAAAAGTCTTCAAGATTTATATCTTAGGTTAGATTCTTCTTTTATTGAATTAAAAGATATTGTATTTGAACTCATCAATCTAAATGATTCTATTGTCTTGGATTCTGAAAAACTAGAGAACTCACAAGATAGATTAAATTTAATATACGATTTAGAGAAAAAGCATTTTGCTAATTCCATAGAAGATTTACTTAAAATAAGAGATGAGATTGATGAAAAGCTATTAGTTTCTTCTAATTTGACCGATAAAATAGAAAAACTAAAGAAAGAAGAGAAAGAAATCTTTGTTAAGCTTTCGGTTTTGGCAAAAGAAATAACTAAAAGCAGGAAAGAATCTGCAAAGACTATTGAAAAAGAAATACTACCCCTGCTTTCAGATATGGGAATGACTGAGGCTGTTTTAAAGATTAATATTTTAGAAAATGAAAGCCTTTCTTCAAATGGAGAAAACGATATTGAGTTTCTTTTTAATGCAAATAGAGGAGGAGAGGCTCAACCAATTTCAAAGGTAATATCAGGAGGAGAACTCTCACGTCTAATGCTTGCTCTAAAGGCTGTTTTAAGTAAGAAACATGCCATGCCAACAATTATCTTCGATGAAATAGATTCAGGAGTTAGTGGCGATATTGGTTCAAAGGTTGGAGAAATTATGCGCGATATGAGTAGAAAGCATCAAGTAATAGCAATAACACATCTACCTCAAATTGCAGCCAAATCAAAGTATCATTTCAAAGTCTCTAAGAACCTAACCAAAGATTCCACATATTCCGAAATGAGTTTACTAAGCTCAGAAGAAAGAATCAACGAAATAGCATCCCTTATTTCCAATGGTAAAATAAGTCCTTCTGCTCAAAGTCTTGCAAAGGAATTGTTAGGTTAATCCTCTAGGCGACCTTTGGTGTCTTCTTGGAATTTAAGAGTTGCAGGTGCTTTGCCCTTATCTAGAATAACTTTCTTTTGGTCAGCATCTTTCAAATCTTGATAGAAATGTTCCTTATCTGAATATGTGATAACTCTTGTTTCAATATATTTAGGTTCCCAACCATCATAAGTTGTCTTCTTTGTCCAGTTAAAGTATTTGTCCTTGTCGTATTTATAGTAATACTCAATAGCCCATTTCTTATTCTTATCCTTAGCTATTTCAGATAACATATAGTTATGCTCATCGTAAGTATAGGTATAAGAAAGGGTTAATTTGTTTTTACCATTATAGACTTTCTTTCCAACAACTAAGAAGTCATCGTTTAAGTCGTAGGTTTCTCTTCTAATTTGTTTATCGTTGCGGAAGGCTGTCATCTCAATTAAATGATGCTTAAAGTCTCTCTTATAAGTAGTTTTCTCTACGTTCTTATTAAATCCATAAGTTGTAAGGGTGTAAATCAAACTATCTTGAGGACCATAATAATACTCAATAGTCTTTTGTCTTGAAGCATCATCTCCATAAATAGAATATTCAGACAACTGTCCTTTAGCATTCCACTTATATGTTTGTTTGCTTACCATCTTGTTAGCTCCACCAAGTGATGCAGGATATTCAACACTAATAACTTCCTCAACTCTTCCAAGATATCCGTATTTATGAGTAATAGTTGAAACAATCTTACCATTAGCCTCAAATAACTCTTCTTTTAAAAGGTCACGAGTTACATTATCGTAAGTGAAAACTGTATATCTATCCTTGTTGCCACTAATGAAATGTTGCCTTTGAACCAATCTGCGATTTTCATTGAAGGTCATTTGATAATCATCAATAAAGCTTTGTTTTTGTTCTTTTTGCTTAAAGTTTGTGTCAGTTGCATATTTCTGGTAACGAATAGTTAGTGGGTAACCCATAAGACCATAGTCCATTGTTGTTACTGGAACAATTTGTGCCTCAAGTACAAATGCAGAGCTAATTAATAATGCAAATAATAGGTATATTCTTGTTTTCAACATATCTCTCTAAGATATTAGATTAATTAATATTCTTTATATAAGCTACAAAGATACAAATAAAATTATATTATAATGTTATTACAAACAAAAAGAGGTGAGAATTGCTTCCTCTCTCTTGAAATATGGTTTTATATTGGTTATTTCTTCATGATTTTATTAGCTAAATATTGCTTGTTAAAAACAAAAAATAGTGCAATAGCTACCACGGCTGCTGTTACATATATATTAATTTCGGTGTACAAATTATAAAATTCCTTACTTAATGGAATAAATCTCCTTAATAAGATAATTATTGCCACAAATCCAAGAAAAGCATATCCAATAAAAGATAATATACTCTTGTTTTTATCATAATAAGCTTTTAGAACCTCATTATCTGATGTTTTACTTGTGATTTTCTTCATATATATTCGAGAAACTGTAAAGGGCAAGAGAAGACATAAAATTCCTCCAATACTTAAAAATAATGTGTTATCCAACATAAATTAGGATGTTATGAATTAAAAAGTCCTATAACATATAGGGTTGAAACGAGGACTATTAGCGTTTCGAAAAGCAAAATTACAATTAAATTTTTTACAGGAAAGAAAAAATGAATTAAAAAAACAAGCAACCCCATAAGAGCTTGAAAACTAAGATAACAAAGGAATAATTTATTATAACGAAGCATTAATTTTCTATCTCTTTGTTTCATTTTGCTATGATGTACATCTCACGCTGCTATGATGTACATCTCAGCGTGCTAAGATGTACATCTGAGTAAACTAAGATGTACATCTTAGTGAAATGATTCTTTGTTATAAAAATTTAATATGGCGTTTTATGTATTTTATTGGAAGATTCTATCAATTTCTTCAATCTCCATCTTGTGAATTATCTTCTTTCCCCATGGTGTTATTTCACAATTTTGACAGGAAAACAACTGTCCAACAATTCCAAGCATATCTTCTGGTCTTAGACTTTGTCCTTCCTTAATACATAGGCGTTTTGACATTGAAAGTGCTACTTTATAATGTTTGGGAGATGCTGTGTCAACATTATCATTTATCTCATATAACAAGTTTTCAAGCACAATTTGAGCTTCTTCTGAACTTAAATTATTGGGAACACCAGTAATATTAAAGCTTCCTTCCTTTTGGTATTCAATCATAAAGCCATACTTTCTTATTTCTGAAAGAAGTTCTAATAGGAGTGAGGTATGAGAGGGTGAAAAGAAGTGATTGTAGGGGAAAAGTAGTTGTTGGCAAGATATATCGTCGTATTGGGAGTTTGAAAACTTATCGAAAAGAATCCTTTGTGAAGCTCTTTCTTGATTGATTACAAGAATACTATTCTTTGTTTTAGTAATAATATATTTGTTCTGAACTTGTATAACTTCAGGATGCTTGTTGCTATAGTTTTGATTTTGACTTAGGTTCTCTTCAACAGAGTAAATATTTATGCTAGAGCCATAACCAAGTTTTTCTTTCTTATAAGCCAAAGAATTACTATCGTTTAATCCCTTCGAACTCATATTTGCCCAATTGCTAGAGTTGTCAAAGGATGTTGAAATATTAATTGATTCTTTGTTTTGGTTGTTATTTTCGAATGGATTGAAGTTTGGGTCAAAATTAGTTTTGGGAATAATTGGCATTTGTCCCTCTCTAAGTGGTGTAAATTCAAAGTTCTTGTCAGCATCGAAGTCAAGCTGGGTTGAAAGAGTGAATTGACCAAGGCTTTTCTTTGTTGCTGCATGAAGGAGTGCATATAGAACTTTATCATCCAAAAACTTTATCTCTGTTTTTGTCGGATGAATATTTACATCAATGCTTTCTGGGTCTATTTCTATATTAATGAAAAAGGCAGGGTAGGTTTTCTCTGGAATAAGTCCTTGATATGCCCTATCAATACTATTTGCTAGGTAGTGATTTCGCATAAACCTTTTGTTTACAAAGAAGAATTGTTCGCTTTTGTTTTTCTTTGCATATTCTGCCTTAACAATAAAACCTGAAATTTTAATTGAATTCATCTCTTCTTCAATTGGTAATAGTCTTTCGTTAAAAGATTTACCAAACAAATCAATGATTCTCTTTTTTAGATTTTGCTTTTCAAGTTTATGAATTAGCTTATCATTATTATAATAGGTAAAAGCAATATCATTATGTATAAGTGCTGTGTTTAGAAATTCGTTAAGAATATGATTGTTTTCAACCCCATCTGATTTAAGGAAGTTTCTTCTTGCAGGAACATTGTAAAATAAGTTTTTAACGGCAATTGAAGTTCCCGATGGACAAGATATATGGTGTTTGCTCTTACATTCATTACCCTCCATCTCAATAAGATTACCCAACTCTTCATCCTCTAGTTTGGTTTTCATCTCAACATGGGCAATAGAGGCAATAGAGGCAAGTGCTTCACCCCTAAAACCCATTGTCCTTATTTGAAATAGGTCTTGACTTGTTTTGATTTTGGAAGTAGCATGTCGCTGGAATGATAATAAGGCATCATCCTCACTCATTCCTGAGCCGTTATCAATTATCTGAATTAGGGTTTTACCTGCATCCTTTACTATTAGCTGAATATGAGTAGCTTTTGCATCAATTGCATTTTCAATAAGTTCTTTAACAACAGAGGAAGGTCTTTGTACAACTTCGCCAGCTGCAATTTGGTTAGATATGTTTGAGGGTAGGAGTTTTATTATATTAGTCATTAGCTTACCATTTTTCAATGTAAGTTAAAAGAAAATAGATTGCAGCTATAAGAACTGAAGCTACTATTATTATTTTTGATGCTGGAATAGGTTTGCGAATTACATCATTTTTCTTCTCGTTCATTGCTTGACGAAAGTCAATTCTTCTTTTATATGATGTCCCCTCTATTTCGCCATACTTAGCTTTTAGTTCCTCTAATTCTTCCTTCTGAGGGTCATAAAACCTTGGTTTATATTCGAACTTTCGTGGTTTTCTGGTTTGAAAGAATGCCATAAATAATAAATTTAAAAGTAATTGGATTAATAATATTATTGCAAAAATAGTGTTTTTTCTCCTCTAACTAAAAATATAACGTATAATTTCACTAATTTTGCACGCTTATTCATATTTATAATATAGTAATTAATATTTCCAAAATCATTTTCATATGACAAGTAATGAGATTCGCAGCGCATTTTTAAACTTTTTTGAAGACAAAGACCATACAATAGTAGAGTCTGCCTCAATGATTGTTAAGAATGACCCAACATTAATGTTTACTAATGCTGGAATGAATCAATTTAAAGATATATTCTTAGGCAATAGCCCTAAGACCTCACTTCGTGTTGCAGATAGTCAAAAATGCTTAAGAGTATCAGGGAAGCATAACGATTTGGAGGAAGTTGGTCATGATACATATCACCACACAATGTTTGAAATGCTGGGTAACTGGTCTTTTGGCGATTATTTTAAGAAAGAAGCAATAGAGTGGGCATGGGAATTCCTAACAGAAGTATGTAAATTAAATCCAGAGGACCTTTACGTAAGTGTTTTTGGAGGAGATGAAAAAGATAACCAACCTAAAGATATAGAAGCATATAATATTTGGAAAGGTATTGTAGATGAGAATAAGATAATTGACGGTTCAAAGAAGGATAACTTTTGGGAAATGGGTGAGCAGGGTCCTTGTGGTCCTTGTTCTGAAATACATGTTGACCTTAGAACAAAAGAAGAAAAAGAGAAAATTAGCGGAAGAGACCTAGTTAATAAAGATCATCCATTAGTTGTTGAGATATGGAACTTAGTTTTCATACAGTTTAATAGGTTGGCAAATGGCAACCTTGAACAACTTAAAGAAAAGCATGTTGATACAGGAATGGGTTTTGAACGTTTATGTATGGCTGTTCAAAACAAACAATCAAACTACGACACCGATGTTTTCCAAACCTATATTCAGTTTTTAGCAAAGAAAGCTAAGAAGGTTTATGGTGAAGACAAGATGGCAGATATTGCAATGAGGGTTTGTGCAGATCATATAAGGGCAGTAGCTTTTGCTATTGCTGATGGACAATTACCCTCAAATGCAAAACAAGGATATGTTATTAGACGTATCTTACGTAGAGCTATTCGTTACGGATATACGTTTCTAGGGTTTAAAGAACCATTTATGAATGAGATTATTCCACTTTTGGTTGAGAAAATGGGTGATCAATTCCCTGAACTAAAGAGAAACCAAGTCCTAATTACAAAAGTAGTTATAGAGGAAGAACAGTCTTTTTTAAGAACTCTTGCAAACGGAATATTGAAGTTTGAAAAATATATTGATACTTTAGAAGGAAAGATAATAGATGGAGGATTTTCCTTTGAACTATTTGACACCTATGGATTCCCAATTGACCTAACGGAACTTATGGGAAGAGAAAAAGGCTTGACAATAAATATGCAAGACTTCCAAAATTACCTTCAAAAGCAAAAAGAACGCTCCCGTAATGCTTCTCAAATTGATACTCAGGACTGGGTTGAAGTTAGAGAGGGTGAAAAGACTGTATTCTTAGGCTACGACACATTAGAGGCAGAGGTAGAGATAATAAGATATAGAAAGGTTAAGCAAAAGGATAAGAATTTTTATCAATTAGTTTTCGATAAAACTCCATTCTATGCAGAACTTGGAGGACAAATAGGGGATAGTGGTTATATAAAAAATGATGAGGAAAAACTAAATATCACTACCACCAAAACAGAAAATGGTCTAGCTATTCACTTGGTTGATAAGCTACCTAATAATATTTCATCAACTTTCCTTGCAGTTGTTGATGAAAAAAGAAGAAATATGATTGAGGCTAACCATAGTGCAACACACCTTCTTCACCATGCTCTTAGAGAAGTTTTGGGAATGCACGTTGAACAAAAAGGTTCAATGGTTGACCAAGATAAGCTTCGTTTCGATTTTTCTCATTTTGCAAAGATGACAAGTGAAGAAATTAAAGAAGTTGAGAGAAGGGTTAATGCTATAATTAGAAAGAACATATGCGGAAACGACCAGAGAGATATTCCAATTAGTCAGGCAGAAAGCTTAGGAGCAATTGCTCTTTTTGGAGAGAAATATGGTGATAAGGTTAGGGTAATGCAATTTGGTGATTCAATTGAGCTTTGTGGAGGAACCCATGTTAAGGCAACTGGAAGTATAGGAATGTTTAAGATTGTTTCAGAGGGTGCAATTGCATCTGGCATTAGAAGAATTGAAGCAATAACTGGATCTAAGGTTGAAGATTATCTTTATGAATGTATTGATATAATTGAAGATATACGCACCCTTGTTCAACAGCCAAACATTAGACAAGCTATTAAGAAGATTTTTGAAGAACATCAAGTCTTAAAAGCATCTTTAGAAGAATACCAAAAAGAAAAGACTGAAAGTATATTCAATAATTTAAAGCAAAAATTAGAACTAATTGGGGATACAAATTATATAGAATTAAACCTTCCAATATCAACAGAAATCATTAAAGACATTGCATATAGATTTAAGAGCTATATGAATGATAAGAGTTTTGTTTTTATTGGAGGAAGTAGTTTAGATGATAAACCAACAATAACAATAATGTTATCCGACAACTTAGTGAAAGAGGGTAAGAATGCAGGCTCTGTGGTTAGAGAAGCTGCAAAACTCATTCAAGGAGGTGGAGGAGGACAACCTTTCTTTGCAACCGCTGGTGGAAAGAAAACTGAAGGGATTCAGGAGGCCATCATTAAGGCAAAGGAATTAATTTTCAAATAATACACATAAAAATTAATAGATGAAACAAGTTCGTAACATTGCTATTATAGCACACGTTGACCATGGTAAAACAACATTAGTAGATAGAATGCTGCATCAAGCAAAACTATTTCGTGACAATCAAGAACAAAAAGATTTAATTCTTGACAATAACGACTTAGAAAGAGAAAGAGGGATAACAATCCTTTCAAAAAACGTATCAATACATTATAAAGATTTTAAGTTTAATATCATAGATACTCCCGGACACAGTGACTTTGGTGGGGAAGTAGAAAGAGTTTTAAATATGGCTGATGGGGTAATCCTATTAGTTGATGCCTTTGAGGGACCTATGCCTCAAACACGTTTTGTACTTCAAAAAGCAATTGAACTTAACCTTAAGCCAATTGTTGTTGTAAACAAAGTAGATAAACCAAACTGTAATCCAGAGGAAGCACAAGAAAAGGTATTTGACCTTATGTTTAACCTTGGAGCAACTCAAGACCAATTAGATTTCCCAACCGTTTATGGTTCTTCAAAAGAAGGATGGATGAGTGGAGACTATAAAGTAAAGACTGATGATATTTCTTATTTACTAGACCAAATTATAGAATATATTCCTGAACCAAAATACGAAGAGGGAAATACTCAACTTATGATTTCTTCATTAGATTACTCATCTTATGTAGGAAGAATTGCAGTTGGTAGACTAAACCGTGGAACACTTCAAGCTGGAATGGATGTTATGCTATGCAAGGCAAATGGTGAAAATGTTAGATCTAAGATAAAAGAACTTTATACATTTGAGGGATTAGCAAAACAAAAAACAAAGAATATTGTTGAAGCAGGTGAGATTTGTGCAATCTTAGGAATTGACAATTTTGATATTGGAGATTCAATTTGTAATATAGATGATCCACACCCAATTAAACCTATTAAGATTGACGAGCCTACAATGAGTATGCTATTCACTATTAATAATTCCCCATTCTTTGGAAGAGAAGGTAAGTTTGTAACCTCACGACATCTTAGAGATAGACTTTATGGTGAGCTAGAAAAGAACTTAGCACTAAAAGTAAAAGAAACAGAATCTCCTGATGCATATATAGTTTACGGTAGAGGTATTCTTCATCTTTCTATCCTTATTGAAACAATGCGTAGAGAGGGATATGAAATGCAATTGGGTCAACCAAAAGTTATTACAAAAGAAATTGACGGAGTTAAATGCGAACCAATGGAGCAATTAACCATTGTTTTACCAGAAAAGTTTGCAGGAAAAGTTATTGAACTAGCAACTATGCGTAAGGCTGAAATAATCTCAATAGAATCAAAGGGAGACCGTACACAAGTTGACTTTTCTATTCCTTCAAGAGGTATTATTGGACTTAGAAACAACATCTTAACTGTTTCTGAAGGAGAAGCAATCATTGCACATCGTCTAACTGGATACGAACCTTGGAAAGGAGATATTCCTGGAAGAAGAATGGGTTCACTTATTGCAAAAGAAACTGGTGTAGCTATTGAATATTCAATAAATAAACTTCAAGACAGAGGACGTTTCTTCGTTGATCCAGGTGCAGAAATATATGCAGGAATGGTTGTCGGAGAAAATATCCGTCCTGATGATATTGTTGTAAATATTTCACTTACTAAGAAAATGTCGAATATGAGAGCTTCAGGATCTGATGATAAAACATCAATTGCACCAGCAGTTCATTTCTCATTAGAAGAGTCAATGGAATACATTGGATCAGATGAATACTTAGAAGTAACACCTAAGAGCTTACGAATTAGAAAAATCTTACTTAACGAAACAGATAGAAAGAGAGCATCAAAGTAGGTAATACTATGAAAAACATTGCATATCTTTTTGATTTAGACGGAGTAGTAATTGACACTGAAAAAGAATATACAAAGATTTGGACAGAGATAGGTGACAAACACATACCTCATATAAAAAACTTTGCATTTCAAATTAAGGGTAACCATCTTAATAATATATATCAGAACTATCTATCGCACCTTTCAAAAGAGGAGTGGGATGAAGTGCTTGAATATATTAGAGATTTGGGTCAGAAGATGACATATAACTATGTTGATGGAGCAAAAGAATTTCTTCAAGAGCTGAAGGCGAAAAACCACCTAACAGCACTAGTAACAAGTTCTGATAATCATAAACTTGAAATCTTATATTCCAAACTTCCAGAGATTAAAACCTTTTTTGATGTAATTGTATCCGCTAATGATAATGTTAAGGGAAAGCCAGAACCAGACCCTTATCTTCTTGCAGCAGAAAAACTAAATATTGAACCAGAAAAATGTATTGTTTTTGAAGATGCAATTGCAGGAATAGAATCAGGTATATCAGCAAGAATGTATGTAATAGCTCTTTCAACTACATTTTCGGCAGAGGTACTAAGGAAATATACCCCAAAAGTAATACCAGACTTTAAAGACTTTTGCCTAAACTGTATCTAAAAATAAAAGACTAGATAATCAGCTCAACGAAACGTCGTATTAATTATTTATTACGGCGTTTTAATTTTTTAATACGCTGTATTAGTCTTTTATTACGAAGATTTAGAAAACTAAAACAAAGGAAGAAAAATCTGATAGGATTTATAAGCAATATAGAGTGAAAATGCTAAGAATAATATAGCCCAAAAGAATGCTGGAATTTTAGTTATTTTGGCAATATTTGTGGCATCGCCAGATTTCTTAGGAGTAGAAATGGAAAGATAAACCAACGTAAAACAAGCTAATAGGTTATCTATTGCTATTAAGAGTCCAAAGACCAAAAGGATATGGTTTGAGAAGCTTAGAATAGTATTTGGCAATAGAATTAATGATAGGTTTAAGGATGCAAAAGCAAGCGTCCAAATTATACCATAAGTATTTCTAATCCAAAAAATAAGAGCAAAAACAGATATTGCTAAAAAGAAATAAAAGAAGTATTCGTTCCAGTCTTTTCCTAATGAATAGAAAAGGAGATAAGAGAATAGGGCAGAGGACATATAGCCAGCACTTGAAACTAAGAATGTTTTGAATTTTCCCTTCGACTTTGTTGTGCAAGAGCCTGATGCATTATCGTTAAGCTTAATTTCTGTAACCTTGCCACCTGTAAATATTGCCATTATGGCATGAGATAGTTCGTGGATTAGAGTGTTTATAGAACGAAAAGCAATACCAATAGTTTTAATTCTAATCACCATTATTATCATTACAATAGCAACAAAAAGAAACATCTTAGTTGGCATTCCATATCCTCCACGCTTCTTCGGCCTGATATGATAACATATCGAAACCATTTACAGTTTTAGCACCCATCATTTCAGCTCTTGCAAGTAGGAGAGTTTTTATTGGATTATATATTAAATCAAAAACCACATGTTCTCTTGTTATGTGTTTTATATCTATTTCTGACATTTGATTTAAATAGGATTTCATTCCTAGTGGAGTAGTATTTATTATTAGTTTATGGGATTTTATTATTTTCTCACTCAAATGAGAATATGGCATTAAATCATCATCATAATTCTTTTGACGTGAGACAACTTTATATTTAATACCATGTTTTCTAAGTACAAATGAAACAGCTTTCGATGCTCCACCACTACCTAATATAAGCGCTCTAATATTATTATTGTCAATATTTTCAAGCAGTGAAGTCTCAAAGCCAAACACATCAGAATTATATCCTTTTAGTATTATCTTATTGTCTATCATTTCAAGCTTCACCACATTAACTGCTGCTACGCTTTTGGCTGTTTCGTCTAATATATCAAGGTAGGGTATGATAGTTTCTTTATAGGGCATAGTGACATTAAACCCTCGTAGGTTTGAGATTTCAGACAAATAAAAGTCATTAGATTTAAGAATGGAAATAAAGCTGTCTAGCTTAGAGATTTCAAAGTTTTCATATCTTGAATCCACAATTCCTTCCCTTAGAAACTTTTCTTTAAAATAGGTTTCGGAAAATGAATGTTCAAGTGGATACCCAATTAAACCATAGAGTTTAATTCTCATCTTATATTATTCTTTAATATGGTCTTGAGTTTTTGTAGTAGTTTTTTTCTTTTTAATAAAACCACTATATATTAGATATAGAATAAAAAGAATACCTAGTCCAAGTAATATATATGATAGTTCGTGAGTGTATTCTTTTATTATTGAAGCCTGACCATGTGCAATATACCCTAAGAGAGCTAAAACTATATTCCAAATTCCAGCTCCAAGTGATGTGAAAAGGATAAAAGGGACTAATGGCATCTTCGATAAACCAGCAGGTATGGAAATTAGCTGACGAATGCCTGGAACTAATCTCCCGACAAATGTAGAGCTTCTACCGTGTTTAATGAAATAATCTTCAGCCTTTGTAACTTTCTGGCTACTAAGTAAACACATTCTTCCAAACCTAGAATCTGCAAACTTATGTATTATAGGTCTTCCTAGAAAAAAAGCAAGATAATAATTAATTAATGCACCAATAATAGCTCCAATGGTTGCAAACAAGACAACCAAAAATATATTTAAGTCGCTGTCTTCTTGTGATGCTTTGTAGGCAGCAGGAGGGACTACAACCTCTGATGGAAAAGGTATAAAAGAACTTTCAACAGCCATTAGCAAGGTTATTGTTCCATAGTTCATATTATCCATATACCATGATGTAACTTCTTCTATTTTAGAAAGCTCCTTAGTAGTTACAGTAGTTGTTATTGTGAGGGTATCGGTTTCTGAATTAGCTACTAAAGAAATTGGTATTACAAAAACTGCAAGAAAGAAAAGTATTGCAATTAGATTATTCTTTTTCATCAATATATATTTTTATTAGGTTTTCGTAGTGAGGGTTTTTTAGTAGGGAAGGACAGTTGTTTTCAATCATTTCATATGTTATATCGAAGTCTAAGAATAACTTAAATATATAGTCATCGAGATGGTCCTTTAGATATGGTTCCTTAGAGGATATTTCAATTAGAGTAAAGTATATATTTGGTTTGTCAAACGTATTATTATCTATTGTCTCTCTAAGTAAATGAATAGCATCCATTGTTTTATCAGCAGAAACCATTGCCATTGCCCAGTTTATGGTAATAATAGCTAACTCCTTACCCTCATCATAGAGTTCTTGGTAAAGCTCTTCGCTCTTCTCAATATAGCTTTCCTTATAAAGCATTTCTGCATAAGCCAAACGAAACTGAATATTTGTTGGTTCAATCTTTATAGCCTGTTGTATGTATGGTTCAGCACTATGAAAATCATCTTGTTCGAAATAACACATCGCAACACCTAGCCAAGCATCCGAATTGAATTTGTCGAACCGTATACAATCCTTATAATAAATTGCAGACGTAATCCAATTCCCTTGTTTTTCATAGGCTTGTCCAAGGAAGAAAAGCACTAATGGCTCATCGGGGTCAAGCTTATTTGCCTCGTGTAAAGATTCAATCCCTTCTTTGTAGTTCTCAAGCGAAATAAGTGATTGTGCCTTATAGAGGTGAGCTGTTGAGTTGTCCTCACTAATAGCTATTGCAAGTTCAAATGCTGTTATGGCATCAAAAAAGTTTTCAGTATAATAAAGTAAAATGCCGTATGATATCCAGTTTTGTTCTGAATAAGGATTTTGTTTGCATAGTTTCTTAAGAAATTGAATAGACCTATCTGGATTATCAATATACTGCGAAGCATAGGCAAAGGGTTGAAGCAAAAAGGAATTCGTTGGCTCAATCTTAATTGCTTTCTTATATATCTTTACAGCCGATTCGTAGTCCTCAAGAGCAAAGTACTCCTCGCCCAAGGACGAATAAACTTCAATATCTTCATCATCTTGCACAAGTAGGGTCTCGTAGCTCTCAATTGCTTTGGATTGAATGCCTGCTTGTGAATACAATGATGCAAGAGCAAATAAAAGATCAGAATCCTCCGGGTTTGTTTCCTTAAATTTTTCTAAGTATAGGATAGCTGTTTGAGGGTCTTTCTCTTGAGATATAAACTGAGCCTTTCTAATGTTTATTTCAATTTCGTAAGGGTAGAGTTGTAATGCAAGCTCTATTGCAGACTTTGTTTTACTAACCTCATTTACTGCAAAGAAATAATCTATAACCTCCAAAAGCTCATCGGAATCAAAAAAACAACCCTGTCCAGTGGATAAGCAGTCTTCAAACTTCTCAAGAAGCTCATTTATATCTTCATTACCTAAATCTTCAAATTCCTCGTTCATAGACGTAAATCATTTGGAATCATTGCAACACGGTAAAGTATATTATTCTTATAAATAACATAAATGTTTCCGAAATAGAACCAGTGGCGATTAGAGCCGTCAAAGTTAGTAAATACTTCTCTTTCTGGTTTATTCCAAGACATCTTAGCCATATCAATGGTCATGGTTGGTATTAATTCCTTTTGAAGTATTGCTTTATAATGTGTTGTGTAAGTATCTCTATATTTTAAAACCTTGTTAGCCTCAATCATTGACCTCTCAAAACTTAATCTATCACCTAGTTCATAGTCAGCCGCAACATAGAACTTTCTACCTTTTTTATTTCTCATTAGCATTTGGAACTTACCATCCTTAACCAAGAAATCTATACATTGGAATACATCACCTCTATTAATTGTAATAGGGGTCTTTCTTTTGGTATCAATAACAGTCATCTTGTATTTATCACCACGGTAAACAAATTCTTGATACATAAATTTTTCTTTAGTATTTTTCAAGTACGACTCAATAACAAAAGGAAACTCATGTCTTTGTGTTGCTATAGGGTATTTATAATAAATAGTATCTCTAGCACCAGGGACAATTAGTTTAAGGTATACATCGGTTAAACCCTCAGCATCGTGAACCCAGTCAGCAACCGTAAAAGTTCTTCCTTGCAGAAGTTTCGACTTGCCCTCTGGCATACTTGCAAAAGAGTATTTTCTGCTATCGTCATCATAATTATATAACCTTGTTCCATTAAATAACCTCTCATAAGTTACCTCTGTTATAACTGGAAGATAAAGCTTTTCTCCCACAAGATTTTTAGGAATATATGCGTAGTTTGAATTTCCATCATAAGAAGCAAGACTTAAATCAGAGTTTGAGTGTTTGTTCTTAGGGTATTCGTTTTTGTTAGCATTATAATAAGACATTGGAATAAAAGGGAAATTATACCTATTCCAAAACCCATCATATTTATAAAAAACAGTGTCTTTAGATAATCCAACAACTAATTTAAGGAAATCATACCTAAGAAGCTTAAAGTCTTGTTTATACTCATCAGCATAGTAAATCTTATCGTAAGCAACCTTATCTGTAATGTATCCTGCAACCACAAACCATTCCTTTTCCATTTTGGCTAATCTCTCTGGAGACATTCTTTTTAACTGATAGTATTCTATGTTATTAAAATCGCCTTTTTCAGGCTTTGCAATCTCTCCAACAAAGAAATTACGACCAATTGTATCCGAAATCTTAGGCAGATAAAGTGTTTGATTGATCAGCGTATAAGGTTTAGTCATAAACTCTAAGTGAGAATAGTAATCTGAATATTCGAAATCGGGCAATACCTTTTCAATGTTTTTTTGACCAAAACAAATTATAGGTAAGCCAATTAAGGAAAGGATTAGACTTTTAAATTTAATTCCAAAACTCATATCTTTGTTATTTTTATTCTTTAAAAGGGACATAATTTAGAAAGCAAATATACGAACTTTCATTGAATAATATGTATGAGAAACCTTTTTTTTATTCTAACGTAAGAAAAACAATAAATATATAAAGCATGCACATAGATATTATTACATTATTTCCAGACCTTTTCACAAGCATATTTTCATATTCTATTCTTCAACGATCTCAAAACAAAGGAATAGTAAGTGTTGAATTTCACGATTTAAGACAATACTCAGTCAACAAATACAAAAGTGTTGACGATTACGCCTATGGAGGAGGAGCGGGAATGGTAATGCAGATTGAACCCATTGCTAATTGTTTGGCAGACCTAAAAGCAAAAAGAGATTATGATGAAATAATTTATACCTCACCAGATGGAGAAATGCTAAGCCAAGGAGTATCCAATGAACTATCACTAATGAAGAATATTTGTATACTTTGCGGACACTATAAAGGGATAGACGAAAGAATAAGAGAGCATCTAATAACACGTGAAATATCAATAGGTAACTACGTACTAAGTGGGGGAGAGCTTGCAGCAGCTGTAATTTCCGACTCCATAATAAGACTTATACCAGGGGTTTTAAATGATGAAACCTCAGCCCTAACAGACTCCTTCCAAAACAATTTAGTATCACCACCAGTCTACACTCGCCCCTATGAATATAATGGTTGGAAGGTGCCAGATGTTTTAGTTTCAGGCAATCAAAGGCTTATAGATGAGTGGAATATAGAACAGTCAATAAAGAGGACAAGAGAAAGAAGACCAGAATTATTATAATAAAAAACCTATATTTAAATTAATATACTATCTTTGCAGTCTGATTTTTATTTTATATTAAACATTATATGATAAACAAGATTAGGAAATCATCCTATTTACTATCTTCGAACTGGTACAAGAGATACAAGTTGCCATATCTATTACTAGTATTTGATATATTCTTAGTAATTATTTTTGCGCTTTTCTCAATAAAAGATTACCTAGTTGGACACTTTGATAGAATTTACCCATACGAAGGGCTTTTAATACTTGTCATAGTATCAATCCTATTAATTATTCGTTTCAATATTTCACTCCTAATGTTTTCAAAACAAAAGTTTGGGTTATATTTATCTATATTATTTTTACTCGCAACATTATCAATAGAAATGATTTTTGGCGATCTAAACTCACCATTTATGTTAGTCTTTGAATCAGTAGTAGTGTTTATTAATAATTTTCTCATCTCACTACCTGATTTCATCAATACATCAATTGTCTATTCCTTTTATATACTATCCATCTACGGACCATTTATTTACTATATAACCCTAAATATCACAAAGAAAAATCTATTAGAAACAGCAAAACCTTTCGATATATTAACAGGATTTTACGGTTCAACCATTTCAAAAAAGCTAAAAATAGCAGATATGGTAGTCTATAGCTTCTTAATTGGAGTAGCAATGATGATAGGACTAGTTGCAAACCATATAAACTGGATATTCCTCTCAGTACCATTATCTCTACATGCAATCTACGAATTCTTTAAAAGGATGCATTTCCCAAAAATAACCAAAAAGAAAAAACTAGTCATTTACACCACAACCTTCATTATATCCACCTTAGTAATCTACACCCAAAGAATACCTTACGTAGGGCTAATAACCTTTTGCTTTTCAATAGTTTTCATGCTTATACTATTAATAACAATGAGTAAATCCTATACGAGGAGTATCGTAGTAACCCTCTACACCTTCATCCTTATACCAGTCTTTTGCATGGGCTATAACCTATTTGCCTATCCACAATACGGAATAGTTAAAAAAAGCGTACCCTATGAAGATGAAAAAATATTCTTCCATATAGTTGATCAAGACGGGTATTACGGATTCAGAAATAGAAGATTAAAGATTATTAGACCAGCCTATAACAAAATTGTATATTGCGACAAGAACCGCATACACCTATTAAACAAAAACTTACAGTGGGAAACTTATAATATACCAGAGGACAAGACCACTTGGCATGCAAAACGCATCGATATATTTAATAAAAAACGCAAAAACTACACAGTTAAATAATATTTTCAAATATCATAGTGAGGTTTCCCTATTATATCTATTGTAAACTAGCAGATGCACAATTCAAGTGCGTAATTGCAAATCCCACACGACGGATTTATTGAAACGCCATTTTAAATAATTATTACGCAGAGTTAGGAAATTAATACGCTGTTTCAGAAAATTAGATTAAAGATCTAGCACAGTGGTTCTTTGTTTCAGTAAATTAGTTCTTTGATTCATTTTGGGTAATAGGCACAAAAAAAGTCGTGCAGGTTGTTGTTTTCCATACACGACCAAAACTAAGGGTTAATTAGTTTATTATAATCGTTTTTTTATCTATAAGTTTTATTACTTGTTTTCTTGATTCTTTCCAAGTTTAGATTCAACTAATTCTTTAGAAAGTTTCTTGGTACAGAAGAACCAATCGTAGCATGTCATCTCTCCAGTCTTATCTTCCATTCTCTCTTTTGCAACTCCACATGAACCTGCTGTTGGTACAATTACATCATCGCCTGGTTGCCAATCTGCTGGAAGTGCTACTCCAAAATTATCTGCTGTTTGAAGTCCTATTAATGCTCTCTTGATTTCATTGAAGTTTCTTCCTAATGCAAGTGGGTAATAGATTATTGCTCTTATTATTCCCTTAGGGTCAATAAAGAATACTGCTCTAACGGCTTGTGTTTTGCTTTCTCCTGGTTGAACCATTCCGTAAGCTTTTGCAACATTCATTGAAATATCTTCTATAAGTGGGAATTTAATTTCAATATCCTTCATTCCCTTATATTCAATCTTTTCTTTAATTGTTCTTAACCAAGCGATATGGCTATAAAGACCGTCAATTGATAGACCTACTAATTGGCAGTTTAAGTCTTCGAACTCTTGTGCCATAGCACCAAAAGTCATAAACTCAGATGTACAAACAGGGGTGAAGTCTGCTGGGTGGCTAAATAGTATTGACCATTTGCCTTTATAATCTTCTGGGAATTTTATATTTCCTTGAGTTGTTACTGCTTCAAATGATGGTGCTTTATCGCCTATTCTTGGCATTGCCATAATTTCGTTTTCCATAATGTTAATTGTTTTAAATGATTTATAAATTATTTAATGCAAATATACGCCTTAATTCTTTCTCAAACAATTTATATTATCTATCTTTGTATCGATAAAATCAATAACTAATAATCTGAGCTTATGACATTACAACAATTACAATATATTATTTCACTTGATAATAACAAGCACTTCTTGAATGCAGCTGAGGAATGTGGAGTAACTCAACCAACTCTAAGCGCAATGATACAAAAGCTTGAAGACGAATTAGATGTTAAGCTTTTCGATAGGTCACACCAACCACTTACCACAACGGAGATTGGAAAAGAGATTATTGCACAGGCTAAAATTGTTCTTAAGCATGCTGAATTCATAAAGGAAATGATTAAAAATAAGAGGGAATCATTGGAGGGATCATTGAATTTAGCTATTATTCCAACCATAGCACCTTCTTTGCTACCAAAATTTCTAATAGAATTTAGGAAAAGCTACCCAAAGGTTGATTTGCAAATACAGGAAATGAAAACCTCAGATATTGTATTAAATCTTAATCAGTCTAAAATTGATATGGGAATACTTGCAACCCCATTGGAAATTGATAGTTTATTGGAAATACCCGTTTATTATGAGAAGTTCTTTGCATATATCTCACCAAAAGAAGAAATATATAAACAAGAAGTCTTGTCTGCTAACAATATGCCATTGGATAATTTATGGATATTACAAGAGGGACATTGTTTGAGAGAACAAGTTTTTAATTTCTGCATTGAAAAAAGAGATTCAAAACCAGTTTACGAGGCAGGAAGCATTGACACTTTAATTAAGATTATTGATGAAAATGGAGGTTATACTGTAATTCCAGAACTACATCTTCAATTTCTTAATGATCATCAGCTTAAAAACATTAGGAATATAGAAAAACCACAAGGAGTTAGAGAGGTCTCAATTGTTATTACTAATGATTTCATTCGCGAAAGACTATTAAATGCAGTTGTTGACACTGTTAAATCGATTGTTCCCGATGAAATGATTGACCAGAGGCTTAAGAAATTCGCAATTAGACTATAATTCAATCTATCGAAGAACTTAATACAAGCTGTGGACTTTCTTGATAAAAACTCTAAACAGACAAGACCCCAAATAAATGGTTGAATGCTTTGTTTCTAAGGATGGAAAGGAATAGAATAGAATAAGATAATTTACCTATCCATTGGAACTTCCATAAGTAGTAGTCGAGAATTTTCTATTGCTTTTACATCTATTATATCAGTATCCCAAATACCCATACCATCTCTTTTATTGAGTTTCTCACCATTTATCTCAACCTCTCCATCTATAATAAAAGCATAAACACCGTTACCCTTAAGTTTAATATTATAAATATCGGATCTGCCTTTTTCGAAGTTTCCTAAATGAAACCAAGCATTCTGATATATCCATACTCCTTTTTCATTCTTATTAGGCGATAGGATTTGATAAAACTCATTTTCCTTTGCAATATCCTTTATAGAAATTTGATCGTATCGAGGTTCAACACCCCTCTTATTAGGAAATATCCATATCTGAAGAAACTTAACCAATCTATCTTTGTTCTTATTAAATTCAGAATGTGTAATACCAGTTCCTGCACTCATAACCTGAACATCACCCTCTCTAATAATAGCAATATTTCCCATACTGTCCTTATGCTCCAAGTCACCTTCCAAGGGTATTGATATTATCTCCATATTATCGTGAGGATGAGTACCAAAACCCATTCCAGCCTCAACCGTATCGTCATTTATTACACGCAATACACCAAAATGCATTCTATCCCTATCATAATAATTAGCAAAACTAAATGTATGGTAAGAATTTAACCACCCATGATTAGCATGTCCCCTTGTCTCTGCTCTATGAATAACTGTTTTCATAAGAATATGTTTTTATTAATTTTACATTTCGAATATCTATTAACCCCTCGTTAATATCTGGCAAATATAGTTATTTTATTTTAGAATAAATCTTGTTTTCTTGTATTTATTATTGTGAAATAGGTTAGAAACAACATGTCCTATTTATAAAAATCTTATATTTGCAGATTGATTTAATTTTTGGAATGAATTAATTTGTAAAATTGATATGAAAAGTAAAAATATTTGGAATTACGGGTTTAGTTGGGGTTCTATTATTGGTGGAGGATATTTCTTCTATCATTTAATTGGATATGCACTAAGCATTGAAACAAACTTCTTTTGGAGTTTTATTGGCACATTTGTAATTGTCTTTGGAATGGGTTGGGCTATGGTTAATTATAGAAAAAACATTATAAAAGATAATATGAAATTCTCCAAATCCTTTTCAATAGGAGCTATTATGTCAATCTTCATTTCTCTTTTCACAACCCTTTTTATGGTAATCTATATAGGAAAACTTAATCCAATTTATCTTGATAATTTTCTAGTACAGTACCAAGATATACTTGACCAAATGGGTTCCCAAATAGATGTTTTTGAAGATCCTCTTATTCTAAAAACAATTAAAATAGTACTCTTCCCTTCAATGTTTATTTTTGATTATCTAGGTAATATATTCTATTCCTTATTAGTGAGTTTAGTTGTTTCCAGACCTCTTATTGGTCAGCCAATGCCTATTCATAGACCAGAGAAGAATGACTATGTTCCTTATAAAGATGTAAAAGAAGAAGAAATGGAAAAAAATGAACATGGAGAAGACGAGAGGGGAAATGATGATGTTGACGAGATTGGTGCAGTTGAGAGCTCAAAAGGGACTTATAGTAAGGAAGACAAAGAAACAGATAACGAAAATAAAAACTAAATATATATGGCATTAATTAAGAGATATAAGTCGAAAATCCATGGTAACTACTGGTTAGGTATCTTAAAATTTGGATTACTTATTGGTTTTGGACTTTCCTTTATTCTTCTTTTTAGACGTTGGCTAGATGACCCTATCGATCAACCAGTTGGTTTTATTGAGAACTTTTCTATGCTTGGTCTAATATTTATTTCGGTTTATCTCTATAAAATGGGACTTAAAGAAAGAAAAATATCATTTAAGGAAAGTTATATAGTTGGTTTTGGTTCAGGAATTGTAGGTTCAATCATATATGGTATGTCTTTATATGGCTATGCACTTTATCTTGACCATGGCTTACAAAATCGTTGTTTCAATGTTCAAAGAGCAATAGAATCGAATGCCCACCTATCAAACGCAGATATAATGTATATGACAACTCCCCAAGCTATTGCATTATCAGGCATAATGTTATCAGCAATTATGGCAATACTTTGGGCTATGATAGTAGGAGTATTGTTAAGAAACGAAAAAGGAGAGGTTATATCTAAAGATAAAACATTCAAAATATAGAAAATATGGATATATCAGTTGTTGTACCTCTTTTCAATGAAGAAGAATCTCTAACTCCTCTAACCGAGTGGATTGAGAGGGTGATGAAACAAGAGGGTTATTCTTATGAAGTTCTACTAGTTGACGATGGGTCTAATGATAAGAGTTGGGCGGTTATTGAAGAATTATCCAAAAAGAACAGTAATTTAAAAGGTATTAAGTTTAGAAGGAACTACGGTAAGAGTGCAGCCCTAAATGTTGGTTTTGAACATTCCGAGGGTGATGTAATAATTACTATGGATGCTGACTTACAAGACTCTCCTGATGAAATACCTAGTCTCTACTCAATGATTAAGAAAGATGGTTATGACTTAGTTTCTGGCTGGAAGAAGAAGAGATATGACTCAAAATTTGCAAAAAACATACCATCCAAACTCTTTAACGCAACAACAAGAATGTTTACTGGAATTAAACTTCACGACTTCAATTGTGGGTTAAAAGCATATGATAAAGAAGTTGTTAAGTCAATAGAGGTATATGGAGAAATGCATCGCTATATTCCAGTTATTGCAAAATGGGCTGGCTTTAAAAACATAGGAGAAAAAGTAGTTCAACACCGCAAAAGAGAATTTGGAGAAACTAAATTTGGAATGAGCAGATTTATAAATGGATACTTAGACCTAATGTCTATAATATTTGTTTCAAAGTTTGCTAAAAAACCAATGCACTTCTTTGGAGTATGGGGAACGGTAATGTTTATCTTAGGTTTTATTTCAGCAGCAATTCTTGGAACACAAAAGCTACTAGCAAGTATTCACCAAGAGCCAATGCGTCTGATTGCTCAAAGTCCTTATTTTTATCTTTCACTTATGCTAATGATTTTAGGCTGTATGATGTTCCTAACAGGGTTCCTTGCAGAACTAATAGGCAGAAACTCACCAACAAGAAACACCTATCTAATTCAAAAGAAAGCAAATCTTAATTAATTATGAGGATTAAAGAAGTTATACAAGAGTCCGTTAGCCTAAAAACCAAATTATTGAACGATGAAGCCTTTATAAGAGAAATTGAAAAGGTTAAGGACGTTATGGTAAAAGCATTAAAGGATAATAAGAAAATACTATGGTGTGGTAATGGCGGAAGTGCTGCAGATTGCCAACACTTGGCAGCAGAGTTTTCTGGAAGGTTCTACTACGATAGACCACCCTTAAGATCAGAGGCACTACATTGCAATACATCTTATTTAACAGCAGTTGCAAACGATTATGGGTATGATGTAATTTATAGTAGGATGATTAAAGCAATGGGAGATAAGGGAGATATCATTGTAGGAGTTTCAACCTCTGGTAATTCCAAAAACATTATCCTTGCATTGGAAGAGGCAAAAGAAAGAGGGATGATAAGAATAAGTTTTACAGGTAATGGTGGCGGAGAGATGAAGAATAAATCAGATTATGTACTTGATATACCATCATCCGACACTCCAAGAGTACAAGAATGCCATATAATGGTAGGACATATATTATGTGAATTGGTTGAAGCAGAAATGTTTCCTCGATAAAAGATAATTAAAGAATGATAAAAAGAGAATATAAGACCCTATTTCTTGACCGTGATGGAGTTATTAATTTTCGCTTAGTTGATGACTACGTTAAGACTTGGGATGAGTTTAAGTTTGAACAAGGAGCTCTTGAGGCAATAAAAATATTTACAAAGCATTTCGACACCATAGTAGTGGTTACAAACCAACAAGGAGTTGCAAAAGGCTTGATGAGTGAAGAGGATTTGATTTCAATTCATAATAAGATGAAGAAAGAGATTGAAGAAAATGGAGGAAGAATAGATAAGATATACTATTGTACTGCATTTAGACACGAGCATCATTTTTGCAGGAAACCATCAGTAGGTATGGGACTTAAGGCAAGAAAAGACTTCCCAAACTTACGTTTCAAAGAAAGTGTTATGGTGGGAGATTCAGCCTCAGATATGGAATTTGGTAAGAAACTAAATATGCAAACTGTCTTTATCTCCAACTCAATAAAAAAGACTAGAAAATACCATAGGTTTATAAATAAAAGATTCGATTCCCTAATTGATTACGCAAAATACTTAGAAAATGAAAAAAATAATTAGAATATCATTATTAATAACCTTAATAGGTTTTATTAGTCAAACAGCATTTTCTCAAAACAAAATTGACGAAAAAGGTAGAAAACAAGGCGTTTGGTCTAAAAAAGATAAAAAAGGTAATAAGATATATGAGGGCACATTCAAAGATGATTACGAGGTAGGAGTTTTTACTTATTATTTTGAAGATGGCAAAACCATAAAAGCCAAAACAGAATATACCGATAAAGGAAAGTTTGCTAATACCAAGCTATTCAATAAAGAAGGAGTTATTATTTCAGATGGTTTCTATAAAAACAGAAAGAAAGATAGCGTTTGGAACCTATTCGATAGTAATGGTAAGAAAATAGGAGAAGAAAGATATTCTAATGGTTTAAAGACAGGACAATCAAATTATTGGGATAGAGAGGGAGTTTTGGTTGAAACTTCAAACTATAAAAACGATTTAAAGAATGGTATTTATTATAAGAACACTTACGCTAAAGGATATTTTTATCTAACCTTTAAAGATGATAAGAGAAACGGACCATACGAGGATTTCTACTACTACCAAAAGCTAAAAATAAAGGGAACATATAAAGAAGATAAGAAAGAAGGTGAGTGGAAATACTTCGATAGCATAGGAAATAACATTAAAATTCAAGTTTGGAAAAACGATGTTAAAGAAAGTGAAAAGGTTAGAATTGACTTCGGTAGAGATACAAAATACATAGAAACCAAAGATATAGCATATTTTCATCCAACAGGTAAGAGATTAAAACTAGTTCTTTTCAGTGGAGAAGAAATATCTTGTATCAATAATATTGAAGAGTTTCTTGATATATTAAGTGTTGATGACTTCATCCAATTAAACGGAAAAATGAAATTCTATTCACACCTAAAAGCCTTAAAAGGAATAGGAAAGAAGGTAGGAGAGGAGTACGAAATTCTACTACAACCTACATCTACAACGAAAATACTATCCGACAAAGATAGTAGAAAAGCATTAGAGCTATTATTCCAAAAGCAAGACTTCTAAACTCAAAACAAAGCATAAACTCTCATTACAAAACTTAAAAACGAAACGATATGAAACTTAAATCTCTAATAGCAATAATATCATTATTTTTTACTATGAATCTATTTGCAGTACCAGCCGATAAGACCCCAATAACTATTAAGCAACCTAATGGGAAAACCCTAACATTTATACTCCAAGGTGATGAGAGGATATCATGGGCAAAGACCCTTGACAACTATTCTCTACTAAGAAATAAGGATGGTAACTGGGTTTATGCAATACTTAATGAAAAAGGTGATATGATACCATCTAATATCTTAGCTTGCAATAAAGAAGAAAGAGATAAAAAAGAAGTATCGTTTCTCGAAAACATCAAAACAAACCTATTTTACAGCCAGTCTCAAACCGATAAAAAACTAAATAGAACCCAAGAACCTCAACCTCAAAAAGACATAACCCCAAGAAAGAAAAGCTGTTGGTTTAGGGATATATTTAGAAAGAAGAAATAAATGGAATAGATTCTCTCTCCCTCTTGTCCATAAGGTAAATGCATCTGTATATGCCAATAATTCTTTTCCCCTTACACCGCTACTCCAAAATCCCTTAGGGCATCGTTTAGGGAGGTTTTTAGGTCGGTAGATTGCTTTCTTTTTCCGATAATTAGGGCACAGTTTACGTTGTATTTGCCAGATGGGAATTCTTTGGTGATTGAGCCAGGGATAACTACGGAGTTTTTAGGTATAAATGCTTTGTATTCGATTGGAGTCTTGCCACTTACGTCAATTATTTTGGTAGAAGATGTTATTGTGGTATTAGCTCCAAGAACTGCACCCTCACAAACTCTAACTCCTTCAACAATAATACATCGTGAACCAATAAAACAATTATCTTCAACAATAACAGGATTAGCTCCAACAGGCTCTAAAACTCCACCAATGCCAACTCCACCACTAAGATGAACGTTTTTTCCAATTTGAGCACAAGAACCAACCGTAGCCCAGGTGTCAACCATTGTGTTTTCATCAACATAAGCTCCAATATTAACATAAGAGGGCATAAGAATAACGCCAGGAGCAAGATAAGAACCATAACGAGAAAGAGCATGAGGCACAACCCTTACGCCAAGTTTTGCATAGTCTTTTTTAAGAGGTATCTTATCGTAAAACTCCATTAGTCCAAGCTCATAAGTCTTCATCTCACAGATAGGGAAGTAGAGTATAACAGCTTTTTTCACCCATTCATTCACCCTCCAATCATCACCCTCTTTTTCAGCAATCCTTATTTTTCCTTTATCTAATAGTTCAATAATATCTCTAATAGCATTTTGAGTCCCCTCTTCTTTAAGCAGTTCTCTATTTTCCCAAGCCTTTTCAATAATTTCTTTTTGCATTCTAATTTCTTATTTTGATTTACAAAAATACATAAAAACTAACTACCTTTGCCAATTATTAATAATAATTATAAGTCGAAAGTCGAAAGTCTAAAGTCGAAAGTCGAAAGTCGAAAGTCGAAGGTCTAAAGTCTAAAGTCTAAGGTCTAAAGTCTAAGGTCTTTAAAGTCTTTAAAATCTCTAAGCTCCTTAAGCTCCTTAATTTGTCCTTCGACCTTTGACCTTAGACCTTTGACCTAAGTCCTCTATTGAAGTCCCTTAATCTCAAGGTTCGC
>JAQVXZ010000001.1 GCA_028708845.1 Bacteroidales bacterium
ATGCAGAGTCATTCAATTCTAAAATCAAACTCTTTAGAGCTAATCTAAGAGGTGTGACTGATACTGACTTTTTCCTATTCAGACTTTATAAACTTTTCGCTTAGTCCCCAAAAAATTAATGTGAGCCGTACTAATTCCTTGAAGCCAAAATCTATTGCAGTTTTAGGAAGCCTAACAATTGCTAAGAGTGTAACTTTGTTTTTAGACTATGAGTTTGGATTAGGTGATTTTTCAAGCATTAGAACCTCTTGGGAACTCGGACTACGTTTCAACCTTAACAAAGCTCTAAATAGAGAATCATTTGATAAGAGAGGAACAATCAGAAACTTTGGAATATAAACCCTCAAACCTATAAATACATATGAATATGAAAAAATATATTTTAATAGGATTGATTTTAGTCCTTGGACAGTCACTAACAATGGTTGAAGCTCAGAACATGTCTTCTCAAAAGAAAGAGAAAATTGAACAAACAATGTTTAATATGAACTATGTACAAGCATTGAAAGATGTTAATGCAGAACTTATAAACTACCCTGAAGACTATGACCTAAATCTCTTTAAAGCAATTTGCTATACCTATATCCCAGAGCATCGTAATGAAGCAGTTGCGGCTTATGATTTAGCGTTAACAAAAGCTAAGACAAACTACCAAAAGCATGAAGCATTATACTATCTTGCAGTTTATTATTGTGAAATGGGTAATAAAGCAAAAAGCCTTGAAACATTAAATCTAATAATAAATAGTGGAGAAACTATTGATGAATGCTCTTTAGAATTAATTGAAAGATTAATGAAGTCAGCTTGTATCTCTGATTGTGATGATGCAAAATGGCAGGAGAAAATAGCTGAGATAGAAAATGCTGCTAGAGTGAAAGATTCATTAAACAATAAAAAGATTAATGAATTGAACAATAAGATTAATGAATTAGAGAATCGTGCAAAGAACAATTCCGATATTTCAAAAATGACAACTACAAACGACAACACTAGAATAGTTAAGAGGATAGCAGATCCTTTACAACCTATTTCAGCTGATGGATACTATAAATTACATTTCGCATTTGACGAATCAGACTTAGATAAAGAATCTAAAGATATATTAGATAGGTTTGTTATATTCTTAAATGATAATAAGGATTTGAAAGTTAATTGTGTCGGTCATGCTGATATAAGAGGCACGTATGAGGTAAATCAAACTATTTCAAAAGAAAGATCCACCAAAGCTAAAAACTATTTAGTTGCAAAGGGGATTTCTGAAGACAGAATAGTTATATCCTATACAGGCTATACAGAACCAGAGATAATTGACCAGTATATAGCTCGATCTCATCCAGTATTTAAAATCGGAGATACATTAACTAATGAATTTATTGATAATTTATCTGGAGAAAAGAAAACTAAAGCCCACCAACTGAACAGAAGGGTTGAGTTAAATATTATAAAGTAATCTCATTTAACTTATAGCCTAATTAAAGAAGAGTCGTTACAAAAAAAATGTAACGGCTTTTTCTTTTTTCCAGAAATAATAAAATAAAATGCCTTGATATTGGTTTAATAAGTACATTTGTTGATTCTTTGATATATGAGTAAAATTAAATTTTTTATTTTTTTAGTCCTTATTTTCTTCCTGATTATATCATTTTCTTCCTTTGGGCAATCAAAAACCTTTAAAGGGCAGGTTGTAGATGCAAGAAATAAGGAAGGGGTTTTTAGAGCTACAATTAGTTATTCTGTTGATGGCTTTGCAGAGGGGGTAACTAGTGATGATAATGGTCATTTCCAGATAGATGTTCCTGATGGTATAGATAGCCTTAGGGTTTCACATATATCTTATCAGCCAACAATGAAGTCCATTAAGTTTATTAAAACAAAATCTATTAAGATTGCTATTGAGCCTCATGCATCGCAAATTAAGGAAGTTGTTATTACGGCAAAGAAAGAGAAGTATACTAATAAGGATAACCCTGCGGTTGAGCTAATAAGAAAGGTGTTGGAAAATAGGGAGGCAAATTCAATTCTTAACTACTGTCCCCTAAACTACACTTCTCATAATAAAAGTCTTATTGCTATTGACCCAGTAAATGACACTGTGCTTTCTAGAATGAAATTAAAGCCTGTGCTTAATTTAATGACCAATCTAGAGCCAACTTATTTCGATAGCGAAAACTATCTTCCTGTTTATTTCTTTGAAGAGCTATCGCAAATCTATTGCAAAAAGGGAAGGAGTTTTGAAGAGCAAAGACTAGTGCTTCAGGATATTCAATTAACTGCTATTTTGGACGAAAGCAATGCAAGAAGAATTAAATCGAGCATATTTACTAAAATAGATCTTTATCAGAAATACATTGATGTGCTTGGAAATCAGTTTATGAGTCCAGTAAATGTTTTAGCTCCTCAATTCTATAAGTTTTTCATTGAAGACACTCTTTTTGTTGAAGAGAGGGAATGCATTAAGCTTTCTTTCCTTCCTCGTAATCTATACGATATGGGCTTTATGGGCGATTTATATATTGCAAATGACGAGACCTTTGAGATAATTAGAGCCAACCTTTCAATAACAGAGAAAGCAAATGTGAACTTTGTGGATAAAATTGAGTTTATCCAAAAATTTAAAACAGATACCATTGAAGTGGATGGTGTAATGAAACAATTCACTTATGTGGTTGAGGATGCAGTTTATGCTAAGATAAACTTTTATACCCTAAAAGCTTCTGGGTATAGCATAAATACTTATTCCAAACCTAAGTTTGCGGAATATGTTTTGAAGGAAGAAAAAGAGCTAAAGAACTTTAAGCTAACCGACTCCAATAGAATTTCTCCCCTAACTCAGGCGGAAAAGAAGACTTACCAATTACCAGATAGTCTAAATAAGATAACTTGGTTTAGGGTAACAAAATATTTGTCCGAAATCTTCTATGGGGGATATCTTCTTGCAGGACCCCTCGATATTGGACCATTAGATAATCTATATTCTTTTAATAAGATTGAGGGAAATCGTATACGTTTTAGTGGGAAAACAAATTATAAGCTAAGTAGAAGGTTTTACGCTGACTTTATGGTGGCTTACGGAACCAAGGATAAGAAAATGAAATATGACTTAGGCTTAAAATACAGCTTTAACTCATTAACCAAAAATCCTTATTCGTATCCTGCCAACTTTATTGGGTTAGATTATACATATAATACCTTTATTCCGGGCAGAACAATAGAAAATAGCAACTACGACAGGTTAAGTCTTTCCCTAACAGATATTGTTGATTATAGACTAGCTTTCAATAAATCCATATTCCTACAATGGTACTACGAAACAAAAAAAGGAATATCAATTAACCCTTATCTTAGATTTCAGGAGGTAAAGGCTTATGGCGATTGGAAGTTTTCCGACCGTGATACTGTTGAGGTATCGAGTTTTAGAAAAGATAGGATAGGTATTAATATAAGGTTGCTGTTTAATGGGCAATGGGTACAAAACCAGAATAAGAGAATTAGCCTTGGAGGAAACTATACCTCAATGAATATTAACTACGAATACGGATTTGATAATACCCACCTTATTAAAGCTAATGCATACAGAAAATTAAACTTAATGCCATTTGGTTATATGATGTTTTGGGCAGAGGGAGGTTATATGGTAGGGAAGATAATGCCTCCTTATCTTTTCACAAGTTCAACCTATAATAGTATAATTTATCATAATAATGCTTTTAACCTAATGAGGGTTATGGAGTTCTTTACCGACAAATATATTCAGCTAATAACGGTTTACAATCTTAACGGATTAATTTTTAATCGTATTCCCTATATTAGAGAGTTAAAACTAAGAGAAGAGTTCAATATAAAGATGGTTTATGGAGGCTTAAGAGATGAAAACAAGTTTATGATTGATAACCTAGAAGTAAAGAGTTTCGAGAGCAAACCATATATTGAAGCTGGCTTTGGTTTTAGGAATCTCTTCCAAGTTTTGGGAGTAGAATATATAAGGAGGGTAACCTATACCGAAGGACTGCCTGAAATGAAGAAATGGGGAATAAGGGCAACTCTAGGTTTTAGATTCTAAAATAGTATTTAATAAAGTAAAAAAAAGAACTATTTCATCTTCTTATCGTATACATTAATAGTATATAGTAATAATCACTTTAATACAAATATCATGGCAAAAGGAAAAGACAGTAAAGAGAAATTAGTTAAGAAAGAACCTCTAAAAAGCAAGAAAGAAAAAAAGGCTGAAAAGATTGCAAAGAAGAATGACAAGGGAGGTAGCGGAAGCATATTCTAATATCACTTAAAAGCATAAAAGATTGTATAATTGTATTGTAAGATAAAATAAAATTAAGAATTTTACGTTATAAGAATATAATTTTATATAAGGTGAATTAGAAAAGCCTTAATTAATTATTTATTAATTTAAAACTCGAAATAATGAAAAAAACAATTTTAATCCTTGCCGCAACATTTTTATTGGCAACTAACCTTAGCGCTCAAATTGGTAATGGTTCTGATTCTCGCGATAATCTTCGTTTTGGAGTGAAAGCAGGAATGAATCTATCAAACATGTATGATTCTAAAAACGAACAATACGATGCAGATACTAAAGTAGGGTTTGTTGGAGGTGTATTTATCAGTATTCCTATTGTAGGTAAAGTAATAGGTATTCAACCTGAGGTTTTATTCTCTCAAAAAGGATTCTCTGCTTCTACTAACTACCCTTTAATAGGTGAAATCTCCTTTACACGTACAACTAACTATCTTGATATTCCTATTTTCTTAGCATTTAAACCAATTGAAAACTTAACTATATTGGCTGGTCCTCAGTATTCTTATCTGTTTAAGCAAATAGATAATTTTAAAGGCCTAGGAGCTAATAATTCTGTGGTAACTGATTTTGAAAATGAAAACATTCGTAAAAATACATTTTCTTTAGCAATTGGTGCTGACCTTAATTTTAATTATTTTGTCGTAGGAATAAGAGGAGGATGGGATCTTACCAATAATAATGGTAATGGAACCTCAGACACACCTCGTTACAAAAACGCTTGGGGTGGTCTAACGGTAGGTTTCAGATTATAAATCATTAAATAATATATTACGGGAAATATACTTTATATTCTTGCTGTAATATTAGTTATAGCATGGTTAGTAGGCTTGTTTGCCTTTCAATTAGGAAACCTTATTCATATTTTGCTTGTCATTGCAATTATTGCAGTACTACTAAGACTAATTAGGGGGTCAGCAAAATAGAGAATAAATAATAAAATAATAATTCAAATAAATATTAATCTTTAAAAAAACAAACATTATGAGTAACGGAAAAATAGCTTTAGGAGCTTTAGCAGGACTTGCAGCAGGTGCAATATTAGGAATATTATTTGCTCCTGAAAAAGGATCAACAACAAGAAAGAATATATGCAAAAAAGGAGAAGAAAGCATAGAGGATTTAAAAGAAAAATTCAGTGATTTTGTTGATAATGTTTCACATAAATTCAATAAAGCGAAACAAGAAGCTGCAGAAAACATAGAAAAATGTGATGAATAAGTCCTTTTCATCTATTTAAATATGGTAAATCTACCTTGAAATAATAGTAAATTAAGCTTATAAGTTTCAAGGTGGATTTATTTTTTATCATTAAAACCAATACTTATTTATAAAAACAATGCTATGGATGAAAATGTGAAATCTTCTATCGAGTCTTTATTAGAAAGGATAACAGTGTATGGGAAGACAAACTATAAAATTGTGAAATTGACAATAATAGATAAGGTTTCTGATATTCTCTCTTCATTAATACCTTTAATTGTTATTTGCATTCTTATAGGATCTTTTCTAGTTTTTATAAATGTTGGACTTGCATTATGGCTTGGTGAAATACTAGGTGAAGTTTATTACGGATTCTTTGCAGTAGGGGCTTTCTATGGACTTATCACCATTATATTCTCTTTGTTTATGAACAAATGGGTAAAAAGAGTTTTCTATGATTATTTTGTAAGAAAGATAATTAAATCAGATAAAGAGTAAATAATATAATAAATCATATATCATGCAAAATATTAACTCAGCAGCCGACTTGAAAAAAGCTATTATACAGCTAGAACTAGACCGAACAGTTCAATGGGAATTTTTGCAAGAGCAAGTTTGTAATACTTATGAGAGTATGAAACCTGTTAATTTAATTAAGAGTTCTCTTATAGACTTGGCATCATCACCATATTTAAAGAATAAAGTATTTGCTTTGGTCTTAGGCTCATTAAATAAGTTTATTTCAAAGCATACATCTAAAGAGAAATCAGCTAATCCTCTTAAAAACTTTTTTAATAACCTTTTGCAGGTTGGCGTAACAAACTTTATTGTTAACCCAATTGCTTTTAACTTGGTAAAAGGATTCTTGATGCAGTCTCTTTTCAAAAAAACGAAATAAATCCCTCTAAGAGTGATAGAGAAAAAATATACGCTACCATTTTATGTGAAAGCAAGCATATTTCTAATTGGAATGTATGCTCTAATATCAATGCTTTACATAGCTCAAGATATAATAGTTCCACTTGTCTTTTCTTTTATTATAGCTATCTTGCTTAACCCAGTAGTTAATTTCTTTAATCGATGGAAAATAAATAAAGTATTATCCATAACAATAACCCTATTTCTTTTTGGAATAGTTTTTCTTGGTCTTGGAGCTTTTTTAGTTTGGCAAATAAGTGGCTTTAGTGAATCGTGGCCAATCTTTGTTGACAAGCTCTCAATAATGTTTGATCAGTCAATAACCTATCTTTCAAAATACTTCGATATAGACCGTAAATACATTTATGATTGGATAGCAAATTCACGCAAAGACTTAATAAATAAAAACGGAATGCTAATCGGACAAACTATTTTTTCTTTAACAGGTTCTATCCTATCATTAGTTTTAATCCCAGTTTATATTTTCTTCATCCTTTACTATAAAGCATTATTATTAGAATTTGTTTGTCGACTCTTTGCAGAAGATTATCAAACAAAAGTACATGAGATAATCACAGAAATCAAAACTGTTGTTCAAAAGTATATTTCAGGACTAATGATTCAGCTAGTTATCATTGCTATACTTAATTCAGTAGGTCTATTAATAATAGGAATAGATTATGCAATCTTACTTGGAGTTCTAGGAGCATTATTAAATCTAATCCCTTATATCGGAGGAGTAGTAGCAGTAGCCCTTCCAATGATGATAGCCTTTGCAACCAAATCAACACCTTGGCCAGCAGTTTATGTATTAGGACTTTATGCTCTTGTCCAAATGATTGATAATAATTATGTTGTACCTAAGATAGTAGCTTCAAAAGTACAAATCAATGCACTCTTCTCAATTATAGTAGTCTTATTAGGAAACGCACTCTGGGGAGTATCAGGCATGTTCCTTTCCATACCAATGCTTGCAATAATGAAACTAATATTCGACAGAATAGATTCCTTAAAACCATGGGGATTCCTATTAGGCGACACAATGCCAAATATTCTTAAGCTAAAACCAATTTCACGAAAAAAGAAAGAAAAACCACCTATAGAATAGAAAAATTACCTTACTTTGCATCTTGAAATAAAATAAAAGACAAATGAAGATAATTTGTGTTGGCAGGAACTACCTTGCACATATAAAAGAACTAAACCACCCTATTCCAGAAGAGCCATTGTTTTTCTTAAAACCTGATTCCGCACTTCTACAAAAAAACTCCCCATTCTACTATCCCGACTTCTCAGAAAATGTTCACTACGAATGCGAACTAGTAGTAAAGATTAACCGCTTAGGAAAATCAATCCCAGAAAGATATGCAAAGAACTACTATTCCGAAGTAGCACTTGGATTAGATATGACCTGCCGCGATATACAAGAAAAAGAAATCTTAAACTCATCCCCTTGGTCAATATCCAAAGTATTCGACTATTCAGCCCCAGTGAGTAAGTTTATAGAATTAGAAACCCTAGGAAAAGACGTTCAAAACCTCAACTTCAAACTCCTTAAAAACGGAGAAATAGTCCAAAAGACCAACACCTCCGATATGATATTCACCGTAGATAAAATCATATCCTACCTATCCCAATACATGACCCTAAAAATAGGCGATATGATATTCACCGGCACCCCATGCGGAGTAGGAGAAGTAAAAATAGGCGACCATCTAGAAGGATTCCTCGAAGAAGAATCAGTCTTAATGTGTGATATTAAATAAATCCCACGCCCAAATTATAACATAAAGATTGTAGAGACGTGATTTATCGCGTCTATTTTCTTATCCAATTATTCATAGTTTCTCCTAATTTGTGTAAAATTAGGAGAAACTATTACAACATACATTCTACCTGTGATCGTTTAGGTAATTTAATCCCTAATTTATAGAATTGTGAAAATTGATTTATTCTTACGTTACTTATTGTTGTTTTTTCCTGTGTATCATCTAAGGGATAGATAATTAAACAAGGGATAACCGTTTTATGATAATCTTTTTTATTTATTTCACATTTCTTCAGTATTCCTATATCTCTTGCATATCCACTTAACTGTCTAACATCTTCTATTTTAAAACGACCTTTTACTTTTTCAGTTTCTTCAAATTTAATATCAATTTCTTCTTCAACTTCATTCTCCTTTTTAATAAGCCTATCACTATATACTGGCTTATATTTTGCATCAATTATTAACGGACTCTTGATTCTCAAATAATCAACATTCCCGTATTTGCTTTTGAATTGATACTCTATTTTGTTACGCCTTGTTTGCATAAGAGTAAGAACATAAACCTCAAATAATAAAGGCATATCAATCCAGAAAGGAGGGAGGTTGCTATCAATTTCACTTGTTGCATTGTCAATTGAATAGCTAAAACGTCTAAGAATTAACTTTGCAACTTTTAAACTTTCGGCATAGTCTTTATATAATGGATTAACTTTAAATTGTTTTATTTGTTGAATGCTTAAATCATCAGAAACATATTCAAATGCTGATAAGCAACTATTACAGAGATTAGTTAAATCAATTGCTTTACAGCTAATAGCAGTATTATATGTTAGGTACTTCCGAACATACATTAGCGTTCTTTTTAATATTCTATTCTCAATGCAATCAACAGTGTAGTCTTGACACCTACAATAATACCTATCATCTCTTCCTTTAAAAGTATTTTGTTTAAGATTCCGAGAAAACAATATCTTACCCTTAATCTTAGAATTAAGATTTTCTTCTACTTGAATATAATCCTTTTTCAAATTACGTTTAACCAAAGACTGCATAAGCTTTAAGAAATGCACAATCAATAAAGGAGTTAATTCAAAAGTATTATTCTTAACTTCAATAGATTCTCTATTAAAATCAATATGATAAATATCTTTTAGTTTTTTCTTTGCTTCAGTATTATCACAATCAAAGCATTCCATAAACATCCTTAAATAATCCAACCTTTCAATCTTAGGTTCAACCATTATGGCTGTTTCTTTCTCAACAATCCAATCTAAACCAATATAATAATTAGCTTGAAAGGTCTTTTGCTTATGATTGCAACAACTTAATCCTAAATATCTATTTGCATCATTAACATCACAATCATTATAAATTGTTTCAGTATATTTATTCAATAATTCTTTATAATCAAAGTTATTATCACTTGATTTTTGGTGTTCTTTGAATATTATTAGATTATGTTTCATTGCTTTGTCCAATTTCTTCAGGTTGAGAAGTTTCTTCTTTTGTTTGAATAGGCTTAATCCAATCTGTAAAATCTTTTTCTATTTCAAGGTATGTTCCTTTGGACTCATCATCTTTTTTACTTGGGATTAAATTTATTATTCCATCGTTTGCATATTCTCTAAGTAATGGTTTAATTTCATATTCCAATTTAAGTTGTAATTCCTCTTCATCTTCCGCTAAGAAATAACTATGACCTATCATCAAATCTTTAATAATAAAATCAGAAGCAATTTTGCCAGAAATTAAGGTCTTAACATTATTAAATATATTAATTGCCTTATTTTTTAAATCGTCATCATTATAATGGTTTTCTATAATTTTTTTATTAGACTCTAATGTGTAGAAAGCAAATCTACGTCTAATAGCATAATCAATATATCCTAAACTTCTATCAGCAGTATTCATTGTCCCAATAATATAAAGATTAGATGGAACTGAAAACTTTTCATTAGAATAGGGTAGCGTAGCCTGCAATTCATTTTCTTCTCCTTTCCTCTTGTCATTTTCCAAAAGAGTAATTAGTTCACCTAAGATTTTAGAAATATTACCTCTATTAATTTCATCTATAATTAAGACATAAGGTTTGTCATTATTTTCAATTGACTGTTCGTATTCTTTATTTTTCTTTATAATTCCTAATACATTATTTACAGATATATTACTAAGTTTATGAATTGTTTTCCGACTCATTTTTTTATTATTATTCAACTCATAAATATCTTCTCTAATATCTTTTACTATCCAATTTACCCTCCTTACTCTCTTCTTTTCTTTAAATGAATCATCCCATTCATATTCTCCTTCAATAATTCCAATTGCATCAATAAGTTTTTCAGAATAGCAACTTAAAACAACATCGCCAATTTCCATTGTGTTTATAAAATAATCAAGATTTTGTTTACCATTTGTTATGTTTTTAATATCTAAATCTTTTCCGTATTCACTCCAGCCAATACGTATCCTATTATTATCTAAACAATCTCTTCTAACATCATTATCTCCAGTGTTTTTTAATGTAACTTTCCAGATAGTAACGTTTTCATCTATTTCTAATTCTTTATCATGTATAATAGGTCTATTAGCTTTTTCACACATCCTTTTGAAAATACCAGGAGTAACTTCAAATCGTAGAGGGTCAGAATCTTGAACAGGTTTTAATCCTTCAACAAATTCTTCATAGTCCATTGATTGATGGAAAGTAGTAAAAGCTATTCTCCCCTCTTCTTTTAACTCACGATATCTTTCCATTATCTCTTTTCTTGTGTCTGGAACTTTATCATCACACAGCTTAACAGCAATTTCAGCACTATAATAAGTTTTTCCTGTCCCTGGTGCTCCTTGAAGAATAATTTGTTTCTTCGTTTTAAGAAGCTTGATAATACTATTTATTTCTTTCATGTTACTAATATTTAACTTATTGATATAATCTAATCCTTCTGTGGGCAAGAAAAACTTACTTACCTTATGTAAATCTGTTCTTTCTAAACCAAGTTCATTTAAATTCTCTACATATTTATCTAATAACGTACTAAATTCTTCATTATCTCTCTTCCTGCTTTTTATTATTTCCTTGTATAATTCCTTGAATAAAGGAGAAGTTTCTTTCCTTCCATCACCATGGTTATTATTATGTTCGATGAAGTTGTTATTTAAATATCCTGAATATCTGGAAGGGCTAAATTTGAATTTCCCATCGACTTGTTCAACAACAAAATTTTTACCTTTGCGAATCAAGTCTTCAGCGAATACTTTTTCACCATCATTCCCTTCTTTAACATAATTATACAATGTTTTGATGTTATTTATAACGTCCTCTCTAGAAATAACAAGTTCTCTTGTAGTAACACGTTTTCTTACCATATCAATAAATTTTAAATTATAAAGCAAAGATATTGTTTTTTATTTATAAACTATAATATTAAGATATTTATTTTTAATTAGATTAATATGTTTAAGCTCCTTTGGTTATATAGATTGAATAATTAAGTCTATTCTTTTAATTCCATGACCTATAAGGAGAACAAGAAGTGGTTAATTAAGCAATTAAAACAAATGCCAATATCATAATTGGAATCGTATTCATTATTATAACCGTTGTAGTAGAGACAAGGCATGCCTTGTCTCTACGTTTGTTTATATTGTTCCATTTAAAATTAACGATTTGTCATTTCTAATTTCTGATTTACCAATTCTATTATTATTTCATCTATAATCAGATTATTCATATAATATATCTGTTACAGAATTCTAAAACCAAGAATTAATCTTACCAAACAAAGCAATGAACTTCTGAATGACTTGTCCTGAAAAAAGTTGACACAAAAACAACTTAAAAAAATGGACAAAACCGTAAAAAGAGAACCCATCACCGATGCCTTTCGTTACAAAGTAGTCAGTGATTTCCTTCAAAAAGGAGGCTCATGGAAAGAAGCAGCCCGAAGAAACGACATCTCAGATGGCACACTTCAGAGATGGATTAGTATCTTTGCACCATTATCGGAGTTTGAATTAGAACTCCCAGAAAACGAAACAGATATGGAAGCATTAGAAAAGAAGAAGCTAGAGAAACGTATTAAGGAATTAGAAAAAGCCTTAGAGTACTCTAACCTAAGGGCACGCGCCTATAACACAATGATTGATGTTGCAGAAGACATGTTTAAGATCCCCATCAGAAAAAAGCCTGGCACCAAGCAGTAACAACACTGCGCATAGAAGAAAAACCTTCCTCCTTAAGTGGAATATGCGATCTGTTTGGTTATAGTAGGCAAGCTTACTACCAGTACAATAACAAAGAATATGAGGCTTTTGCAGGAAAGGAGATAATCCTAGAGTATATTAGATATATAAGGGAAAAAAGTCCTAAGATGGGAGCAAGAAAATTACTTATCATGATACAATCTCAGAAGAACCTACCCGCTTTAGGCAGAGACAAGCTTATCTCCTGGCTAAGAGAAGAAGGTCTTTTAGTCAAGACAAGAATAAGACGCTGCACAACAACAGACTCAGCCCACCACTATCATAAATACTCTAACCTAATAAGAGACTTCGTCCCATACAGACGTAATCAATTATGGGTAACAGACATAACATACATCCAAACCCTGCAAGGATTTATCTATCTAAACCTAATAACAGACGCCTACTCAAGAAAAATAATAGGATGGAGACTAGCCCCAACCCTTGAAGCCAAATACTCCACACAAGCACTTGATATGGCAATAGATAATGCAGAAGAAGGACTAGAAATTCCGATAGAGGCGTACAATACTGTTGCATTAGATATACCGACATACTCCAAAACAAAGGAATAAATATAAGCATGACAGAAAGTGGCGATCCCTTAGAAAATGCAATAGCAGAAAGAGTTAATGGCATCTTAAAGCAAGAGTGGATACATAATATGGACTTCAAAGACATAGAAGAAGCACAAGAAAGCATCTCAACCATCATTGACTTCTATAATAACGAAAGACCACACTCAAGTATCGATATGCTAACCCCTAACGTAGCTCATGACCTAGTTGGAGTAATCCAAAGAAGATGGAAGAACTACTACAAAACAAAAAAGGAGAAAGAAGAAAACATAGAGAATGAAATCTACGAATATGAATAAATAGAAAATAAAGTATATCTTTGTATCAAAATAGGGACCTTTGTCTCTAAAATTATTATCAGCCTGTTTTTATCAAGTGTAAACTAAAATCAGGACGATAGAAAACAAATGCAAACTGCATTTAGTCTTAATTACAAATCTGTCAACTTTATTCAGGACGGGTCAATCTTTGTTTTAAACTCATGACATACCCATGTCAGACCTCGTGACATACCCATGTCAGGGTCGCTCACATGGGTATGTCACGTATGCTGACATGGGTATGTGACGGACTCTGACATACCCATGTGAGCGAGTCTGACATGCCCATGTCGTGACTTTGTTTCTGCGTTTAAAAAGTTTGGGACTTTGTTTTAATATTTTATTCCTTGATTATAGTAGTTTCTTTCTTTATTTCAGTGTTTTCTTCCTTCGTTTTATGATTTTCTTACGCCTATTTGTAACTTTTAACTATCTTCGCTTGTCTTATTAATACAAACCTTTAGTAGAGTAAAGAGTAATTTTGTTGGGGAGGCTTAGAAATAGGCCTCTCTAAGCAAAAAAAGATTTATGAATGACGGAGAAAGAGTATAAACTTTGTGTAGATAATTTTGCTGATGCGGTCTTGCGTTTCCTTGTGAAAAACACTAAGGATATGGACTCTTCAAAGGATATCCTCCAAGATACATATGTTAAGCTCTGGGAAAAGAAAGAGGGGGTTGATTTTTTAAAAGCTAAGTCCTATATCTTCACTACTGCCTACCATACAATGATTAACGATATTAAGTATAACGCACAAAAAGACAGCCTAACTCCTTCTCAAAATACTGACAGAAACAAATATAGCGATTTAAAGGACGTACTGAATGAAGCCTTAGAACGTTTACCCAAGGTGCAGAAAGCTGTAATTCTTCTACGAGATTATGAGGGTTATGCTTATAAAGAAATTGCTGAAATCCTCGCTCTGACTGAGGAAAATGTGAAAATAAATATTTTTAGGGCAAGGGTAAAACTAAAAGAGTATATAGGTTCTATTGACAGAATAATTTAAGATTATGATAACAAAAGATAATTACCAGGCATATCTCCTTGACTTTTTGGAAGGCAATCTTTCTAAAGAGGATAAAAGAGAATTAGAGGTTTTCTTAGAAAAGAATCCTCATTTTGCAGATGAGCTTAAGGCTTATGATGAAAGCATTTTTCTATCTCCTGATTTGACAATTAAGTTTGAAGACAAAGAAACACTAATGCACAAAAAGAGATTTATATTCCCTATTTGGGCAAGATATTCTTCTTATGCTGCTGCAATTCTCCTTCTAATTGGTTTTTCTTTTACGCTTTTCCATAATCCTAATTTAGAAAATGATTTAACGATAGATAAAGCTACTTCTCAAAACACAAGTAAGCCAATAATTTTTGAAAAAAAGATAACAGAAGAACCTCAACAGGAAAATCTGATTGCAAAAATAGAAAATACTAATTCTACTTATAAAGATATTCAACCAACAACGCCAAAAGTTGTTTCTCAAACTCAAACAGAAGGCAAAGCAAATGATATTATTATTGAAAAGGAACCAAGAATTATCCTTTCAAATAACTTAGTAGTTTACGTTGTAGATAATTTAATTACCTATGTTGAAGAGGAAGAGTTTAAAGAAGTCAAAGTCTATGAGGTGGATAATTTAATTGCATATAATGATATTAAGAATACTTATAAAAGTCCTTTTATGAGAAATAAATACGTGGCTAATTTGGCAAATAAGATAGAAGATAAGATTGAGAAAACCCAAGATGGATTTAATAATGCTATAGCTTATATCCAAGAAAACATTAGTAATAATCCATTTTCAAAAAATAAACCTAAAGAATAGTATAAACAATTAAAATTAAAAGATATGAAAACCAAGAATTTACTAGTTCTAATCCTAGTTTTAGGATTATCTTTCAATGCTTTCTCACAAGAAAAGATAACGATAAAGCAGGTTATTAAGAATAAGGCTACAAATGCAAGTACTTATGGAGATGGAATCAAAATTATTAAAATATGGTCAAGCCTTCCTATTACTATTAAGTCAGGAAAGGAAAATGCAATCTACTTAACTGGAGATATGAAAGAAAATGAAAAAGAAAAACTTTCAAGTTTCTGCGAATTGAAAAATAATATTTTCAGCATTAGTTCTCCTTATTTATTCTTAGATGAAGAAGGTAAGCGTAAAGATTTAAGTGATTTTACCATTACATTAGAATTAGCAGACGACGTTTACTCTTACTTCTTAAGATCTAGTTGTAATGTTACTATAAAAAAAGATATTATTACAGACGAAAGCGGTACATTTAATTTATGGGGTAATGCGCAAATAACATTAGAGGGAGAAGTTAAATTTGGTGTATTAAACATTTTCGCCCAAGAAGGTTCAAAGATAAGATTTAACTCTATTAATGCAACTGCAGCAATTTTGGATATGGGGAAAGGATCAGTTATAGATTTTAATGGAAGAGTAAGAGATATTGAAATTAGTAATCAAGGAGAAGGCTCAAAACTTATTGGGGATTATAAAAGCAATACTCTTATGACACATCATGCAGATATTATAGATATTAATGACCCCACTAAAGTTAAGAGAACAAAAAGTATTGCTTATAGCATAGAGAATGATGTAACAAATGCAGAAGATAATGCTGCTACAAATATAATAAAAGATACGTTTAAATTATCTTCTTTATTGGAAGCATTTGATAATGATTATAACGATTCTATTTATAATACCAGTGAAGAAATAAACATTGAAAAACCAAATATAAAAATATTTCAACCTAATAACGAAGGAAAGAATATAACGAAGGAAAGGTGGTATGATGAGATGTATGTTTATAAAAACTTTGGTTTACAATTTGGTTATGGAAGATTAAATTGGTCTAAAAAGGTTAGTAATGTTGATGATCTTTTTGCATCACCACAAAATCAATACACACTAAGAAATGGTAATAGCTGGACAATGGGATTTAGATATGAATTCAAATTTGGTTGGACTCATAGATGGAAGATATCAACTGGACTAGGATATGAATCAAATATATTCCGCTTTGACAATAATGTTAAGCTAACAGATATTGGAACAGAAAAAAGAATTGGCTTTGAAACAAATCCTGCAATAGATGCGAAAAGCAAAATAGTTGCACGCTATATTACTTTGCCTTTATTTGTAAAGGTTAGGGTAGTTAAAAGCTTAGAGCTTCATGTTGGAGCAATTGCTGGAGTTAATTTTAATTCTTCATCAACAGGTTTTAAAAGAAATTATAACAGTCCAAATGGAGAAGTAAAAGAACGTTGGGGATATAAGTACGATAACTTTAAGCCTTTAAAACTAGAACTTCAAGCAGGTTTTGGATGGAATGTATTTAACTTTTATGCGAAGTACGCAGTAACCCCACTCTTTAAAAACTATAGAGAAATTGTAGTTTATCCTTTTAGCGCTGGTATTTCTTTCGGACTATAAAGCAAATGCAAATTAATAAGAAAAGCTTCGTTTAAATAAATAAACGAAGCTTTTTCTTTTTTGCGGAGAGTAAGAGATTCGAACTCTTGAAAGCCTTTAGAGCTTTACTCGCTTTCCAAGCGAGCTCCTTCAACCACTCGGACAACTCTCCTTTTTCTTAACCAAGGCCTATAAAACGAGGATTGGTATTTCTTTATTGTATTGTAGTATCCTCTTCTTCTGTTTTAACTTCCTTTTCTCCTCTTTCTAGTGCTATTTCCTTTCCTCCCTTTTCTGCAAATATTGGTAGGTTTACATTCTTAAAGGATAGAGGTAGAGAGGTTTCAATCTTTATTCTCTTCCCTGTTATTGGGTGTTGTAGTTGTAGGGATGTGCAGTATAGTTTTAAATAGTTTTCTGATATTTGTCTTGCTCCAAAACGGTGGTCGCCTATTACAGGGTTGCCAATACTACTTAGGATAAAACGTATTTGAGAATCAAAATAGGTATGTGGGGTTACAAGTATATGTGTGTATTGTTCAAAGTTTTCTATCGTTGCATATTGAACTACGCATAGCTCTGCTCCTACTGTATCTTGTTTTTCAACAAATATCCTATTCTTTGTGCCTGCCTTAAGCCAAACATTTAATTTGTCATTCTTGTGTTTTGGTTTGCCTGCTATTAGTGCGTGATATTCTTTTTTTGCTTGTGGGAATGTTCTTTTAAGTACTAGTTGTGCTTGTTTTGATTTGGCGAATAAGCATATTCCTGCCTCGTCATCTTCTGGTGTTTCAATAACGAATAGGTTTTGTCTTATTCCCCACTTCCTTCTAACATAGCTTTTGGTTAGGGCATAAAGGGATTTAGTCTTTTCGTTTGGTTTTGCGTCAACATGAATTCCTGATGCTTTCAAAACAGCTATTATATCTTCATCTTCAAAAAGAATTGGAACGTCTGTTTTCTCTCTTGCTATATGTTTTCCTCCTGAATATTTTGAATATTCTATTTCTTCTCCTTTGCTTATTATTAGCTCTGGGCTTTTTATAATTGCTCCTTTATAGGCTATACAACCATAAATTATCATTTTCTTTGCCTTCGATATGGACACTTCAGGGAAGGTTTCCAAAACTAAACTAAGCAGTGATACATTGTCTTTTGCGGTAATCTTCATTAATTATTTCTTCTTATAGTTTGCAAAAGTACATTTTTTATTTTAATTTCGCAGTTCATTTCTAATATTGAATAACTATGTCGATATCAATTTCGAATCTTACAAAAATATATGGCCAACAAAAAGCCTTGGATAATGTCTCTTTAGAAATCAATAAAGGAGAGATTGTTGGGCTCTTGGGTCCTAATGGTGCAGGGAAAAGTACTATGATGAAAATCATCACTTGTTTTATCCCTCCAACAGAGGGGAGTGTTAGTGTTTGTGGCTATAATATCTTTGATGACTCAATAGAAGTTAGAAAGAAAATCGGCTATCTTCCAGAACATAATCCCTTATATCTCGATATGTATGTTAGGGAATTTCTTCTTTTTATTGCTGGTATTCATAATTTGGGCAAGGAAAAGAAGGAAAGAACTGAATATATGATTGAGCTTACTGGCTTAACTAAGGAAGTAAATAAGAAGATTGGTGCTCTTTCGAAAGGATATCGTCAAAGGGTTGGCATTGCTCAGGCTATGATTCATGATCCAGAGGTTCTAATTCTTGATGAGCCTACCTCAGGACTTGACCCTAATCAATTAATTGAGGTTAGAGAACTAATTAAGAATGCTGGAAAAGACAAGACTGTCTTACTTTCAACCCACATTATGCAAGAGGTTGAGGCTGTTTGCGACAGAACAATCATTATTAATAATGGACTTGTGGTTGCAGATGATAATACTCAACACTTAATTGCAGATCAAAGCCTTGAAACAATATTTAGAAAGATAACGAAGAATCTTTAAGGAATGAAATGAGGAAATCTATTAGACTTATATTGTTTCTGCTCTTTATATTCCTAAACTTTGAATCCTTCTCTCAGTTTGTCAAGATTGAAAACTATCCTTTTATCAGCTACGAGGATAATAAGATTGAGTTCTTTGGGAGTTCAGAGAAGAGGTTTGATCCTTTGTTTGACAAAATAAAACAAACAATTGCTTTAGGGACAGATCAAGTTAGGGTACTTCATATTGGCGATAAACAAATTCTGGATGATGTTTTCACTGCTCAAATTTACCATAACCTTTCCCTAACCTTGCATGGGCTTGAAAGCCGTAGAGGAATGCTTTGGAATGAAGCAACAACTCTTAGACCAAAGAAGGAAATGGAATATGTGATTGCTGATTACAAAAAAGAAGAAGACCTATTATGTAAGAAGTTTAGATTATATCATAGTCCTCTTAATGATTCCATAAGTATTTATATCAACGATAGGGAGTCTTCATATAAAACAATTTACTTTGAAGATAAGGGCTATACCTTATTTGAAATAACAAACCCAATAAGTAAAGTTAGTTTGAATATTATTAATACTTCAAGTGAGAACTTTATTATATACGGACATTACTTGGAGTCAAGGAACGCTGGATTTATATATGATATAATTTCAGAAAACAGCATAAACTCAGACCAAGCTGTTTTTAATGAAAGCTTGCAGCCAATGCTAAAAACAATGAGCTTTGATATGGTTGTGATTTCAATAGGGGAAGCAGAAGCATACTCCCCTTCTTATTTATCTGAAAGCTTTAAATACAATCTCAAAGAGTTATTAAAGAGACTTCGATTAAATAATCCCAATGTTCCAATCCTATTAACAACGCCCTACGATTACTACGTAAATAACAAGCCTAATCAAAGACTGGAGTTAGTAACTGAGGATTTGATTGAGGTTGCCAAAACTTCAAATTGTGCTGTTTGGAATTTCTATAAGATAATGGGTTCAAAAGGATCTTCTGAAACTTGGAGTAGGAATGGGCTTATGGATAATAGGAAAACAAGCTTAACAAATAGAGGTTCTATCTTGCAAGGAGAATTATACTACAATGCGTTGTGGCAATCTTTTGAGAACTATATAGGCAAAACAAATTGATAATAAATAAATAATAAACACTTAAAACCTTTTTTAAGTCAAATATAAATTATAATTTTGCAATATCAATCTATTAGTTTTAAACATATTTACTAATCACATAAAATTAAAAGCAATGGTAAAGATAGCAATCAATGGATTCGGACGTATCGGAAGAATCACTTTCAGAAACATGCAAAGAAAAAACAACATGGAAGTTGTTGCAATAAACGACCTAACAGATGCTACAACTTTAGCACACTTACTAAAGTATGACTCTGTTCATGGACGTTTTGACGGAGAAGTTCATGCAGATGGAGATTTTTTAGTAGTTAATGGAAAGAAAATCCGAGTATATGCAGAAAGAGATCCAGAAAACCTACCATGGGGAGAACTAGGCATTGATATCGTTGTTGAATCAACAGGTATTTTCCGCAATAGAGAAAAAATGAGCAAACACATCAAAGCAGGAGCAAAGAAAGTTATTCTTACCGTTCCAGCAGACAAACCAGAAGATGTTGATGCAACAGTAGTATTAGGAGTTAACTGTGAAAGCTTAACAAAAGACATGGTTTACATTTCAAATGCATCATGTACAACAAACTGTTTAGCGCCTATAGCAAAAGTACTTAACGATAACTTTGGAGTAAAAAGAGGTATTATGAATACTATTCACGCTTACACAAACGACCAAAGTATATTAGACCTTCCACATAAAGACCTTCGCCGTGCAAGAGCAGCAGCAGTTTCAATTATTCCAACAAGCACAGGAGCAGCAAAAGCAGTAGGTTTAGTTATTCCAGAACTTAAAGGAAAATTAGACGGACTTTCAATGAGAGTTCCAACTCCAGATGGTTCAGTTGTTGACTTAACAGTTGAACTATCAAAAACAGTAACTAAAGAAGAAGTTAATGCAGCAATGAAAAAAGCAGCAGATGGTCCAATGAAAGGAATCTTAGAATACATAGAAGATCCAATCGTTAGCTGTGATATAGTAGGAAACCCTTATTCTTCAATTTTCGATTCAAAACTAACAATGGTTATGGAAGGAAATATGGTTAAGGTTATTTCTTGGTATGATAATGAAAACGGATATTCAAACCGTGTTTGTGACTTAGCAGAAAAATTATCAAACTTATAAACTAAAATTAGTTTAACAAACTATACAAAAGGCTACCTTTAATTAGGTAGCCTTTTTTTGTTTGATAGCAAATTGTTAACGATTAATCCTATTTAATAAAGATGTTTTTTGAGGAGAATCTTTTAATTGATTAGTGAAATATAGAGCATCCGCTTTATTTGATGGTATGCTATTCCCTTCATATTGCTCAACATAATGAGTTGCATGTTCAAGAAGGAATTTCCTACAATCAATGTTTACCATTATTCCTTGTTCATAATTACCATAAGACAAGCCGGTAACAGCATCATTTGAATTAAGACTTTGAATTTGATTAGTTCTTATTCCTCCCACATTAACAGTGATTGAAGGATAGTAGAAATACTCCCCTGAAGGAATATTGATAGTTATTTTAATTGTGCTATCATTAATTTGAGTTTTAGTAATTGAAGTGTTATGACGATAATAATTATATTCATAATACTCTTCCAAAGAAGGAAACCAAAGGGAGTCATTGCCATCTTTCCCATAGTTATCATTTAGCCACAACAATAATGAAACCCAACTTGAATCTGTAGAATGCACTCCGATATTTACCGCCTCTCTTTGTTCTTTTGGCTTTTGTAATTCGGTTAAAACCCTTGTTCTAATATTTGCTGGCTCAATAAAATATCTTTTAATTAACACTTGGAACAAATCAGTTGTATCCATATAAGGGTATAATTCTCTAGACAATATACCGTCACCATTATTTTGGGCAGTAATAGTTTGAATAGAACTATAATTGTATGCAGCTCTTATATAATCTTTATTTCCATTGGGTTCTGCTAAGGTTTTACATCCTCTGTTTTGAAGATGGAGCTTGATGCTATCTTGAACAATTAAGTAATGATTGTAAATGTCTGTTATGTTATGCACGTCATCTGCATTGACATCATGAAAAGCTATACTATTTCCGTAATTTACGATTTCTCTTACATTGCCCCATGTAAGATTATGTTTCATGAAGCGATAATAATTTGAAGTATAACCTGGATTTATTGTTTCAGCACTATTCATATACTCCCCTTCAGGATAAACAGTTGTTGTAAATGCAAAACGAACTTCTTTACCTGTTCCATCTGTAATACCTAATGTTTTTCCTAAATAGTAAGATTCTGGAGGAAGATCCCCTGCTAATAATTGTCCAATATTGTATGAGTTTTGTTTTTGATTATTTGCATTAGTATAATTACTTAATGGTTTTCCATTAATAGCAGCCCATGTTTGATGAAACGCTGAATTTAAACAGTCATCTTGAGTAAGCATAAATAACCACGACTTATTATATTTTAAATTAGGTATTGCGAATGTAATACTATCAAAATTAATACTATCATTTGTGTGAATAATTATCTCTGCTGTTACATTCGAGGCTTCTTGTCCAAAAGGGTATGGGTATACAGCATTACTTGTTGAAAAGACAATACTATCGATTTCACTAATCTCTAATATTCTTGTACTATTTCTCTGATTAATAACTATATTATTGGCACTAGAATCTAATATTATGCTATCAATTGCAGAAATATTTTGTTCAAAAAGAATTACTGAGTCATGATGAAATTCTATTCTCTTTTCTTGACCTATTAATGTTAAATTAATAGATAAAACAATAACTAATAATATTATTTTTCTCATTCTTTAACTAATTTAAATTCTTTATTCCCAACTTTGACTATATATACTCCATTAGATAAATTTGAGATATTTATGCTTTTGTCTTGATAAATTATGTCAGACATCACCAATACTCCGTTCATATTATAAATAGACATTGGTGTTTTGGCATTAATATTTGACAATATTATATAGTTTTTTGATGGATTAGGGTAAAGTGTAATGTCGTTTTTTGGCAAAACTTCTAATAATGAAGTTCCTGTAGTAAAATAGATCTTTCTAATACTATCAATAGCAAAGTAATATACCTCACCTGATGGTTGAGAGATAATAATATCATTATTTGAAAAAGTTAATTTGCTATTTTGGTTAATGGAATAAGTTATTAATACATCATCAATATATTGTATATTAATATTTCTTTGAGCTTTTGAAGCAAAAGAAGAGAATAATAGCAATAATAAAAATAATGCCAACCTATTTTTTTTCATATGTTTTTTTATATTTATTAATTTCACCTGCAAAGTTATTAATAATTTTGATTTAAAGATGATTTTTAATCTTTATTTTGGAAAGCCTAACAGCTTGTTTTAGAAAGTTTGAAATAAATGATGTAAATTTGCAGTCGAAAAGATTAATGGTATGAATACTGAGAAATATAATTTAAGAGGAGTTTCGGCTTCGAAAGAGGATGTTCACAATGCAATTAAGGATATCGATAAAGGATTGTTCCCTAAGGCGTTTTGCAAGGTTGTGGAGGATAGTTTGACCAATGATGAGGACTATTGTATGGTTATGCATGCTGATGGGGCTGGAACAAAGTCTTCTTTGGCTTATATGTATTGGAAAGAAACTGGAGATATTAGCGTATGGAAAGGCATTGCTATTGATGCTATTGTGATGAATCTTGACGATTTGCTTTGCGTTGGTATAACTGATAATATTCTTCTTTCTTCAACTATTGGAAGAAATAAAATGCGTATTCCAGGTGAGGTTATCTCTGCTATTATTAACGGTACGGAAGAGTTTCTTGCTCAGATGAGAGACTTGGGAATTGGGATTTATTCCACTGGCGGCGAAACGGCTGATGTGGGCGACTTAGTTAGAACTATTATTGTTGATAGCACAGTTGTGGCAAGGTCGAAAAGAAGTGATATTATTTCAAATCATAATATTAAACCAGGAAATGTAATTGTTGGACTTTCTTCTTTTGGTCAGGCAACTTACGAAACCTCTTATAATGGCGGTATGGGCAGCAATGGTTTGACCTCTGCACGCCACGATGTTTTCGCAAAAGAATTGGCTAAGAAGTATCCAGAAAGTTATGATAATTCTCTAAGCGATGAGGTTGTTTACTTAGGAGGAATGAAACTAACTTCTAAAACTGAAATTAAAGGCGTTGACGCTGGAAAGCTAGTTTTATCACCTACCAGAACCTATGCTCCAATCATAAAACAGATATTAGAGAAACACCGCTTAAAGATTGACGGCTTGGTTCATTGCAGTGGTGGAGCTCAAACAAAGGTACTTCATTTTGTTGATGATGTTCATGTTATAAAAGACAATCTTTTCCCAATTCCTCCTCTATTTAAGATGATTCAAGACCAATCTCATACCTCATGGCAAGAGATGTATAAGGTCTTTAATATGGGTCATAGGATGGAAGTTTATACCGATAGCGAGACTGCAAAAGAGGTTATAGCAATTAGCAAAAGCTTTAACGTAGATGCTCAAATTATTGGTAGGGTTGAGGCTAATACTGGAAAGAAACTTACCATTAATTCAGAATTTGGAGAGTTTATATATTAGTAATCCTTCCTTAGATTGCTAAAAACAAGCTTCGGTTTATTATAATCAAGATATAGTAAAATGAATCGCTAAAAGAATTCCTTGAATCAAAGGAATAATAAATTAATACGCTGAAATAAATTACTGAATCGCAGAGTTAGAAGTCAAATGATGTAGATCTTTCATACCAAATGATGCACATCTTTCGGGGTGAAAGATGTGCATCATTTTATTTAAGGAAATTTATGAGGGGATTTTGTTTTAAAATATACAAGACCTTAGTCCTATCAATTTTATAATGCAAATATACGAATAGTTTCTGTATTAATCAATGGTTTTCTTTAGTATTTTACTAAATAATGAAGTCCTACACTTTCTTTTCTTGCCTTTGCCATTTTTATTATTAGATAGCAATTAGCAATAAGGTTTCTAAGTTCGCATAGCTCTGGAATTAGAACCGAACGATTATATAATTCTTCCGTTTCTTTGAATATTAGGCCTACTCTTTCGAGGGCTCTTTGAAGGCGAAGCTCAGAACGAACTATTCCTACGTAGTTTGACATTATCTGCTGCACCTCTTTAACTGATTGGGATATAAGTACCATTTCTTCATTAAGTACCATTCCTTCGGCATTCCAATTAGGGACTTCGTTTTTGAAGGGTATATTATTGTGTTTCTCTATGCTGTCAACTGCAGCTCTATGCGAGAAAACTACTGCTTCAAGAAGTGAGTTGGAGGCTAGCCTATTTGCTCCGTGAAGTCCTGTGCAGGCACATTCTCCTGATGCATAAAGGTTCTTAACTGTTGTTCTGGCAAATTCATCTACTACTATTCCTCCGCAGGTATAGTGAGCTGCCGGCACAACTGGTATCATGTCTTTTGTGATATTGACTCCTATTTCTAGGCATTTGGCATAAATATTAGGGAAATGGGTCATAATTACTGACTTTTCTATCTTTCTGCAGTCTAAGTAAACATGGTCTTCTCCCCTTATTTTCATTTCATTGTCAATTGCTCTTGCTACAATATCTCTTGGAGCTAAGGATTCTCTTTTATCGTATTTTTCCATAAATGTTTCTCCATCTATGGTTTTTAGGATGCCTCCTGCTCCTCGCATTGCCTCTGTTATAAGGAAAGAGGGCTTCTCTGCGGGGTTATATAGGGATGTTGGATGGAATTGTACAAACTCCATGTTTGCAAGCTTTCCTTTTGCTCTATGTACCATTGCTTGTCCGTCTCCTGTTGCAATAACTGGATTTGTGGTAGTGCTATATACGTTTCCATTTCCTCCTGTTGCTAGTAGGGTTATTTTGGCTAAGTATGTATCTATTGAATTATCGGTTTGATTTAGAACATAGGCGCCATAGCATTCTATTGATGGGTGATGACGATTTACTGCTTCTCCAAGGTGGTGCTGGGTTATAAGATCGACAGCGTATTGATTCTCTTTAATTGTTATGTTTGGGTGTTGCTTGGCGCTTTCAATTAGAGCTCTTTCTATCTCGTAGCCAGTTTTATCTTGGTGATGGAGTATTCTATATTCAGAATGTCCTCCCTCTCGTGCAAGATCGAAGGTTCCTAAGGCATTTTTGTCGAAGTTGGTGCCCCATTCAATTAGTTCTTTAACTCTTTCTGTGCCTTCGGTAATTGTTATCCTAACAGCCTTTTCATCGCAAATTCCTGCTCCTGCAATAATTGTGTCTTGGATATGTTTATCGTAGCTATCGGGTGAATACATTACGGCTGCAATTCCTCCTTGAGCATATTTTGTTGAGGAGTCCGATGTACCTTTTTTTGTAAGAATACATACCTTTCCATGCTCAGCTACTTTCAATGCATAACTAAGTCCAGCTATGCCTGAACCTAGAACAAGAAAATCAACTTCAAATCTCATACTTTAACCATTTAATGCCTCTGCACCTGAACTAATCTCGAGAATTTCGTTTGTAATTGCGGCTTGTCTTGCCTTATTATATGATAATTTCAGGTCTTTTAACAGTACTTCTGCGTTGTCGGTTGCCTTATGCATTGCTGTCATTCTTGCTCCGTGCTCTGCTGCAAAACTATCTAACATGCAACGGAACATTTGAATTTTTAAGGCTTGGGGAATAATATTTTCTATAATTTCTTCCCTTGATGGTTCAAAAATATAGTATTTATTTATTATTTGGTCTTGGTCGTCATTAAGAGAACCTAGGGGTAAGAATTCTTCTCTTGAAATAATTTGAGTTGTAGCGTTTTTAAATTTATTGTAAATGATTTCTACTTTATCGTATTTCTCACTTACAAAAAGTTCCATAACTTCTTCTGTGATTTTAGTTACGTTTTCAAATGTTAAATCATCCCAAATATTATCCTGCATCTTGATAATGTCACATCCTTTTAGCTTTGAGAAATGTTCAGAGGATTTCTTCCCAAAACTCATCACATCAACTTTAATATACTTATCTTGATTAGATATTTCCTTTATTCTATTTTTAACTTCTTTAATTATGTTGGTGTTAAATCCTCCACATAATCCTTTATTGGATGTAAGAACGAGTATAAGAACGTTATCAATTTCAGCACTTCTTCCATAAGGGCTTTCCATTAACTCTACGTTATCTTCCATTATATTAGAAATCACATTAGAGAGTAGCTTGGAGTATGGTCTTAGGGCAACAACTGCATTTTGAGCTCTACGAAGTTTTGATGCAGATACCATCTTCATTGCTGATGTTATCTGCATTGTTGAGCCAACGGATGCTATTCTATTTCGTACCTCTTTTAAATTTGCCATTATACAATATATTTAGCCGCTTTATCTTGAGCTACTTTCTTTAATTTTTCAATTATTTCATCGTCTAGCATTCCTTGACGAAGTTTTTTTAATGTTTCTTTATGATTGTTTTCTAATGAAAATAGGTAATCGGTTTCAAAATCATGAATTTTATTTATTGGCACGTTTTGTAACCAACCCTTAACTCCACAACAAATGATTGCAATTTGATGCTCAACCTTCATTGGAGAATATTGCTTTTGTTTCAATATCTCAACGTTTCGCTTACCTTTTTCAATAACAAACTTAGTTGAAGCATCAAGGTCAGATGAGAATTTAGAGAAAGCTTCCAATTCACGATACTGTGCTTGGTCAAGTTTAAGTGTTCCTGCTATTTTCTTCATTGATTTGATTTGTGCATTTCCTCCTACACGTGAAACAGATATACCAACATTAATAGCTGGTCTAATACCTGCATTGAATAGGTTTCCTTCCAAGAATATCTGTCCATCTGTAATGGAAATAACGTTTGTTGGGATATATGCTGAAACGTCACCTGCTTGAGTTTCAATTATAGGAAGAGCAGTTAATGAGCCACCTCCTCTGACTTTGTCTTTCAAACATTCTGGTAAGTCGTTCATGTTTTTTGCAACAGAATCTTCTTGAATGATTTTTGCAGCTCTTTCCAATAATCTTGAGTGAAGATAGAAAACATCTCCGGGATAAGCCTCTCTGCCTGGTGGACGGCGAAGTAATAGGGAAACTTCACGATAAGCAACAGCTTGTTTTGATAGGTCATCAAAAACAACTAATGCATTTCTACCTGTATCACGGAAGAATTCACCTATGGAAGCTCCTGCAAATGGAGCATAGAATTGAAGCGCAGCTGAGTCAGACGCAGTTGCTGCAACAATAATGGTGTAGTCCATAGCTCCTTTTTCTTCAAGAGTTTTAAGGATATTTGCAACCGTGGATCCTTTTTGACCACAAGCAACATATATACAATATACTGGTTCACCTTTATCGTAAAATTCTCTTTGGTTTATTATTGTGTCAATCGCAATTGCTGTTTTACCAGTTTGTCTATCACCAATAATTAATTCTCTTTGACCTCTTCCGATTGGAATCATTGAGTCAATTGCCTTAAGACCTGTTTGTAGGGGTTCAACAACAGGTTGACGGAAGATTACTCCTGGAGATTTTCTTTCAAGTGGCATTTCAAAAAGCTCTCCTTCAATCTTGCCCTTGCCATCAATTGGATCTCCAACAGTGTTGATAACTCTACCAACCAAACCTTCCCCAACGTTTATGGATGCAATTTTATCTGTACGCTTAACAATGTCACCTTCATTAATATTATTAGTCTCTCCCAAAATTACAACTCCAACATTGTCTTGCTCTAAGTTTAGAACAATTCCTTTGACGTCATTGTCAAACATAACTAATTCTCCACTTTGTGCGTTATTTAACCCATAAATACGAGCAATACCATCTCCGACAGTAAGAACCGTACCAACTTCCTCTAATGAAGCTTCAAGGTTTGTGTCAGATAATTGATTACGTAAAATAGCTGTAACCTCTGAAGGTTTAATATCTACCATATTTCTTTATTATTAAAATCCCTTTTCGTATAAATTCTTTGCAAACGATTTTTTCAATTGAATTAATTGATTAGCTATCGACGCATCATATACTTTGTCCTCAATAAGTATTTTGAAACCACCTAAAACCGAACGGTCTATCTTTTCAACTAGTTCGATTGTGCAGTTAAATTGTTTCTCAAAGATTTTTATTATTTTATCTTTCATCTCGTTTTCCATTGGGCTTGCAACAATTAAAGTAGCAATCTTAACCCCTCTGTATTCGTTATAGAAACCAAGAAAAGCCTCAGCAATTTCTTTTAAGTGAACGACTCTTCTTTTTGAAACCAGTAGAGTTACAAAGTCTAGGGATAGCTTTTCTATCCTTGACTCAAACAAGTCCTTAACTATTCCCTTTTTGCTTCCAATATGAATATTAGGATTACGCATAATAGCATTAAGTACTTTATTTTCCTTACATACCCTTGAAACCAATACCATATCGTTATTCACCTTTTCTAGTGTATTCATCTCTAGTGACAAATCGAAAAGGGAACGTGCATAGCGAGAAGAAATAATGCTTGAGGTCATAATAATATCCTAGTTAAAATTGAAGTCCGACACTCTTTTTTCAATGACCCTAATTTTAGTATCATTTTTGTCAAGTTCTTCTTCCAATATTTTTGTTGCTATATCAATTGAGAAGCTTGCAATTTGGTTCTTAAGTTCCGTTAGAGCTTGAAGTTTTTCATAGTTGATACTGTCGCGAGCTGATGCAATAATTCTTTGTGCCTCCTCTTGAGCTTTCAAACGAGCCTCTTCTTTTTGAGTTTCACCTAACAAACGAGCTTCTTTCAGAATCTCATCTCTCTCTTCCATAGCTTGCTTGAATAGAACCTCATTATTAAATTTAAGTTGTTCCATTTCGTCACGAGCTTTTTGAGCCTCATTTAAAGAGTTTTCTATAAGAGTTTCTCTTTCTGATATCATGTTAGTTATCACAGGCCATCCAAATTTTCCTAATATAAATAATAGGACAAGGAAGGTTAATGTCATCCAAAAAATTAATCCCAATTGCGGAGTAATCAAATCCATAAAAATCAAATTAAATTTAAAACAATAAATTCTTTCTTAATTGAAAGAGTAAATTATTTCATAAATACAACTAACAAACAAGTAACAATTGCAAATAATGAAGCACCTTCAATCAAAGCAGCAGCAACAATCATATTTGAACGAATGTCTCCAGATGCTTCAGGTTGGCGAGCAATAGCTTCCATTGCAGAACGTCCAATAGTTCCAATACCAATACCTGCTCCAATTGCAGACATACTTGCTCCGATTGCAGCTAAACCATATGCCCAAGGACTTAAATTTGTAACAACTTCTAATAATACATTTAATGCAGTCATAACTAAATAGTTTTTTCAATAATTAATTTAATAAAAATTTATCCCTTTCGTTTCCCGAAAATAGAATGGACAAAATTATACAAAATTTCAGTACTTATCCAATCTTTTTGATAAAATTAACAGTTAATTCTTCTAAATGCCCAATAACTAGATTGATAATACGGCTTTTAGAAAGTGATAAAACATTTTTTAATTAAAAAGTTTGGTGTTAAAAGAAAAATAGATATCTTTGCACCTCAAAATTTCTTAGAACTAAGAATGTCTTCGTAGCTCAGATGGTAGAGCAATTGACTCTTAATCAATGGGTCCGGGGTTCGAGTCCCCGCGAGGACACAATCTTAATTTAATAAGTTAATCGAAGGACTGCATTTCATTTGTAGTCCTTCTTTTTTTTCAGTTCAATTACATTGGCTATAATTTAATGAAGTTCAATTACTCATTACAAAAAAAAGATAATAATATTTTGAGGGTAATTATTATTATTGTAATATTGCAAACTGAAAAATTATTATTTATATAACACTTTTGACATATGAAAAAGATTTTTATCTCTCTTTTTGGCGCTTTCTTAGCTTTCGGAGCTATAGCTCAGCCTACTTTTGTATCAACAGCACCAGCAAATAAGAATGTTGTGTTGGAAGAATACACAGGAAAATCTTGTGGATATTGTCCAGATGGACATAGGTTAGCTAATATTTTTGCTAATGCCAATACTGGTAGAGTCGTTTTAATTAACATTCACCAAGGTGGCTTTGCTAACGGGACACCAAATTATAAAACTGTTTGGGGTGATGCACTTGCAAATCAAACAGGATTGACAGGATATCCTTCAGGAACTGTAAATAGAAGAGTGTTTTCAGGAGCTAATTCAGCACTTGACAGAGGACAGTGGGCGACAAAAGGAGCTATCGTACTTAACGAACCTTCTTTTGTGAATGTAGCTTCTAAAGCTTATATTGATACTATTACCAGAATTATTACGGTGGATGTTGAAGTTTATTATACAGGGAATGCTAATTCTAAAGTAAATTTGTTAAATGTTGCACTTTTACAAGATAGTGTCCTTGGACCTCAAACGGGAATGACAAGTAATCCTGCTCAAGTTATGAATGGTCAATATGTTCACATGCATATGTTACGTCATTTGTTTTCAAATCAATTTGGTGATGCATTAATTGGAGAAGGAAACGTAATAGCATCTGGAACTTTTTTTACAAAAAGATATGTTTACGCATTACCTGAGAATATAAATGCTATTCCTTTAGTATTAAAAGATTTAAATGTTGTTGCATTTGTATCTAAAGATAATCAAGAAATATATACCGGTTCTGTAGGAGAAACAGTTCTAGGGGAATACTCTAATGCTGTTGTTTCTGATTACGTACAAGCACTTTCACTTACAGGTTCAGCAGCTCCTAATTGTTCAAATACAACTATGTTAACCAATCTTACTTTTAAAGTTAAAAACATAAGTGGTAGCACAATTAACTCAATAATCGTAAAAGGAATAAAGAATAATTCCGCTTCAACTTATACATACTCTAATCCTATTAATGCAGGAGCAACTGCTACTATAGTTTTACCTCAAGAAGAAGTTAATAACGACGGATTAAAAACAACGTTTATGGCTTATGTTTCTGAAGTAGATGGAGTAAATATTGAAAATACAAGTGGTATTATTTATCCATTTACACTTAATAATCCTCCAGTTTCTAAAGATGCAAATCTAAAAGTAACTTTATATTTAAAAACTGACTATTTTGGTGACGAAACTAAATGGAATGTTAAAGATATAAACGGAAGTCTTATTAAAAAAGGAGGACCTTACGCAAATGGAACTAACGTTTATGATACTGTTGACCTATCTCTTCCTTCAATTGGTTGTTATGTTTTTGAAATAACAGATGCTTATGGAGATGGAATAGGAACAAGCTATACAGACAATGTTGTTGGGAACTATAAATTAGTTGATGGAAACGGCATAGTTATTAAAAATTCTAATGGATTATTCGGAATGGGAGAAAAGATTGCGATTAATCTTCTATCTATTCTTGGATTAAATGATATTGAAAACAACATTTCTTCAGTTAATGTTTATCCAAATCCAGTTAAAGACATAGCAAATCTTGAAATCAACCTAAACTCTAGTTCTGATGCAACAATTCAAGTTCTTGATATGTTAGGTAGAAATGTAATTGACTTAGGAAGAAAATCAATGAAAGCTGGACAAAACACAATTGAACTTAATACATCTAATCTTAATAATGGAATGTATTTCGTTAAAGTAATCACTAATGACGGCATAGTTTCAACAAAGATTACTATAAGTAAATAGGATTCTTTTATCTATATTTAATTTTTTTAAGGCTTATGTTTTGGGACTCTTTATTCCAAAACATAAGCCTTAAACTTTTATATATCACAAATAATTTATAATTTCGCAAGTTGAAACCTTAAAAAATTTAATAATAAAACAAATGAAAAAATTAATTTATGTTTGCTTAGCAATATGTTTAGTATCATTTGCTAGCTGTTCGAAAAAAGAAACAAAAGAAGAAATGAAAAACCCTATGCAAGAAAAAGTTGATGAGTTTGCATCAGTAAAACTAACAACAGATCTTTCAAGTCTTACAGAAAATGAGAAAGAACTTATAAGAACCTTTCTTGAAATCGGACAAATAATGGACGATTTGTTTTGGAAGCAAGCATACGGAAACAAAGCAGACATGGACACCATAAGTGATGTTGCAGTAAGAAATTTTGCAATGATAAACTATGGACCATGGGAAAGATTGAATGGCATGAAGCCTTTTGCTGCTGGATTTGGAGAAAAGCCACTTGGTGCACAATTCTATCCTGTTGATATGACAGATGAAGAATATAATGCACTTAAAGATAAAAACAAAGACAATCTTTATACCGTTATTCGTAGGGATAATGAAGGAAAACTAGTTGTTAAATGGTATCGTGAAGAGTACAAAGAAGAACTAGCAAAGGTTGATGTATTATTAGAAAAAGCAATAGCTCTTGCAGATGATGCAGGACTTAAAAAATACCTAACAGAAAGAAGAAAAGCATTCCAAACCGATGATTACTTTGCATCAGATATGGCTTGGATGGATATGAAGAAATCAAAAATTGATTTTATTGTTGGACCAATTGAAAACTATGAAGACCGTCGTTTTGGTTCTAAGGCAGCATACGAATCATTCATTTTAGTAAAGGATGAGAAATGGAGTAATGACCTAGCAAAGTTTACTGCAATGCTACCTGAACTTCAAAAAGGACTACCTGTTGACGCTAAATTTAAGAAAGAAATACCTGGAACAGACTCTGACCTTAATGTTTATGACGTAATATTCTATGGTGGCGACTGCAATGCAGGAAGCAAGACAATAGCTATCAACTTACCAAATGACGAAAGAGTACAACTTAAAAAAGGTGCAAGACGCCTTCAATTAAAGAATGCAATGAAAGCTAAGTTTGACAAAATACTTATGCCAATAGCAGAACAAATAATGGTTTCTGACCAAATGAAACATATAAAGTTCGATGCATTCTTCTCAAACGTAACCTTCCACGAAGTATCTCACGGACTAGGAATTAAGAACACAGTTAATGGTAAAGGTTCTGTTAGAAAAGCGCTTGGAAACCAATACTCATCATGGGAAGAAGCTAAGGCAGACATCCTAGGACTATATATGGTTACCTCACTTATCAAAAAAGGAGAAATAACCAATATAACAGAAGAAGATGCTTATGCAACATTTATCGCAGGCATACTTCGCTCAGTTCGTTTTGGAGCAGCCTCAGCACACGGACAAGCAAATATGATGTGCTTTAACTATTTCGAAGACCAAGGAGCATTCAAAAGAAACCAAGATGGTAAATATGTAATAGACTTTGCAAAAGCTAAGACAGCAATGGAAAGCTGGGCAGCACTTATAATAAAGGTTGAAGGAGAAGGAGACATTGCATTTGCAAAACAATACAGCGAAAAGAATAGTAATATCCGTCCTGCACTTCAAAAAGACTTAGACAAAATTAACGCATCTAGAATACCAAAAGACATTGTTTTTGAACAAGGAAAAACAACACTAGGACTATAAAATAATATATAATGAAAATTGCAATATTTGGAAGTGGAAGTTGGGCAACAGCAATTGTAAAAATCGCTTCTGAAACCCACCAAGAAGTTTTTTGGTGGGTTAGAGAAGAAGAGATTGTTGAAGGAGTTAAGCTTTACGGACACAATCCCCTCTACCTAAGTCAATGTCAGTTAGATAAAGATAAAATAACTATTGACTCTGACATAAAGAAAATCATTTCTTCTGCAGACAACCTACTTTTTGTTATCCCATCAGCCTTCTTTGCCCGTTCACTCGAGGGACTAAGTGCCGATGACTTAAAAAACAAAAACATAATCTCAGCAACAAAAGGTATAATTCCAGAAACAAATCAAATTGTAGCCGAATACCTAAGAGATACATTCGATGTTTCATATGCCAACCAAGCAGTAATAAGTGGACCTTCGCATGCAGAAGAAATTGCAAAAGAAAGCCTAACCTACCTAACAGTTGGCTCTCATAACCCATTACTAGCAAAACATATTGCCGACAATTTCAAATGCAGATACGTCAAAACAACAATCTCAAGCGATATTGAAGGAATAGAATATGTTGGGATAATGAAAAATATCTACGCCCTAGCAGTTGGAATGTGTAAGGGACTAGGAGGCGGAGATAATTTAATAAGCGTATTAGTTGCAAACGGACTACAAGAAATAGAAACCTTTTTATCCGCTTGTTCACCCTTGCCAGAAAGAAACATACATCACTTAGCATATCTTGGAGACCTACTTGTAACCTGCTATTCACAACATAGCAGAAACAGAACTTTCGGTCAAATGGTAGGCTCAGGCTATTCTGTAAATACAGCACAGCTTGAAATGAAGATGGTTGCCGAAGGGTATTATGCCGCAAACTGCATACACATTCTAAACAAAACCTTTAAAGCAGAAATTCCAATAGCAGATGCAGTATATAGAATACTCTATAAGAGCTCATCAGCAAAAAAAGAATTTGATCAGCTAACAGAAAACTTCCAATAAAAGAAAAAGGAAGTTAAAACCTATAACTATGGGTAGAATGAAAGATTAAAAATAAGGAAATCCCTTTTCTTATTATTTACTTTTGTTCTACCCATATTATTTTTGAAGTATCGAAACCTCTTTCCTTAGCCCTTTTCACAAGCATATCCAAAACCTCATCGCTAAGCTTAGGAGTTCGGCTTAGAATCCAGAAATACTTATCCGAGTTCGAGCCAATCATAGCGTAAGAATAATTCTCATGGTCAAGTTCCAAAACATTATAAGCCCCATAGAACCAAAGGAAGAACGCAACCTTTAACATAGCAGGGTTATCCTTATTTGCAAATTTTCCCTTCCCAATAGCAGTCTTAAACTTACCTGAAAAACTATCCTGATAGCCACTATTTTCAACCCTAATTGTATTATCCTCATTCAAAGAATAAACAGCAGTCGTCCCAACCATACCTTTTTCAAAACGATGATCAAACCTAGCAATCTCATACCACTTCCCCAAATACCTATTTATCTCAAAATTCTTAACAGTAGTCAGATCCAAACTCGTTTTCTGCTGAGCACAAGACCCAAGCCCAAGAGCAACTGATATTAAAACTAAAATATTCTTTTTCATTTTCGTAATTTATTAGGTGATAATCAAAGCAAAGGTATAAAATAAAGAGAAAATATCATAATATCCCAATTTAAAAAATTAAAACAAAGAAATAAACTTGTGAAACGCTGTATTAAACTCACCAAACAAAGAAACAAACTCGTGACATGCCCATGTCAGACTACGTGACATACCCATGTCACGGTTGCTGACATACCCATGTGAGGAGTGCTGACATGGGTATGTGAGCGAGTGTGACATGGGTATGTCAGGAGTTCAAAACAAAGATGCATGATTTTGAAATAGCTAAGTATTTCTTTATTATGGTGTTTCGTTAGATTGTTTGGCAAAAAAATAAGGGTAAGTTATTAGCCTACCCTTATTGATTATTAGTTGTATTTTTCTAGTAAACGGAGGTGAATTGTTTTAAGAACCTCATGTCGTTTTCAAAGTATAGTCTTAGGTCTTTTACATTGTATTTGAGCATAGTTATTCTTTCTATTCCCATTCCAAATGCAAAGCCTGAGTATTCTTTTGAGTCAATTCCATTTGCTTCAAGTACGTTTGGGTCGACCATTCCGCAGCCCATTATCTCTAACCAACCTGTCTGTTTACAAACATTGCAGCCTTTTCCTCCACATAGGTTACATGATATGTCCATTTCGGCAGATGGTTCTGTGAATGGGAAATAGGATGGCCTTAGTCTTATCTTTGTGCTTTCGCCAAACATTTCTTTTGCAAAGTAAAGCAGGTTTTGTTTTAGGTCGGCAAAGGATACGTTTTTGTCTATATATAGTCCTTCTATTTGATGGAATATGCAGTGTGCTCTTGCTGATATTGCTTCATTACGAAAGACTCTTCCTGGTGCTATAATCCTTATTGGGGGTTTTTGAGTCTCCATTACCCTTACTTGAACTGATGAGGTATGGGTTCTAAGTACTGCATTATTGCCATCTTCCCTGTTTTCCACAAAGAAAGTGTCTTGCATATCTCTTGCAGGATGCTCTGGTGGAAAATTAAGTGATGAAAACACATGCCAGTCGTCTTCTATCTCTGGTCCTTCTTCAACAACATAGCCTACTTTTGAGAAAATTTCTATTATTTCATTTCTAACTATTGATAGGGGATGGCGTGAGCCTAAGGTAAATTCTGTTGAGGGTTTTGTTAGGTCGTCTTTTTCCACTCCACTTTCTTCCTCGCTAACAACTGCTTCCCTTAATGCCTCTATCTTATCTTGAACTGCTATCTTTAGTTCATTAAGCAGTAGTCCTATTTCTTTCTTCTCTTGAGAAGGGGCTGCTTTAAATTCTAAAAACAGGTCGTTCAATAATCCTTTTTTACCTAAGTATTGTATTCGAATATTCTCAACATCATTTATTTCTGATGCTTTCAAATCGTTTACTTTACCAATCTCCTCTAAAATTCTCTCTTTCATTTATTTTTATTTTTCTTCAATAATAGATACTGTCATCTTAATGTCTTCTAATGGACGATCTGATCTATCTTTTTGTGCATTTGCTATCTTATCTATTACGTCAAGTCCTTCAACTACTTCTCCAAAAACGGTGTATTCATAGTCTAGGAAAGGTACTCCTCCAACTGTTGTATAGGTTTTCTTTTGTAGTGGGTTGAATTGTTTTCCCATGCGTGATTCGAAGTTACTTAGCTCTGCTTCTGAGTAAACCTTACCGTGTGTAATGTAGAACTGTGAGCCTGAAGATGCCTTTTGAGGGTTCATTTGGTCACCCATTCTTGCTGCAGCTAATGCTCCTTTTTTATGAATTAAAGCTTGGTTAAATTCTGCTGGTATTGTGTAACTTGGACCTCCTTGACCTAATTGTTGTCCTTTCTTTGCTGTCTTTGAATCTGGGTCTCCTCCTTGAATCATAAACTCATTGATTACTCTGTGAAAAAGAGTTCCATTGAAATATCCTTCTTTTGCAAGCTTTATGAAGTTATCTCTATGTTGGGGGGTCTCATTATAAAGAACCGCCTTCATATTTCCGTAATTTGTACTGATTAATACCATAGTTTGTTTTTCTTTTACTTCTTGTTTTTGAATTTCTTTTCCTGTGTTTTCTGGTTGCTTATTTTCTGCTTGAGTTGATTTATTTGCACAACTCATTGTGAAAAGTCCAGAGAAAAGGACTAAAATTGAGAGAACTTTTGCATTCATATTAATAATTTTATTAGATTTGCACTTTAAATTAAACCGCAATATTACAAAATTTCAGTGTTATGAAAAAGAATATAGTTAGATTTTTTTCTTTTATGCTTGTATTAGCTATCGCAATTCCTTTCCTTTCAGGATGCAAAGAAGATAATAAATGCAAATTGATTGTCAAGGTGGTTGATGTTACTAACACTTCAATTGTTATTCCTGAGGCAACTATTAGCATATCTAAGGAGTCAGGCAGTGTTAAAGCAGATGGAATAACAGATATAAAGGGTGAAGCTTTCTTTACTTTCGACAATGAAGCTATATTAGATATCAATGTTACAAAAATTGATAATTTAGGTTATACTCGTGTAGGAAAATCTACTGTTAGGCTTATTCCTGGTGAAACTGTAGAAAAGCTAGTACTACTTCAACAATAGTATAATTGTCTATTAATCTTCATTAAACCTATTCCTTTTTAGATAGATTTAAACTTATATCCTTTTGCCGAAAAGAAGAATAGGGTGTTTCTTAGGGCGTAAATCATATTTTCTTTTGCTTTAATGCTATCGTGGAAAAGAACAATATCATTATTTGTTATTGCATTTCTTACATTTCTCCAAACCCTTCTTTTGGTTAACATTTTATTATAATCGTAGCTCAAAACACTCCAAAGTATTATTCTATATTTCTTTTTAAGGTGGAAATGTTGTTTTGGGGTTATTCTTCCGTAAGGAGGACGAAATAGATCGGAATTAATTAATTGATTTGCCGATTCAATATCATCATAATAATCTTCATCTTTCTTTGCACTCCAGCCTTTGATATGATGAAAGGTATGATTACCCACACTATGTCCTCTTTTAATTATCTCTTGGAAGATCTCTGGGTGTTTTTTTACATTCTCACCAACACAAAAGAAAGTAGCCTTTGCCCCATACTCATCTAAAAGGTCTAATACCTCTGGAGTAACCTCAGGAACTGGACCATCATCAAAGGTTAGGAAGATATTCTTTCCCTCCGATGAGACTTTAAATTCACATTGTTTGAAAAAAGAAAACTGCAATATTGGATGTATTCTTGTTAGCATTTATTTTCGTTTATTTTGTCTAAAACATTATCTATCACTTCGTATTCAAACCCTTTGGTATTGAGATAAGTTATTATCTTTCGTTTTTTTGTTAAGTGCTGCTCACCTTTAAGGGTTTCAAGCTTTTTGATTGCAAGCTCTAAGCATAGGTCAAAGTATTCTTTTTCGTCAATTTCATTTAATCCAATTGAAATACATCTATCCGAAATATTCTTTTGTTTAAGTGAATATCTAATTTTAACCCTCCCCCATTTGTTTTGGTGAAACTTACTTATAGAATATAATTTGGCATATCTTTCTTCATTCAAATAGTCCTGGGAAATAAGGTTTACAATTACTTGATCGGTCTGATCATTGTCTAGTCCCCATTCTCGAAGTTTTTTAGTCACTTCTTGATGGCTTCTTTCCTGAACTGAGCAATAATCTTTTGCTAAATCCTCTCCTTGTTTAACCGTATAAATTTGTCTTTTAGCCATTAGAATAAAAATAACACGAAAAATAGTTTTGCAAATGTAAGAAAATGGAGTATTTTTGCAATGAAATTATTAATAATTTTTCAATGAAAGCATCAAAACTTTACTTTTCTGTTTTGTTTATCATTTCTGTTCTTAATGTATCGTGCAATAAAAATAATAAAGAAATAGACTACGGCGTTTCAATTTCGGCTCCTAAAATGATTGGAACATCTGCAGATTTGTTTTCAGAAGAAAATATTATAACACTAGGGAAGTCAAACACTTTTAACTTCCTTATTTTAAATAATTCTTTCTCAAACTCCGACACAACCTACAACCTCTCTTTTTCACCTTTAGGCATAATGCAATCTGTTTATAGTATCAATGATGAGTCATATATTGAATCATTCAACCAAACGTTTGATATTATTGACACAGTAATCCTTTTCAATAATATATCCACAATTAGAGATCTTGTTAGTGAGATTGATTCAACTATTAAGTTTGACAACCAAATAATATCAGAGAAATCAAAAGGTATAATGATTTCACAAAAGCTCCAGTTTCCTTTAATTTACGAAGGAATTCTAAAGTCAAAGAAACTTGCATTTAATATTAGCGAACAAGAGAAAAAGACGATTGAATACTTTTCAATAAAAGGAAGGTTTGGGGTTTTTATCGATAAGGACTATAGTGCAGTTGACATTTCAATTGGAAACGAGAACTATTCTCTTTTATTAATAGAGCCAACACAAACTGATATTAAGAACTTCACTCGTAAGTTTTCTGAAAACGATTATAAAATAATTATTGACAAGTTAGAGAAACAAGTAATAAGAATAACATTCCCTAATATTTCAGACTCTTCAACTTATTCTCTTAACCTTCCAAACCTTTATTCGTCCCCCTCTATGATGCCAAGTAGTTTATTAATTAATTCAGAAATAAAAATTATTAAACCTACACCTGCAGAGTTGAAAATGAGGGAGTCTAACATTGAAAACCAAATTCAAGTGTCTTCAAAAACCGAAAATCATATATTTGACAAACCATTCATCTATATTATTAGAGGACAGAATTCAAATTCAATCCTTGCAATTGGGGTATTCATTAACAGGTAATTAAAGAGAAATATAATTATTTTAATTCTTTATATTATTTTTTCTTTGAAACTTGATACCAATTTTATATCTTTGCCTTTTCAATTCGGAATTACAGTTCTTAATAGTTATAACCTTATAATAAAGAGAGATGAAAGTATACCAGACATCAGAAATTAAAAACATCGCCTTAGTTGGCGGGGCCAAATCAGGAAAGACAACTTTAGCTGAAGCAATGGCTTTCGAATCAGGATTAATAACACGTAGAGGTAGTGTTGAAGACAAAAACTCCTTATCCGACTATAGGGAAATTGAAATTGACAGAAAAAACTCTATCGTCTCAACTATCTTATACGCTGAACACAGTGGAAAGAAAATAAATATTATTGATGTACCAGGTTTTTCAGATTTTCAAGGAGAGCTTGTAGCTTCACTGAACGCTGTTGAAACCGCAGTTGTTGTAATTAACTCTCAAATTGGTATTGAGGTTGGAACAGAAATAGCTTTCAAGCATACTGAAAAACTAGAAATGCCTATTATGTTTGCTATGAATCAGCTCGATGCTGAGAAAGCAGGCTTCGATGAACAAATCCGTGAGATGAAAGATTTCTTTGGTGAAAAGATTACAATAATTCAATATCCTGTTAATGCAGGTGTTGGATTTGATTCTTTTATCGACCTAATCACTCAAAAGCTATATAAATATAAAGCAGGTGGAGGAACCCCTGAGATCTTAGATATTCCTGAATCAGAGAAAGAGTACGCAGCAAAACTTCATCTAAAATTAGTTGAGAATGCAGCAGCAGGATCTGACGAATTAATGGAAAAATACTTTGAACAAGGAACCCTAACAATTGAAGATGTTAGAAAAGGAATAAAGCTTGGACTAGCTTCAAGAAGTGTATTCCCAGTAATGTGCGTAAGTGCAAAAGAAAATATGGGAGTTGGAAGAATGCTTGAATTTATTGCAAATAATGTTCCAAGTCCAAACGAAGCAATAGCAACAAAGACTTTAGTTAATGGAAATAAGGTTTCTTATGACCCTGCAAAACCAACAACCCTATTTATATTTAAAACCTCAAACGAACAACATTTGGGAGAGATTGCGTATATGAAGATTGTTTCAGGAGAGGTTATAGAGGGAATGGATGTTGTGAACTCAAAGAAAGAATCTAAAGAAAGAATTTCACAAATCTTTGCTAACTACGGAAAGAATAGAACAAAACTAGATAAAGCAGTTGCAGGAGATATAATAAGTACAATCAAACTAAAAGACGCTAAAACAAACACAACCCTAACATCACCAAAAAACACTTCTGAAGTAGTAACTCCAATTATATTTCCAGAACCAATTTACACAACAGCAATAAAAGCAGTTATTAACACCGACGATGAAAAGGTTGGAGCTATTATCAATGAATATTGTCAACATGACCGCTCGATGAAAGTTGAAATGTCAAGAGAATTGAAGCAAACTATCATAAGAGGGATGGGAGAACTTCATATAAACACTCTTAAATGGTATTTCGATAACCAACATAAAATTGCTATTGAAATAATGGCACCAAAGATTCCTTACCGTGAAACAATAACTAAGAATGCCGAAGCATCATATCGTCATAAAAAACAATCTGGAGGAGCAGGGCAATTTGGAGAAGTTTATCTAATGATTGAGCCTTTTGTTGAAGGAGGTCCAGTACAAACAAAGTATCCAATTCGTGGAACAGAAGTACATGAGCTTCCATGGGGAGGAAAACTAATATTCAATAACTGTATTGTTGGAGGAGCAATTGACACAAGATTTCTTCCAGCTATACTAAAGGGAATTATGGAAAAAATGGAAGAGGGTCCATTAACAGGTTCCTATGCAAGAGATATAATAGTGAATGTATATGATGGAAAGATGCACCCAGTTGACTCAAACGAATTAGCATTTAAACTAGCAGGTAGAGCAGCCTTTAGAGAAGCATTCAAAAACGCAGGCGCAAAAATACTTGAACCGATCTACGATATAGAAGTTGAGGTTCCTTCAGAAATGATGGGAGGTGTTATGACAGACCTTCAAGGAAGAAGAGCAATTGTAATGGGAATGGACTCAGAGGGAAGAAATCAAATCATTAAAGCTCAAGTTCCTCTTGCAGAAATGTATCGTTACTCAACATCTCTTTCATCTCTAACCTCAGGACGAGGATGGTACTCTATGAAATATAAAGAATACCAACATGTTCCAATAGATGTGCAAAATGCATTGTTAAAAGCATACGAAGAAGAAACAAAAGACGACGAATAGTCTTAGTGAAATTCGAAATATACTTAAAAAGGGGTTTGACATTCAAGCCCCTTTCCTTTTTTATATAGTCGAAAAAGCCTCGTTTGTCAGGATAAATGGGTTGTTTGGTCGGTTTTCACTTGTTCTTAATAGCAATATATCAATATCTTTGCCGAAAAAATAATATGAAACAAAACAAACATTCAAAAAACGACTCCATATTTGGAATATTAATTGGTTTACTCCTTATAGCTGGAGGATTAGTTTACCTATTTTACAATTTAGGATATATCGAAAAGCCATTAATGAAGATAGTAATAAGTTTCCCTTCTATACTACTTATTATTTCTCTATATTGGTTGTTTTTTAGAAATTTCTTCTCAGGATTTATGCTACTATTAGTTTCATTAATTCTCTTAGTTCATAAGATTTCAATATATTATCCCGACCTTATCAATTTCCCTTTCCAAAACCTAAGTTTTAAATTAACAATTCTACCCATACTATTTATTATAATAGGAATATCTATTATCTCTAAAATTCTTGCAAAACCAAAGGAAAAAGACCATCAGCAAGAATATGAGTTTATTGATAGGATGAAAAATATTGGTTTCTTACAAAAGCTATTCTCAGGTAAAAACGTTATCTTTGGTGCGTCGAAAAACATTGTAATAGCACCAATCTTCAATGGAACAGATATAAACACCATCTTTGGAGGAGCTGTTCTTGACCTTAGGAAAACAGATATTGAAGAGGGAGAAACAACTATTGAAGTAAATGTAGTATTTGGTGGAGTTGAGATTTACGTGCCTTCCAATTGGGAAGTAATTGTAAATACAACCAATATATTAGGAGCAACAGAAGACAAGAGATTCTATACCGATGAAAAGACATTCTCAAACAAGCAACTAATAATAAAAGGGTCTTGTATCTTTGGAGGAATAGAAATTAAGAACTAAGAAAAGAAAGATAAGCAGATGCTGGAAAACAAACGCAATATATTCATCATAATAGGTTTTCTTATTGTATGGTCTCTAATAGTTTCTGGGCTATTAACCCTCCTTACAAAAGAAAACCTATTATATGTTTTTGCCATAACCTTTCTATTATTTGGAATCTTTACCTACCTTATTCTTCTAATATTAAACAAATTCTCTTTCAATCAAGAGGAAGAAGAGAAGGTGGAAGAAGATAAAAGAGACAATAAGCTCCAAGACTATATTGAAAGGATTAGCGTTAAGACAGGGCAAAAGCTAGACCTTTTAAACCTAAACGATATTATGTTCTTGCAAGCCAATGGCGACTATGTGTCGATATATTCGAAGGAAAAGGTTTACCTAAAAGAAGAGACAATGAAGTATTTTGAAAATAACCTCCCACCAAAACAGTTTATAAGAATACACCGCAGTTATATTGTCAATGTAGATTTCATAAATAGCATAGAAAACTATAAGAAAAACCAATTTATAGTTAAGCTCAAAAACAGCTACGAACTAAAAGCAAGTCTCCCAGGCTACAAAATTCTAAAAGAAACCTTATCCCTATAGTAAATTGAAATGGATAGGTGGTGTTAGATTCAATATTTAAAGAGTTTGGAGGGCTATTAGTTTTGAATAAATGCCGTCTTTAGCAAGAAGACTATGGTGGTCGCCTTCTTCAACTATTTTACCTTCATCCATAACTATTATCTTATCTGAGTTAAGAATGGTGGAAAGTCTATGAGCAACAACAAGGGTTGTCCTCCCTTTCATAATGGTTTCAAGGGATTCTTGCACTAGTCTTTCACTTTCGGTGTCTAGGGCTGAGGTTGCCTCGTCTAAAAGTAATATTGCTGGATTCTTTAATATAGCCCTTGCAATACATATCCTCTGACGCTCTCCTCCTGAAATGGTTAAGCCCCTATCTCCAATATTAGTATAATAGCCCTTTGGTAGATTTTCAATGAATTTATGAGCATTAGCCGCTTTTGCCGCCTCTTGTACTTCTTCAAGGCTGGCATTTATCCCGAAGGCAATATTACCAAATATGGTGTCATTAAATAATATGCTCTCTTGTGTTACAACCCCTATTTTGTTTCTAAGGGAATTGATATTAAAGTCCTTAATTGATATTCCATCAATTGTAATATCTCCTTGCAATGCATCTTGGAATCTTGGTAATAGGTCAATTAATGTACTTTTCCCTGCACCTGATCGTCCAACTATTGCAATTGTTTTACCTTTTTCAATCTCAAGGTTTATATTATCTAAAACAAGTTTATCTTTCCCTTCTTCCTCAATATAAGAAAAGTAAACATTTTTATATTCTATCCTATCTTCGAAATTAATTGTTGTTATTGCGTTTGGCTTTTCAATTATTCTTTCTGGGGCATCTAAGATTTCATATATTCTTTGTGCTGCTGCTTCGGCTTTCTTGAGATTATAATAAGCTGTTGTTACGCTTTGCATTGGAGAGATTATTCTTGCAAACAATAGAACAAAACCTATTAGTATGCTTGGGTGGATTTCTCCATTAATTACCATCATTCCACCAAATAGAACAACTACCACTAGGGCGAAAATTGCAAATATTTCAGTTAGGGGAGAGGATAGGTCTTTTCGGCGAAGGATTTTTGTCATAAGCTTGGTGTAGACGTTATTTTCTCCTTCAAACTTCTTTTTAACAATCTCTTCTGCATTATATGCATTAATCACTCTTATTCCTCCAAGTGTCTCTTCAACCGTCGACAGAACTCTTCCTATTTGTTTTTGACCTTTTTCCGAATTCCTATTAAGGCTTGCCCCAATTTGTCTGATAAGGATTGCGACCAAAGGAAGTATAATAAAAATAAATATTACGAGTTTTGGACTTGCAATGATTAGGGCAACAAGGAAAACAATAACCATAATTGGGTCCTTAATTATCATTTGCAAACTACTTATAACAGATATTTCAATATCTAAAAGGTCTGAGCTCATTCTTGAAAGCAAGTCTCCTTTTCTTTTGTTGGAGAAGAATGAAAGAGGAAGGGTTGTGATTTTATGGTATATGTCGTTTCTCAAATCTTTCACAACTCCATTTCTGATTGGAGCTAAGAAATACATACCTAGATAACGAAATAGGGCAGAGAAGAAAGCAAATATTAAATACACTACACTTAGAATAGCCAAACAAGTATAGAGACCATATTCTAGGCTTAAGTTATTGAGCTTCCAAGCAAAATAATCAATAATTACGTCTTTATTAAATGCAAGTTCAGGACAAATAGCTGGAGCCTTAATGATTCCAAAGAGTACGGAAACAAAAGGAATTACAATAACAAAGGAAAAAAGAGAAGCAAAAACATAGAGTATATTAAAAACTATATTTAAGATTACTTCTCTTTTGTAACCTTTGATGTATTTGAATATTCTAAATATATTTTTCACTAATATCTATAATGGTCTGCTTTATATGGACCGTTTTTCGGAACTCCTAGATAATCAGCTTGTTCATCAGTAAGAATAGTTAGCTTAACGCCAATTCTTTCTAAGTGAAGTCTTGCAACTTCTTCGTCAAGTTGTTTAGGTAAACGATATACCCCAACTTCATAATCATTTTCCCAAAGGTCAATTTGAGCTAAGGTTTGATTGGTGAAAGAACTACTCATAACAAAAGAAGGATGTCCTGTTGCACAACCAAGATTAACTAAACGACCTTCTGCTAATAAATAAATACAATTACCATTTTCGAAAGTATATTTATCAACCTGTGGTTTAATGTTTAGTTTCTTAATTCCTGGCCAAGTTTCTAATTTCTCAACTTGTATTTCATTATCGAAATGTCCTATATTACATACAATAGCTTCATCACACATCTTTGACATTTGCTCAGCAGTGATAACATCTTTGTTTCCTGTTGTTGTAACAAATATATTACCTTCACTAAGAGCATCATCAAGTGTTGTAACTTCAAAACCTTCCATAGCAGCTTGAAGAGCACAAATAGGATCTATTTCAGTTACAATAACTCTTGCTCCATAGCTTTTCATTGAATGAGCACAACCCTTACCAACATCGCCATAACCACAAACAACACAAACCTTACCAGCAATCATAACATCTGTTGCTCTTTTGATTCCGTCAGCAAGTGATTCTCTACAACCATAAAGGTTATCGAATTTTGATTTAGTTACTGAGTCATTAACGTTTATTGCAGGAATAAGAAGTTCTCCTCTTTCCATCATTTGATATAAACGGTGAACACCAGTAGTTGTTTCTTCACTAACACCCTTAAGTTCTGCAATTGTCCTATGCCATTTTTGATTATCTTCTTTTAAGATTTCTTTTATGGTTTTTAGAATAACAGACTCTTCAGCTGAAGAAGGAGTTTTATCTAAAATAGAAGCATCTTTCTCTGCTGCATATCCCTTATGAACTAAAAGAGTAGCATCTCCACCATCATCAACAATCAATTGAGCTCCCTTTCCATTAGGAAAAGAAAGAGCTTGGTTAGTACACCACCAATATTCTTCAAGTGTTTCACCTTTCCAAGCAAAAACAGGAATTCCTGCTGCTGCAATTGCTGCTGCTGCATGGTCTTGAGTTGAAAATATATTGCAAGAAGCCCAACGAACATCTGCTCCAAGAGCAGTTAAGGTTTCAATTAATACTGCTGTTTGAATAGTCATATGAAGAGAACCCATAATCCTAACCCCATTAAGAGGCTTTTTCTTACCGAACTTTTCTCTTAGAGCCATTAGACCTGGCATTTCTTTTTCTGCGATATCAATTTCTTTTCTACCAAAGTCAGCTAAGCTAATATCTGCTACTTTATACTTTAAGTTGTAGTCTGTCATCTTTATATTTTTATGTTATATTATTATTTATTCTCGTGCAAAGTTACAATTACAAATCCAATAATGAAGAGATTTTCGTAAAAACATCTGTATTCTCCATTACTCCAGTAAAATTTTCAGCTCCAACGCCAAAGGCATAAATAGGAACCATAATAGCTGTATGATGAAAACTAGTCCATTTATCCTTAACATTACCAGTTTTTATATCACCTCCATTAAGTGTTAGACCACCTGTTTCGTGGTCAGCAATAACAATAACAATGGTGTTTTTATCTTTTTTTGCAAATTCAATAGCAATGCCAACAGCCTTATCAAAGTCAAGCACCTCTTCAACCATATTGTCAAATTTATTAAGGTGAGCCTCGAAATCAATTTGCGACCCTTCCAACATCAAAAAGAAACCTTTTTTGTTAGAAGATAGAAGCTCAAGAGTTTTCTCTAAGCTCTTTGAAAGCATATCATTTCTCTTTGATGCTAGTGGTGGATGTCCATCATAAAATAAGCCCCCAAGAAGATTTCTTCCTTTATGAGCTTTTAATGAATTTAGTCCATCTAGCTCATAAACCATCTTATAACCTCTTTTTTCTAAGCTATCAGTTAAAGAAAGCCCATCTTTTCTGTTTTTTGCAAGAAAGTTCTTTAACCCTCCACCAATAAATATATCAATATTCTCATCCAAAAGAGCTAGAGCTATCTCCTGCTCCATTTTTCTATGCTTAACATTTGCATAGAAGCTTGCAGGCGTAGCATGAGTTATATCACAAGTAACTACAATTCCTGTTGAAAGTCCTTTTCTCTTTGCAAGCTTCATTAAACTTGGATGAGATGTCCAAAGAGAATCAAGCCCTATGGATTCATTATTTGCTTTCTGACCTGTTGCCATTGCAGTCCCACCTGCTCCTGAGTCAGTAATATATTTATCTGCTGAATATGTTTTAGAAAAACCAGTTACTGGCATATTAAACATATTTAACTGCCCTTTGTTTACCGTATAAGCAGCGTATGCTTGTGCAAGTCCCATACCATCTCCTATCATTAAAATCACATTCTTAGGTTGAGAAAATGATAATAAGGGCAATAGAAATATTAGTATAAAGGCTTTAAGTCTTGTTTCTTTCATCTAGGCCTTTTGTTTTAGAAGATTTCTTCTAGCATCCTTAAATAAAGGTCTTTTGTTGTCCATCCCATCGATTGAACTTGTTTTGGAACAATGCTCTCTGAGGACTGACCAGGTATAGTATTTACTTCTAAGAAGAATAACTCTTCTTTCTCAGAATCATAAATTAAATCTATCCTACAAACTCCCTTACAATTTAACTGCTTATATAGTTTTTTAGCCGTAGATTGAACTTCCTCTCTTACCTTATCCTCAATCTCTGCTGGCGTTATCTCAGCTGTTGAACCGTCATACTTAGCTTGGTAGTCGAAAAACTCATTAACAGGAATTACTTCTGTTATTGGAAAAGCAATTACCTCATTCCTTGTTTCCAAAACCCCACAAGTTAGCTCCTTTCCCTTAATAAATTCTTCAATAATCACTCTTTCATGAACCTTAAATGCTGTTTCTATCGCCTCTTTCAGGTCTTCTTTTCTCTTAACCTTAGTCATACCAATGCTTGAACCACCTTCTGAGGGTTTAACAAAAAGAGGTAAACTAAGCTTTTTAAGAATATCATCAACACTTACTTGATTGTTTTTATAGAAGCTAATGTTTCTTGCAACCTTTACTACATCCAATTCCCTAACTACTGCATTACAAACAACCTTGTCGAAAGTTATTGCAGAAACCAATGAGCTACATGAAGCAAAAGGAATATTCATCATCTCGAAATAAGCTTGCAAAAGCCCATTCTCACCAGGTGTGCCATGAATTATAATAAACACTCCATCGAAAACAACCTTCTCATCTCCTATTCTAAGAGAGAAGTCATCCTTATTAATATTATATCTCTTGCTATCTACTTCGTAGTACCAATCTCTTTCCTTAAGAATAATCTTATAAACATTATAAATTGATTTATCTATGTTTTGCTCAACCTGAATTGCAGAACGAAGAGAAACCACTGCCTCTTCACTATTCCCCCCAGCCATTAATGCAATATTCTTTTTCATATAATAATCTTGTTTTTTGGTTCTCTATTATTAATTTCTTCTATTATTGTTCAAATCCCTCACATTCATGCTTTGTACATATAATTCCCTCTTGCCCAAATACCTTTTCATTAAGGAAAAAGAATATATGATTTATCTCTAAGCTAATACGCCTAAACTCTTCAAATATAAACTCATCACTTCCCTCCGCTTTCGATGGGTCTTCAAAAGAGTAGTGAAGGAAGTTCTTTGCATCACCCGTAAAACAAGGGCAGGTCTCTTTTGCATTATCGCAAACAGAAATAACATAATCCCAATCCTTATCTAAGAACTCATCAACCTTTTTTGGCTTATTTGAAGAAATATCAATACCATTTTCTTCCATAACCTTAACGGCTAAGGGGTGAACTTCGTTTGCAGGAAAGGTTCCTGCTGAGTAAACATTTAAGTTTGGGTTTATTTGTTTTAGCCAAGCTTCTGCCATTTGTGAACGGCATGAATTGCCTGTGCAAAGTATTAGTATGTTCATAAGTTATCTTTTAACTCTAAGAGGAATTCTTTTATTTCATTAAGCGAACGAACAAGCTCAACATTAACTGTATTGTTTTCGCCTTTGTTTTCAGTATTTACTTTAGTCTTCAAATAGTTCTTTGTTCCCTCAATAGTATATCCACAGGTCTTAGTCAGATAGTGGATTTGCTTTAGGAGTTCAATATCTTTCTTAGTATAGAACCTTACTCCCCTCTTATTCTTATGAGGTTTGATTTGAGAAAATTCTGTTTCCCAAAACCTAAGAGTAGGTAAACTAACGTCCAATTCCTTTGCAACCTCTCCAATACTATAATATAATCTATTTGAATCTTCCATTTATCTAATAGGGCATTGGTGTAAAGGCGTTTTCTATATGATTTATCTTTGTGCCATCTTCATTGGTAACAATAGCTATGATATCAAACCTTGCTTCTTCGTTAATGTTATTTCTCACTATATAACTATTTGCAACCTTTATTATTGCTCTTTGTTTCTCTTTTGTAACCGCAGTTTCAGGCTCGCAAAATACATCCGTGCTCCTAGTCTTAACCTCAATGAAAACAATATCTCCGCCATTTCTTGCAATAATATCAATCTCATTCTTCCCACTCCTATAATTCCTTTCCAAGATTATATAATTCTTTTCAATCAAATACTCTAAGGCTAACTTCTCTCCCTTTTGTCCAAAAATATATGATGTATCCATATCCTTTTATTATTGCTCTATAATTACTTTGTCTTTTTCCACAATCAAGGTAGTTTTTCTTCCCACCACATAAGCTTGGTTCTCTTCTTTGATATGTCCAATTGGAATATTGAAAGCAACTGGAAAATTATATTCTTTGACAGTATCCATAATGATTCTATTTGCTGTCTTCCCAAATGGAATTGCATTATCGTGCATATCAGTCATTCCACCAACAATCAAACCCTTCAAATCCTTTAACTTTCCAGCTCTTCTCAAAGCCTGCATCATCCTATCTATATGATAAATATATTCGTCTAAGTCTTCAATAAATAAAATCTTGCCTTTTGTTTCTCCAAAACTATTTGAACCCAGCAAGCTATAAAGAACCGATAAGTTTCCCCCAATAAGATCTCCCTCAGCCTCGCCTTTTCTATTCATTATATACTTTTTATAAACGTTCTTGTTCTCTCCCTCAAACAATATCTTCTTTAAGCTAATTACAGCATTTGAAAAGAAATTATCCTTATTAATATTAAGAGGCATAATGCCGTGAATGGTCTCAATATTATAGTTGAAATATATATGTGAAAGCAAGACCGTTGGGTCAGAATAGCCTATTATCCATTTTGGATTTTGAATAAATAGAGAGAAATCAAGCATATCAATAATCCTAACCGTACCATAACCCCCTCTTGCACAAAAAACAGCTTTTATCTCCTTATTATCTAAGAAAGACTGCAAGTCCTTAGCCCTTTCCATATCAGAACCAGCAAATTGATTCTCTTCTTCACCAATACTTTTCCCAATAACAGGCACCAAACCCCAAGAAAGAAATAGCTTAATACTAGCCGCCACCTCCTCAATACTAATCTTACGAGCAGTTGCAACAATCCCAATCTTATCTCCTTTTTTCAGTAGTTCCGGTCTCTTAGTCATCCTTATAATTTATAGAAAGCAAAGATACTTAAAAAGAAATAAATAATTGTACAAATTGATTATTAAATCTGATTACTTAGATTTTAGGGAAAGAATAGCATTATAAACCTCAACTAAAACTTTAAATAAAGAAACCTCAACTTGTTTTTATCAAGTGTAAACTAGAATCAAGACCATAGAAAACAAATGTAAATTGTATTTAGGCTTAGTTAGAACTATGTAAACCTTGATTAGAACGAGGGAAACTAAGGTTTACACTTTTTAATCTTCGTTTTGATTCCCAATTCATGCCATGATATGACCAGTTTCATGCCATGAATTGATAAGTATCATGGCATGAATTGGGTGGTATCATGGCATGATTCTTAGATTGAAAGGGGGATTTAGGAGTTTGTTTCTTTGTTTTAGTAATAGGAAATGGGCAAAGAAAAAAGGACAACCTTGTGGGGTTGTCCTTTTTCTGTATTTGGGTTTAGTCTTTTCTAGGTTTAGTAGAAGAAACTAAAGTTGTTTTTAATTTTTGCCTTTTCTTGAAGTACTTGAAGTGGTAGACGAAGTTGTGATGTCTTTTGCATATTACGCATTTCGAATGATTGTTGAATCATTTGTGGGTCTTCCTTGGTTTCTCTCTTGCCCATTGAATCAACGTTCACAATATAGACTCCGTTATATCCCTTGATTGGTTTTTGGATTCCTGTTTTTGTTGCTGCTGATAGGGTTCCGATTACTCTCATCTCTGGTCCTGCTTGAACGAAGTATGGGTCGCCAAATGAAACGTTTGCTGCTGTGTCAACTGCTGTGTTTTCTTTTAGTGCTATTGCGTCAATTGTCTTTTCGCTTGCTATTAGTGTTTCGGCTTTCTTCATTAAGATTTCGGCTTTCTTTTCCATTCTTACCATGTTTTCAATATATGGTTTAACTTGGTCAAGTGGTAGGATGCCCTTTTCTTTTATATCTTTTACTCCTACAACGAGGAACATATCTGTTAACTCATATATTTCTGGTGCTACATCACCTTTCTTGGTGTCTTTGTTGAATGCCCAACGAACTATCTCTCTTGCATATGGTGTTCCGTTTAGTTGGTAATCCATTTCTCTAAGTTGTGAGGTTAGGATGTTTAGGTTTTGTTTTTGTGCTGCTTGTGTGAAGCCTGCCATGTTCGATGATGCGCCTAAGAAGTTATTAGCATTATCACGGATTTCATTAACTGTTTTTTCGCTTGGGCGTATTTCCATAACAATTGTTGCAAGTTGTAGTTTGTTTACTGGACTTGTTTTTTCTGTTACTTTAATTAACATATAGCCAAGGTCATTTGGAATGTTATAAACAAATACTCCATTTACAGGGGTTGTGTTAATTAGGTTGTAAAGGTCTGATTGAAGTTGACCATCTAATAGCCAGCCAGAGTCTCCCATGTTTTTCTTTGCCTCTGGGTCGTCAGAGTATTTTGCTACATTGTTTTCAAATCCTGCTGCATCTTTACTTACTATTGAATAAACGCTGTCTTTTAGTTTTGTTGCTGCTGCTTCATTTCTTTTTATTTCTCCTCCTGCATTGCTGTTAAGGATTAGAATTCTTGAGAAACGAACTGAGTCTGGACGTGCTTGCATTGATGTAAGTTTTGCCATTACCCAATTTGATCCGTTTTGGAATGGAGAAATAAATTCACCTATCTTAACTCTTGATAGTATTGAATCTGGGATTATTTGTTCAAATTGTTCTCTCTTATAGTAGTTACTATCGTAGTATTGATCTGATACGCTTGAAACAAATCCTGGAATTTCATATGAAGGTGTTTCTTTGAATTGTTCGAATGTGCTATATACTGAATCGTTGATTGCTTTTATGTCCTCTGGTGATGGAACGATAGGGAATTTAACAAATTCAACGTCACGCATTGTTTCGTTAAGTTTAAATTCATTCTTATGTTCTGCGTAGTATTTCTTGTAATCTGATTCTTCAATCTTAATTGTATTGTCTGCTATTGCTGAGAAAGGAAGAATGGTATAACGAGAGTTTGTTGTCTTGTCGTAAACTGTGCTAAGGTGTCCTGCTATTGCTTTTGGCATATACATGCTCTTAGCTAGTAGTTTTTCGTATTTTTCTTGTAAACGGCTTTTCTTAACATATTTTTCGAAGTTTTTCCAAGATGCTTGTTCTTCTGCAGGAAGTTTATCGAACTGTGCAATGTATTGTGCAATTGCTTGTTTGTTATAGTTACCTGTTTTTGGGTCTGAGAAATTTTGAATAACCATTGGATGAATGAAGGTTCCAAAGAACATATCATTTAATTCTTCTTTTCCAACATTAATACCAATCTTTTCGTACTCAGCTGACAATAGTTTTTCATTTAAAAGCTCTTGATATGCTTGTTGACGTACAGTATAGCTTTGTTCAGGATTTAACGACTCTGTTTGATATTGTTGTTTCATGTTTGTTTCAATGTTTTGAGACATTTCTTCAAACTCGTTTCTTGTGATTTCAACACCATCAATTGTACCTATGTTATTAGGAACACTTGTGTTTTTTGTAAAGATGTCGCTGAAAATAAATGATAAGATAGCTATTGCAATGATTGCAACTGCTATACCCGCTCTTTTTCTGATTCTACCAATAATCGCCATTACTAAATGTTATTTGTTGTTTTTACTTAATTTCTCTAAGACTTTTTTCTAATAGCTTGCAAAAGTAGGAAGAAAATCAGTAATTAAGAACTTTTTAATTGAAAAAGTGCATTTAATACAATAAAACATAGTTTAGATTTGTTTGTTTGGAGTATCTTTGCTACAAATTAAACAATATAGTTCTATGCAACATAAAAGAATAATACTAGTTCTGCTTTCATTTATACTGATAGTTCCAACGCTTAAAGCTCAAGAGGAAGATAAGGGTTTTGAACTATCGAAGAACCTTGAAATCTTTTCATCTGTATATAAAAATCTTCATTTAAATTATGTTGATGATATTAACCCTGGGGAGTTGATGAAGAATGCTATTGATGCAATGCTTGCTAAACTTGACCCATATACTAATTATATTCCAGAATCGGATATTGAGGATGTTAAACTTCAACTTATGGGACAGTATGGAGGAATTGGTGCTTTAATTCACTCAAAAAACGGTCAAGTAATTATATCAGAACCCTACGAAGGGCTTCCCGCAGATAAGGCAGGGCTTAGGGCAGGGGATATTATCTTAGAAGTTAATGGACAAATTGCAAAAGATAAGAGCACAGACCAGGTTAGAGAGTTTCTTAGAGGACAGGCTGGTTCAGAAATTAAGATAAAAGTACTTAGAAATGGAAAAGAGCTTGAAAAAATCTTTAAGAGAGAAGAGATAACTCTTGAAAACGTTCCTTATTATGGAATGGTAAAGAATGAGATAGGCTATATTAAGTTAAATGAATTTACAAAAGATGCTGCCAATAATGTTTCAAATGCTTTTAGAGAGCTGAAAAACAAAAATCCTAAGATGAAAGGTTTAATTCTTGACCTAAGGGGAAATGGTGGTGGCTTACTTACCGATGCTGTTAATATTGTTAATATATTTGTTGATAAAGGTCAAAATATTGTTTCAACAAAGGGAAAGATTGTTGAAAAGAACCAAACCTTCAAAACCCTTTATCCTTCTGTTGACTTAAATATTCCTGTTATTGTTTTGGTTGATAACTATTCTGCTTCAGCATCTGAAATTGTTGCAGGAAGTCTTCAAGACTTAGACCGTGCAGTTATTATGGGTCAAAGAACATTTGGGAAAGGCTTAGTTCAAAACATTATCCCCCTAACCTATAATGCTCAAATGAAGGTTACGGTTTCAAAATACTATATCCCAAGTGGTCGTTGTATTCAAGCTATTGATTATTCACATAGGGACGATAACGGCAGAGCAACGAAACTTCCAGATTCTCTAAAAACAGCTTTCAAAACAAAAGGAGGAAGAACGGTTTATGATGGATTTGGTATTGAGCCAGATATTGTGATTGAACCAAAATATGCAAGCCCTCTAATAATGACAATAATTACTAAGTTCCTTGCTTTTGACTTTGCTTCCGAATTTGTAAAGAATAACCCTACAATTCCTAGCGCTAAAGACTTCAAGATAACAGACGATATATATAAACAATTTACGGATTTCATAAGTGATAAGGATTATTCATACTCCACAATAACTGAAAGGATGCTAAAAGAACTTGAAGAGATGTCTAAAAAAGAAAAGTATAGTGAAGAGATTGAAAAGACTATTGAAGACTTAAAACAGAAGATTGAAAAAGATAAGAGTAATGATCTAATCAAATTCAAAGAAGACATTAAGGATATACTATTATCAGAAATTGTTGTTAGATATCATTATCAAAAGGGAAGGATAGAGGCTCTTTTACAGTCAGATGCTGAGATTGAAGAGGCTGTAAAACTGCTTTTAAATCCAAATCAGTATAATAAAATACTATCAAAATAAGGATTAATCATTAAAGGTAAGTATATAAATTAAGTGGGTATATGAGGAAGTTTTATTTATTATTTTGTGTTTCATTTCTATTTGTTTTAAATGCTAATGCACAAACAAAGAATACTTTATCTGAAAGAGAAGAAGAGGCAATGGCTTTTCTTAAAGCTTATATGCCACTAAGCGATATTGCAGACTATGATGAGGAATTTTTCGTTACTCAGGTTAAAACAGCTTTCCAGGCAAGAGATTATTTTGATTGGGGAAAAACAATACCAGAAGAGATATTCCGCCACTTTGTTTTGGTATATAGGGTAAATAATGAAAACTTAGATAGTGCAAGACTTGTTTTCTTTAATGAGTTAAAGGATAGAGTTAAGAATATGAGTATGTATGATGCTGCTTTGGAAGTTAACCACTGGTGTCATGAATATGTAAATTATAAGGGATCTGACGGAAGAACTTCATCTCCACTTGCAACCATAAGAACCTCTCATGGGCGATGTGGTGAGGAATCAACTTTTACAGTTACTGCTCTTAGGGCTGTTTCTATTCCTGCACGCCAATGTTATACTCCTCGCTGGGCACATACTGATGACAATCATGCTTGGGTTGAGGTTTGGATTGATGGCTCATGGTATCACCTTGGAGCTTGTGAGCCAGAACCAGAACTTAATATAGCTTGGTTTGATGCTCCTGCAAAAAGAACAATGATGGTTCATACTACTGTTTTTGGAGGCAACTATAAAGGACCGGAAGAAGTAAACTATCAAACAGAACTTTATTCTAAGATTAATCTTCTACCAAACTACGCTAAAACAAAAAAGATATATGTTAAGGTTTCTGACTATAAGGGCAATCCTGTAAAAGATGCTGATGTTGATTTTGGCTTATATAATTACGCAGAGTTCTATCCTATTGCTCAAACAAAAACAGATTCTAGTGGTTTAACCTATCTAACAACAGGCTTTGGCGACTTAGTTATTTGGGCAAATAAACAAACAAGCTATGCTTACAAGAAAGTTACTGTTAAAGATACCGATACGCTTTCTCTTGTTCTAATGCCTAATCAAAATAGAGAATATGAGGAGCTGTTTGAAGTTAGTCCTCCAATACAAAGAGCAATTACAACAATTTCTGGTGATAAGTTAAAAATAAATACAAGACGCCTACTATATGAAGACTCAATTCGAAATGCTTATATAGCAACATTCCCAAATGATGACTACATAAAGAACCTTAGTCTTGAGCTACCTTTGTTTGACGCAAATGATGTGGCAGAAATAATTAAGAATAGCTGGGGAAACTATAAGGAAATCGAAGGCTTTCTTAGAGAAAACAAAAACACTCCAGAGGCCTTAGATATTTTAAAGGTTATTTATGAGAAGGATTTAAGAGATACGCCTAAAGAAATCTTGCAAAGTCATTTAGATGCTTATTTAAAAACTAAACCAAATCTCACTTACCCAAAAGAGATAATTGATAACTATATCCTTAATCCAAGAATTCAATTGGAGTTAATTACATCTTGGAGAGAATATATAAATGAAAACAAAAAAGAAATATTCCTTGAACAAGATATTACATCTCCTTTGCAAATAGGAAAGTGGATTAAAACTAATATTAACCTAAACACAACCGATAACTATTATGGTTGTCAAATTTCACCTAAGGGAGTTATTCGCTTAGAAGAGGCTGACCAGGTTTCAATGGAGATTCTATTTGTTGCAATGGCAAGAACATTCTTCTTCCCTGCAAAATACGACTGGGCAACAGGAAAGGCTATGTATTATGATAACGGAGAATGGATAGTTGCTTTAAATAATAGGAAAGCAGGAGAGGATAGAGAGATTAATAATATAAGCAATGGTAAGTGTATTTTGAATGTTTATAATAATACTTCCACAAATAGGATTAAACCAGAGTACTCAACTCATTTCACTCTGGCAAAATTTGTTGACGGTAAGTTTCAAACACTCGACTACGAATACGACCCAAAGTTTAAAGACTTTCCTGAACACTTAAGCTTAGAATCAGGATATTATCGTTTGCTTACAGGCAATAGGGCAAATGATGGAACAGTTTATATTAAGACTAACTACTTTTATCTTAAGCCAGACAGGACTTATGATTTATTTGTGGAGCTAAGAGAAATATCACAAGAGCTTGTTGTTGAAGGCGTGATGAATATGAAAACTAAGGTTAATCTTCAAAATAAAGAGAAGACAACCCTTGCAGAGCTTTCTAATGGTAAGGGGTTAGTTATTGCAATTATTGATCCTGATTCAGAGCCAACAAAACATATAATGGTTGATATACCACTTTTCAAAAAAGAATTTGAACAATGGCAAGGAGGAGTTCTTTTCTTAGTTCCAGATAATAAATTAAGAGGAGATTTTTCTGAAAAAAGCTATAAGAACCTTCCAGAACAATCTCTTTTTGCAATAGATAAAGGAAGTAAAATATTAAAACAAGTTCTCAAAGCCACAAAGAAAGAAATTAAAGATAATCTCCCAATTATTCTTTTAATCACAAATGAAGGGAATATAGTTTTCCTTTCAGATGGTTATAGGATTGGCTCAGGAGAAAACCTTATTAAAACAATTTATCAGATAGAAGAAAAGAAATGAGAAATATAATTCTATATAGACTAAAAGGATTTTTGCTTTCAGCCTTTGTATTGCCTTTATTTTTCAGCATAAACCTAATGGCTCAACCAGTTAGAAGCACAGTAGAAACCTCAAACCAACCATGGAGATACGGCATAAGAGCAGGGGCAAACTATGACATAGCAACCCTTCAACAGGGTGGAGAATATAAACTTGGATGGAAAGCAGGGTTTGTTGCAGAGAAGAGACTAGTATATAATATGTATTTCCAACCCTCATTGTCATTCCAAAACAAAGGCTATAAATACGAAAGAACTTTCAACGATAAGGGTAATGTAAATGCGTATTTGATTGAAGGAGTTGCAGGAATCTTGATGAAATTTGGAGACGAGAGGATTGGAAGGGGATTAATTATTTCAGTTGCACCTTATTTTACGTATGGTATTGGAGGAAAATCATCTTTTGAAGACCTAAGAGACACATCAGCAAACAACTTTTATGGTAAAATAACTGAAAATACATTTTCGGACAATAGGTTAAAGGCATTTGATCTTGGATTTCAACTAGGCGTTGGTTACGATATTAGCCATAGATGGGAATTAGGAGGGACTTATGTTTTTGGGCTTCATAGAATGATGACATATACAAATTTCCGTTGGAAAGGCTTCCAAGTTCATCTAAGCTATTTCTTTTAAGGAAGAAATGAATCGCTGAAACAATTTACTGAATCAAAGAAAGAAAATCTTGAATCAAAGAAAGGATTTATTAAAACGAAGACTTAGAAAACAAGTTCTATTTCTTAATAAATTTATCTTGATATATGCTTTTTGGTCTTTGGTGTTTCCATCTTTTATGTGACCAAAGCCAATATTGAGGTGCTTGTTTTATAGTTTTTTCTAACTCAGAAAGATATTTAAGAGTGATTTCTCCATACTGGGTTTCTTGTGGCTTGTCTTCAAGTGGGATTAGTTCAAATGAATAATAGCCTCTTTTAATTTTATTTACCCTATAGTAAATTATTGGGTAGTTTTCTTTCTTTGCTAAGTTCTCTGGTCCAAAAATTACAGGTGTATCTTGGTTAAGAAATTCTGTCCAATAGCACTTGTGTTTGTCATTTGGGCTCTGGTCTGCAAGTAACATAAATATAGTTGGCGTTTTCTCTTGTTTTTTTTGCTCAATTAATGCTTTAACATTATCCGAATAGCAGACCTCTGTTCCATAACGGGTCCTTTTCTTATGCATAAGGTTTCCAAATGTGCTATTTGTCATTCTTTTTCCAACACCAACTGCTTGAAAAGGAAACTGCATTCCTAGTGACAATACCATATACTCCCAATTATTATGGTGAGAGGATACGAATATTAGGCTTTGATTGTTTTGGTAATACTTATCCAAGATTTCTTTGTTTTGGCAAGAATATCTCTTTATTAGGTTCGTTTTGGAGATTGTAAGAATCTTTAATCCTTCAATAAATACATCTGAAAGGTGGTTATAGAATTGGTTTTTAATTGTTTTTAGTTCTTTTTCTGTTTTGTTAGGGAAAGATTTCTTAAGGTTTGTCTCCACAACCTTAACTCTATACTTCAATATGTGTTGAAGGATGAAACTTATAAGATTAGAAATACCATATAGCATCCACATCGGCAAAAGAGATAATGGGACTAGTAGGCAATAGAAAATAAGGTAATATCCAATTTTTTTCATTCCACAAACTTAGATTTTAGTTCTTGTGTTCAGCCTTTGGCATTGTGAAAATGAAATCACTTCCTTTCCCTATTTCCGATTCTGCCCAAATTGTTTCATCATGACTTTGCACAAGGTCTTTAATAATAGTTAGACCTAACCCAGTGCCTTTCTCACCGTTGGTTCCTTCTTTTGTTTGGTAAGAATCATTAGTAAATATTCGGCTTGCCTCTTCTTTGCTCATCCCAACGCCGTTATCAGAAACAATTATATTAATCTTATCTTCCTTTTCTTCCATCTTAACTTCAATTTCTCCCTTTTCATCAGTGAACTTTATGGAATTATTGATTAGATTTCTTAATATTGTCTTTAGCATATTGATGTCTGATTCAATATATACACTTTCTGGGATTGAACAAGATAGTTTTATATCCTTAGTTTGTGCATTTGTTTTCAGACCTTCAATAACATTTAAAACTATTTGCCTAAGCTCAACTTCTTTCTTCTCAACACTAAGTTTGCCCGACTGAACCTTAAGCCAAAGAAGTATTTCCTCTAGTAGCTGATATGCATTTTCTGAGCTTTCGTTTATAATACTTGTAAACTCTTTTATAGTGTTTTTATCTATTTCTTCTAAGTTGTCTATAATATATTCTGAAAATCCTATTATGGAATTAAAAGGATTCTTTAAATCATGAGCTAGTATTCTAATAAACTTGTCTTTATCGGAGTTAAGCTTTTGAAGTTTTTTAGTGGAATTAATGATTTGTTTTGAACGTTCTTTCCTTTCAGTAATATCTAAGAAGGTAACAACAGCTCCAACAATTTTCCCTTCATTTATTTGTAGGTAAGAGAAATATTCAACCGGTAAACTTGTGCCATCTTTCTTCCAAAAAACTTCCTTATCTGAGCTCATTTCTTCTCCATGCTGAAGAGTGTGATTAATGTTACAATCATATTGACTGATAGGCTCCCCATTTGCATTGGAATGATGAATTAGATTATGCATATTTTGACCTAGCAATTCTTCTCCTTTTGAATATCCAAGCATTTCAATACAAGATTGGTTCACAAAAGTACAGTTCCCATTAAGATCTAATCCATAAATTCCTTCGGCAGTTGAGTTTAGAATTAGGTTAAACTTTTCTTCTTGTTCTTCAATAAGGTCTTTCTCTCTTTTTAGGTCTGTAATATCCCTACTTATGCTAATTATTCCCACGACATTCATATCTTCATCAAGCAAAGGAACTTTATTCGTTTGTTCATATCTAATCTCTGAATCATTCCCTAAGAACATATTAACCTTTCCTTCTAGTCTTTTTCCTGTGCTAAGAATGATTTTGTCTTCACTTTCATATTGTAGTGCAGACTCTTCAGGAAGAATATCTGAATAATTTTTACCGATAAGATTTTTCCAACTACTATAACCAGTAAGTTGTGCAAGACTTTGGCTGCAGAATACTATTTTCCCGTTAATATCTTTAAAAATAACATAGTCAGTAATATGCTCCAAGAAGGCTTCGAAGTAACGGTTGAAAACAACCTGTTCTTGTTCCATTTTCTTCTTCTGGGTTAAGTCGTGAAGGGTAAGGAAGACTCCATATCCTTCAATCTTTAGAGGTTCAGAACTAAGGCTAATCCATTTGATTTGGTCCTCTTGTTGTAATCCCACTTCAAAACCAGAGATAGAAACTCCTTTTTCTAATGTTTTTACTCCTGGGCATTCCTCATCAGGAACTGGACTTAGGTTTGGATAGATGAAGCTAAAGTTCTTTGAATGCAAGTTAACACTTAATAAATCACTTTTTGAAGCTCCTAAAATGTCTTCTGTAGCTTTATTGCAATCAATAATATTACCCTCCTGGTCAGTAAGAATAACACCTTCATTAAGAGTTTGAAAAATTGCTTTATATTTTCTTTCACTTTCCTCAACCTTAACGAATACATCTTTATAAGAAGAGTTTAATATGTTGAGTTCAATATTGTTTTTATCAAGCTTTTTTACTAAACTAATGAAAGCTTTATTGATATAATTTATTGAACTAATAAGTATTATTGCTGTAATAAATATAGTAAATAATGCATATATCCAGCTTATGAAATTAGCGTTAAAAGCATTGAAGTCTATTTCTCTAACAAATAGGTTGTTTAATATAATATATTCAATAAAAATATAACCTAAGAGGGCAATAATAGAATAGATTATTCCTAATTTTTTCCCGTATAAAACAGTAATTATTGCAATACCAATAAGACATAAGAAGTGACCTCCTGAAAACCCAAAGAATAAATTCCCAATAAATCCCGAAATAAGGAATAATGAACCGACAATATGAGATTTTAGAATAATGGATAGTTTGTTTCTTAAAAGGAAAATAGCCGAAATGAGTATAAACATGCTACAAAACAAAACATAATTAATATCAAATCCATATTTGATAATTTGAATTAAAGAAAAAACAATAGCTGGAATGGCTAAAATTAATATACTAAGAATAGAATATTTGAATAGTTTGTCTCTAGCTGCATTCATTTCTTGTCTTAATCCGTTCATAAGAAATTGTAATTGTATAGATTCGAAAATATTAGTAGATAATAATACGTATAAAAGCTAATAAAGTTATACTATAAAAGCAAAAAAGCCACCTATAAGGTGGCTGAAACGATTATTTTCTTGAGGTCTCTTCCAGATTCGAACTGGAGTAGACGGTTTTGCAGACCGGTGCCTAACCGCTCGGCCAAGAGACCTTGCTTTAATCAGGGTGCAAAATTACAACTTTTTTTCATATTTCCAAAATCACAAGCATTTTTAACTAAAAACTGATTAGGTCTTCGGTTTTTTATATCTTTGCATGAGGAATAAAATTATAAGAAAATATGGAATTTACTGCAGGACAAATCGCTCAAATGTTGGGAGGAGAGGTAGTAGGAAACGAAAATGCTGTCATTAACACTCTTTGTAAGATTGAAGAGGGCATAGAAAAAGGGATGTCTTTCCTTTCAAACCCTAAATACGAACATTATATTTACGACACAAAAGCTTCTGTGGTTATTGTGAATAAAAGCTTTGAGCCAGAGAAAGACATAAAGACAACTATTATTAAGGTAGATGATGCTTATGCTTGCTTTGCTAAGGTCTTAGATATATATAATGAATATATGCTAAATAAGGAAGGAGTTTCTTCTCTTTCGTTTATCTCAAAGACTTCCACAATTGAGGGCGAGCCTTATATTGGAGAGTTTGCTTATATTGGAGAAAATGTGAAAATAGGTAAGGGTGCAAAGATATATCCCCATGTTTATATTGGTGATAATGTTCAAATTGGTGATAATGTGACTTTTTTCTCAGGTGCAAAGGTCTATCATTCTTGCGTAATTGGTAATAATTGTAGCATTAACTCAGGAGCAGTAATTGGAGCAGATGGTTTTGGCTTTGCACCTCTTGAAGACGGATCTTTTAAGAAGATAGCTCAAATTGGAAATGTTATCTTAGAAGATAATGTTGATATTGGAGCAAACACAACAATAGACAGGGCAACAATGGGAAGCACAATAATTAGAAAAGGGGTTAAATTGGATAACCTTATTCAAATAGCACATAATGTAATAATTGATGAAAATACGGTTATGGCTGCTCAAGCAGGAGTTTCGGGTACAACAAAAATAGGTAAGAATTGTTTTATTGGAGGTCAAGTTGGATTTGCAGGACATATAACAATTGGCAATAATGTTAGGATTGGAGCTCAATCGGGCATTATGTCTAATATTGAAGATAATTCAAGCGTTCTTGGCTCTCCCTCTTGGGGTGCAAGACCATATATGAAGAGCTATTCTTATTTTAGAAAGCTTCCAGATCTTGCTGATAAGATTAATGAACTTGAAAAAAGGATAAAAGAACTAGAGAAATAAAAAAGAACAACCCTATGCAGCAAAACATAGGGTTGTTTGTTTTTTTAAGAAAGTTTTGAACTAATTAGCTGAAGAAATTCTGCCCTTGTTTCACTTTTAAGAAAAGCACCTGTAAAGTCAGAAGTCGTAGTAACAGAATTTTGTTTCTGAACACCACGCATACTCATACAAAGGTGTCTTGCTTCAATCACAACAATAACCCCAAGAGGGTTTAAGGTTTCTTGAATACAATCTTTAATTTGCTTAGTCAAACGTTCTTGAACTTGCAAACGGCGAGAAAAACACTCCACAACACGAGGAATCTTACTAAGTCCAACAATCTTTCCATTAGGAATATAACCAATATGAGCCTTTCCAATCATAGGAACCATATGATGCTCACAAAGAGAATAAATCTCAATCTCCTTAACAATAACCATTTGTTTATAGTCCTCATTAAAGGTTGCAGAGCGAAGAATCTCAACAGGATCTTCGTCGTATCCGTGAGTGAAAAACTGCATAGCTTTTGCAACTCTCATCGGAGTATCTAAAAGCCCCTCACGAGAAGAATTCTCCCCAATCAAAGATAATATCTCTTTATAGTGGTGAGCTAATTTACTAAGGGTTTCTGGGTTATATCTTTCAGTCTTAGTATAGCCATTATCAATATCCATAAGAATTATTTTGTCTGTAAAAATCTAAAAATTAATATGCAAAATTATAAAAATTAAGCTCACAATCCCTAAAAACCCAATAAATAATTAATAAATAGAAAATCTTTCGCATGGAAATCAATCTAATTAGTAGAAGTTTAATACCTCATTTTAAATTTCTGAATCAAAGAAAGGATTTTGATTCGCCCTGAATAAATTGAAAGGTTTATAATTCTTAGACAGATGTACCTATTTTGATATAAAAATATAATTCCAATAAATCTAATTTAATTGTCTCCTGACTTTGACAGATTTTTTCATCCCATTTTCTATCAGTCTATATATCATTATATTGTAAATTTTGCGACACCTTTTTGGGTGTCGCAAAATAATATTACTTACTTTTGCTGTATGTATGTACGCAGAAAATCAAATAGATCAAAAAGCACAAGTGTTGTGGTGGTTGAAAAAAGAAACGGAAAGATCTGTTATCTCAAAACAATAGGCGTAAGTTCTGATGAAAATGAAATAAAAGAACTTTTGACAAAAGGGAAGCAATGGATAAGTAAACAACTTGGGCAACAAGATATGTTTTTAGAACATATTACTTAACGTCACCCAAATGATATTAAATCCAGTATTTAGCAATATAGGTTTTGATAAAATAAATGATGACATACTAAAACATTTAGTTATCTCTCGCATATGTCAGCCACAAAGCAAGGTTGCAACAGTAGATTATTTAAAATCTTATTTTGACGAAGATAAAGAGCTATATAAATCTATCGTTATTTAGATAAGTTAAATGATACAGAGAAGGATTTAATACAAAGCATTAGTGTAGAACATACTCGCAAAGTGCTTGGCGGAAAGATTGGGGTGGTATTTTATGAATATCAAAAGTCTGAACAATGCAAATTAATATTAGGGTACTCAAATCAAGAAAAGATCAATGAAGATATTAAATGGGATGGCTTAAAAGGATATATAACTAATACAAATCTATCAACAAGTGATATTTATCAACAATATAGCGAACTTTGGCAAGTGGAGAGAGCTTAGAGTAACAAAAGGTGTTAGAGTTAAGACCTATGTTTCATTTTACTAGAAAACGTATTGAAGCACACGTTTGCATATATTTTGTAGCATACAAAGTTTATAAGGAGTTGGAACCAATATTAAAAGTCAATAAGATAAATCTTAGTGTAGATAAGGTATTAGACATTGCAAAGACAATAATAACAATAAAAGTCAAACTAAAAGAAAGCGATGAAACAATCACTAAAACAATGCTTTTAAACCCAAAACACAAATCGATAGCATGTTTATTTAAAGATGACTTTTGGGAAATAAATCGTTAGGGTGTCGCATAATCAAAGTCAGGAAATAAATAAACAAACTTCTAATATCAAGCCTTAAATTTTTATTTCTTCGTTTCCATCTCGTGACATACCCATGTCGCACTCGCTGACATACCCATGTCATGATTGTTCACATACCCATGTCAGCGACACTGACATACCCATCTCACGAGGTGCGACATGGGTATGTCATGAGTTCAATTCTTCGTTTTAAAAGTAGAGACAAGGCATGCGAAAACCTTCCTTAATAGCTTGTTAATTAGCCATATTTAATGGAGGAAAAGAATAGATAGGGATATTTAGTGAAAAGATTGTAATTTTGTGGATTGAATTTTATGTTTAAATACTATAAGATATGGCTATTGTTGAGTTAGAGAATATGAGTTTTTATGGGTTTCATGGTTGTTTTGAGGAAGAACAAAAAATCGGAACCAATTTTAGGGTTGATTTAGAGTTTGAGGCAGATACTTTTAAGGCTGAAAAATCTGATAATATTAATGATACCGTAAATTATTTAAGCGTTTACCAAACCGTTAAGAGGGTTTTTGAAGTCCCTTCTCATCTTTTGGAACATGTTGCTAAGAGAATTTGTGAAGCATTGCTTGAAGAATATCCTGCAATTAAATATTCGAAAATCAAGATAACCAAACAAAATCCCCCACTTGGCGGAAAGCTAGAAGGAGTTAGTGTTTCTTTGGTCTTGCGAAGAAGTGTAGGTAAATAATCCAGATAAGACCTATAATAACATAGTGAAATAATCTTCCTGCACAGTCGTGAGCGCACTTATAACTTTCAGGGTGATTTAAGAGGACGGCAGTTAGGCTTACTATTCTTATGATATTGAAGAATAGGACAACGAAGATTGAACATAGGAAGTAGATCATTCTTTTCCAAAGCTTGTTTGGGAGAACCAACATTATCATTAGAAGTTGGAAGATTTGCTTTATGCCAGAGCAGTCCCCTACTACTTGCATTATACAATAGTATTCTTTTTCTTGTAATGCATTTAGGGTATAGAATTTTATGCTTGAATCTACTGCATCAAAAGGACTTGTGAAAAATATATTGGATAGGAATTCTGTTCCTTTAAATGCTATTAGGGTAAAGAAGCTAAAGACCTCTTCGGTATAAGGACCAAATAGCCAAGCATTCATATTGGTATTCCAATATAGGCGATGAAAGATATAAGTTACAAGGCAAAAAAGAACAAAGTCCTTAATTATAGGATGTTTCTTTATGAATTTGATAATTCTTTTTAGATATTTGATAATTCTTTTTCCCAGTTCCATGCGCTAAGTGTCATTTCATCTAATGTCTTTCTTGCTTTCCAGCCAAGTTCTTGTTCTGCGTATGTTGTATCTGCCCATATTTGGATTATGTCGCCTGCTCTTCTTTTTCCAATTACGTAGTTTAGTTTTACGCCTGAGGTCTTTTCAAAGCTCTTTATTACTTCTAAGACTGAGAATCCATTACCTGTTCCTATATTAAAGAACTCAAGGTTGGCTTTATTCTTATTATCGAAGAATCTATCCATTGCAACGACATGTGCTTCTGCTAAGTCAACAACATGGATATAGTCTCTAATGCAAGTTCCGTCAGGAGTTGGGTAATCATTTCCGAAGACTGTTAGGGCTTTTCTTTTTCCTATTCCTGTTTGAGTAATAAATGGCATAAGGTTATTTGGTACCCCATTAGGAAGTTCTCCAATTATACCACTTTTATGAGCTCCAATTGGATTGAAATATCTTAAGGCTATTGCTTTTATTCCTGTCCTCTGGGTGGTGAAGTGAAGTATATCTTCTGCCATTTGTTTGGTGTTTCCATAAGGTGACTCTGCAAATTGTGTTGGTGAGTCTTCTTTAATTGGGAGCTTGTCTGGCTGACCATAAACGGTGCAAGATGAGGAATGAACAATGTATTTAATATTGTGTTTCTTCATATTATCAAGTACATTTAATAGAATCCCTATATTGTTTTTATAGTATTCGATTGGCTTTTCGCAACTTTCTCCAACTGCTTTAAAGGCTGCAAAATTTATTATCCCTTCAATATCATCATGGGTGTTGAAAAGGAGGTTGCATTCTGCCTCATTGCTTAAATCAACTTTGATAAACTCTGGCCTAATGCCTGTTATCTTTTCTATTCTATCAACAGAGTCTATGTTTGAGTTTGAAAGGTCGTCTGCAATTACTACATTATATCCTTTTTCTTGAAGTGCAACAACGGTGTGGCTGCCAATAAATCCTGTTCCTCCTGTTACTAATATTGTTCTCATAATATTTTACTTATTAAAGAATTGTAATACTTTAGAAATTATATATGCTATTGTTTTATAGTCAAGTTCTGTGTGCATTGGAAGTGAAAGAACTTCATTGCTCAACTTATCCGAAACGCTCATATCTCCATTTTGATTTGCTATTTGAAGAAAGGCTTCTTGTTTGTGTAGAGGAATTGGATAGTAAACCATTGACGGGATTCCATTTTCTTCTAAGTAGTTTTTAAGTTCATCTCTTCTTCCGTCCAATACTTTAAGAGTGTATTGATGATAGGCATGTGTGGAGAAGGAAGACTCTTTTGGTGTAATTAAACCTTTGATATCTTTGAATGCATATGAGTATTTTGTTGCTGCTTCGTATCTAAGCTTGCAATACTTATCAAGTTGTTTTAGTTTAACATCTAATATTGCAGCTTGAATTGTATCTAAACGAGAATTAACTCCTAAGACTTGGTGGTGATATCTTATCTTCATTCCGTGATTACATATCATCCTTATCTTTTCTGCTAGCTCATCGTCATTAGTAAAGATTGCTCCACCATCGCCATAGCATCCAAGGTTCTTTGAAGGAAAGAATGAAGTGCAACCTATATGACCAATTGTTCCAAGCTTTTGAGTCTTTCCATTACTAAACTTATAGTCAGCTCCTATTGCTTGTGCATTATCTTCAATAACAAATAAATCGTATTTCTTTGCAATTTCCATTATCGCTTCCATCTCACATCCTTGTCCAAAAAGATGGACTGGAATAATTGCTTTGGTGTTAATTGTAATTGCTTTCTCAATATTCTTTGCTGTTGCATTGAAACTATCATAGTCAACATCAACCATAACAGGACGGAAACCTAAAAGTCCAATAACTTCTGCAGATGCAATAAAGGTAAAGGCTGGAACAATTATTTCATCATTTGGTTTAAGATTTAGAGACATTAAAGCAATTTGTAGAGCGTCAGTTCCATTGCCACAAGTGATAACGTGCTTTGCTCCCATATAAGAAGAAAGGTTTTGAGAAAAAGAGCCAACTTGCTGTCCATTAATGAATGCAGTATTATCTATAACTTCTTGAATTGCTGCATCTATTTCGGGTTTAATATTGTTATATTGAGTTCTAAGATCAACCATTTGAATCTTCTTCATCGTAAAAATATTTTGTAGTTTCTATTATGCAAAGATAAGATGTTTCTATTCATATGCAAAACTTATTTATTTGAGAATATAGAAAAAACAACCCACTAAAATGTACGTAGGATAAGAGCTTTGGGACTTTAATAACATTTGATTGTTGAAAACTTCAATTTAAAATTCAAAAGAGGTGCCGTTATATTAGGATAGTTTTTGTAATTTCGCAGAACATATAAAATATTACTATGATGTCTATAGATTTATTTTCTATGGTTGATAACCAGGCTGATGATGATAAAGGGCTTACTCCTCATAACGTAGACGTTAAAAGGGTTGAGGAGCTTTCTCTTGCCAATAAGTCCTTAGATAATATGAATAAAGAATACAATAAAACGGAAAAAGAAATGGCGATGAAAGCATATACAAGGGAAGAAATCTTAAAATCATCTACTGAATATTTTGCAGGAGATTCGTTAGCAGCAGATGTATGGATGAATAAGTATGCTTTGCGTGATGGTGATAAAATCTATGAGCTAAACCCTAATGATATGCATAAAAGGTTAGCCTCAGAGTTTGCTCGTATTGAAAAGAAATACCCTAACCCAATGTCTAAAGAAGAGATATTTGAGTTATTGAAGGATTTTAAATATATAGTACCACAAGGAAGTCCGATGTCAGGAATTGGTAATGACTTTCAAATAGTATCATTATCAAATTGCTTTGTTATTGGTAACTCTGGCGATTCGGATTCTTATGGTGGTATTCTGAAAATTGACGAAGAGCAAGTTCAATTAATGAAACGTAGAGGAGGAGTTGGACATGACCTTTCACATATAAGACCAAAAGCATCTCCAGTTAAGAATTCTGCACTTACCTCAACAGGAATAGTTCCTTTTATGGAGAGATATTCCAATACTACAAGAGAGGTTGCCCAAGGAGGAAGAAGAGGAGCTTTAATGCTTTCTATTTCGGTTAAGCATCCTGATGCAGAAGAATTCATTGACGCAAAGTTGGAACAAGGAAAGATAACAGGTGCAAATGTTTCTGTTAAGATTGATGATGAATTTATGCGTTGTGTTGCAAGTGGAAAACCATATAAACAACGTTTCCCTATTGAAGGAGAAAACTCTAAGGTTGTAAAAGAAATTGATGCAAGGGCTTTATGGAATAAAATAATCCATAATGCTTGGAAGAGTGCCGAGCCTGGTGTCTTGTTTTGGGATACTGTGATTAGGGAATCTGTTCCTGACTGTTATTCTGACTTTGGATTTAAAACGGTTTCAACAAACCCATGCGGAGAGATTCCTCTTTGTCCTTATGATAGCTGCCGTTTACTTGCAATAAATCTTTATTCTTATGTTGAGAATCCTTTTACCGATAAGGCTAAATTTAATTTTGAATTATTCAGAGACCACGTTCGTAAGGGACAAAGGTTAATGGATGATTTAATTGATTTGGAATTAGAGAAGATTGATAAGGTTCTTGCTAAGATTGACAAAGATCCAGAGGAAGAAGAAATTAAAAGAGTTGAAAGAAATCTTTGGCTTAATATTAAACTTAAATGCTTAGAAGGAAGAAGAACAGGCTTTGGTATAACTGCAGAGGGAGATATGTTAGCTGCTCTTAACCTTCGTTATGGAACAGATAAGGCTAATGAAGTTGCAGCAACGGTTCAAAAAGAACTTGCTTGCTCTGCTTACGGCTCAAGTGTTGAAATGGCAAAAGAAAGAGGTGCTTTCCCTATTTTTGATTATAAATTGGAAGTAAACAATCCTTTAATTAATCGTATTAAGGAAGCTGAGCCTAAAATATATGAGGATATGGTTAAATATGGAAGAAGAAATATAGCTCTTCTAACCATTGCACCAACAGGAAGTGTTAGTATCTGCACTCAAACAACTTCTGGCATTGAGCCAGCTTTCCAAATAGCATATAAGAGAAGAAGAAAAGTAAATCATAATGATGGCTCTGACAAAACAAACTTTGTAGATAGCGAAGGACAGTCTTGGGAAGAATACACTGTTTTCCATCATAAGTTTGCAGAATGGGCAGTAATTAATGGTTACGATATTGAAGATATAAAAAAGAACTATTCTCAGGAAGAACTAGATGAGCTTGTAGCTAAGTCTCCATATCATAAAGCAACTGCAAATGATATTGACTGGGTTAATAAGGTTAAGATGCAGGGAGATGTTCAGAAATGGGTTGACCATTCAATAAGTGTTACCGTTAATATCCCTAAAGAAACACCTGAGGATGTTGTTAGTCAGATTTATCAAACAGCATGGGAAAGCGGATGTAAGGGAATGACAATTTACCGTGAAGGTTCTCGTGAGGGAGTGTTAATTTCTAATTCTGAGTCAAAACAATCAGCCTTTACAGAAACTCAAGCACCTAAAAGACCTAAGAAACTTGAAGCTGATGTTATTAGATTCCAAAACGATAAGGAGAAATGGGTTGCTGTTGTTGGTATTTATGAAGGTAGACCTTATGAAATATTTACCGGTAAGGCAGATCCTGAAAGGCTTAATTTGCCAGAAACAATTACAAAGGGATGGGTTGTTAAGGTTAAAGAAAAAGAAACATCAAGATACGACTTTGTTTACCTAGATAAAGATGGTTACGAAAACACAATTGGAGGTTTGTCTCGACTTTTCGATAAAGAATTCTGGAACTATGCAAAACTTATTTCAGGGATACTTCGTCATGGAATGCCACTTAATAATGTTATTGACCTAGTTTCAAAGCTTACTTTAGACAACGACACCATTAACACCTGGAAAAACGGAGTTGCAAGAGCCCTTAAGAGATATATACAAGATGGAACAAAGGCAAAAGGAGAAACCTGTCCTACTTGTAAACACGAAACAATAATTTATTCGGGGGGTTGTAAGAATTGCACAAACTGTGGTTGGAGTAAATGTAGTTAAGTTAATAATGAAATAAAAAGTAATGGCTATAAGAAAAGTAATATACTCTATAATAATATTTATCTTTTCTTCTGTCAATGCAATTGCTCAAATTGAAATAAATAATCAAATATCCTCTATTGAAGAAAGCGAAATCTCAGAACAAGATAAGCAGAATTTAATAGAGGATTTGTATTATCTAAGCCTTAATCCTGTCAATATTAACTCTGCTGACGAAAACACCCTCCAACTTATGGGGCTTGATGCTTTTCAAATTCTTTCCTTAAAACATTATATTAAAGAAACACATCAAATTCTAACCATTTACGAAATCCCTCTTATCAATGGATTTTCAGAAGAAGTGCTAAATCAAATCCTACCTTATATTTATGTTGCTCCAGTTAAATACAAACCCTCACTCCGTATAGATTCCGTTTTCTCCAAATCAATTTATGATATAAGGCTACAATATAAAAAAGTATTGGAAAAAGCGTGGGGATACCAAAGAGATGACGATAAAGGATATCAAGGTAAGAATTTCTCAACCTCCCTTCGCTATAACCAAAACTATTATAATAGATTATCCTTTTCAATTCTTGCTGATAATGATGCAGGAGAACCTTTTTTCAATTCCAAACAAAAGCTAGGCTATGACTATCTTAGTGCTCAATTTACACTAAGAGACATTTCAATAATAGAACAAATAACAATTGGTGACTATCGTTTGGGTTTTGGCGAAGGACTTGCAATGAATCAAAGTCTTAACTTCGGACATTTCACCCAAGATGCCAAAAGCAAAAAGAATTATAGCGGAATAAAACCCAACCGTTCCATTACAGAATACAATTCAATGAGAGGAATTGCAACAAAGATAAGACTAAAGGATATATCAGTTTATTTATTTGGTTCTTACAATAAGAGAGACTATTCAGGAAGCCTTCTAACAACAGGACTTCATAGAACAAATTCCGAACTACAAAGAAAAGATTCGAATATAGAGGCTGTATATGGAACGCATATTGAGTTTAATAGAAAAGGAGTGGAACTTGGAGTAAGTCTTTTCAATTACCATTATAAATATCCTATTACCCACCAAAACCAAGCCTATATGCAATATTATTTTGAAGGGAAAAGCAATAGCATATATAGTTTTAACGCAAGTCTACCCGTGCATAGAAGAGTTAGAGCCTTTGGAGAAATTGCTATGAGTAGGAATAAAGGATACGCCCTTATAACAGGCGTAGATATAAACTTAGGATATAAAAGAAACCTTAGTTTTAATTATAGAAATTACCAAAACCAGTATCAAAACAATTTCGCCTCAGCCATCGGAGCCCAGAGTAGAAATGCCAACGAGAGAGGATTATATTCTGCTTTTTCCGCAAGAATAGACAAGTACTTTAATTGTTTTATTGGTGTTGATTATTTTAATTTCCCAGACCAAAGCTATAGAGCAAACGTTGCAGTAAATGGTTATAAAATTCGCTCAGAAATAAATTATATACCAACACTAAGCAATCAATTCACCCTAATATACAAAATGAATAATCGTCCTTATAATGAGAAACATCCAAATGGAGAAACCTTTCCTGAAGATAATATCTTAAATCAAATACAACTACGATACACATATAGCAAAACTCAAAATCTAATCCTCAAAACAAGGATAGGATATTCTAGAACAAGAAACTATCAATCTGACGAAAACCAAGGAATGTTTATTTCTCAAGACATAATCCTAAGTCCAAAATCAACATCATTAAGTTTAAATATGAGAATAGCCTATTTCAATACCGATGATTATGATAATGCTTTCTATATTTATGAATATTCATTACCCTTAACCTATTCTTCTGCTCAGCTATACGATAGAGGGTTAAGATCATATATTATTTTAAGATATGATTTCAAAAAAAACCTATACTTCACAGCAAGATACAGTATTACCTTTTATAAAGATAAAACAGAAATCCACTCTGGAAATGACAAAATACAGGGAAGCCACAAGCAAGAAATAGCATTCCAATTCTATTGGTTAATCAATAAAACAAAAAAACGTTTCATCAATTATTATTAGAATAAAACATCAACTCTTTATTGCTTACCATTTATTCCAATGGATGTTTTCTTCTTTGTATTTTTGTTTTGGTTTTTCCTTGCCAGTTTGCCAGCCAATTGGAATAACACATAGAGGAATGATATGTGAAGGAAGTTGAATCTCTTTTTGAACAATTTCTATTCTTTCTTTCTTTGGATAAACTCCTGTCCAAACAGCTCCAAGTCCTAAACCCTCTGCTGCTAATAATATATTTTGAGTTGCAGCACTACAATCCTGAATCCAATATTCTTGTCCCTCGCCTTCCAATGCCTTTTCCATATTTCCACATACAATAATTGCTGCTTGTGCTTGTTTTAACATCTTTGCATAAGGAAGTAAGTTTCCAAGATTATCAAGTGTTTCTCTGTCGTTTATTGCTATAAAAGCCCATGGCTGAGCATTAACTGCTGAGGGTGCAGACATTGCGGCCCTAAGTAGCTTTTCTAAATCTTCTTTTTCAACTTTTTGGTCGGTGTATGTTCTGACACTTTTACGTTCTGATATGTTTTTAAGGACTATTTCTGATTTATCAATATTTTGTGCAAAGCTTGCCTGACCTGCTAATAGCAAAGTAATTAATAATAGTTTGATTGATCTCATATTAATGTGTTTTTAGTTTATATTCTTTCTTAATTTCTATTTTCTTCATCGGCAAATATAGAATTTATTTTTAATTTCTCGTGTTTATAGCTACGATTTTCTATTCTCTTTTCAAATAATGAAAATAAATATGTACTTTTGTAAGTTATAAATTTTAATATGAAAAGGTTAATTCTATTTTTTCTAGGCATTTTGTTCGTAAATCTTACTTATTCTCAGGATATTGTTATTGAGAAAGTGAGAAACGAAATATCTATTTGGGGTGAGGCTAAAATCCTTATTCCAATGGCGGAGATAAAAAACCTAGACTTACTAGCAAACACAATTAACTTAGACTATCCTAAGGGAAACAGTTGGCTAGGCTATGTTAATGAAAAAGAATATAATAACTTCCTTAAATTAAATCTTAAACATAGTTTTTTTGAAGAAGAGAACTCTCCAAAGAATCTAACTATGGCAACAAATATGTTTCAAATGAACAATTGGGATAAGTATCCTACGTACGAGGTTTATGATTCCTTGATGAGGAGATTTGCTCAAACCTATCCAACAATTTGCAAATTAGATACTATTGGCTTTTCGGTACAAAATAGATTAATACTTTCTCTAAAGATTTCATCTAACCCTAACCAAGATATTGATAAGCCTAAGTTTTTTTATTCTTCAACGATGCATGGTGATGAACTTGCGGGATATGTCTTTATGCTCCGTTTGAGCGATTGGCTTTTGTCAAGCTATGGCGTAGATCAGAGAGCTACAGATATAATAAATAACACACAAGTCTTTATTAATCCTCTTGCTAATCCTGATGGTACTTATGCAGGAGGTAACTCAACAGTAAGTTATTCTACTAGATATAATGCTAATTATTATGATTTGAATAGGGATTTCCCAGACCCAATAAAAGGACTAGCTTATAATGCAAACCAAAGACAGAAAGAAACCTTAGCTTTTATGGCTTATGCTGATAGTAACGATTTCTCAATTTCTGCAAATCTTCATTCAGGAGCTGAGGTTTTGAACTACCCTTACGATTGTTATAAATCTTCAGAAAGAAACCATGCAGACGCTAATTGGTTTATTAAAGTATGTAAGGATTTTCTTGATTCCATTCCTTCATCTGCTCCTTCATCGTTGTTTACTGATATAACAAATTCAGGATATACTAATGGGGGTGACTGGTATAAGATTCCTGGTGGAAGACAAGATTATCAAACTTATTTTAAATATGGAAGAGAAATTACATTTGAAATTTCTAAGGAGAAAAAACTTGAAACCGAAATCTTAAATAATTATTGGGGATATTTAAGAGGTGGGTTAATCTATTATATTGAAAACTGTCAACGTGGATTAGAGGGATATATTAGAGATAGTGCAACAAACGAGCCAATTCGGGCAAAGATATGGGTTGAAAATCATGATAAATTTAACTCTGAAGTATATTCAAAAACAAGCACAGGATATTATTATCGTCCAATATTAAATGGAAACTACACAATTACGTTTAGTGCCGAAGGATATATAGCAAAAACAATTCCAAATATTCAAGTAAATAATGGTGGAATGACTATTCAAGATGTTATTCTTACAAAAGATAATATTGGTTTGGAAAGAATTATAGAGGAAAGCCAGTTTAATATATATCCTAACCCTGCAAAGGATGTTCTTATGGTTAGTCTTAAAAATACCAATGGCAGTGAAAACACTTATTCCATTAAGAATGCCTTAGGAGTTGAAGTTATAAAAGGAAGAATTGCAAATAAAACAACTAATATAGATATATCTAATCTTAATACCGGTATATATTTTATTGGTATTGGAACAAAAGTCATTAAGTTTATTAAAGAATAAAAATATTAATCATATATTATGAAACAACTAATCATCATAATTACTCTTTTTCTTGGCACAACGGGATCAATTATGGCTCAAGATATTGGAGAGAAAATTGTTGGACAAGACAACGCAATATCAACTCCTTTCTGCACGGCAGCTATAGGATGGACATTCCCTGATGCAGATATGGCACTTAAATACCAAAGTTTTATTACTCTTAATGCTAATCTTGGATGGAAGACAAAACAAAACTGGTTATGGATGGTGGAGTTTGGTTTTGGATTTGGTAGCGATAATGCCAAAGGGAAAAATGATATACTTGCAAATCTAATGACTCGTGAGGGGGATCCTTTTGTGATTTCAAGGGAAGGTTCCGATGCAGGAGTTGTTGCGTATAATAGAAATTTGAGTTTGATGGGTAAGATTGGCAAGGTAATCCCTATTTCTAGTAAAAGACCAAATTCAGGTATAATGCTAACCTTAGGACTTGGAGCAATTCAACATCAAATTATATATCAATCGACCTTAGAAGTTGCAGAGCAACTTGAAGGTGACTATGCTTATTTGTATGATAGGCAAATGAGAGGCGTTATGGCTTCTGGCTTTATTGGGTATTTGCATATGAGTAAGAAAAGTTATACTAATTTCTATATAGGATTGGAATTAGACCAGGCATGGACAAAGTTAACAAGAGATTATCAAATTAACTATAATCTATCTCCAAATAAGATTTTTTCAGACAGAATGTTGACAGTAAAGGTTGGTTGGATGTTCCCTTTCTTTGGTCGTGACGCAGATAAGATTTATTATTTTTAAAGTATGAACTGTATTTATTCTTTTTTTATTTCATTCTACACATTCCTAATATTATTAGTTTCTCCTTTTAATAAGAAGGCTAAGCTGATTTTGGAGGGACGTAAGCATAGTTTTAAAAAACTTGATGAAGGAATAAACAAAGATGATAAAGTTGCTTGGTTTCATGCAGCTTCACTTGGTGAATTTGAACAAGGCAGACCATTAATTGAAGACTTTAAGAAGGAAAACCCAAACTATAAGATATTATTAACTTTTTTTTCTTCCTCTGGCTACGAAATAAGAAAGAACTACGACAAAGCAGATATTGTTATTTATCTTCCTAGCGACACAAAACGAAATGCTAAACGCTTCCTTAAGCTTGCGCATCCTAGCTATGTATTTTTCATTAAGTATGAGTTTTGGTATAACTTTATTAAAGAAGCAAAGCAATCTGGCTCTAAGGTCTTTCAAGTTTCATTAATACTTCGTCCTAATCAATATTTCTTTTCCTCTTTTGGTGCTTGGTATAGGAAACAGCTAAAGAACTTTGACTATTTCTTTGTTCAAAATAACCAAACAAAAGATCTATTACTATCAATTGGGTTTGAAAATGCTAAGGTTACGGGTGATACTCGTTTCGATAGGGTTGCTCAAATTGCATCGGAGGCTAAAGACTTTGAAAAGATTTTAGAGTTTTGCCAAAACGATAAAGTAGTTCTTATGGGTAGTAGTTGGCAAAAGGATGAACAGTTAATGAAGGAAGCAAAAGACAAAACAAAATCAGAGTTCAAGTTAATTATTGCTCCACATGAAATACACTCTTCTCATATAGAACAAATAAAATCTCTTTTCCCTAATGCAATAAAGTATTCTGAAATTGAAAAAACAGATTATTCAAATTCTGAAAACAAAGATAATATATTAATAATTGACTGCATTGGAATTCTGTCTTCACTCTATAAATACGCAACTCTAGCCTATATTGGAGGAGGATTTGGAGAGGGAATACATAATATTTTGGAAGCAGCAACATTTGGTAAGCCAATTTTGTTTGGACCAAACTACAAGAAATTTAAAGAAGCCATTGACTTGGTTGAAAGACAAGGAGCATTTAGCTTTACGGATAGCAGTAAACTATCTGAGTTAATTGATTATTTATTGTCAGATAGCGATTATTATAAAAAAAGTTCAGATATTTGTCTAAGATATATTTCAGATAATAAGGGTTCTTGCAAAAGAATTTTATCTGAGATAAAGAATTTTGAAAACTAGAGGGATGACACTAAAAAAGCTATTAAATATAAAAACTTTTTTTCTTATTGCCACATTGCTATTTGTGGGATGTAGCCCATATAAGCATATATCTGAGAATGGCTACTTGCTTTCAAAACATAAAGTATTAATTGATTCAAAAACTTTGCCTAAGTCTGACTTTGCAAATCTAATTAAACAAGACCCTAATAGCTCTATTTTAGGAGTTAAGTTAGGGATGTATATATATTCTCTTTCTCCAAGAGGCGAGGACTCAACTGTTAGTTTTATTTCTCGTAATATTTACAGGAAGCTAGGTCAAAAACCTGTTGAGTTTGAAAAGGATTACGCCCATCGTTCAACTGAAAACATGAAAAGCTATTTGAAAAACAAGGGTTGTTTTGATGGAACGGTTTCTGATAGCATATTTTATCATAAGAAAAAAGCTAAAGTGTATTACTATGTTCATATTGGTGAAAGGTATAAGGTCGATACATTTTTTGTTACATCCCAAGACAAAGGTATATTGAGTTCTGCCATTGAGATTATGGCAAACTCCCCCATTAAGAAAAATATCTTCTACGATGAAGACTTATTTGATCAGGAAAGAGATAGACTCGCACTAGAATTAAATAAAAGCGGATACTACGATTTCGCAAAAGAATACATACTATTCAATATTGACACAAATAATAATAACTACGTAGCAAAGGTTAATTTAGAAATTCAAAGCAAGGAAGACTTCAAATCAAAAAATAACGAGGATAGTTTGGCAAATTCAACCACTAATATATCCTCTGTTTTCAGAAAATTTAAGCTTAGGAATATATATATATATCCCGATATTGCTTATCAACAAGCTATAGATACTAATTCAGTTATAGATACTAACATAATATTTCATCGTCAAAAAGATAAATATGGATTAAATAAATACTATGTTATCTATTCTCCACCTCAGTCAATGAATATTAAAACAATACTTAGGACAGTGATGTTTCAAAGGGATAGCTTATACTCTCCTATCTATGCTGAAAGAACTTATAGCGCCCTTAATCAGCTAAAAAATTATAAATTTATTGATATTTCATATGACCCAATCCTTTTTGATAATAAACAAGAGGTATTAGATACGTCGCTTTTAGATTGTTTTATTAAGCTATCTTTAACCAAACCTGTCTTATTCAGTACATCTTTGGAGGCTAACTTCTCTGCGGTTAATAATTCACTAATCTCCAATAATACTTCTAATTTTGGTATGGAGTTAAACGCTGGAATTCAACATAAAAACATATTTAAGGGAGCTGAAATCTTTTCTTTTAATGGGAAAACTGCCTTTGAACTTAAGAGCGATATATTTAACAATAAAGTAGATACAATTAATAAATGGTCATTAGTTAATGCCTTTGAGGCAGGGTTTGATTTTGGAATAGAGATTCCTCGTTTCCTAATGCCTTTCGGAACAAAACTATACTCAATGCAGTTCCTCCCCCACACAACAATTAAAACGGGGTATAACTTCCAGAAAAGGAATTATTTCGAACGTTCTATTTTTAATCTAAACTTTGGATATAGCTGGAACTACCTAACAAAATATAATCACGCCATCATCCCTATTGAAATAAATCTTGTTAAAATGAATGTTACTAGCCAATATTATGTTGACTATATAAAAACCCTGGACAAGAGAATTAGATATCAATATTCCGACCACTTAGTTTCTGACTCTCGTTATAGCTTTATGTATAATGGTCAGGATGCTAACAAAAAAACTGACTTCACTTACGTACGTTTTAATATAGAATCGGCAGGTAATCTTTTTTATCTTACTAGTAACTTGTCGAATGCATCAAAGAATGATTTACATCAGTACACTATTTTTGAAATCCCCTATGCACAATACCTAAGAACAGATATTGACATTAAGAGATATCATTATATTGGTGAAAACCAAGTTTTAGTTTTTAGAGCTTATGGCGGTATTGGTATGCCTTATGGAAATTCAAGTGGCTTACCTTATGAGAAAAGCTTCTTCTCCGGAGGTAATAACAATCATAGGGCGTGGGAACTTAGAGAAATTGGTCCTGGCTCATCTAAAATTGACGACACAAAGCTTAGATACGACCGCTCTGGAGACGTTCAACTTGGAGGAAACATTGAATATAGATTCCCTATCATAAGTGTTTTGGAAGGGGCTGCCTTTGTTGATGTGGGAAACATTTGGAATCTTCACGAACAAAAGGATATGGCAGGAGGACAAATGCTGTTAAAGAGTTTCTATAAGGAGTTTGCAACTGGTCTTGGTCTTGGTATTAGATTAAATATTCAATTCCTTATCATACGTTTTGACCTTGCAGTTAAGGTATGGGATCCTTCAAAACCAGTGAATGAAAGATGGGTTATTCCTCAAACTACTTTCAACAAAATCAACATGAATGTCGGTATAGGTTACCCATTCTAATACATAAGCATAGAGAATGCATATTTCTGCATATCATTTGCCTTGGCTCTATTTTGATTTATGTAATTTGTTTTATCGTTTTCCCTGTATTTATAAAGATACTGCTCTCCGTTTTTATTCCAAATATAAAAGTATTCCTCATCTATAACTCCTAGCTTATCGTCTGCTGAAAAATATCCGTATTTTCTAGGATATGTCTCAAAGTCAATTCCAAGTGTTTTATTGTTTTCAATGCCTAAATACGCAGAAATCATCGCAGCAATATCAATTTGAAGTCCTATATTCTCAACCTTCTTTGCCTTAAGTCTTGAAGGGCTATGGAAAATTAACGGACTATGGTGATAAGAAAGCGGGAGCTCATAATTGGTTGTCCCTTTATATGCTCCATGATCTGCAATAAAAACAAAAACTGTATTATCATACCAATCACTCTTCTTTGCCTTTTCCATAAAATGCCCAATTGCCCAATCGGAATACTCAATAATTTTATCTTTTATATCTTTCGATTTTGTTTTAAAAGGAATATCCTCTGGCAATATGTATGGTCCGTGATTGGATGAAGTTAGTAGTGTTGCAAAAAAGGGTTTTGTTTTATCCATTTTACCAATTTCTTCAATTACCCTATTAAACATAATATGGTCAGGAACACCTAATGTACTTTTAACTTCGCTTTTGGGATAATTCTTAACCGATACAATTCTTTCGATGCCATTTGCAGAAAGGAAGCCTCCAATATTATCAAACTGGTCATCATGTGTTGTGAAATAAATTGTGGAATATCCATTTTCTCTTAGCAAACTTGGCAAGCCGCCTTCCATCTTAGGTATAATGGTAGTGTTCATAGAATGTTTATCTAAAAGAGCAGGCTGACCAAATAAGGTTGAATATACTCCATTATAGGTATGAATTCCTGCAGTATAAACATTCTCATAAGAAACAGAGGTATTTAATAAATTATCCAAATTAGGAGTCAGGTTTTGGGTGTTTCCAAAATGACCAATATTGCAAGTACCCATAGCTTCCATGATAATAAGAACAACATTAGTGTTTTTATCTAAAACAACCTCTCTTTTCTCTCCAGAGGCTCTCATTCTCCTAAATTCATCTTCCACAAAACGCTTAGCTTCATTCTTATCCATTAAATTAAGTGGCTTGTTTTTCTCTTTCATCTTCTCTTCAATGCTCTTAATAAATGTAAAGTTTGGATTAAGTCCCATTTGATTTATTAGAGGATTATTAGAAAAATAAGCAGTTCCAACTTTCATTGGTGATTTCTTTTCAATCCTTCCTCTCATTCCCAAAAAACAAAGTCCAATTAATATGATAAAGACAAGAGAATTAATAATATATGTGTTTAAAGGTGTTTTTCTGTCAGTCTTTTCTTTGTTAAATATTAGAAATCGTTTATATATTTTCAGCATTAACCAAGAGTAAAGAACGATAATACCTATAAAAGCAATAACAAATATAATATAGGTAGGCTCTTCTAAAATCATTTTAAATACAAACAAAGGGTTATCCATCCACATTAGAGCCTGAATATTGAACCTATTAAAAAAATACTTGAAATAAGGAATGTCAACACAGGAAATGGAGAATAAAATGGAGAATAAGACGACAAGAAAATAATGATTAACCTTATAGAATATCCTACTTTTTATATTAAAATAGTAGGCTATTATAAAACTAATAAGGATTGGGGAGATTGCAAAACAAGAGATTAAGGTGTCGAACCTAAAGCCCATAAAGAAAGCCTTCAATAAAAGAACAAAACCTCCTTTTTGGCTTAAAACCTCACTTACAGAGTCTATATTTAGGGGTAGAATAACAAGCCTAAACAGGAAAAAGAATAAAATACCAATTAAATAAGCCCAAAACAAATAGAGAACTTGCTTAGGAAAAGAGTATATCTTAGTCATAAAACAACGTATTAATCAACAAAATTACTAATTTCTTTGATTAAATCGCAGTATTAGGATATAGAAAAATGAATCGCTGAAAGAATTTCCTAGATCTTTGATCTAATTTTTTATTCCTTTGATTCAGTAAATTGTTTCAATGATTCATTTTCTTAATTTCCCTCTATTGCAGGAACTGTTCCTGAAGAATATTGGAAGGCTTTGAGGTTGAATAATTCCATAACGGCAAAGACATGGTCAAAGATGTCAGACTGAACCCTTTCATATTCTATCCAACTTTGCTTTGCTGAGAAACAGTAAATTTCTATCGGAACGCCTGTTGGTCCAGGTTGAAGTTGCCTTACCATATGTGTCATATCTAGGTTTAGATCGGAGTGAGAATTTAGATAAGATTCAAGGTATTCTCTAAATGTGCCTATATTTGTTAGTTGGCGTTTGTCAAGTGGGGTCTCATGTGAGGCATTATATTCTTCAATATACTTTAATTTTTCTTCAAGATAGTTTTTAAGTAGTTCAGATTTCTTCAACATTTCTATTTCTTCTTCTTTCAAATAGTGGATAGTGTTTATATCTATATTTATTGAACGCTTTATCCTCCTACCCTTCGATTCCTCCATTCCTCTCCAGTTAGTGAAAGATTCTGATACTAGTTTATGGGTTGGGATGGTGGTAATGGTTTTGTCCCAGTTTTGAACCTTAACGGTGGTTAGGTTTATTTCCAAAACATCTCCATCAACTCCCCTATTTTGCATAACTATCCAATCACCTATTTTGACCATATTATTTGCACTTAGCTGTATTCCTGCCACAAATCCAAGAATGGAGTCTTGGAAAATTAAGATAAGAACTGCTGCAAAAGCTGTTAGTCCTCCTAGTAATATAAGTAGGGATTTTCCTGTAAATATGCTGATTACTACAATAAAAGCAACGCACCATATAAATATCATTAATACTTGTGTAAATATTTTTAGGGGTTTTTCTTTCGATATTGGGTAGCTTTCCCATATTCTATTAACTCCATCTAAAATAGAACCAAAGAGTAGAACTGATGCAAAGGTTATCCAAGCAGAAATAAACTTGTGTATAATGTTCATATGTTCCCAGTTAAGTGAGGAAAGCCCTATTTGAATTACAATTGCTGAGATTAGGTATCCCAGGCGGCGGAAGAATTTCTTATCGAAAAGCAGGTTATCCCAGTCGGATGAAGTATGTCCTGCTATTTTAATTATTAGATGTGCAAGGTATTTTCTTGCTATCATATATGCTATCCAGCCAAATAACCCAATAAGAAAAAGGCTTACTATGGTGTTTAGGAAGATTAGCAACCCCTCTGATTGAAGTCCAATATTCTGTAGAATTGGTTTGAAATCCATATTATTCTAGTGTTTTATAAATTTTGTATTTGCAAAGATAAGGAATTCTATGCTTTTTTCAAAATTGGTCTATTGTAGACCTTTATCAGATTTTAGTTTAAGTATTTTGCCGTAGGAGTTATTTATTTTGCTCTTATCAACTCTGCCTTGTTTAACTAATTGGAATATTGTTTCTATTGCTTTATAGCCTATTTCCTTATCGTATTTATCTCCATTATTTGAAAATATAAACATATCAACTCCTGCATTTATTGCTTTTTCCAAACAAGTCTCCAGGTCATATTCTTTTGCAATAGCACCCATTGCCATATCGTCCGAAACTATTATTCCCTTAAAACCCATTTGTACTTTTAGCATATTGGTTAAGGTATTATAGGACATTGTTGAAGGATATTGGTCATCGAAATTTGCATTAAAGACATGAGAGGTCATAACAACATCAACATAACCCTCTTCTATTAGTTCTTTAAAAGGAACAAGCTCTTTTGGATCGTAGGTATTTGTTATATCTGATATTCCTTTGTGAGTGTCAGCCTTAGAGGAGCCATGACCAGGGAAGTGTTTTATTGTTGTTATTATTCCTTGTTTATTATGTTCTTCTATTACTATTTTTGCGTGCTTAACTACTTGTTCTACATCCTCACCAAAGCTTCTCTCTAGTTTGCCTATAATTGGACAATCTGGGTTAGTGTTTACATCAACAGAAGGTGTGAAGTTAAGGTTTATGCCTAAGGATTTAAGGTTACTTGCAGAGCGTGATGCCCATTCTTTTGTAATTAATGGGTTATTATTATCTCCTAAGAATTGTTGGGAAACGCTTGGAGGAAACCCGTATTTTTCTTTTAACCTACTTACCTTTCCTCCTTCTTGATCTATTGAAATAAACAAACGGTTGTTCCCAAGCTTTTGCATTTCAGCACATAATGTCCTTAGCTGGTCGGGGTTTTCTATATTACGTTTAGCTTTCTTACTAGGTACATCGTAGTCAAATAATATAACTCCTCCTATCTTTTCTTTTGCAATTAGGTCGTAAATCTCATTCTTGGGGCTAAGCTCCATACCTCTAAACCCAATAATAAGCATTTGTGATATTTTCTCTCTTAGCTCTTTATCCTCTTTTGAATTGTTTTGTGCACTAAGGTAAAAAGGAAGCGAGATAATGCTTATTAGTATAAATATTAGGCTTATTCTCTTTATCATTATATTGTCTTATTTGGTTGATATATGTTCTTTTATTGTTGGCAAAATTAAGAAAATTCTCCTTTACATCATTGTTTTTCCTATATTTGCATCTTCAAAAAATATAAATTCTTATGAAAGAGAAAAAAAATAGCTTGATTTTTAGCCTATCAATTATTGGTATCCTTTATTTTATATTTGGGTTTATTACTTGGCTAAATAGTGTTTTAATTCCCTTTCTTCGTGAGGCTTGCGAGTTAAGCGATTCTCAGGCTTATTTAGTTACCTTTGCTTTCTATATATCCTATTTTGTGATGGCACTTCCTTCATCTTGGGTTTTGAAAAAGACTGGATTTGCAAAAGGAATGGCTATTGGACTAATTGTTATGGCTATTGGCTCCTTAGTTTTTATTCCTGCTGCCAAAGAAAGAAATTACGTTATTTTTCTTATCGGGCTCTTCCTACAAGGAACTGGTCTAGCTCTTTTGCAAACTGCCGTTAACCCTTATGTTACTATTCTTGGCCCTATTGAATCGGCTGCAAAAAGGATGAGCATTATGGGGCTTTTCAATAAAATCGCTGGAATGATAGGTATTCTTTGGCTTTCAAAGGTTTTGTTTTCAGATATGACTGCCCTAAGTCAGCATATTCAAACCCTAACAGGAGATGCAAGAGTTTCAGAACTTAATCTTCTTACTCAAAGAATAATACCTCCTTATATTGGAATTGCAATTGGATTATTCCTATTAGCTATTATGGTTCTTTTGGCAAAACTTCCAGAAGTTAAGACTGAGGATGAAGATGATTACAATCAGCATACTCATAAATCAAGGAGTATATTTTCTTATTCATATATGTGGTTAGGAGTTCTAACTCTTTTCCTTTATGTAGGAGTTGAGGTTATTGCAATTGACACTCTTGGACTATATGCAGTAAGTCAGGGAATAGCAAAAGATATTGCTCCTATGCTTGGAACACTTAGTCTTATTGCCCTAACTATTGGTTATATATTAGGAATAATACTTGTACCAAAATACATATCCCAAAGTAAGACCCTAACAATATGCTCAGCCTTAGGACTTGCTTTTGCTATTGCAGCTATTACAACTCAGGGCGTAACTTCAATAGTATTTATTATCCTTCTTAGCTTTGCTCATTCACTAATGTGGCCAGGAATTTGGCCTTTAGCAATTGACAAGCTTGGAAAACATACCCCTGTTGCATCTGCCCTTCTAATTATGGCAATTGCAGGAGGAGCAGTAATGCCACTAATCTATGGAGCTTGGGCTACAGAAATTGGCAATAGACAAATACCTTATTTAATATTAATACCTTGCTATCTATTTATTGCCTTCTATTCAATTAAAGGTCATAAGATAGGAAAGAAAATTACAGAAAAAAGATAAATCAATGGCAAAAACAAAGATACATTGTTCATTTTGTGGAAAAGGAGAACATGAAGTAGATTTTATGGTCAATGCTTACGAGGCAAACATTTGCGATACTTGTATTGATAAGGTTCACGAAATGAAAAAAGAGGATAAGCAAACTAAAAACTCTAAATACGTTGCAAGCCTTGAGGTAAAGAGACCAAAAGAAATAAAAGAATACTTAGACCAATACGTTATTGGACAGGAGGATGCTAAGAAGGTTCTTTCAGTTGCTGTATATAACCATTACAAAAGACTTAACCACACAATAAGCAGTGAAAAGGATTCAGAAGAAATAGAGATAGATAAATCCAATATTATCATTGTTGGAAAAACAGGAACAGGTAAGACCCTTTTAGCAAGAACTGTTGCAAGGATGTTAAACGTTCCATTTGCAATTGCCGATGCTACAGTTCTAACCGAAGCAGGATATGTTGGAGAAGATGTTGAAACTATATTAACTAGACTTCTTCAAGCTGCCGACTACGATGTTGAAAAAGCAGAAAAAGGAATAGTATTTATTGATGAAATAGATAAGATAGCACGCAAGAGCGATAACCCTTCGATAACCAGAGATGTTAGTGGAGAAGGAGTTCAGCAAGCACTTCTAAAACTATTGGAGGGAAGCATTGTTCACGTTCCACCACAAGGAGGAAGGAAGCATCCAGACCAAAAACTAACTGCTGTAAATACTAAAAACATACTTTTTATATCTGCAGGAGCGTTCAATAACATAGATAGAATAATAACAACACGCCTAAAGTCTAATGCAATAGGGTTTAAGCTTAATAAAAACTTAGATGAGGATGTTGATAAAGAGAATATCTTAAAATATATACAGCCACAGGATATTAGGAAATTTGGTTTAATACCTGAGCTTGTAGGAAGATTCCCCGTTCTAACTCATCTTGACCCACTAAATGCACCAGCTCTAAAGAGAATACTTACCGAACCAAAGAATGCGATAGTAAAGCAATATAAGAAACTCTTTGAAATGGATGGAGTTAAGCTTAAATTCTCATCTGATGCATTAGATTTCTTTGTTGAAAAAGCAATTGAATACGAACTTGGAGCAAGAGGACTAAGAGGTTTAATTGAAAACGTTATGACCGACCTTATGTATGAAACTCCAGAAACCGATAAAAAGGAAATAACCATAACCCAAAAGTTTGCACAAAAAGAGTTTGCAAGGTTTGAAGGGAAGTTCAATAGTATGGAAAAATAAACTTTGGCATAGTTATTGTTAAACTAAAAATAGAAATAAAAAATATAGATATGAAAAAGCTTAGTTTAATAATAATACTCTTATTTACCCTTCCAATTATAGGATTTAGCCAACAAAATAGAATAGTAACCTTTGCAACCGTAATGGATGGCGACACTATTCCTAAGAGTTACCTAAAGGAAGTAACTATTTCGGGATATATTGCAGCCCTAACCGATGCAGAGAAAGCAAAGTATGCTAAGCTTATTCGCAATGTAAAGAAGACCTACCCCTTTGCAAAACAAGCAGGGCATCTTCTTGAATCCTATAGTTTAGCTATGAAGGACAAGCCAGAGAAACAAAGAAAGAACCTAATGAAACAAGCCGAAGAAGAAATTAATCTTAAGTTTGGGAACACTCTAAAGAAACTTTCTAGGAGCCAAGGCAAAGTTTTAATAAGACTGGTTGACAGGGAAACAGGAAGCGACTCCTATACCATAGTAAAAGAATTAAGAGGTAGTTTCAGAGCATTCTTCTACCAATCCTTAGGAAAACTATTTGGATACAACCTACGTTCTAAATACAACCCACAAACCAACGAAGAAGATAGGATAATAGAAAAAATCATCTACGCAATAGAAACAAATAATATATAGAAATGCGATACGGATTTTGTCATATAGCAATTGCACCACTTAGGAAAGAAAACAGCGAAAGAAGTGAAATGATAAGCCAACTAATCTTTGGCGACTGCTTTAAGATTCTTGAGCAAATAGAAGACAAAATCCTAATCGAGAACTTTGATGACCAATACGTGGGTTGGGTTGACCAAAAACAAACCACCGAAATAAGTCAGGCCGACTACAATGCCTACACTTCAACATCCAAACAAATAGTTACCCTCGACCAAACTTATATCAGTCAAACCAATCAAAAGACAAAGCAGAGAATAATTTATCCTATATATTTAGGTTCCCAGCTTATAGGAGAGAAATTCCAATTAGGTGATATCCTTTTTCAAATATTAGAACCTAAATCTATAAATAAACCAAAAACCAATATACTTTCTCTTATTACTATAGCCCTCAAATACGTTTCTGCTCCTTATTTATGGGGAGGGAAAAGCCTTTATGGAATAGATTGTTCAGGTCTAACTCAAATGTGTTATAAACAAATTGGAGTAAATATTCTAAGAGACGCAAAAGACCAAATAACCCAAGGAGAAGATGTCCTTTCAATAGAAGAGGCAGAAAAAGGCGACCTTTGTTTTTTTCATAACCAAGAAGGTAAAATCACTCATGTAGGAATATATATAGGATCCAATCTAATCATTCATGCATCTGGTCAAGTAAGAATAGATACAATAGATCAAAAAGGAATACTCCCTCAGCATTCTTCCACATATACCCACCATTTAAATAAAATCAAAAGATATTTATAAGGTTTTGTATTATTAGATCTTCGTTTCAGTAAATTCTTTCTTCGTTTTAATTATTTATTTCTTTGTTTCAGTAAATTCTTTCTTCGTTTCATTTTGCTAGATCTTCGTTCTAATTTCTTCTTTCTTTGATTCAGCTCATCTTTTTGTACTTGCCTTAGCATGGAAATGCTTTTTAACTCTACAGATTTTTCTATGCATTTCGCTGGTTTTTAGAAATAGTCTCACCCTTTTCTTGTAAAAGGTTGAAAATGAATCAATGTTCACCGTATCACACCCCTTAGTACAGTGAGACTGTGAGACTATCACTATGTACTTTAATAGGTACGGAGTTGCACTAAGACAAGTTAGCTTAGTGCCAACACCTAAACCTTGATTTATTAAAAAATTATTTTTGATTATTCTACCTATTCTATTGATGAAAATATCTGAACATCAACTAATAAAAATTTAACTCTTTATTTTTATATATTTATATTTGCAGTTTCCAATAAAATATTGTATCATTGGGGTCTCAATACTAAGCTATTGATTGGCATATCTTTGAGGTTTAAAAGGCAATTTAGAATAATTAATTATATTTATAAACGCAGAACTTTAACTTTTTTTTAGAGTTCTCTTAAATGGAGGGATGACATTATGAATGAAACCCAATCCGATAATTGCCTAGATAATAAGGGAATTAGTAAATTAGAGCAGATTGATAATATTATTGATTTGTATGGAGGAAAGCCAAGCAATTTAATTCAAATTCTTCACGTCTCTCAGCAGATTTATGGCTATTTGCCTCTCGATGTTCAACAATTCATTGCCTCTAAAATGAAGATGCATATTAGCGAGGTTTCTGGTGTTGTTTCTTTCTATTCTTTCTTTTCCACTAAGCCAAGAGGTGAGCATACGATTTTGATTTGTATGGGCACTGCTTGTTATGTTAGGGGAGGAAAGAAACTGGTTGATGAGCTAAGAAAACAACTTTCAATTGAGGTTGGAGAGACTACATCTGATGGGAAGTTTAGTTTAGAAATTGCTCGCTGCATTGGGGCTTGTGGTTTGGCTCCCGCAATGATGATTGATAAAAAGGTTTACAAGTCAGTTAATCCAAACAGACTCAAATCAATTTTGGCTACATATTAAATTGGAGGGATGAATTATGAATAAAATTAAAGATATAAATCAGTTAGATGATATTAAGAATAATTATTTGGCTGAATATGGCAAGTATAGGTATAATGTTTTGGTTTGTGGCGGTGGCGGTTGCATTTCTTCAAATTGCCAAGAGGTGGATGATGCAATTAGAGAGGAACTAAGTGTTTTGGGTCTTGATGATAAGGTTAATGTAATTCAAACGGGTTGTATGGGAATTTGTGCAGAGGGACCTGTTGCTCTAATACTTCCTCAAAGAATTTTCTACACTCGACTTGACCCAAAGAAGGCAAAAGATATTGTTAATCGTCATTTGGTTAACGATGAAATTTGTAACGAATACACTTTTTTTGATAAATCTCTACAACGCTTTGTCCCTTGCATGGATGATATAGAATTCTTTAAACTTCAAACTAAGATTGTTTTAGAAAATTGTGGTCTGATTGAGTTTAAGAATATTGATGCATATATTGCAAAGGATGGATATATTGCAGCATTTAACTCAATCACAAATCAAGACCCCGAAAAGGTAATCCAGGAGGTTGAGAAATCAGGTCTTAGAGGAAGAGGAGGGGCAGGTTTCTTGACAGGCATAAAGCTAAGGAGTGGTTTTATGCAAAAGAGCAATCAGAAATATATGGTTTGTAATGCAGATGAGGGTGACCCAGGGGCTTTTATGGACAGAAGTGTTATTGAGGGCGACCCCCATTCTATTATAGAAGGAATGATATTAGCAGCTTTTGCAATAGGTGCATCACAGGGATACGTATATATAAGAGCAGAGTATCCAATTGCAATAGATAGATTGAAAGAAGCAATAAATCAAGCAAGAGAATATGGATTATTAGGAGATAATATATTTGGAACCATATTTAGCTTTGATTTAGATATAAGAATAGGTGCAGGAGCCTTTGTATGTGGAGAAGAAACCGCACTCCTAGCTTCAATTGAGGGGCAAAGAGGAGAACCAAAACAAAAACCTCCTTTCCCATTCCAAAAAGGGTTATTTAATTGTCCAACAATAATAAATAATGTAGAAACCTTAGCCAATATACCCAAAATAATTAGAAAAGGTGGGGAATGGTATTCAGGCTTTGGGCTGCCAAATGCAACAGGAACAAAAGTCTTTGCATTGGCTGGAGATGTTGTAAATACTGGAATTGTTGAAGTTCCAATTGGCACAACCATTGGCACAATTATTTATAGTATAGGTGGAGGAATACCTAATAAGAAGCAATTTAAAGCGGCTCAAATAGGAGGTCCATCGGGAGGATGTGTTACAAAAGAGAATCTAAACACACCTGCAGACTATGAATCTCTCAATAAAATAGGAGCAATTATGGGTTCGGGAGGATTGATTATTATGAATGAAGACGCATGCATGGTCGATACTGCACGTTTCTTTATGGACTTCATCTGTGACGAATCATGTGGAAAATGCTTAGCCTGTAGGGTTGGAACCAAAAGAATGTTAGAAATACTTGAAAGAATAACTCAAGGAGAAGGCAAAAAAGGAGATATCGAACTCTTAGAAGAAATAGGAGAAACCATTAAACTAACAGCAATGTGTGGATTAGGACAAACAGCACCTAACCCAATTCTTTCAACAATAAGATTTTTTAGACAAGAGTATGAAGAACATATAAATAAAAAATATTGTAGGGCAGGAGTTTGCTCGGCTATGTTTACCTCTCCTTGCGAAAACACTTGTCCAGCCAATATTAATATATCTGGATATGTGTCTTTGGTTTCAGTTGGAAGATTCCAAGATGCCTATAATTTAATTATGCAAGAAAATCCATTCCCAGCCGTATGTGGAAGAATATGTACTCGTCCTTGCGAATCCAAATGTAGGAGAGGAGCTGTGGATGAATCAGTTGCAATAAGAGACCTTAAACGTTTTGTTACCGACTATGCTTTCAAAAACGAAATGCCTTGGAAGGTAAAGATGACATTCCCAAAGAAAAAAGACAAGAAAGTAGCAATAATTGGAGCAGGAGCATCGGGTTTAACCTGCGCACATTATTTAGTAAACATAGGCTATGATGTTGATGTATACGAATCGGAATCAAAACCAGGAGGAGTATTGGCTTATGGAATACCTGAATATCGCCTACCTAAAGATATGCTACAACACGAAATAAGCCTAATTGAAAAAGAAGGAGTGAAAATCCACCTTAATACAGAAATTGGAAAGGATATTAGCTTTAAACAACTAAGAGAAGATTATCAAGCAACCTATGTTTCAACTGGTACACAATTTCCACAAAAAATAAATATAAAAGGAGAAAATTTAGAAGGTGTAATACATGGAATAACATTCTTAAAACAAATTCACTTAGACCCTGATTTCAAACTCCATGGCAGAGTAGCTGTTATTGGTGGAGGAAACACAGCAATAGACTCCGCCCGAACAGCCTTGAGAATAGGAGCAGAAAGAGTTATTGTATTGTATAGAAGAACCATAAATCAAATGCCAGCATATTATGAAGAGATAGTTGAAGCAGTAGAAGAGGGCATAGAAATTTTGGAACTAACGGCTCCTTTGCGATTTGTTGAAGATGAAAACAACAGAGTAAAATCCATAGAATGCATAATGATGGCATTGTCAGAATTTGACTCCTCAGGAAGGAGGAAGTCTGTTGAGGTCAAAGGCTCTAATTTTATCTTAGATGTTGATTTTGTTATCCCAGCTGTCAGCCAGTATGCCGACTTACCTTTTATTGGGAAAAATGAAATTGGACAAACAAAATGGGGAACATTTGTAATTAATCCTGAGACAATGATGACAACTATGGAAGGAGTCTTTGCAGGAGGAGATATTGTTAGAGGCCCTGAAGATGTTATTAATGCAATTGCTGATGGAAAGAAGGCTGCATCTTCCATTGATTTATTCTTAGGAGGGAATGGACTATTAAATAAAGGACAAAAAATAGAAATCCCTTTGGTTTATGATGATGACGAAATAGTCTATCACAAACAATTTGAAAAAGATATGTTGCCACCAAAAAACAGAAAGAATTCTTTTGATGAGGTGGTTATAGGTTTCCATAAATTAAATGCAATTGCAGAATCAATGCGTTGCTTACATTGTGAAAGGAGATAATAAAAATGGTAAATTTATCAATTAACAATAAGATTATAGTAGCATCTGAGGACACTACTATATTAAAGGCAGCAAAGGATAATGGCATAATGATACCTAATTTATGCTATTTAGAAGGAGTTCATGAATTTGGTTCCTGTAGGATTTGTTCGGTTGAGGTTATTGGAGCTAAAACTCTTATGGTTGCTTGTATGACAAAGGTAAAAGAAGGAATGGTTGTTTATACCCATAGTTCAAAAGTTATTAAGGCAAGAAAAGTTCTTTACGAGCTAATGCTTTCCGACCATGCAAAGGCTTGTTTGAGTTGCAATCGTAACCTAAGCTGTGAGCTTCAAAAACTAGGAGAGACTCTCGGCATTGAGGGTAATAGGTTTGAAACAACATCATGCAGGACACAAATAGATAGGTCAATTTCCATAACAAGAGATTTATCTAAGTGTATCCTTTGCCGTAGGTGTATCACAATTTGTAATGAGGTTCAAGGGGTGGGAATATTGAATGCTCAAAATAGAGGATTTGACACCCTTATTTCACCTACTATGGATTTACCAATAGGGAGTGTAAAGTGTACCTACTGTGGTCAATGTACTGTGGTTTGCCCAACTGGAGCATTAAAAGAAACTGATTCGATTGAAGATGTATGGAAAGCAATAAACGACCCAAATATAAGAGTTGTCTTTCAAACCGCACCTGCAGTTAGAATAGCTCTTGGAGAATTGTTTGGATATCCAGTAGGGACATCAGTAACAGGGAAAATGGCAGCAGCAATTAGAGCCTTAGGAGTTGATGATGTTTTTGACACCGATTGGGGAGCAGATCTAACAATTATGGAAGAGGGGATGGAACTATTGCATAGATTAACAGATTTTGTTTCTGGCAAAAAAACAACACTACCAATGATAACAAGTTGTTCTCCTGGTTGGATTAAATATATTGAGAGCTATTATCCAGAGCAGATACCAAATCTTTCAACTTGCAAGTCCCCACATATGATGCTTGGAGCATTAGCAAAATCATTTTATGCAGAATCAAAGGGTTTGGATGCCAAGAAAATGTTTGTAGTTTCTGTTATGCCCTGCACTGCAAAGAAATTTGAATGCTCAAGAGAAGAGATGCAAAACGATGGAATGATGAATGTTGATGCAGTTTTAACAACAAGAGAGCTTGGGTCAATCATTAAGCAAGCAGGGATTGATTTTGTGAACCTAAAGGATGAAAAATTTGATGAGCCAATGGGATTTTCAACTGGAGCTGCTGATATTTTTGGACTAACAGGAGGAGTTATGGAGGCTGCCCTAAGAACTGTCTATGCAATCCTTATGGGTAAAAACCTACCTTTCGACAATCTTCATATCGCTCCTATTGTTGGTTTAGACAAAATTAAGGAAGCAACAATTAAACTTGAAGGGGTTCTGCCGCAATACAAAAAATTTGAAGGCATAGAGCTTAGAGTTGCAGTAACAAGTGGGCTTTCTGGAGCAAAAATACTAACAGAGCAAATAAAGAACGGAACTTCTCCATATCACTTTATCGAAATTATGGGCTGTCCAAGTGGCTGCATATGTGGAGGTGGTCAACCAAGAAGCCATGATCCAGAGGTTAGAGAAAAACGAATGAGTATTCTATACAAAGAAGATGAAAATAAAAACTTACGTCAATCTCATGAAAACCCATCAATTGCAAGATTCTATGAATTGTGGGGCTCACCAGGTTGTTTTAAGTCCCATGAATACCTCCATACACACTATTTTGATAGAAGTAAATAAAACTATTAATTATATCTTATTACTTCACAATCAATCTAAGACCGTTGCAGGGTAAAAGTCAACATTAAATACTAATATACAGCTTGTTAAGTCATATATTTTGCGTATTTTTGCACTATGAATAAGATAGAACTCACAAGTTTTGCAGACCTTGCAGCAGATAAAAGAAAAGTCAAAGAAGTATTCTTCAATCAAATCAATTCAATAATAAATTGGGAGAAGATAGATCAACTTATCAAAAAACATTATAATAAAGGCTTTAGTGCAGTAGGCAGACCATCCTATAGTGGTTTGTTATTATTCAAAATAACATTACTACAAACATGGTATAACCTAAGTGACTATGAAGTAGAAGACCAAGTAAATGATAGGATATCTTTCAGTAAATTCTTAGGCTTGAGTTTAGAAGACAATTGTCCAGACCATAGTGTTATAAGTCGCTTTCGTACAGAAGTGACAAAAAGAAAAGCCTACGACAAACTCCTTAAAGAGATAAACAAACAATTAGTAATACATGGCATCCTAGTAAAGCAAGGGATTTTATTAGATGCAAGTGTAGTAGATACATTAAGAAAGCCAAAAGGCAAGACGGAATATGAGGTTGTTATAGATAGAGAAGAAGAGTCACAAGAAGAGCAATCAGAATCAGAATCAGAATCAGAACAAGAGAATAGAAGTAAGCTAGTAAAGAAAGTAAAGTCAGGCGTTGATAAAGAAGCAAGGTGAGTGAAGAAGAGGGGTCGTTTACATTATGGATACAAACAACATACAGCAACCAACGAAGAAGGATTAGTATTAGCATTAATCACAACCCCAGCCAATGAAAGCGATACAAAACATGTAGAATACGTATTAGATAAGATAGACACAGAGAACTACAAAAGCCTAAAAGCAGATAAAGGATAGAATGTAAAAGAAAAACTAAGTATTTGAGGGTTTAAACATCTTTTTAAGTCAGAAAAAACTTATTTATAGAGTGGGTTGGATTTTGCAACGGTCTTGAATTTCCCTTTTTTCAGACTACCCTAATGTCTATATGTTTTTTATACAAAACATCTTCGTATATTTGCAAAAGACTAAACAAATATTATTTTTAATGAAGATTCTTATAGTTGAAGATGAACAAAATATAAGTTCGTTTATAAAGCGCGGTTTAAATATTAGTGGATATCATTCTGAAATATGTAATAATGGCTTGGAGGCTTGGGAGAGACTTCAGAAGCTGGATTTTGATTTGATTATTGCTGATATAATTATGCCTTTTATGTCTGGCCTAGAGCTATGTAAGGCCTATCGTCAAAAGTTTGGTTATACTACCCCAGTAATTTTACTTACTGCTTTGTCTTCAACTGATGATATTGTAAAAGGACTTAATGCGGGCGCAGACGATTACTTGACTAAACCATTTAAATTAGTAGAGCTTGAAGCAAGAATCAATGCACTTGTTAGGCGTTCGAATATTGTTTCTGAGACATACCCTAATGTTATAATAGAATTTTCTGATTTAGAATTAAATACTAATACAAAACAGGCAACACGTCGAAATACAATAATTAATCTTACTGCTAAAGAGTATCTTCTATTGGAATATTTTATGAAGAATCCCGATAAGGTGTTATCAAGACAGACAATACTTGAAAATGTATGGGATATTAATTTTGATACTAATACTAATATTGTTGATGTTTATATCAATTATATACGTAATAAGATTCAACCTATTGGTACAAGCAAACTAATACACACTGTTGTGGGATTAGGATATATCTTGAAAGAAGAATGAAGATAAAAACTAAACTAGCATTATTATTCACATCAATCACTATAAGTATATTCATAATTGTTTTTAGTTTTGTATATATTATTACCTCAAAAACTATTGACAATAATTACTATACATTATTACTTGATAAGGCTTTAATTACTGCTCAAAAGAATTTTGAAAAAGATGAGCTCAACAAGTTTTTATATCAAAAAATACTTGATACATATCAGAGTTTATTACCTGAAACATCTGAAAGGATAATTGTGGCTAATGATAAACAAGAAGCAATATTAGAGCTTATAACCTTCTTAGATAGAGAACAAGCAGAAAAGTTATTAAGTGAAACCCAAATAAAATTTGAACTTGATGACCTCTATGGGGTTGGTATTTATTATCCTGATAATGAAGGTAATTTTATTATAATTGTTACAGCTCAAAACCTTCAAGGTGAGTATATTAAAGCTAAGCTTAAGAACATATTATTAGTAGTACTTTTAATTAGTAGTTTGTTGATTTTTGGACTCCTTTGGTGGAATGCAAGCATTATAACTAAGCCATTGCAAGAAATGGTTGTTCGTATGCAAGAAATAAGTGCAAAAGACTTACATCTTAGGTTGAAGGAAAGAAAAGGAAATGATGAATTAGCACAAACTATCAATTATTTTAACCGAATGATTGAGAGGTTGGAAGTCAGCTTTAATTCACAAAAGAGTTTTATAGCTAATGCTTCACATGAACTGAGAAACCCTTTAACTGCTATAATTGGAGAATGCGAAGTGATGCAGTTAAAAGGCTTTAGTGTAATCGAATATAAAGATTCAATTAAGCGTATTGAATATGAAATAGACCGTTTAAACAAATTGGTAAATAACCTATTACAACTTGCTCAAACAGACTTGGATATTTCAGAATCCTATATAGAAGAGTTAGATGTTGTTCAGGAGCTTCAAGAGTTGGTAAATTATTTTGAATTAACGAAATACAAAGGACGAATACATTTTCTGCCTAATTACTCATTTAATATTAATGCCAATAAACACTTGTTATTTATTGCTATTGAAAACATTATTGATAATGCTTGTAAATACTCTGATAAACAGGTTGTAGTCGAAACACTAATAAATAAACACAGGTTTGAGGCTATTATTAGAGACCAAGGGATAGGAATACCAGAGGATGAAAAAGAAAAAATATTCAATACCTTCTATCGTGCAAAAAACACTTTTAACTATGAAGGTTCAGGGATAGGTCTATCACTTTCTTATAAAATAATAAAACTTTTTGGAGCAGAATTAAAAATAGAATCATCTATCAACAAGGGAACTATTGCCTCTATTTTATGGGTTAAATAAATTCTAATCAAATTCTAATATCGCATTAATCTTGTTCTAATACCGCAACTCTACCTTTGCATCAAAATAGAAAAAATGTATGCAAAGACTAGTCTTTATTCTTTTAGTTATAATATCTCCTGTATCAGTTTGTGGACAAACCACCTTATCTCTAACCATTTCTGAGGCTGACAATATCTTTTTATCTCAAAATCTTAACCTTTTATCTCAAGAATATAATATAAGCAAGGCTGAAGCTATGCTTATTCAGGCAGGTTTATTTGAAAATCCTACCATTAACTTTGAGCAAACAGGCTATAATAAAGATACTAAAGATTATTTTAATGCTAGTTTACAAAATCTTATTGAAGTTGAACAAGTAATTAGCCTATCTGGAAAACGATCTAAGCGAAAAAAAATTGAGAAATACAATATTGAGATTGCCAAACAAGAGTTTGATAAGTTGTTAAGGGAATTAAAATATGCCCTGCATATTAATATAATTGATGCAGAATATACTCAAAAATCAATTTCAATTTTTAATAAAGAGCTTGAGCAACTTGAAAGGTTGGTAAAAGTCTATAATGCACAATATACTAAAGGTAATGTGTCGTTTATTGAAAAAAGTAGATTAGAGGCATTGCTTTTCACATTAAAAATAGAGCAACTAGAATATATCAGTAAGTTAAATGATATTCAGAAAAACTTACGACTACTATTAAATCTTAAACAAGATGTTAGAGTTGTTCCAAACTTAGGAAGCTTTGAAATAAACCCGAGTCTCTTAGTAATCAATCAACTTGAAGGCTTTGTGAAGAATAATCCACAAATTAAAATAGCTGAAATACAAACCAAGCAAGAAGAAGTAGCGCTTTCTCTAGAAAAGAGATCACGAGTGCCCGACATTGCTATAAAAGGAATATTTGATAGAACAACCATCCCTTCGTATTGTTATTTTGGGATAGGAGCTTCTGTTGGACTACCATTTTTCAATCGCAACCAAGGAAACATTAAGGAAGTAAAAGCGCAATTAGAACAGAGCAAAGTAAATTACGAATATAAATTAAATGAAGCAAATGCAGAAATAGCATCAAGCTTAACTAATCTTAAACTTATATATGACTTCTATAAGAGCATTGATAAATCCTTAGAAAATGACTTTGCAAACTTGATAGAAGGAGTAAACACGAGCTTTGAAAAACGAAATATAAATATGTTAGAGTTTATCGATTATTATGAAACGTATAAGGAAACATGTCTTAAGCTCTATGAAAGTGAGATGAAATTACTTTCTGAAGTAGAAAAAATAAATATGCTTATTGGTAGCGATTATATTAAACTATGGTAAAAATAATTTTAAAACAAATGAAATATATAGTATCAAATTCTTTATTATTGGTTTTCACTATTTTACTGTTTTCTTGCAAGCAAAATGTAAAATCTGAAAAAATAGAACAGCAACTTATCTTGACAGATAGCCTACAAAACTTAATAAGTGTTGACACTGCTATAATGAGATATATTACCACTCCTTTAAATTTAAGTGGACAAGTAGCTTTTGTTGAGGATAAAATGGTTGAAATCTTTCCTTTATTTGGAGGAAATGTAGTAGAAATATATGCTGAATTGGGTAGCTATGTAAAAAAAGGATCACCTCTTGCAACTATACGTAGCAGTGAAGTCGCCGATTTTCAACAACAGGAAATTGAGGCTCAAGCCAATCTTGAAATAGCAGAAAAAGATTTAGATGTAGCAAATGATATGGCTAAGTCAGGACTAAGCTCACGAAAGGAAATTCTTTTTGCTCAAAAGAAACTTGATAATGCAAGAGCTCAACTTAAAAAAATCAAAGAGATTATTTCAATATATAATATATCTGGTAATTCATTATACTCATTAAAGTCACCTGTATCTGGTTTTGTTGTTAAAAAAAATATTACAAGAGAAATGCAACTACGCTCAGACAATAATCACAACGTTTTCACAATATCAGGACTAGATGAGGTTTGGATAATCGCTAATGTTTATGAGAGCGATATAAGTAAAATAAAATTGAATAATCCTGCACAAGTAAAAATTTCTGCATTTCCAAAAAAAATATGGAATACTAAAATTGAAAAGATATATAATATACTTGATCCAGAAAGTAAGACAATGATGGTGAGAATGAAATTATCAAACCATGACTATAAACTGAAACCAGGTATGTTTGCGCAAGTTCAAACAACAAACTCTCAACTTAAAGCAGAAAGAGAAGTATCTATAAATAAAAATGCTCTGATATTTAATAACAACAATCAATATGTAGTAATCATAAAACCTGATAATACATTTGAAGTGAAAGAAATAAAAGTTAAAACTATTACAGGCGATTACGCAGCTATTATGTCTGGATTAAATGAAAATGACAGAGTTGTTAATGAAAATGCTCTCTTAATATTCAATGCTATAACAGCAAATTAGAACTATAAAAATTTATGAATAAATTTATTGATAATATAATATCTTTTTCACTTAAGTACAAGTTTTTTATCTTTTTCTGTACTATATTAATCGTTTTATTTGGTGTTTATGCAGTAAAGCATACTCCAATTGATGCATTTCCAGATATTACCAATACCAAAGTAACCATAATAACTCAGTGGCAAGGTCGAAGTACAGAAGAGATAGAAAAGTTTATCACCATACCAATTGAAGTGGTAATGAATTCAGTTCAAAAGAAGACAGATATCCGATCTATTAGTTTATTTGGACTTTCAGTAGTATCAATATTGTTTGATGATAACGTAAGTGATGATTACGCACGACAACAGGTGTTCAACGCACTCATAAGTGCTGAATTACCTGATGGTATTATTCCTTCAGTGCAACCATTAATTGGAGCCACTTCAGAAATATTCCGTTACACATTGAAAAGTGAAACAAAATCAGTAAGAGAACTTAAAACTCTTCAAGATTGGGTTGTAGATAGGAATATCCGCAGTGTATCGGGCGTTGCTGATATAGTGAGTTTTGGTGGTGAAGTACGTTCATTTGAAGTTAGTGTTAATCCTAACCAATTGATAAGTTATAATATTCAACCACTCGAACTATACGAAGCTATATCTAAAAGTAATTTGAATGTTGGTGGAGATGTTATTTCTAAAAGTTCGCAAGCCTATGTTGTTAGAGGTATAGGACTTATTAATGATATTGAAGAATTGGAGAATGTTGTTGTTAAAAACATTAACGGAACACCAATACTAGTAAAGCATCTGGCTGATGTAAAAGAATCGTGTCTACCTCGTTTAGGACAGGTAGGGAGGAATGGTGAGAATGATGTAGTTGAAGGCATTGTTGTGATGCTTAAGGGTGAAAATCCAGGAGAAGTAATTGACCGTTTAAAGCTAAAGATAGAAGAGCTAAATACAACCATATTACCAGATGATGTTACAATAGAAACCTTTTACGACCGTGAAGATTTAGTTAACTTAGCTGTCAGAACAGTTAGTAAAAACTTGACTGAAGGTATATTGTTTGTAATATTTATTGTATTGATATTTATGGCAGACTGGCGTACTACTTTCATTGTATCCATAATAATTCCATTAGCATTGCTATTTGCTTTTATATGTCTATTCCTAAAGGGTATGTCAGCAAACCTACTTTCATTAGGTGCAATAGATTTTGGAATTATTATTGACGGTGCCGTTGTGATGGTTGAGGGTATTTTTGTTGCACTCGATAAGCAGGCCAGAAAGTTGGGGATGAATAAATTCAATCTTAAAGCAAAATCAGGAATAATTCGTAACAAAGCCAAAGAAATGGGAAAGCCTGTATTCTTTGCTAAACTTATAATAATAACTGCTCTAATGCCGATATTTGCTTTTCAAAAAGTTGAGGGTATGATGTTCTCTCCTTTGGCATACACATTAGGTTTTGCATTACTCGGCGCATTAATATTTACATTAACTCTTGTCCCTGTACTCTCAAACTTGCTATTAAAGAAAAACATAAATGAAAAGTCAAACTTCTTTGTGAAATTTATTACTGATAAGTCTATGGCTTTCTTTAAGCTATGTTATAATTATAAGAGAATATCATTAACTGTTGCTGTTTCCGCAGTAGCATTTGGACTAATTATGTTTAGTTTTTTAGGCTCAGAGTTTTTACCACAACTAAACGAAGGATCTATTTATATAAGAGCCACTTTGCCACAAAGCATATCTTTTGAAGAGTCAGTTAATACTGCCAATAAAATACGAAAGGAATTGTCTCAATATCAGGAAGTAAAACAAGTGCTATCACAAACCGGGCGACCTAATGACGGAACAGATGCTACAGGTTTTTACAATATTGAATTTCATGTTGATTTACATCCTCAGAAAAATTGGATAAGTAAATTATCAAAGGCAAGTTTAATTGAAGATATGAATACAAAATTAAAGACCTACCCAGGAATTGATTTTAATTTCTCTCAACCAATTACTGATAATGTAGAAGAAGCTGCCTCAGGGGTGAAAGGTTCTATTGCAGTAAAAGTATATGGGACTGATCTTAATTTAACAGAAAATAAAGCTAATGAAGTTTATAATATTCTTAAGACTGTGGAAGGGATTGAAGATTTAGGATTAATACGTAATATAGGTCAGTCTGAGATTCGCATTGAACTTAAAGAAGATAAACTAGCCTTATATGGAGTGAAAAAAGAAGAAGCACAGTCAATAATTGAGATGGCTATTGGAGGTAAAACAGCTTCATTCCTATACGAAGATGAAAAGAAATTTGATATTGTTGTACGTTATAAAGAAGAGTTTAGGTTAAGTGAAAAAGAAATAGGTGAAATTATTGTACCTACGATGAATGGAAGTTATGTCCAAATAAATGAACTAGCAGATATTAAAATAATAACTGGACCATTAATTATTTTCCGTGATAATCATATACGTTTTTGTGCTGTCAAGTTTTCAATCCGTGGTCGCGATATGGGTGGCGCTATTGCAGAGGCTCAAGAAAAGGTAAATGCTTCTGTAAGTTTGCCCAAAGGATATACAATGAAATGGACAGGCGATTTTGAAAATCAACAACGGGCAAACAAACGATTACAACAAGTTGTTCCTATTAGCATTTTACTAATATTCCTAATCCTGTTTACTCTATTTGGAAATGTACGCGATACAGGACTAGTTTTGGTTAATGTGTTTTTTGCAGCTATTGGAGGGATAATGGCTTTATTAATAACGAACACAAACTTTAGCATATCAGCAGGAATTGGATTTATTGCATTATTTGGAATTTGTATTCAGAATGGGGTGATTATGATATCTGTAATAAAATCCAACCTTCTAAAAAAAATATCCTTAAAAGAATCATTAATAGAGGGAGTACGCTCACGAGTTCGCCCAATAATTATGACTGCAATGATGGCAGCCATAGGATTGTTACCTGCAGCGTTATCAACAGGCATAGGTTCTGAAGCTCAAAAGCCTCTTGCTATTGTCATTATTGGAGGATTAATTACAGCAACTATTCTAACTTTATTTATATTTCCTCTTATAGTCGAAGTAACTTACAAAAAGGTATTATTTACAGATGGAGTTCTAAATACAAGGAAATTAGACAGGTAATAGAGTTAATCTTGTCTTATGGATATATTATTTTATGCATAGGACTTTTTTATAGATGGGTGATTTATCTTATTACTTTACAATCAATCAGTAAAATAAGGAAGATAAAGGCTAGTCTTTTAACTTTAATACACATACTTATAGGCAATTAAAAGTAGTTTTTAGAGGAATTAATATTATTTTATTGTAATTTTGCATCTTGTAATTTTATCTACATAAAGTTTAAGATATTATGTCAACTATTATTTTCTCAATTTTGGTTTTAGTCTTGACTGCAACCTTAGCAGCTATAATTCTTTATTTTGTTGCCCAAAAGTTTAAAGTAATTGAAGACCCGCGAATAGATACCCTAACAGATATGCTTCCCGGAGCTAATTGTGGGGGATGTGGTTATGCAGGTTGCCGTTCAATGGCAGAGACCATTGTAAGGAACAATTCCCTTGAAGGAATGAAATGTCCGGTTGGAGGCAATAAGGTTATGGAAGACATAGCTGTGCTAATGGGCTTAGAGGCTTCTGAGGCTGCTCCTCAAATTGCAGTAATTCGTTGTAATGGAGGAAAAATCAACACAACACCTAAGATTAAGTATGAAGGCGTACAAGACTGCTTGTATGCTCATCTAAATATGGCATCAGAGGGTGGTTGTCCTAATTCTTGTTTGGGTTTAGGAAACTGCGAGGCTGTTTGTCCTTTCGATGCAATTCATATTGACCCAATTACCCTTCTTCCAGTTGTAGATGAAGAGAAATGTGTTGCTTGCGGAGCTTGTGTAAAGGAATGTCCTAGAAAGATAATCGAGTTAAGGAACAAAGGAATAAAGAATAGAAGAGTATTTGTAAGTTGTGTAAACACTGAAAAGGGAGTTGTTTCAAAGAAAAACTGTAATGTAAGCTGTATTGGGTGTGGTCTTTGTGTAAAGGCATGTCCTTTTGAAGCAATAACCCTAACAAACAATCTTGCATATATTGATTATAATAAATGTAAGCTTTGTCGCAAATGTGTTGAGGTATGTCCAACAGGAGCTATTCACGAAATTAACTTTCCTCCAAAGAAAGAAAAAGCAAGTGTTGAGGCTTAAAACAAATCAAATAAATTAACCAAACTATCAAAGCAATGAAGACATTCCGTAGGGGTGGAGCTCACCCAGAAGAAAATAAGTTAACTAATGATTGTTCAATAGAAGTTTTTCCTTTACCAAAACAAGGAGTAGTATTTGTTTCTCAACATTTGGGAGCACCAGCAACACTTATTGTTCAAAAAGGCGATAGGGTAAAGACAGGACAATTGATTGCTAAGGCAGAACAGTTTATTTGTGCCAATACACATTCACCATATACCGGAATAATATCTAAGATTGATTTTGCAACCGACTTCACAGGCTATAAGAAACAAGCTGTTTTCATTGAAGTTGAAGAAGACGAATGGATGGAAGGAATTGATACTTCACCCGATATTATTAGAGATATTAAGCTTGACTCAAAAGAGATAATTGAAAAAATAAAAGAAATGGGTATTGTGGGTTTAGGCGGAGCTGCCTTCCCTACTCATATCAAATATATGGTTCCTCAGGGCAGAACAGCAGAATTTTTAATTATAAATGCAGCTGAATGTGAGCCTTACCTAACATCTGACTATAGATTAATGTCTGAAAGTGCTGAAGAATCCTTAATTGGTATTCAAATAATGAAAAAGGCATTAGGTGTTGAGAAAGCATTGGTTGGAATTGAAGAAAATAAGCCAGTAGCTATTCATAGGATGACCGAATTGGCTAAGAATTTTACAGGTATTGAGATTGTTCCACTTAAAACAAAATATCCTCAAGGAGCAGAAAAGCAATTAATATATGCACTAACCAAGAGAGAGGTTCCAAGTGGAAAGCTCCCAATTGAAGTTGGATGTGTTGTGAATAATATTGGTACAGCTGAGGCAATATACCACGCTGTTCAAAAGAATAAACCCCTAATTGAAAACGTCTTAACCCTAACGGGAAAGAGCGTTAAGGAAAGAAAAAACTTATTGGTTAGGGTGGGAACTCCAATGCAATCGATAATTGATGCCTTTGGAGGACTTCCAGAAGATACAGGCAAGGTTGTTAGTGGAGGACCAATGATGGGAAAAGCAATTAGCGACCTATCAGCTCCAACCGTAAAAACCACTTCTGCAATCTTAGTTATGTCAAATAAGGAATCTTCTCGTAAGGAAGAAACTAATTGTTTGCGTTGTGGAAAATGTATAACTGTTTGCCCAATGGGACTTGAGCCTATTCTTATTGCCCAACTAGCAGAAAACCGCCTTTGGGAAGAAACAGAGAAAGAATTTGCAATGGACTGCATAGAATGTGGAACTTGCTTGTATACTTGTCCTGCTGGAAGACCACTTCTTGATATGCTTCGTCTATCAAAAAACAATATTTCAGAACTAAGAAGAAAAAGAACACAAAAGTAATCAATCAATGAAACCTAATAAGATATTATTATTGATAGCCTTTGTTTTTTGTTGCTCACATGTTTTTGCACAACAAATAGGGAAAGAATTATATATCGATAAGGTTAATGATTTTATGGTTTCTTATCCTGATGATTGGCAATTGGAAGAGGGTCAAGATGGAGAGATTACGCTTTATAGTCCATTTTCAGAAGAGTATTCAGAAGATGAAATAGATTCTGAGAGCGATGAAGAGATTATTGAAGAGAAAATACAAATCATTCCAATCCGTTGGGACGAAGGAAGCTTAGAGGATTACCTTGAAGCAAACTTTCATTCAATTGATTGGACTGAGTTTTTCAGTGATTTTAATATTTACAAAGAAGGAAAAGAAGCTATTAATGGAAAAGAAGCTATTTGGTTTCTAGCAAAATACTATATTGGCGATGAACCTTGCGTTAGCTATTTCTATTTCATTAAGATGTTTAACAAGGTTATATCCTTTACTTCATTTTGTAAGGAGGAGGATTTCGAATTAAATTATAAGATAAAATATTTAGAAATAATACGTTCCACAAGGTCTTATTTAGACTCCAAGAGATAGAACAATATATATTAAATAAACTTTTAAGATATGGCATTATTAACTGTTTCGGGTTCACCACACGTTCAGAGCAAACAAACCACAAAAAGCATAATGTGGACCGTTGTTATAGCCCTTTTGCCTGCCCTATTGGTAGGTGTATATTATTTTGGATTACCAGCCTTAGTGGTAACTCTAAGCTCAGTTTTTCTATGTGTGTTATTTGAATGGCTTATTCAGAAATACGTTCTTAAAGTTACACCAACAATTAAAGATGGCTCAGCTGTAATAACAGGAGTTCTTCTTGCTTTCAATCTTCCTGCAAGTGTTCCTCTTTGGATTCTTGCAATAGGGGCCTTGGTAGCAATAGGAGTTGCAAAGATGTCTTATGGTGGCTTAGGAAAAAACCCTTTCAATCCAGCACTTGTTGGTAGGGTGTTTCTTTTTATTTCCTTCCCTTCAAAGGTTGCAATGTCCGACTGGCCTCTGCCAAAAGCACTATTCTATAGTTCTAGTGTAACCGATGCAGTAACAGGACCAACTCCACTTCTTGCCTTTAAAAACGGTCAAGCAGCTGATCTTTTTAATATGTTTATTGGTAATATAGGCGGATCCCTTGGAGAGGTTTCTGCTCTTGCTCTTATTATAGGAGGTCTTATTCTATTATTTAGAAAAGTAATAACTTGGCATATACCAGTATCTTTCCTACTTAGTGCAGCAGCATTTGCTCTTGTTCTTTGGCTCGTTGACCCTAGTCAATATATGAATCCTGCATATCACATGCTAGCAGGAGGAATGATGTTAGGAGCAATTTTTATGGCAACAGATATGGTAACATCACCCATAACCTATAAAGGACAATTAGTCTTTGGTTGTGGTTGTGGTGTTCTAACAATTATATTCCGTAGCTTTGGACCTATGCCAGAGGGAGTCTCGTTTGCAATTCTTATTATGAACGCAGTAACTCCACTTATCAACAAAGGCTTCAAACCAAAACCTTTTGGCTACTAAACCAATTTTAAAGAAAGAAAAACTATGGCAAAATTAGAATCGTCTTTAAAAAATATGATATTATCTTTAAGTATAATATCTCTTATCTCCTCTTCTTTGTTGGCAGGAATCTACACTGTAACAAAAGAACCTATTGCAATAGCTCAAAGCAAAAAGCAAAAAGATGCAATAAAAGATGTGCTTCCAAATAAGAATGCAAAGGTAGGAGAGCCAGTTGAAATTAAACTTGAAGGAAAAGACTTACCCTTTATAATATATCCAGCAGAAGAAAATGGAGAGCTTGTTGGAGCGGCGATCCAAACATATTCCACAGATGGATATGCAGGCACAATTGAAATTATGGTAGGAATTGATAATAAAGGAGAAGTTTCAAACTACACAATACTCTCTTCAGCAGAAACACCAGGCTTAGGCTCAAAAATAGACCTCTGGTTTAAGTCCCCAAAAGCTAACCAAACCATTATAGGAAAGAATCCAGATAAAGTAAACTTCACCGTAAGCAAAGATGGAGGAGATATTGATGCAATAACAGCCTCTACAATATCCTCAAGAGCCTTTCTTTCTTCAATAAGAGATGCCTTCGAAGCGTATAAGACCTATAAAGCAGACAATAGTCCACAGCAAGAAGACCCAGAATCAGAGCAGCAACCACAAAACACCAATAGCCATGAGTAAGTTAAGTATATTATCAAAGGGAATAATAAAAGAGAATCCAATATTTGTACTCTTAGTTGGGATGTGCCCAACACTTGGAACAACAACCTCTGCAATAAATGGCTTAGGAATGGGCTTATCAACAGCCTTCGTTCTAATATGTTCAAATGTTGTAATCTCAGCAATCAAAAGCTATATACCAGATAAGGTAAGAATACCAGCCTTTATTGTAGTTATAGCATCATTTGTAACCATCTTACAATTATCAATGCAAGCATATGTTCCAGCATTATATGCAAGCTTAGGAATCTTCATACCTCTTATTGTAGTTAACTGTTTAATTCTTGCAAGAGCAGAAGCCTATGCCAACAAAAACACAGTATTCGACTCAATGCTTGACGGAATGGGAATGGGACTTGGTTTCACCCTAGCCCTAACAATCCTTGGATCAGTAAGAGAAATTTTAGGAGCAGGCTCAATCTTCAACTACAAATTTATTGGCGACCACGACGGCATCCTAATCTTTGTCTTAGCACCAGGAGCATTCATTGCACTTGGATACTTGATAGCAATCATAAACAAGCTAAAGACCAAGAGAGCGCATTAATATGCGTATACTTCATATTTCCGACACTCATAATAAGCATAGGCAGGTTAAAAACTTACCTTCAGCCGATCTAATAATCCACTCGGGAGATGTTTCTTTTGCAGGAACAGAAGATGAGCTTATAAATTTTATCGATTGGTTTAGGTCTTTAGATTATAAATATAAAATCTTTATTGGAGGTAACCACGACTTTTATTTAGAAGAGACTAAGAAAGAAACCATACAAAGCTTATTACCTAATAACTGTTACTATCTTGACAAAAGCGAAATAACTATTGAAAATATAAACTTCTTTGGACTACCATTCTTCGTCTCAGAATCTATGTCTGGCGACTACGAACAATCAATAAAACTTATCCCCAAAGACACCAATATCCTAATCACCCATCGCCCACCCTACGGCATATTAGATTATTCAGGCACAATAAACTACGGTTGCCAAGACTTACTAAAAGCAATCTCAAAAATCAAGCCTCGCTACAATCTCTTTGGTCATATCCACGATGCATACGGAGTAAAAGAAACTCCTCACACAACCTTTGCCAACACCGCCCTAGTCGATGAACATTATCACCTAATCAACAAACCTTTTGTATTTGATTATAAGTAGGATTATAAAGGATACTACCCTCTTTTATATTTCTTTGAATTATAGTTTTGCAGGTTTGAATTTTTGATATACTGAAGACTATAAGCTTAGGAGATAAGTCCTATCTAACTCAACCACTCCTAACTCAGCACCAAATAATCTGAGAACTTGATTTACCTTATCCATTCTTAGGGTAGGTTTTTCTTGTTCAAGTTCTCTAATAAACCTTAGCCCAACACCTGATTTCTCTGCAAGCTCTTGCTGAGTTAAACCAGATTCTTTTCTCTTTGCTTTCACAAATTCCTTTAACGATAATCTTTCCATAATATACCTTTTAGGGTATAAACTCCATACTATCATAGCATATTATACCCTTTCGGGTGCAAAAATACAACATTTATACTAATTCGTACCTGATAGGGTATAAATAAATGTAAAAGTATCAATTAAAACTTTTATTTCTGTCTTTTTGCTTTCTTATATATTCCTATACGCATCATCTATTATCTCTTGTGGGTAGTTGTTTAGTTCCAATATCTTTATGGCATTGGTGTCGTAGCTTTTTCCTATGTTGAGGGTGTAGTTAAATGATATTTCACCCTCACTAACGCTTTCTGTGAAATATCCTCTTTCAAAATCATCGTCAAGAAGTTCTATTAATTCTAAATCGTGGGTTGAAAACAATATTATATTATCTGTTTTATTCAAGTAATGAAGAATAGATTTCGATGTAGCTATCCTTTCTCTTGTATTGGTTCCTTTGAATAGCTCATCAATAATAAAAAGATGTCTCTCCTCTTTTGTGGATGCGTCCACTAAGGTTTTTATTAGAGAAACCTCTTCAAAGAAAAAGCTCTTAGACGAAAGAAGGTCATCTTTAACACGTATTGAAGTTAGGGTTTTCATTCTTGATACTTCAAATCTCTTAGCAAAACAAGTATTTATGGTGTTTGCAAGTATATTATTTATTGCAATTGTTCTAAGAAATGTTGTCTTACCTGACATATTAGAACCTGTAATAATAAGGCTTTCGTTATTCAAATTAATGCTATTAGGTACGCAGTGTTCAAGCAAAGGATGTATAATATCTTCACAAACTAAGGTCTTGCTATCCTTCAAAATCTTTGGTTTACAGAAATAAAGCATATCTTCTCTTAGCTGCAAAATTGATAAATAGAGGTCAACCTTTCCTATTGAATTATATAATATACTTATATGTTCTCTCTTATGATCAATGCCAGATAAGACCTTTTGCATTGCGATTAACTCTATAAGAAAGCAACCCTTTAAGAGTTCAAAAGGATACCAAAAAACAAACATAAGCTCGTTTGCTTCCAAATAATTCCCTGAGCTTATCATTTTTTGCCAATGCCTTATGCCTGATAATGCTCTAATACTCTCTCTTCTATTATCTTGATTTATAAAACTTATAGATGTTTTTTCTATGCTAAGTGATGTCTTATATAAGGTTTCTAACTGAGATAATGAATCTATATATACTAGTAGTTTCTTTTTATTATTATAATGAATTGCAAGGTTCGCTATCCCAATAAATATAAATAATAGGAGAAATGAAGGGTTGAAAAATGATAATATAAGTGATAAGAGAGCTGAGAAAGACAGTAGGTAGTAAAGATTTATAAACTTGTCTAAAGGGAATGAAGAGCCTAAGAACAAATGTGGTAGCTGCAACAGTTTAATGGATTTCGTCTTTTCCAATATCTTTTTCAGACTATCTCTTTCCCTAATATTTTTACTCAGATAGTCAATATTCTTTTCAATTATCTCAATATCTTTTTCTCTCGCCTCTTGACTAATTATATGATTATAAAGATACTGCTTACCTATAATAGAATTTGCCCTATCAACCTTATAGAAGACATCATTCAAATCCAAATCAAGAACAACTTGCTTATTTGCCTCCTTAAACTCCTTATCATTCTTAAGCTCATAAAACAAAGATAAATCCAAAATATCAATATCCTGAGAGTCAATCTCTTCTTTCTCTTTTCTAAAGAACCCCTTTATATATGTAATAAGACTATTCATAATTCTTTTATTTCAAGTAACTAATTCAACCTTAATCGTCGAATCTTTCACGCTTCAAAGATAGGAAATTGTTTTGGATTCCTTATAGGTTTAAGGCTTGAATTAGCAAGAAATTGAATATGATAGATAATGAGAGTTGAAATATCAAGTAATAATATTGCAAATCAAAGATTTAGCTTTGTAAAACAAAGACTTATTTGAGTAAGGTGGCAGGTTACTCATAGTAAGGTGGCAGGTTACTATGTGTAAGGTGGCAGGTTACTATGTGTAAGGTGGCACCTTAGTGAAATGAAACGCTGTTTTAGGAAATCCTTTCTTTGATCTAGAAAATTATTATGGCGTTTTATTTTTCTCTTTCTTTGTTTCAGTTAATCGGTTTACCGCTTGCATTAGCAAGACATTCTTTCAGCGTATTAATTTAGAGGAAATGCATTTTGATTTTTTGAAAAAGAAAGAGACGCGATAAATCGCGTCTCTACGGTATTTTTGTTATAATTATATATTTATCCTCTCTTTTTATTTGCTAAACAATTTCAACGATATGAATATGGTGCGAGGTAGCATTGGGCCATATATATAACCTGCATCTCTGTCTATGCCTTGGTCGAAGTCTCTTTGGTAGGCGTTGAATATGTTTTTTATGCCTCCTGCAATTTGAAACATTAGGTCTTCTTTTAGTTTGAAGTCGTAGGATGCTACTAGATTTAAGTCAAAGAAATGGGGTGTTGTTTCTAATTTGTCTGCTGGTATGTAGCCTGCATAGTGTGGGACTAGCATTTGACCGGTATAGGTTCCTGATAGTGATATGTTCATTGGCTTGACTGGTGCTAGGTTTAGGGTTGCGTAGGCGTAGTTGTCGGGGGTTCTTAGCATTTTCCTTGTTGCTTCTACTGATGGTTCTTCTGACCATTTCTCTTTATCGTTATACTTGCTTTGTTGGTAGGTGTAGCCAAGTGTTAGGGTGTATTTGGCTTGGTATGAAAGTTTGGCGGTTATGCTTAGTCCTCCTATTTTTGCTCCTGATGCGTTGTAGCGGAGTTGGGTTAGAGTGTTAGAATCTGAGCCTGGGTCTGAGTCAATTACTTTTAGGGCAAAGATATCTTTTAGGTTGGTGTAGAAGCCTTCAACTAAGAAGTTTGCTTGGTAGTTATCGCTTAGTTGTACGTAATAGTCGGAGGATAGGCTGAAGCTATGTGAGTATTCTGGTCTGAGATTAGGGTCTAGTTTTGTTCTTAGAGATTGTCCTCCAACTTGGGTTACATGAAGGTCTTCATCATAGGCTTGCGGTGCTCTGTAGCCCGAGCCATAAGATGCTCTAACTTGTAGGTCTTCGCTTGGGGTGTACATTATGTTTAGCCTTGGTGAGAATATTGGTGCTTTTATTAGGTTGTGTTTGTCAAGGCGTCCTCCTACTACAAATCTAAAGTATTTGGCTGTCCATTCTGATTGAAGAAATGCTCCAATAACATTGGTTGATTGTTTTGTTCCTGTATTATAACAAACTATGCTGTCTTCTAAGCTATTAGTACTATATTCTATTCCATAGACTATGCTTGCTGGAAGGAAGATTAGTTTTTCTATTTTATTATAGCCCTGTGTTCCGAGTAAGAAGGTCATATCATTGCTTCTTCCATAAGCTTTTGGGTCTTTGTTTGATCCAAAATAAGATTCTCTATCAATATATTGTGCTGAGCTATAGACAGAGTATTTATTGTTTCCATCAAGGCTGATATAGTCGTAGTTGAGTCCTCCTGAATGGATTTTATGGTCTGTCATCTCTGTTATATCTGATAGGTGTGGTGGTTGTTCAAACGCATTTCCTCCACGACGGGTTTCTTGCATTGTGTGGTATTCCAAAGTTAGTTTTTGGGTATTGGATAGTTTGTAGAATGATCTTGTTCCAAATGAGAATGCATCTAATTTACCTATTTCAGAGAATCCGTCATCATCATGGTCATATGGTGATTTCTTTCTAAATGTTTGGTAGAATGAGGCTCCTGATTTATTGTTTTTTCCAATAACTACGGCGTTTGCATTGAAGTTTTGAGCATAGGCTTTCATTCCTACTGCTTGAAGGTCTGTGCCTATTGAGTAGGAAGGGGTAAGGGGTTCTTTGGTTATTATGTTTATTGTTCCTGCTATTGCATTTGAGCCATAGAGTGCTGAGCCTGCTCCTTTTATTACTTCAATTCTTTCAACCATATTAACTGGCATTTGCTCTAAGCCATAAACTCCACCAAGGGCAGACATTATTGGTTTGGAGTCTATTAGTATTTGAGAGTAAGGACCATCCATACCATTAATTCTTACCTGAGAAAAGCCGCAGTTTTGACAGCTATATTCAACTCTTACTCCTGATTGGAAAGGTAGGGCTTGAGAAAGGTCTTGTGCGTTTGTTTGTTGGAAGGTCTTTTCAGACATAACATTAACAATTACTGGAGCCTCCTTCTTACTTGTTTCAATCCTACTTGCTGATATAACAACCTCATCCATCATAACTTTAGTTTCCTTTAGCTCTATATGGGCGTGAACTGGTCGGTTTCTAACAACTCTTACCTCTTGTTCGTATCGCTCATAACCAACAAATGTTATAACTAAGGTATATGTGCCAGGTTGAAGTTTCCTTAAAATAAAATCCCCTTCTCTATCGGTTACAGTACCTATGGAAGTTCCCTTAATTCCAATTGAGGCAAAAGCTATAGGGTCTTTTGTCCTTGCATCAAATACATGACCCTCTATGCTTGCTTGGTCATCTTTTGGATTTCCACCTCCTTGTCCTTTGCCATGTCCACCACCTTGTTGTGCATAAGTACTAAAGCTTGTTAATAAGGCTATGATAAAGAGTATTTTTCTCATTATATCTATTTTTATTATTTTATTTCTTCTAAATCTTCTAAAGAAAAAAGAGGCATTGTTATTTTATTAACAATTGCCTCTTTAATTTTATCTTAAAAATTATAGACTAGTGACCTTCTGAACCAGCAGGTACTCTGATAATATCTCCATGGTCTTTTACAATCATCTCTAACCATTTTGTTGGATATGGTTTTTGATCAGGGAAAACGTTTTGTCCTTGACGGTATGGGCTTTCTAAGAATTTACCATTCTTTTCTGGTTTAGTGTTACCATCCATATACTTAACTAATAAGTATTGGCTTAGTTTTTTCCAAGTTTTAAATGTTTGGTCTGACTTTGCAATTGAGAATCTTGTTATATCACTTCTCATTTGCTCTGGTGAGGCTGATTTTAATTTATTATCAAGTTCTTCAACTTCTTTAATAAAACCTTCTTCCAAGTCTTTTTGTACTTTTCTAATATCTCCAATCATATCTGAATATCTTAAATATGCAAAGTTTGAAACTTGATTGAATAACCAGAAAGCAGATGTTTCAGAGTAAGTTACCATATCTCCGTTTCCTTCACGTAAGTGTTCAGGTGCTCTTGTTATGTTAGTGTACATTGGCATATAAACTGATGTATAGCTATCATCAACTCCAAACCAAAGAATTCCTTTTGCTCCCTCTGGCATCCAGCTTCTTGACTGTGCAACTAAAGAGAAACCTGTTTGTTGTGTTGAAATTGCTCTTTCATGAACATAGCTAACTCCATTAACTTCAAATCCCATTGGTCTCCAACGATAAGGACAAGCATGAGGACCTGCTCCAAGATCTTTTGTCATATCCATTGGTGTTCCTTGGTAATGATCACGCATTAATTCCATAACATCTCTAACAGATAATTTGTTTTCTGGCTTAATCCAAAGTGGCATACGATTCTTTAGGTTATGTCCCATTGCGTAGTCTTCGTATTGAAGCATTGATTTGTTGCAACGTAGGAAACCAGCATAAACTCTAGCCTCACATGCTCTTGCAGCACTAAAAGTTATAGGTGCATAAGTATCGCTAAATGAAAAATCTGCATCTGTTCCATCATAATATCCTTTTAGTCTTGCAAATGTTATTACGTCATGAGCATAAACAACTTCTACCTCTGGGCGGAATATTTCTTTTAAGTTCTTTGAAGAAATTGATTTAAAGCTTTTCTTTACTTCTTGAGGAAATTGTGTTATACGAGCATGGTTTGCATGTCCTGAGATATAACCATCTGGGACTCTCATCGCTACCCAAACAGCTCCTTTTTTCCAATCCTTATGTACTTTTCCTTTTTTGTTAAGATCTGGATATCCTTTACCAATCATTTCAAGTATCCAAACCTCATTAGCATCAGCTATTGAGAAAGATTCTCCACTTGAAAAATAACCATAAGTGTCAACTAATTCAGCCATTTGTTTTATTGCCTCACGAGCATTTTTAGCTCTTTGTAGGGTTAAATAAATTAATGTACCATAGTCAATTCCTCCTGTTGAGTCTTGTAGTTCAGCTCTTCCACCGTAGGTTGTTTCTGTAATAGACAATCCCCACTCATTTGAGTTACCAACTGTTGTGTAAGATTTAGCAACTTGAGGAATCTTGATAAGTTTCTTTCCTGAATCCCAATCAACAATTTGTAGCATTGTGCCTTCTGGATATGTTGCTGCAGCTCTATAATATAATTCACCATATAAGGTATGTGAATCTGCTGCATATGTAATCATTGTTGAACCGTCTTTTGAAGCTCCTTTTGTTACTAAGAAGCTTGTGCAAGCAAAAGCCGAAATCGATGAGCCTGCCAAAACAACAGCAAGCATCACTGATAATAGTTTTCTGAATTTGTTCATTTTTCTTTCTATTTATTATTAATATGTTTCGATATTTAAGTGCGCAAAAATAAGGAAAAAAACTCTAATACACAAGTATTTCCAAATTGCTGTTTTATTTATTTCTTAATTTCTATTTGATTATTGTGCCTATATGTTCTCCAAAAACTACCTTTTGAAGGTTGCCTTCTTTATTCATATCGAAAACATAGATAGGTAGATTATTTTCTTGACAAAGTGCAAAAGCGGTTAGATCCATTATTTTTAATTGCTTTGTAAGTGCTTCTTGAAAACTTAGTTCAGAATACTTAGTTGCTTTTGAGTCTTTTTCAGGGTCTGCGGTATAGACTCCGTCAACTCTTGTTCCTTTAAGGATTACATCAGCTTTAATTTCAATTGCTCTAAGCGAAGAAGCAGTGTCGGTGGTGAAATAAGGGTTGCCTGTTCCTCCGCCAATAATAACTACCTTTCCTTCTTCTAAGGCTTCAATAGAACGACGACGTGAATGTTCCTTACAAATAGGTTCTATCGCAAGTCCAGACAATAATTCGGTTCTAACTCCTTGTTTTTCTAGTTCTCCTTGCAAAGCCATTGAGTTAATAATTGTTGCAAGCATTCCCATATAGTCGCCTTGAACTCTATCGGTTCCTTGTGCTACTCCTTGAAGTCCTCTAAATATATTTCCTCCTCCAATCACAATTGCAATTTCACATCCTTTTTCTTTCACTTCCTTTATTTCTCTTGCATACTGAGAAAGCATTAATGGAGATATTCCGTATTCTTGCTCTCCCATAAGAGACTCTCCACTAAGTTTTAATAATATTCTTTTGTATTTCATAATCTATTATTCTTTTCTTGTTTATGGTTCAAAATAACATGCATCACCAAATGATAGAAATCTAAAATCATTTTCTAAGGCAAAATTATAACATTCTTTCCATTTCTCACCTATCATTGCCGAGACTAATAATAATAATGTGCTTTTAGGTTGGTGAAAATTAGTTATCATTGCCGTTACTATTCTGTATTTATAAGATGGTGCAATAATGATTTGGGTCTGTCCACAAATTAAGTCCTCCTCTCCCATTTTTTCTAGAATTGCTTCTAAGGATTGTTTTGGGCTTATGTTGGTTTCTTTTTGGTAGGGTTCCCATTGTTGAATATCAATTTCTAAGTCAGCATCTTTATTTTCAATTAACTTAACTCCATGCCAATATAGGCTTTCGATTGTTCTAACAGAGGTTGTGCCAACGCATACAATCTTCTTGTCGATATGCTTGATTAAATCATGAATAACTTCTTTTGTTATTGTGATTTTTTCAGTATGCATTACGTGCTCAGAAATTGAGTCGGTGCTAACTGGCTTAAAGGTTCCAGCTCCAACATGTAGGGTAACAAAGCCTGATTTTATTTGTTTCTCTTCAAGGTCTAAGAATGTTTTTTCTGTGAAATGTAATCCAGCAGTAGGTGCCGCAACTGAGCCTTCCTCATTTGCATAAATTGTTTGGTAATCATCGTTATCCTCTTTCCTTGCTTCTCTGTTTAAGTAGGGAGGTAGTGGAATAACTCCCATAAGTGCCAATACCTCAGCAAAAGAATATTCCTTAGTCCAAGTAAACTTAACTATAAAGGCATTATCAACCTGCTCTTCTCTTTCTGCACAAAGCTCAATTGTCTTTCCTTCAAATTCAATAGTCTTTCTTAGAATACTATTCTTCCATCTCTTGTTATTGCCAACAAAACACTTCCATCTTCCTAATCCCTTTTGAGCAAAAGCTATTTGAATTTCATTTGGGTCTGTTGGTTCAAGACAAAAGACTTCAATAACTGAACCAGTATCTTTTTTGAAGAAAAGCCTTGCATGAACAACCTTTGTGTCGTTATATATTAATAGGCTATCCTTATCTAAAAGTTGAGGCAACTCAAAGAATGGTATCTCTGAAATTGCCTCATTTTTTAAAACTAAAAGCTTAGCCTTATCTCTTTCCTTTAGAGGGAACTTTGCAATTCTATAATCTGGCAAAGGATAATCAAAGTCAGCAATAGCAATGTCTAGTGACTTGCTTATCATTTATGCCTCAATAAGTTTAAATTCGTAATGCTCCATTACTGGATTATGAAGCAATTGGTTACAAGCACTATCAACTAAAGAACTTGCTTCTTCTTTTGTGGAAGCTTCAACCTCCAAAGTTATATGTTTACCAATTCTAACATTAGATATTTGTTCTAGTCCTATATTCCCCATTGAAGAGGTTACAGCTTTTCCTTGAGGGTCTAATAAAGCCTTTAATGGCATTACATCGATTTCAGCAATAAATTTCATTTCTTTATTTTGTTAATGATTAGTGATTCTATTATATAAACTATTATTATAAGCGGAATTGAATATAAATTAAATGCAAATATAAGTAATAATGCAATTATTAGGAAGATAAACTTCTCTTTATTGTCTTTCCATCTAAAGTTTTTAAACTTTAAGGCAAAAAGAGGTAGCTCTGCAACAAGCAAGAAAGACATTAGGATTGACCCAAAAAGAATAACTATTGGGTTTAATAAAACTGCTGTGAAGTTTGTGTAAAACGCTTGATTGCCTATACCCCAAAGGTGAATTGAATTGGCTTCAAGATAATACATTATCGGTAGAGAAATCCAGATAAGAGCATTTGCAGGAGTAGGAACACCAATAAATCCCATTGTTTGGCGAGTATCTATATTAAATTTTGCTAATCTATATGCAGACATTAGAGCCATAAAAAGAGGAATAAAAACTAAGAAAGGGTATTTTGATAAAAAAGGATTTAATATGGCAAACTCTTTAAGCAAATCAACCGTTATTAAACTTGGAGCTACTCCAAATGTTACAGCATCCGCCAAAGAGTCTAGCTGCTTCCCAAGTTCGGAATACGCTTTTAATGCTCTTGCAGCCATGCCATCCATAAAGTCAAACACAGCTCCGAGAATAACCAAAACAGAAGGTATGATTAGACTTTCGGTTGTGTATAGGGTGTAGATAGACATTATCCCACATAGCAAGTTTAGGAGAGTAATTGTATTAGGAATTTGTTTTTTTATCATCTTTCTTTCTTTTTTCAAGCCTCAAAATTACTCAAATATTACATATCATCGAATTATTTCAACACTTTTTGTATATGAATTAGGGTTATATTCTTATATTTGCACATTAAAACAATATTAGAACAAAAGAAATGAAAAATAAAATTATTATCCTACTCTCTGTCTTATTTGCTTTTATATCACTAAGCTTTGTGTCTTGTCAAGATGATAAATCATTGGCATCTGAGGATTGGAATGGTAACTGGCAACTTAACGAGAGTGTTAATTTTCCTCAAGCTAAAAATAACGAAAATCCTAGAAAGTCCAATAGCGGTACAATTCAGATTGACCCTAACGATAATAGACAAATAATAATAAATGGTGATTTATTTGGACTTTATTCAAGTCTTAAAATAAAAGCAAAAGTAGTTTCCACAACAGCTTCTTTTGAGGAAACAATAGGTAAAGATAAAATGAAAGGGACTGGAGTTTTAGTAAACAAGGATAAGATTAACTTTAGCTTTACTATCACAACCGAAAATAATCAAGTAGAATCCTACAAAAGAACAGCAACAAGAATTAAATAAAAAACAATATATTATGACAGATTCATCAAAAAATTTGATACAAGAGTGTACAACGAATATGAAATCGGCAGTAAAATTCCTTGAAGGCTCATTACATAAAATTAAAGCAGGTAAAGCATCTCCTTCTATGCTTGAAGGGATAAAAGTAGATTATTACGGTAATATGACTGATTTATCTCAGGTTGCAAACATTTCTACTCCTGATGCAAAACAAATCATTGTACAACCATGGGAAAAAGCAATGTTATCTCCAATTGATAAAGCAATTTTAGCAGCTAACCTTGGTTTTACTCCAAAGTTTGAAGGAGATATGTTGCGTATAACTCTTCCTCCTGTAACAGAAGAAAGACGAAGAGAGCTTGTTAAGATAGCAAAAGCAGAAGTTGAGGATGCAAAAGTAAGCATAAGAAATGTTAGAAGAGGAATAATTGATAAGATAAAAAAATCAAAAGACCAAGGAGTTTCAGAGGATGAAATAAAGGTTGTTGAAAAAGAAATAGAAGCAATTACTGAGAAAGAAATCAAAAGCACAGAGGAGTTATTTGTTATGAAGGAAAAAGAAATAATGTCAATTTAAGCTGATGAATATTCCTTTTGCACCTCCATACATTGACGAAGATGTTATTAAAGAGGTAACCGATAGCCTTAATTCTGGCTGGATAACAACAGGTCCAAAAGTTGCAGCCTTAGAACAGGGCCTACAAGAATATTGCAAGGCTAAGAAAGTGAACTGTGTTAACTCATGGACAAGTGGCACAATTCTAATGCTTCGTTGGTTAGGACTTAAAGAAGGAGACGAAGTAATTGTTCCTTCATATACGTATTGTGCAACAGCAATGGCAGTTATGGATGCTAATGCAAGACCTATTATGGTTGATATAACAAGAAACCTTACAATAGATGTTGAGAAAATAAGACAAGCCATAACTCCAAGAACAAAAGCTATAATCCCAGTAGATTTAGGAGGAGTTCCTTGTGATTACGAAAAGATTATGGAGCTGATTTGTTCTAAAGAAATCAAAGAAAAATTCGTTGCAGAGTCTGAAAATCAAGAGAGGCTAGGAAGAATAATGGTTCTTTCCGATTCTGCACATTCTCTAGGGGCTACACTTAACGACAAAACAATTGCTCAATTGGTTGATGTAAGTGTTCTTTCACTTCATGCTGTTAAAAACCTAACCTCAGCAGAGGGAGGAGCAATTTGCTTAAACCTTCCAGAGCCTTTTGATAATGACGAGACCTATAAAGAACTAAGAATATTATCGCTTAACGGTCAAACAAAAGATGCTTTCACCAAAACCAAAGCAGGAGCATGGCGTTATGATATTATTGCTCACGGTATGAAAATTAATATGCCTGATGTAAATGCAGCAATAGCCTTAGCTCAACTTAGGAAATACGATTATCTTCTTGGAGAAAGGAAAAGGGTGTATGAAAGATACTCAGAACTATTGAAGGAGTATCATTGGGCTATACTCCCTCAACAAGACAAAGATAATTTAACAACGTCTTATCACCTATATGCTTTAAGAATTAACCCAATAACAGAAGACCAAAGGGATAAGCTTATTCAATATATGGCAGATAAAGGTATAGCAACCAATGTTCATTATATTCCTATGCCAATGCTAACTCTTTTCAAAAACATGGGTTATAAGATAGAAGACCATCCTATTGCATACGAAACATATAAAAGAGAAATTTCTTTGCCAATCTATCCTCAGTTAACCAATCAAGAAATAGATTATGTGGTTAAGAACCTTGTAGAGGGATATTATGAAATAACTCTTTAAAATGAAAAGGTTATTTGATTTTCTTACATCTTTGTTTGGCCTAATCATTCTTAGCCCTTTATTTATTATTATAGCATTAATAATAGGTCTAGGAACTAAAGGCGGAGTATTTTACAAACAAACAAGGGTTGGTAAAAACAATAAAGACTTTAAGGTTTATAAGTTTCGCTCAATGGTAGTTGATGCAGATAAAAAAGGCTTATTGTCGATTGGTAAAGACGGAAGAGACCCAAGAGTGACAAAGATAGGATATGCACTTAGGAAATATAAATTAGATGAGTTACCCCAGTTAATTAATGTTATTAAAGGCGAAATGTCCTTAGTAGGTCCAAGACCAGAGGTTAGGAAATACGTTGATTTGTACACAGATGAAGAAAAGCAGGTTTTAGAAGTAAGGCCAGGCATAACCGATATAGCATCTATAACTTATAGAAACGAAAACGACCTTCTTTCACAAAGTGATAATCCAGAGGAATATTATATAAAAGAGATTATGCCAAAGAAGCTTGCACTAAGCCTAAAATATATAAAAACAAGAAGTTTCTTGGGAGATATAAATTTAATATTCAAAACAATATTCTAGGATTTTCTTTCGCTGTTTCACCAAATCCTTTCTTTGTTTTAATTTCCTAGATCTTCGTATTAATTTTTTCTTTCTTTGATTCAGTAAATTCTTTCAGCGATTCATTTTCCCCTTACTTAGTCTTGTGTTTTTACCTTGTAATTATTCGGTTTAATTCGGTAGAAATGATTTGTTTTATCTTCTCAAGAGTTCTTTGCTCCGATAATAAAATAAATTGATTGTCAAGGTCATCTTCTATTCTTAGCTTTTCCTTTACAGCATTTATTTTCTTTTCTAACTTGTTTATCTTTAAGCTCAAAAGACTTTCCTTTACATCTAAATTAAGTCTTTCAGAAGACTCTGGATCAGGTGTTAGTATTCTCCATTTCGTTTCCCATAAACCACTAATGCAATAGTTATTAATTAGAAGGGTGGTTGCAAGGTATTGAATCTCTTTGTCCTGATTATTGGTAAATATATTCAATTCAGGGATTTCTCCTTTTTCAAGAATATATTCTTTATATATATCGAATATCTTTTGGTATAATTGATTATCAAAGCAGATTTGGTCTGTTGTAATATCTCCAACTATGTATGCTGCAACTAAGTAAGTTTCATCTTTCTTCTCCCCATCTTCTCCAATAATTGTTTGTGTTGTTTCTTTATCTGCATGATTAAGAAGTAATGCTATTATTTTTCTTTCTTGTGCTTCATCAGGGAAGATTGATGCAAGAATTTGCCTTTCTGCTTTTGGAGAGGAAATATAATTAGATCCATCATCATTTGGCATAAAGAAATCATCAGGAGGAAGGTCGGTTTTGGGCTGGTCAAGTTTTGGTTTATCTTCTTTTCTTTGCTTGAAATATCTTTCTCTTAATACCTTATTGAGTTCATTATTAATCTCTTCTTCCTTCATTTTAAGAATTGAAGATAATTGTTGAACATAACCTGATCTCTCAACAATCTCTGGAATAAAGCTAATCGTATTTAGGATTTCTTTTATTAAAGCACTTCTTTTGAAAGGGTCATCCTTTGCCTCATCTAATAGGAGATGTGTTTTGAATAAGATAAAATTCTTTGCCTCATCTCTTATATATGCTTTAAACTCTTCTTGAGGTAGTCTCTTACAATAGGAATCTGGGTCTTCTCCCTCTGGAAACAAAACAATCTTTACGTTTAATCCATTTTCAACAAAAAGGTCAATTGCTCGAAATGCAGCTTTAATTCCTGCCGAGTCGCCATCGTATAGTATTGTTACGTTTTTGGTATAGCGTTTTATTAGTCTTATTTGCTCAATTGTTAGGGATGTTCCTGATGTTGCAACAACATTTTCAACATTGTTTTGAGAAAGCATAACAGCATCCATATTCCCTTCTACCAAATAGCAAAGGTCTTGTTTAACTATTGCATTCTTTGCCAAATGAAGCCCAAACAGAACCTTACTTTTAGAATATATATCTGTTTCTGGAGAGTTTACATATTTTGCTTTAGTTTTTTCTGAGCTAAGAACCCTTCCGGTAAAACCTAAGGGGCGTCCTCCAATATTATATATAGGGAACATTATCCTAGAACGAAACCTGTCATATTGAACATGTGATTCCTCTTTCGCTATTGTTAATCCTGCCTTAATCAATATGTCTTCGGTATATCCATTCTTTTTCGCATGCTCAGTAAATTCAGACCATTTATCTTTAGAGTATCCTAAACCCCAACGTTTAATTGTTTCTTCTGTGAGTTCTCTTTCACGAAAATAAGTTAATCCAATATTTCGTCCCTCTTGGTCATTAAAAAGAATATCTGCAAAATACTTTTGAGCAAATTCAGTAACGTGGAAAAGAGCTTCTTTCTCATCTTGAAGTATTTTTGCTTCGCTTGTTAATTCTTCTTCCTGAATTTCTATTCCATACTTGTTTGCAAGGAATCGTAAGGCCTCAGGATAAGAGTAATGCTCATGCTTCATTAAGAAATTAACTGAATTTCCTGCCTCTCCACATCCAAAACACTTAAAAATTCCTTTTGAAGGGCTAACCGTAAAAGAAGGTGTTTTTTCATTATGGAAAGGACAATTACCAATATAGTTTACACCTCTCTTCCTTAATGGTACAAAGGCATTTATAACATCAACTATTTCAGTTGCATCGAGTATTTTCGATATATCTTCTTGCTTAATCATCTTTGCAAATGTACGTTTTTATTTTATTTTATTACCTTTGCCTATTCAAAACATTGAAATATCATGATAAGCTATTTAAAAAAAAACTATTCTTGGTTGATAATTATCTATTTCGGATTAATTTATTTTCTGTTTTTATCCAATAATCCTACTTCGGATTCTTATTCTAATGCCTTTTCTTCTATAACAGGTCTTGAGCTTTTCCGTCCACATCATCTTCTCTATAGTGGTTTGGGATATTTAATATACTTACCCTTGCAATCCTTAGACATAGACCCAATAAAGATATTTCAATTTGTAAATGTTTTGTTTGCAATGGGGTGTTTTATTGTTTTTAGAGTAATAATGCATAGGATACATTCTAACGAAAAGCTAATTGCTTCTTCTATTGTTTTTCTTGGGGCCTGTTTTGGTTTTCAACGTTTTGCAATTGATAACGAATGCTATATAATTCCTTTATTTTTCACTCTTTTAGCAATTAATTTTGTTCAAAGCTTCCTAATTAGAAACAGAGACTATAAAGTTATTTTATCTGCTTTAACTCTCGCCATTGGTTGTTTGTTCCATCAAATTGTAATATTTGCATGGCTTGCTTCCTTCCTTATTTTTATTTTTAACGGCAGAAGAAGATATATCCTTCAATATTTTCTTATCAGCCTAATCATACCAATTGTTTATATTATTGTTGTTTATTACCAAGAAGGAAGTGTAGGTATTAATGCTATAATGAATTTTGTTTTCCACGACTACAAGAACTCAAACGCCGAGATGCCTATTCTTAGTAATGTAATTCTCCTTTCTGCAATAAGCTTTTTTAGAACCTTTATCCAAGTTCATGGGTATGTTTTTGAGATTATTTCTTTATTTCCTTTAATTAGTTCTCTAGTAATAAGTATTGCATTGGGCTTTTTGGTCTATGGCATAATATATTTATTTAGGTTGAAAAAAAGACAATTAACTGTTTTTCAAGAAAGACGTTTTGTTAGGTATTGTTGGGGAATGTTCATTCTTTATTTTGCATTTGCAGCCTTTTCAAATGGGAATGCAGAATTTATGGTAATTCTTCCTTTTCTAATTATATTGCTATTGGTTTATTACTTTGAATATCTAAGTAGGGCGTTATTTGGTCTTGGAATCTTCATGTACGTTTTTAACCTTTTCTTTGCTCTTATTCCTATGGCAAATATGAAACTTAACTCAAACGAAGAAATTGTTAATCTTATGATTGACCAACCTAATGCTGTTTTTGTTCTAAAAGACAAAGTTGCAGTTGAGAACATATATGCATACAAACAAAGAAAAGAAAATGTAGGAGTTACCTTTAGGGCATCAGAGGTAAGCCAAGAAAAATTTGATTCTTGGTTAAAAGAAAATAAAACAATTTATACTGATTATTTTGAAGAAAAGGATTTGACTTCAAGAGCAACCATTGCTAAGTCTAAAACAAATGATATCAAGACCTCAAACCCAATTATTAATAATAAAAATTGCTTCTATCCAAAATATAAATTCACTTCTCTTGTCTGTGAAAAAGAAATTTGGACTTATATTAATTAGAAAATTATATCTTTGCTCTCAACAAATTTAATAAAATAAAACCTTATGAAAAAATTTATCACATTATTAGTAATTGCCATTAGTATTATTGGATTTAATTCTTGTAAAGAAGACAAAGATCCAATTCCAAGAAATCCATCTTATGTAAACATTTCATTACAAGATGCTAAAAAGCATGTTGGATTGGACTATAATGAAGTCAAAACACAGCTAGAAACCAAAGGATTTGCATTGATGGAAGATGAAATCGATTCAGAAGAAATACAACATACCTTTCATAATTCTGATACAACACAAATATATACATTATATGTCAATCCAACCACTAACATTATTTATAGAGCAGGTGTTACTAAGAAAGGTAATACAATAAAAAATTCTCTCTCTAACTATGAGCTTTGCCAAAGAGAATGTATTGAAGTAACAAATAATATTCCAGCATTTACATATAATGGAATGATTGATTCATTCTTTGGACAGGGATATACATCACAAGCAGATTTCCAAAGCGTCTTTAATGAAGATAAGGATTCAATATTCTTTTGTGTAGAGGTTTGGGAGTCAAGTAAAGATGTATACATTGTACAATATATTAATACAATAAACATTGAAGAGGATTTAGAGTATACAGAAACAAATACAACAACCCCTACAACCACAGAGCCAGAAACAATACCTAAGTATTTTGCTATGGGAGTTTCTTATGTGAATATATATCACATGCCAGCAGAAATAGATAAGAAATCATATTTAAAACAAATGTTTCATTAACCCTTTTCATTACACAAACAATCTCATATCATAAGTTATTTATAGTATTTTCTAATACAAATTATATATTTCGTAATTTTGCTCCTTAAAATTTAGTTTAGAATGAAAGAATATATCATAGCAACCAATAATAAACATAAGGTTGAAGAAATAAGTCAAGCTTTAGGAGACTCAATTAAATTAATTACTTTAAAGGAGTTAGGTCATAAAAAAGATATTCCTGAAACTTGTGATACTTTGAAAGGTAATGCTCAACAAAAGGCTCAATATATCTACAAGAAATTTGAAAAAGATTGTTTTGCAGACGACACAGGACTTGAGGTTGAAGCATTAAATGGTGAGCCTGGAGTATATTCAGCACGCTATGCAGGAGAAAGATGTAGCTTTGAAGATAATATTGATAAGCTACTTGAAGAGATGGATGGAAAAACTAATCGTAAGGCATCTTTCACAACAGTTATTTGTTTAATTGAGGACGGAAAGGAATATTTCTTTGAAGGAACATGCAAGGGTTCTATTACAACAGAACGTTATGGAAAAAAAGGTTTTGGTTATGACCCTATTTTTATTCCAGATGGTTATGGAGAAAGTTTTGCTGAGATGAATTTAGATGAAAAGAATAAGATAAGCCATAGAGGACTTGCGGTTGAAAAACTTGTTAAGCATATACTAAAGAAATAGCAAATGATATATAAGGAAGAAGATATTAGAGAAAGTCATATTTTGGAAGTTGCAAAATCAATTATGATTGCTGCCCGCACTGCTCCAAAAGCAAGAGGAAGAGATAATCTTGTTATCGTAACCATAACAAAAGAAGATATAATTAAGCTTTCTGACAAAACATTGAAGATGTATGAAGAAAATAATCAATCGTTCTTCTTACGTGATTCTCAAACTATATTAAATGCAAAAGCAATTGTACTTATAGGAACCAAAAGCTCTCCATTAGAATTAGATTGTGGATTATGTGGCTACCCTACCTGCGCAGAAAAAATAGAGAAATCAAATAGCCCTTGCGTCTTTAACTCTCATGATTTAGGTATTGCTGTTGGGAGTGCTGCTTCAATCGCTGCTGACAATAGGGTTGATAGCAGAGTAATGTATTCTGTTGGAGCTGCTGCAAAGGAACTTGGTTATTTTGGAGAAGATATTGATTTTGGCTTTGCAATTCCTCTTTCTGTTTCAGGCAAAAGCCCATTCTTTGATAGACCAACATTATAAATAATTAGATTTCTTTTAAACAATAAAGATAGAACATAGTATGTTAGAGATTAACAAAATAAGGCTCAATAAAGAAAACGTTATTGAACTTTTAAAAGTAAAGAATTTTAAATACGCTGAAGAAAAGATAAACACTCTTCTTATTTTGGACGAAAAGAAACGCCAAGTTCAAAAAGAATTAGAGGATATAAAAGCAGACCTAAACATTAAATCGAAAGTTATAGGGAAGTTTATGAAAGAAGGTTCTAAGTTAGAAGCTGAAAATGCAAAAATAGAAGTTGCTAATTTAAAAGATTCTTCCAAAGAATTAGAAGTTCAAATGGTAGAAAAGGAAAAAGAAATTGAAGACTTATTGCTTTCAATCCCTAACCTTCCTCATTATTCCGTTCCAAAAGGTAAAACAGCTGAAGATAATATAATAGAATCTAATTTTGGTGAAATACCAAAACTCTACGATGGTGCAACCCCACACTGGGAATTATGCACAAAATATGATATCGTTGACTTTGAACTTGGAAACAAGATAACAGGAGCAGGCTTTCCAGTATATAAAGGCAAAGGAGCTAAACTTCAAAGAGCCTTAATCAACTTCTTTTTAGATGAGGCAGAAAAAAATGGGTTCTCAGAAGTTCAACCACCATTAATGGTTAATGAAGCATCAGCTCTTGCAACAGGACAATTACCAGACAAAGAAGGACAAATGTATTCTATTCCTTTGGATGGTTTCTATATGATACCAACAGCAGAGGTTCCAATAACAAATATATTCCGTGATGTTATTGTTCAAGAGAAAGACTTCCCAATTTGCAAATCTGCCTACTCACAATGTTTTAGAAGAGAAGCTGGTTCTTATGGTAAAGATGTTAGGGGATTAAATCGTCTTCATCAATTCGATAAGGTTGAGATAGTTTGTATTGATCACCCAGAACATTCCTACAAGCAATTGGAAATAATGAAACAACACGTTGAAAGCTTATTAAAAAAACTTGAGCTACCATATAGAGTACTCCGCCTTTGTGGAGGAGATATTAGCTTTACAGCAGCTCTAACCTTTGACTTCGAAACTTATTCTGCAGCACAAGAACGCTGGTTGGAAGTAAGTTCAGTTTCAAACTTCGAAACATTCCAATCGAATCGATTAAAGCTAAGGTTTAAAAATCAAGAAGGGAAAACCCAATTAGCCCACACCTTAAATGGTTCTGCACTTGCTTTACCTAGAATTCTTGCGTCTTTATTAGAAAACAACCAAACACCTGAAGGAATAAAAATACCCGAAGTACTAGTTCCTTATACAGGATTCAGATTAATTAACTAAAAAAGGTAGAACAAATTCTTCTAAAATATAAATTAGCAAGATGAGTTTAGAGAAATCTAATCTTAGGGTGTCCTATAGTCCCAGAAAGCTACTATATAAAAGACATTATGCCTCAGAAAATTAGTCTGAGTTTGGAGTATATTCGTAGTAGGAGCTTGACATAGGATATAATGCTAATAATCAGAACTATACTAGAATAATTTCGGGCATATTTCCTACGATTTTCCCATAGTCCTATTCTAAGTTTTTCTTTCTTCGTTTCAGCCGCGTAGATCTTCGTTTTAATTTCTTAAAGCTTCGTTTTAATTTTCCCTTTCTTCGTTTAAGTTTTAGCCTATAAAAATCCGATGTATTTTATATCCCTTTTCCCAATAGAAATTTACTAACTAAAGATATATATACTTGGTTAAAGCAAAGTAAAATTACTTATTTTGCTACATGTATGTACACAGAAAATCAAAATCGATTGCTTGCCTATTTGAAGATGATTTTGGGAAATGAATTATTAGGATGTCGAATAGTTAAAGGTAGGAGGCAGAATAACCCCTTCTAAAACACATTCAATTTACCATAGCAAATACCCACTCCTTCCTATACTACATCTAATTTTAAGACCATTAACCCAGTAAAAGTTTTAGGCTTGATATTAAAATTAATTGATTATTAATTTGTTTTCTAAGTTATATTTTTTAATTTTGCTGAAATGTTAAAACAATAAATTATGAAAACACAAATATCTATTTTTACAATATTCATATTGTTAAATCTTAATTTATATTCTCAAAACACCATATCTTCAAATATAACTCACAATTCCGCCACCATCTCATTCCCAAACCCAACAGGAGAATCTCTAAATATAAATGTATTTACACAAAATGTCGACGACACCATTGCTTTCTTCGAGGACTTCTCAAAATTGCCAATAGTCGATATAGGTAATCTGATACCTAATAGCAAAGTCGCCCTAAACCTACCTTGTTCATATACATTAATGAACGGGTGCCGAGGGAAATATATATATAGTCGATACGGAGACACCTGTTTTTTTGCACAATATGGTGAATTTATTACGCCGTTAATTGACTTGTCTAAATCAAATGGTAATTATAAAGTAGAATTCTATATTAGAAATACTAATAATAAAATAGGCTCTATTTCCATTCATCAATTAGATAGTTTGGGAAATTCTCTAAACACCTCAACATTGTCCATCCCAGGTACTTCTTCTATACAATATGATACTATTTTCTCAGGAGGTTCAACAAAAAATAGAATTAAATTATTATCCTCTGATGTTTATTTATCGATTAATAATCTCTCAATTTCATACACATCTATTAATAGGACTCCAATAAACTTCTCTCCATTAATTACCAATACAAACTCTATCAATCTTTGCTCTTTAAATCCTAACACTACTTATTATTGCTATATTGAAGGAAGAACAGATACTATTAGCTTTAAGACATTAGAAAGTATTAGATTTGATAGTATTATAAAAACAGACCCTATTGGAGCTAGGTTTACATTTTCTTCAAGCGATACAGTAAATAATAGGAAGCTTATTCTAAGAAAAAAATCTAATCACGAAACAATCTTTGCAGATGATTTATTTATATCAGAATATACTTGTGCAAGCGGATTAAATAAAGCGATAGAAGTATTTAACGGAACTGGCTTAGATATTTGTCTTAAAGATTATACCGTAAAATATAGAATTAATAACAATTTTGATAAGATTTATATATTTTCTGAGGAAGACACTATCAAATCAAATGATTGTATTGTTATTTATGAGTACTTTAGTGATCTCGCAACATTTAATAATGGATTTTACTATAAGAACATTAATTTAATAGGAACCACTATTAATGGAGATGATGCTGTATATATATTAAAAAATAGTAACTATATTGATATTTTCGGATGTATTGGAGAAGATCCAGGTACTAGTTGGACTGCTGGAACAGGAACAAATATGATAAAAACAGAGAAATGTACTCTAAGAAGAAATTCAAATGTAAGCAAAGGAATAAAAGTTAATCCTTCATCTGGGTTTCCAACACTTGGAAGTGAGTGGACACAAATAGGAGGAGTTGGATCTGTTGCTGAATCCACTTTCGAAGATTTTGGAAGACATACTATGAATAATGCTCCTGGGAGTTTTGATAGTTTGGCGTGTTCAATTAGTCTTGGGTTAAAGGATAGTTCGTATTACTTAGATAATCTTGAAGAAGGAACCCTTTATGAGGCTTATTTGGTTATTGGGGATAATATAGATTCGGTTGTTTCTAATATTATAAGTTTTAAGACTGGGGTTAATACAAAAAGAGATTCTAATGGAAACTGGAATGATAATAATTGGTCGAAAGGAATTCCAAGTAAAAATGATAATGCAATAATTGATTATGGACAAACTCTAAGTATTCCTCAGGGTGTTAATGCGGTATGTAATAATTTAATTATAAAAGACTCTTTAAATCAAAACAAGGCTTCATTTATTAATAATGGGGAATTAAGTGTTGAAAACAAAATAATTGTTGAGAAGTATATTAAAGGCTATACTTCGAATGATAATGGATGGAATTTGATGGGAGTTCCTGTTGATGTTATTTCTTCAAATCAAGATACAATAGGGCATTCCTTCTTTAACCCAAACTTAAATGATGACTTGTATTATTGGCAAGAAAACTATACAGACCCTGAAAGTTATGGCAGGTGGGTTAATTGGAAAGATATACCTTCAAACACAGGTGATTTCTTCATTAATTCAAGAGGTTATTTAACTAGTTATCAAAACAACACTATGCTTAGTTTTTATGGTAATTTGAATAACGAAGACTCTTATTCCATCCTGAATAATGCTACTTTATCTCCCCCAAACAATTTAAGAGGATGGCATTTATGTAGTAATCCTTATCCATTTTACATTACTACAAATAATCTTCAAAGGATTAATGTTTCATTGCCTTCCCTCTTAGACCCAGAATCTTCTAACTATACTGCATTAATTAACGGTGATTCAATTCCTCCATTTGCTGGATTTATGGTTCAGGTTAGTGATCCAAACAATTCCTTAAACATAACAAAGGAAGGAAATGGAACCAAATCACTAAACAATACAAATATTATAACTATTAATGTTTCTTCCTCAAGCGGGAATGATAAAACAAGATTAATTCTTACAGATAGCGTCTCTATGGGTTATGATGTAATGTTTGATAATAGAAAACTTGCAGGCTATTCAACGAGTCCAGAGATATACTCTATTGTAAATAATGAAAAATATTCTATTAATGCAATTCCGAAAATTACTGATAGTTTAATTATGGATATTAACTTTGTTTCAAAGACAGACAATAGCTATACCATTACCTTAGATATTGATAATGGAGACGAATTTGAAAAAATAGCCCTGTTTGAAAAAGCAAACAATACAGAGTTAGTTGATTTTAAGATTGATTCTTCATATACCTTCTCTTGTAATTCTGAAAATAACCCAGATATGTTTGTTCTAAAGATTTTCAAGAACCTAACATCTCTTAATGAAGTAAATCTTAAAGAAGGGATATCTATAAAGCAAATTGGGAATAAAATTACGGTATTATCTAATTCTAAAATCAGAAGTCTGAAATTAACAAATGTTAAAGGTCAAACTATAAATACAAACTATAAATCAAACTCTATAAGAATTCCCCATAAAGGAGTCTTTGTACTTAGTATTTCAACCTTAAATAGTAATTATCAACATAAAATCATTTACTTATGAAAATAAAAGTATTATTAAGTTTTGCTTTATTATTGGTTTCAATTGCGTCTTATTCTCAGCCCAAACCACCTCCCTCTCACGGCAGCAATACAAGTCAATCCAATCCTCAAAGTGCTCCAATTGGAACCTCAACAATTTTACTAATTGCATTAGGAGCAAGCTATACTTCTATAAAAATCTATTCGGATAGAAAAGATAATCAAGAGGAAGAATAAGCTTAGAAATCACAATGGACAGTCATTAAAGCAGAAGAAGAATTTACAGTTTCGTCAGTCATCTGTTTTATCCCTTATAGGTTGCTTCCCAGCAGAACCTATTTTCGCTTAAATAGATTCTGCAAAAAAAACTGCAAAATAAATACTTATATAAACTAACCAATATTACTTATGCTTTAATAAGCTTTAATATTTGTAGTTTAATTATTTAGGTTTCAAATCTCAAAGTCATTGGATAAACATTTAGCTCAAACATTGTCTTTTCCTTAAAATATCTGTATCGATTTTATGATTTTTTACCTTAAAAAATTTGTTTTCTAATAAAAAAATTGTATGTTTGTCGCTCGTTAGAACATTAGATTGCTTTATTTATATACATAATATATTGATAACTATTAAATTATTGTTTAACTAAAATCGAAAAAAAATGAAAAGATTATTATTCTTTTTGATGGCGATTGTCTTCGCTATTCAAGGCTGGACGCAGACAGTTCCAATCACAATTGGGACTGGAACCACAACATCAAGTTTGAGTGCGCTTCCGGGATTGTACGGATATAATATATCCGCTAATTTATATCACTCTTCTGAAATTGGAGTCTCTGCAGGAGGCGATATTGAAAGTTTGGAGTACAATATCTCTTCTATCACAGCTGGAACAAGTGCTAGGAGACTAAAAATTTATTTAGTTGAAGTTACTGATGATACATTAGATCTAAATCAATCATGGACAGCATTAACCTCAACTGCTACCCTTGTTTATGATTCAACATCATTCTACGCTCCAACTTCTGGCTGGAAGGAATTTGTATTTACTTCGCCTTTCTCTTATTCTGGATCAGGAAATCTCTTGATTCTTACTGAAGGTTATGGATGTTCAGCATCTGGAAGTTGTCAAATGACTATTTATAATTCAGCAGGAACAGCTTCAATCTGTTTTAACAGATACAAAGATACAAGCCCTTTATCTTTTACAACTAATCTTGCTTTACTAACTGAAGGAAGTGGGAATACAGACAAACGTCCAAATATTATTCTTAATATTTCTCCTTCTGGAGATTATTGCTATCCTCCTACTCAATTAGCTGTTGATAATATTACCTCTAATTCTGCAGACTTTACTTGGACAACACATTCTACAGGTTCTTCGTGGACTGTACAATATAAACCTGCCTCAGATGACACATGGAGTACAGAAGATGTTGTTTATATCGGTTCTTATTCTCTTCCAAATCTTACGCCAAACACACTTTATGATTTTAGAGTTAAATCTTATTGTGCAACTAGCGAGAGTGCAGTGAGCACTATTTCTTTCCGTACAGCATGTGATAATATTTATAATCTACCTTTTGAAAATTCATTCGATGAATATGGAACAGGTTCTGGTACATTCCCTTCATGCTGGACAAAAATAACATCAAACACATATCCTTATATATCTACAACTAATTCTTCTTCACCTGGATCAATGTACTTATACACTGCTTCAGGAGCATATAATTATGTAATTACTCCTCCTTTTGATTCATCAATTCCTATAAACACTTTAACTGCATTCTTTAAGTTATATAAAACTGGTGCTGCTTATAATATTACAGTAGGAGTTATGTCTGACCCAACTGATATAACAACTTTTGATTCAATAACAAATTTAACTCCAAGTGCAACAAGTACTTGGCAAACTTTCGGTGTAAACTTTGAAAACTACACAGGAACCGGTCAACATATTGCCTTTAAGGTTCAAGGATATGGAGCAACAAATTCAATGTATATTGATGATTTATCAATTGATCTATCTCCAACTTGTCAAATACCTACTGGTTTAGTAAGGACTATTGACCCAGCATCTCCAAACTCAATAGAATTAGATTGGGATTCAGATGATGACGCTAATGTTTCATCATGGATTGTAGAATACAAACCTTTAGATAGCGACACATGGGAAATTGAATATGCTACTTATCATCCTTTTATTCTAACAGGACTTCAATCAAACATTGTTTATAATGTTAGAGTATCTGCTGTTTGTGTAACAGGTGAAACCACTTATCCATCTCCAACAATAAATGCAGGACTGCCATGTCAAACAATATCTTCTTTCCCTTGGTCGGAAGGATTTGAGGGAGCTTGGTATGTTGCAGCCGGATTAAACACAGGAACTCACCCTTGGTGCTGGACAAATATTAATGGTGGAGAAAGTGCAACTTATCTATGGAGAAAAACTACTACATCATCATATGTTCGTACTGGAAGTGGTGCTATGCAAATGTACACAGGAAGTACAACTTCTCAATTAGGCGACTGGATGATTACTCCAACATTCTCTTTAACAGGTAACGAAAGATTACGTTTTTGGGCTAAAGGATATTCAACATATACAGACGTGCTTTCTATTAAGATTTTAGATGTAGCTACAAATGGTATTGTTGAAATAGAATCTGACACAAGTTTATTTGTTGACATAATGCCTAATACTGTAATTCCAGCAAGTGATTGGACTGAATATGAAATAAATTTAAGTCAATTTATTGGAGATTATCAAATAGCATTTGTTAGAAATACAAAAGGAGGTTACTATTTAAATATAGATGATGTTTCTATATCAGAAATCCCTGCTTGTGCTCGTCCAACAGATATAACAATAAACTATCTTACCGATACGGAAGCTAAACTAACATGGACTCCTGGAAACATAGGAGATGCAGCATGGTATTTATATTATAAACCAGAAGCATCAACAGACTATGATTCTATTCTTGTTCATACAAATACTTATGTTTTACAAAACTTAGATACAAATACTACATATAGTATCTATTTAAAAACAAATTGTTCAACTGAATTGTCAGAAGCAACTAATCCAATATTTATTAAAACAGCACCGTGTATAAGTATAACAACTCTTCCTTGGTCTGATTCGTTTGATGCTTATGGTACTGGAAGTACAATATTTCCTCCTTGTTGGATAAATAAATCTACAAATACATCTTATCCATATATTAACACTACTAATAACTCAGCACCTGGCTCGATGTATTTTTATGCTTCTTCTGGCTATAATTTAGCTTTGACTCCAAGTATAGACCCAACTATTGCTATAAATACTTTGAGAGCAAACTTTAAATTAAGAAAGACTTCAGCAGCATATAATATTTCAGTTGGAGTAATGTCAAATCCAAATGACCTTTCAACATTTTACGAAATAGAAAATCTTTCTCCGACTGCAACTAGCGTTTGGGAAGATTTTGAAGTTAGTTTCGCACCATATCAAGGAGAGGGAAGATTCGTAGCATTCAAAGTTACATATGCAGGATCATCAAACTATATGTACCTTGATGATCTTGTGATTTCTGAAATACCAGCTTGTGCAAAACCTACACAATTATCAGCGTCAGATATTACGACAACAGAAGCTGAAATCAGTTGGGTACCAGGAAATGTAAATGATAATGAGTGGTGGTTATATTGGAAAGAATCATCTGCAACTGATTATGATTCAGTTTATGTTAATACAAATCCATATCTAATACAAAACTTAAATCCAAGTTCAGGATACAATGTTTATATAGCAACTATTTGTGCTGGTGAATTATCTGAACCAAGTTTAGAATTTTCATTCAATACATCTTGCGACATAGTATCTATACTTCCATACTCAGAAAACTTTGATACTTATGGAGTAGTTGCAGGATCATTCCCTCAATGTTGGGAACGACCAGTCCTTAACACAACAACTCCTTTCCCTTCAATAAACACAACTAATTTTTATTCAAGCCCTGCAAGTATAAAATTCCAATCTGCATCTGCAACTTCACCAACTTACGTAGTAACACCAGAATTTTCTGATGACATTAATACATTAAGAGTTAATTTTTGGTTAAAAGCTGAAAGCACAACTAATTCAGGTACTATGGAAGTTGGAGTTATGTCTGATCCAAGTGATACGTCTACATTTGAACTTGTAGGTACAATTACTCCAACAACAACAAACTGGACACAATATGAATTCATATTTAGTGGTACTACTTTAACAGGTCCGAATAACTATATTGCATTTAAGCATGTAACAAATTTAAGCAATTGGTTCTATTGGTTAGATGATGTAGTTGTTGATTATATACCTAGTTGTTCTAAGCCAGGATCATTAGATGCAGAAAGTATTACAACAACTTCTGCTGATATTACTTGGGTAGGAGCAAACCCTAGTGATTCAGAATGGTGGCTATACTTTAAAGAGTCAAGTGCAACTGATTATGATTCAGTTTACGTTACTTCAAGCCCTTATACACTAGCAAATCTAAGTCCAAGTTCAGCATATAATATTTATATGGCAACTGTATGCGGAGCTACATTATCAGAAGCAACTTCAGTGTTTTCATTCCGTACAGCTTGTGGTCAAATATCTACACTACCTTGGTCAGATAGCTTTGATGATTATGGAACAGGTTCAACTACTTTCCCTGCATGTTGGACACAAATAAATACATATTCCTCAAACTATCCTTATATTAGTACAACGAATTATAGTGGTCATGGATCTCTTTACTTCTATGCAAGCTCTACAACATATAATATGGCTGTAACTCCAGAATTTGACGCATCTATTCCTGTGAATACATTAAGTGCATCATTTATGTATCGTTCACCAAATGCAACAAGTAGATTGGTAGTTGGCGTAATGTCAGACCCAACAGATGCTACAACATTTGACTCTATAACTACAGTTACAAGTTCAGATTTCAACACTTGGGAGGTAATAGAAGTTAATTTCTCTTCTTATACTGGAACAGGTCAATACATTGCATTTAAGAATACACATTCAGGAGGTTTCTCTACTTCATATGTTGACGACTTAGTTGTAGATATTACTCCAACTTGTCCAAATACATATAATCTTTATGTAGCTTCTAATACAAATTCAAGCATAACCTTAGACTGGAGCGATATGAACTCTGCTGGTTTAGGTTGGGAAGTTTCGTATGCAGCAGTAGGTACAGGTTTTGATCCAGATTTAGGAACAATTATCCCTGTTGCTGATGACCCTGCTAATCCTCCTTATACTATTACTGGATTAACTGCAAGCACCGCTTATAGCTTTGCTGTTCGTCAAGCTTGCCAAGGAAACTGGTCTAATATTGTTACAACAAACACAATGGGACTACCAGCTCAACTACCTTACACTTGCGACTTTGAAGACGAAACTGAGAGAAACTCTTGGTTACTTTCAAACGGAACTGCAGCTAATAAATGGGCTATTGGCTCGGCTGTTAATGCAACTCCAATAACAGGAAACTCATTATATGTTTCTAATGATAATGGAGTAAGCAATGCTTATACTCTAACATCAATTTCTACAGTGGTAGCAAGTAGATTAATTGAACTTGACGGTTCAGGAGAATACACTCTTACATTCGATTCTAAAATAGGAGGAGAATCATCTTATGACTACCTTAAGGTTTATCTTGTTGACCCTGACACAAATTTTGTAGGGGTAAGTGAATTAGCTTATTACGGAGTTAATAGTTATTCAGAAGGAATAGTTCTGTATAATGGAACAAATGCTTATTTCAATAATCCAAACAATCCAACAACTATTAATAATCATATTGTTTCCATTCCTTATCAAGGAGTTGCAGGAACAGTTAAAAAATTAGTATTTGTATGGAAAAATGATGTTAGTGGCGGAACACAACCTCCAGCAGCTATTGATAATATTTCAATAACTCCTGTTCTTTGTGTTAGTCCAATATTATCATATACTAATATTACACAAACATCAGTAGATGCTAATTGGACTGCAGCAAATGATAATGCATGGTGGTTGTATTCAAAACAAACCTCTGCAACATCTTATGATTCTGTATATGTTACGGGAACACCTACACATCCTTTCTCAAACCTAACACCTAATACATCATATAGTATGTATGTTGTTGTAGATTGTGGAACAGAAATGTCAGAACCAAGTGATGTGGTAGAATTCCGAACATTATGTGATGCAATAACAACACTACCTTGGTCAGAAAACTTTGATGCACTAGCTTCAGGAGAATTCCCTAATTGCTGGTATAGACCTGTAATGTATAGCGGATATCCAAAAGTATCTACTACTGCATCAAGAGTTCATAGTGCACCTTCAAGTTTAGAAATTCATTCTGCTGTTGGAATTCCATCATATGCTGTTATGCCACAAATCGATCAAGACATCAACACATTAAGAGTTAAGTTCTGGGCTAAGGCTGAAAGCACAACAAACTCAGGAACTTTAGAAGTTGGTGTAATGTCAGATCCTAATGACACAACTACATTCGAAAGTGTTGAAATCATACAACCAACAACAACTGACTATATCGAATATGAAGTTGGATTTTCATCAACCACATTAACTGGTAATAATAACTTTATAGCAATTAGACATAATACTGTTTTAAGTACTTGGTTTTATTGGATAGACGATGTTACTATTGACTATATCCCTGCTTGTGCAAAACCAACACAATTAAATGCTTCAAATATTCAAGCTTATAGTGCTGATATTTCTTGGAATCCAGGAAACATTGGTGACGCAGCATGGTATTTATATTATAAGACAACATCTGCAACAAGTTACGACTCTATACAAATTACTTCTCCTTCACCATACACACTTTCTGGACTTAGTTCTTCTACAACCTATAGTTATTACTTAAGAACAGATTGTGGAACAGAAATGTCAGAACCAAGTGATGTGGTAGAATTCCGAACATTATGTGATGCAATAACAACACTACCTTGGTCAGAAAACTTTGATGCACTAGCTTCAGGAGAATTTCCTAATTGCTGGTATAGACCTGTAATGTATAGCGGATATCCAAAAGTATCTACTACTGCATCAAGAGTTCATAGTGCACCTTCAAGTTTAGAAATTCATTCTGCTGTTGGAATTCCATCATATGCTGTTATGCCACAAATCGATCAAGACATCAACACATTAAGAGTTAAGTTCTGGGCTAAGGCTGAAAGCACAACAAACTCAGGAACTTTAGAAGTTGGTGTAATGTCAGATCCTAATGACACAACTACATTCGAAAGTGTTGAAATCATACAACCAACAACAACTGACTACATCGAATATGAAATTTCATTTGCAGGAACAACATTAACTGGTAATAATAACTTTATAGCAATTAGACATAATACTGTTTTAAGTACTTGGTTTTATTGGATAGACGATGTTACTATTGACTATATCCCTGCTTGTGCAAGACCAATATCTGCAACTGCTTCAAATATCACTGGAACAACAGCAGATTTGTCATGGACACCTGGAAACGCAAGTGATGTGGCTTGGAAAATCTATTATAGACCAAGTGGAACATCTGATTGGGATTCTGTAATGGTTACCAATAATCCATATAATTTAACAGGACTATTAGCTTCAACCAACTATGAAGTTGGTATTAGCACTGATTGTGGAAATGGAGAATTCTCTAATATGAGATTGGTTAATTTTAGAACACAGTGTGGATCAATTACTTCATTGCCTTGGACTGATAATTTTGACTCTTACGGAACTGGAGAATCAATATTCCCTTCTTGTTGGACAAGGAATACTACTTATGCCGACCGTCCATACGTGCATGCAACAAGTTATTCATCACCAGGTTCTTTATATTTCTATTCTGCTACTGCAGGTACATATAATATAGCTGCAACTCCTATGTTTGACCAAACAATTAATATTTCTAATCTTAGAGCGACTTATATGTTTAGAAATATGAATGCTACTGATACTTTAAAAGTTGGTGTTATGACAGACCCTTCTCAAGAATCAACTTGGGTAGAAGTTGGAAGAACATCAAATTCAGCAGCACAAGTATGGATAGCAGATACGATTTCTTTTGCAAATTATACAGGTGCAGGTCAATATATTGCATTTAGAATTGACCGTTATAGTACTACAAGCCAGTGGTCGTGGATGGATGATTTAGTTATTGAATATGATGCAAATTCTAACCCTTGTACACCTCCAACTAATATCACAGTAACACCATCTAATATTTCTGCTACCGTAACCTGGACTGCAGGCGGTGGTGAGGCATCATGGGAAGTAAGATTAGGAGAGACTGGTACACCAGAAACGGTTTCAAGTACTAGCCATTCACTATCGGGACTAACTCCAAACACTACATATACTGTATATGTTAGAGCAAATTGTGGAGAATCGTTTTCAGCATGGATACCTAAACAATTTACTACAACTACTGACCCAACACCTCCAACAGTTACTACAGCAGTTCCATCAACATTGATAACGCAAACTACTGCAGTATTTAATGGGGAATATGTTGAAACTTCTTCTCCTATCCTTACAAAGGGATTTGAATATAAAGAAGCTAGTTCAAACGATTGGATTGAACAAGATGTAATTGATGGAACAACACCATTTACTTATACTGCAACAGGACTAACATCAAGCACAAATTACCAAGCAAAAGCTTATGTAAATACTGCAACTGATGGAAGAGTTTATGGAAACACTATAAACTTTACAACCTTAGTTACAGTACCTCCAACAGTAACGACCGACTCTGTAAGAGTAATAACAGAAACCTCAGCAACTTTCTATGGAAAAATCATAGAAAACACAGAAGCTATTGAAGCAAGAGGATTTGAATACAAACTAATTACAGAAGATTGGGATGATGCGATTAATATATCTGCAACAGGAATTACAGAAATATTCGCAACTGCAACCACATTAACAAATGGAATGTCATACGATGTAAGAGCTTACGGAAGAACTTTAAGCGAAACAACTTACGGACTTCCATTAACATTTACACCTGGTTCATTGAATGGCGTTATTGGACAAGATATATCAATTATGATGTATCCTAACCCAGCAACAAGCCAAACAAACCTTGTGGTTAGTGGAATAAATGGTGAAACTAAGATTGTATTAAGTGACGTTCAAGGACGCATCCTTAACACAATTAATGCAAAACCAGTTAGTGGAACAATAGAACAAACTATAGACCTTAACAACTTAGCTAAGGGAGTTTACTATATCAGAATTCAAAATTCAGATGTAAACAGAACTCAAAAGCTGATTGTTAAATAGCAAATAGAAATTAGAACATTAAAACTCTAAATTCTTAACACTAAGGAGTGGTTACTTTGAAAAAGGTAGCCACTCTTTTTTTGTTAGAAAAACGAGATTGGGTTTACTTTTACCTTAAAAAATTTGTTTTCTAATAAAAATTTTGTATATTTGTGGCTCGTTAGAACATTAGATTGCTTTATTTATATACATAATATATTGATAACTATTAAATTATTGTTTAACTAAAAATCGAAAAAAAATGAAAAGATTATTATTCTTTTTGATGGCGACACTTTTCGCCATGCAAGGCTTTTCACAAGCCACGTTAAATGAAGGCTTCGAAGGAACAACCTTCCCTCCAGATGATTGGAGGATAGAAACAACTTCAGGAGGAGGAACGTGGGTTTCTTCTACTTCAATTGCTCATGGAGGAACCAAAAGTGCAAAGTCAGGTTATTATTCAGGAGGATGCACACGATGGTTAATAACCCCAAAGTTAACTGTTACTGCAACAGAAACTAATTTTTCCTTTTGGATTGCATGTGATGATTGGTATAGTGATGGAGACAACATAGATGTTTTCGTTTCAACTACTGATAATTCTACATCATCTTTTGGGACAACAGCTCTTTTAGCATTAACAGAAGATAATATTACAACATCTTGGGCTCAACATACTGTTGATTTATCAACATTTATTGGACAAGATATATATGTGGCTATAAGAGTTACTGACAATTTTGGATTTAATACATTTATAGATGATGTTACAGGACCAGAATTATTTGTTCCTGCATGTCCAAAACCAACAGCACTCTCTGCTTCAAACCCAACTACTATTGGTATTGATTTAGGATGGACAGATGATACAGGTTCAATTTGGAATATTGAATATATGCTAGCAACTGAAACCGATTGGACCAATGCAACCACACTTTATTCTGTTATGAATCCTCATACCTTTACTTCCTTAAATGCTTCTACTTCCTATAAGGCAAGAGTACAAACAGATTGTGGTATTGAGCAAAGCGATTGGACATCACCAATAACATTTATGACAGCATGTGATGCAATAACAGTACTTCCTTATTCAGATAGTTTCGATACCTATGGAACAGTTACAGGCTCCTTCCCTCCATGTTGGTCGCGTCCGGTACTTAATACCACAACACCATTCCCTTCAATAGAAACAACTAATAACTCTGCACCTGCAAGTATAAAGTTTAAGTCTGCATCTGCAACTGCTCCCACCTACGTTATTACACCGCAATTTGCTGATAATATTAACTCATTAAGAGTTACGTTTTGGTTAAAAGCAGAAAATACAACAAGCTCAGGAACAATGCAAGTTGGTGTTATGTCCGACCCATTGGACCTAACCACCTTTGAACTTGTAGCTACTATTGCTCCCTCAACAACTGCTTGGACTGAATATGAATATTTATTTAGTGGAACAACTTTAACTGGACCTAATAATTATATTGCATTTAAGCATGTAACAGTAGCTTATAATTATTATTATTGGTTAGATGATGTTGTTGTGGATTATATACCTTCTTGCCCTAAACCAACTGCACTTACAGCAACTAATATTACAGCAACAGATGCTGATTTAGGCTGGACAGATGATGCAGGTTCAATGTGGACAATACAATATATGTTAGCTTCTGAAACTGATTGGGCAAATGCAACAGAAATAGCAGGAGTAGCATCGAATCCTTATCCTATAATAGGTCTACTTAGCCCAGCTTCAAACTATAAATTTAGAGTACAATCTCTTTGTGGTGCAGAAGAGAGTGAATGGTCTAATGTAGCAACTTTCACAACTCCATGTGTACCTCTTAGTCAGTTCCCTTGGACAGAAGGGTTTGAATCAATATTAGCTGCAAATACATTACCTCCTTGTTGGTCTTCAACAAGTTTAGGAACAAATTGTGGAACTATAATAACAACTGGAAACGATTATAATAGAAATGCACGTACAGGAACAAAAGCAGCTTGGTTTAAATGGGATTGTAATGATTCATTTAAGACACCAGAATTCCAATTGACCGAAAATACATCATATGATTTCTCATTTTGGTATGTTACAGATGGTCTTGATGGCTGGACTTCTTTAAAAGCAGAATTATGGGATGCAACATCAAATACATTAGTAAGTGTTTTAGGAACTCCGGTACTTAATCCTACTAATGAAACTTATCAAATTTACTCATCAACTTTTACTATTCCAGACGAAACAGCTACTTATTATATTGCAATAAAATGTGTTGCAACCTATGATCCTTATTATTTAACAATTGATGATATTTCACTTGAACTATCTCCTGATTGTCCAAATGTTTATGGACTAACAGTTGGAGCAGCTTCAACATCATCAATTTCTGTTAATTGGACAGATGAGGCAGATATGGGAGATGGATATAATATTGCTTACGCATCTAATTTAACTACTCCTTTTGATCCAACAACATCAGCAATAATTCCAATTGCAACAGGCACTCCACTTCCTTATGTATTACAAGGTTTTAATCCTGGCGACTCAGTTTGGGTAGCAATGCAAAGAGGATGCTTAGGCAACTGGACAGATTATATAAAAGTAATACTTCCAGAATCAGCAAACGTATTACCTTTTATATGTGATTTCGAAGACCCTACAATTAATAATACATGGACTATGTATAATGGAACTCAAACCAATAAATGGTATATTGGTAGTGCAGGTGCTAATGGTACAACAGGAAATGGATTATTTATTTCTGATAACGGAACAACAGCTCACTACGGTACTAGTTCATCATCAACTACTATGGCATCAACCTTGGTAGAATTTGATAATTCTCCTGAGTTTGTACTATCATTCGATTGGAAAGCAGGTGGAGATGGTGAGGATGGTTATTTTTATCATTATATGGATGCGTATATAATTCCTATTGGTGTTAATCTAGTACCTGGTACTCTTCCTTCAAACTCATATAAAGTTACACCTTCACCATTGCTTCTATCTGGAGGCTCATGGATTAACCAAACAATTTCATTAGGTTCTGAGTATTCAAATACAATTCAACAAATTGTTTTTTCGTGGACTAATGATGATTATCCAGGAATTCAACCTGGAGCAATGGTTGATAATCTAGAAATTGTTGGAATTACATGTCCAAGTACAACTGATTTGGTAGCTTCTGAAATTGGATTAACAAGTGCAGAAATAAGCTGGGAATCTAATTTAAGCTCTGTTGCAGATTGGTGGATTTATTGGAGACTTAACGGAGAAAGTGATTGGACAGATTCAGTAAATGTTACAACTAACCCTTATACATTAACAGGATTATTGCCAGCTTCTTCTTACCAAGTTACTGTAGTTAACAATTGCGGTACTGAACTTTCAAACCCAATGAATATATTAGAATTCCGTACATCTTGTGATGCAATATCAGTATTACCTTATTTTGAGGACTTCGACACTTATGGTACAGGAACATCTGTAATGCCAGCTTGCTGGACTAGGACCACAACCTATGCCGACCGTCCTTATGTAAATTCAGGAGGATATTCAGGTAATTACTTATATTTCTACGCAGGAACTGCAGGAACATATAATATAGCAGCAATGACACCTATTGATGCATCAATCCCTATCAATACATTAATGGCGGCATTCTACTATAAATATTCATCTGCAACAAATATATTAATTGTTGGTGTTATGACAGATCCTACAGATGCTAGCACATTCGATTCAGTAACTACAATTCAAGGAACTTCCTCTTGGGCTGAATACGAAGTTAATTTCAGTTCATACACTGGTTCAGGCGAATATATTGCATTTTTGGTTCCATACACAACAACAGATAATTATGGTTATCTTGATGAATTAGTAGTTGATTATATTCCAGCATGTGATAGGCCTTCAGCTCTTTCCGCTGCTCCATCAGCATCAGGAATAGGCACTGATATGGATGTAAGCTTTACACCTGCACAGCCTACCGATACAGAATGGTATATCTTCTATAAGGAAGCTTCCTCTTCAGTATGGGATTCAGTTTATACTACAACAACAACTACTACAATACCAGGGCTTACCCTACAAACAGCCTATAATATATATGTTAAAACAGTATGTTTGGATGGATCTTATTCTAGGGCAACAGCTATAATAACGTATGCAACACCATGCTATGACTCAGCAATAACAACCTTCCCTTGGGAAGAGGGATTTGAGGCAGGACTAATGTGCTGGACAATAAGCTCATCAGTAACTTCTGCTAATTGGACAAGCATACCATCAGGAACTTGGCCAACAGCTACGCCTCATAGCGGATCAAACATGATTATGTTTAATAGTAATAGTATAAGCTCTGGAGGATGGTCAACACTTTATTCACCACTATTAGATTTCCCTAATGATCAATATCAAATTTCATTTTGGTTATTTAGAGATAATGCCGACTATTTAACAACCGCAGACAGAGTAGAATTATATGTTAATTCAACAGCATCGGAAACAGGAGCAACATTATTAGGGACAGTTAATCGTAGTTTTAGCTTAGCACCAATAGAAACTTCTGGAGGTTGGTATCAATACACATTCAATCTACCAGCAGGAATGACAGGCAATAATTATGTTATGTTAAAAGGTATTTCTTCATATGGAAGGAATGTTTATGTTGATGATTTAATGGTAGATGGATTAGGAGATCCTTGTCCAGCTCCAACTAATATTACAGTAACATCATCTAATACTTCTGCTACCGTAACCTGGACTGCAGGAGGGGGAGAATCATCATGGGAAGTAAGATTAGGAACAACTGGAACACCAGAAGTTACTTCAATCACTAACCACCCTCTAACAGGACTAACTCCAAGCACAGCTTACACAGTATATGTTAGAGCTAATTGTGGAACAGGATATTCATCTTGGATACCAAAACAATTTACAACAACAGACGTGCCAACTCCTCCAACTGTTACAACAGCAGTACCTTCAACGCTAATATCTCAAACAACAGCAGTATTGAATGGAACATATGTAGAAGTTTCTGATCCTATTCTAGCCACAGGTTTTGAATATAAGACAGTAGCTGAAACAACTTGGACAGACCAGTTATTAGTAGATGCAACAACACCGTTTACTTATACCGCAACAGGACTAACCTCAAACACAGATTACGAAGCAAAAGCTTATGTAACTACAACAGCTTTTGGAAAAACCTATGGCAATACTATTAACTTCACAACCCTTGCTATTATTCCTCCAACAGTAACAACTGACTCTGTAAGAGTTGTAACTGAAACCTCTGCAAATTTCTATGGTAAAATCATAGAAAACACAGAAGCTATTGAAGCAAGAGGATTTGAATACAAACTAAGTTCAGAGGCTTGGGATGATGCAATAAATATATCGGCTTCTGGGGTAACAACTATCACAGCAACTGCAAATACATTAACAAATGGAATGTCATACGATGTAAGAGCTTACGGAAGAACTTTAAGCGAAACAACTTACGGACTTCCATTAACATTTACACCTGGTTCATTGAATGGCGTTATTGGACAAGATATATCAATTATGATGTATCCTAACCCAGCAACTAGCCAAACAAACCTAGTAGTTAGTGGAATTAATGGTGAAACTAAGATTGTATTAAGCGACGTTCAAGGAAGAATCCTTAACACAATTAATGCTAAACCAGTTAGTGGAACTATTGAACAAACTATAGACCTTAACAACTTAGCGAAGGGAGTTTATTATATCAGAATTCAAAACTCAGATATCAATAGAACTCAAAAGCTAATTGTTAAATAGCAAATAGAGATAGGGTTAATTAAACTCTAAAATCTAAACACTAAGGAGTGGTTACTTTTAAATAAGTAGCCACTCTTTTTTTATGATAATATTATTGATTTTACAGATATTTTTCGTATATTTGCATAATAGAAACAATGGGATTAAGTCCTTTAGCTTTCTTATCAAAATTCCCTAATATTTTTCCTTAAATAAAATGATGCACATCTTTCACCCCGAAAGATGTACATCATTTGGGGTAAATCATGTACATCTTTTGGGTAATGAAACGAAGATTCAGTAATTTATTTCTTCGTTATAATCTTTTATTCCTTCGTTTCGCTAGATTGTTTCTTCGTTTCGTAGATTGTTTCTTTGATTGAGGAATTTCTTTCTTCCTTTTAGCTAGGATTAAGGGCTGAAATTATCTTTTGGGATAGGTAATAAGATAATTTATAATAGGATTCGACTGTCCAACCTGCAACATGGGGGGAGAAAACTGCATTGGGCATTTGAAGAAGCTCAATAAACTCTTGCGGAATTTCTTTTCCAGAGCATAGTTCATTGGAAAACGCTTCATATTCTAGTACATCAAGGCAAATGCCTAAGACTCCTCCTTCTTTAATCTTTAATAATAGGTCTTGGGTCTTTACTACCTTGCCTCTTGATGTGTTGATAAGGTATATGGGTTTTAGAAATTGAGAAAGAAACTCGTAGTCTACCATGTATTTTGTTTCCTTGGTTAGGGGAACGTGGAGGGAGAGTATATCGGTTTCTTTTAATAGGGTCTCGAATGAAACTTGCTGGGCGTATTCATTGGTATAGTTTTCTTTGTATTTGTCGTAGGCTATTACCTTGCAATCGAATCCTGATAGTCTTTGGGCAAAAGCATTTCCCATATTGCCATATCCAATTATTCCTATGGTTTTTCCTTTTATTTCTAATCCTCTATTTTCTTCTCTTTTCCATAAGCCTAGCCTTACTTGGTGGTCAGCTATTGCCATTTTGTTGAAAAGGCATAATAACATCCCCAAAGCATGCTCTCCAACGGCGTCTCTATTGCCCTCAGGTGAGTTTAGACAAGCGATTCCCTTATTCTCTGCATATTCTATATCTATGGCATCCATCCCCGCTCCTACTCTTGCTATGAATTTTAGGTTCTTTCCTTTATCAATTATATATTTGTCTATTTCTATTTTGCTTCTAACTACAATTCCTTGATAGTTTTCTATTTCTCTTACTATGTCTTCTCTTGTGTAGTCTGGTCTATGGTCGATTTGATAGCCTGCATCGATTAGGTTATCTATTAAAACATTATGTGTGGTGTCTATTATTAGTATTTTCATAATAGTTTTGCTTTAAATTTGTTTATATAATCGATAAAGTCTTCTTTGCTTCCATTAAAGGTGTTTAAATCGACCTTTGTTTTTATCCCTCTTACCGTCCCTTTATGTGAGTATTGCCAAAAGCTCCAATGGTCATTTTGGGGTTCTGTGCAGATGCGGCATATCCATATTTCGTATTCTGGAAAATATCCATCTATATATCTTTTGTAGCCCTCTACGTTGGTGTAGATGATTGGCTTTATGGAGTATTGGCTTTCTATTTCTTGCAAAAATATCTTTATTTCTTTTCGTATTTCATTTGCTTTGGAAAAAGAGAAGTAGTTGCCATGTCTTTCCACATCAAGAACTGGAGGAAGGTCTAGGTGCTTTATGGCTACGTTGTTTATAAAGTTTTGGGCTTGGCTTTTGCCTGAGGTTCCAAATCTAAAGAAATGATAGACTCCTATTAATATATTATTGTTTCTTGCTCCAAGGTAGTTTTCCTTATATCTCTTATCAACAAAGTCTTCTCCCTCTGTGGCTTTCATAAAACAAAACTTTATATTGTCTTTTGAAACTTTTTGCCAATCTATTTCGCCTTGGTGTGAGGATACGTCTATTCCGTAAACGCTGTATTTGTTTCTATCTATTTTGACCCCTTCACAAGCATAATAGTTTCGATATGTCTCAAGGAAGTATGGGTAAGAGATTCCTGCCAAAGACATAATTCCAATTATTATTGTAATTACCCAGATTCTTATCCTCTTTTTAGTCTTCTTCTTCATCATGAAGGGTTTATCAGGGTTTGTTTTTTAGTTTTTCTCTTTTAAGAATTGTTTTTTGTTCTTAAAATATGGCCTTAGGGTTTCTATACTTTGCTTATAGTGATTGAATGTTTTCTTTTCTTGAACATTAAAAGCTATTGAGTCCATCTCTATATTGAAATCAATTTGTTTTAGGTTTTTTAGGTCAATAGAGGACATATCTTTATCAAATAGCTTAATGAATTCGGAGTAGTTTTCTTCATTAACTTGGAATATATCATCAAAACTAAGTTCTTTGTTTTCTAGGTAGTTAAATATAACGGTATTATATGTTTTTATAGTATCTTCATTAGCAAAACAAATAGTTTTCTTTATCAAACAGCTGTATAATTCATTATTATGGAAGATGAAATATGCAGGACGTATCTCAATAAAGTTGTCTCCATCTGCTTTTCTTTTCTTAACCTCATCGACAAAGTCTTGCATCTGTGAACCAATACTTGTGGTTATTGGCTTGATGTTTATGTTATTGTCTTTAATCTTACTTATTGGAATAAGCATAGCTCCATATATATTATTTACGGTGTCTTTTACATGCACTCCACTTATGCCATAGGCTGAGTGAATGATATAATTTTCTTTTACTTCGTACTTTGTGGTTTTAACCTTCTTTTCTTCTTTCTTTTGACATTGAATAAAGGAGATTGAAAGCAAAATGGATAAGGTTAGGAATAGGCTTATTTTGTTTTTCATATTTTTTTTGGTTATGATTATAGAAGAGGGTTTGTTTTCTAGCATTGTATTTTCATAAGTCCCTTTTGGGCTTACAAAATTAATAAAAAAGGCAACCCAATCAATAGGTTGCCTAAAATTTATTAATTATTTTTGAAATGCATGTTTAGAATGGCAAGTCGTCATCCTCTTGTGGCTCTGTGCTATTAAAGGAACCGTATTCTTCTTTTTGAGGTAAAGAAGGTTGTACTGCAGGTGCTGGAGCTACACTTGGTTGAGAAAAGTCTTGGTTTGGTTGAGGGCTTCCAGGTGTTAGAGGGTTGAAAGTGTCTATTCTGAAACATTTTAAGTCAGTGTACCAACGGTCATTATACTCTCTTGATTCAGGATTAAAATAAACCTTAAGCTGAGTGTTAGGTGACATTGTTCTAACTATTGCTACCTTGTCTTCTCCCCAAAGAGAGAATGCTAAGGTTTTTGGGTACTGCTCTTCTGTTTCAATAACAAAACCCCCTCTTATCCAAGCTCCTCTTGCAGATTCGCCTGTTTGTTCTGGTAAAGCTTTTAAAAATTTTCCGATTATTTCCATTGTCTTATATTTATTTATTTATCATTTTACGCTTTTGTTTTAGTCTCTGGCTTTAACCAAGTGTCTAGCCAATCAAAGAAGTTTCTTTGCCAAAGGACTCCGTTTTGTGGTTTAAGTACCCAGTGTGATTCGTCTGGGAAATATAGGTAACGAGCAGGGATTCCTTGGATAATAGCTGCATTATAAGCTGACATCCCTTGTGATGCAACAATACGATAATCATATTCACTATGAATAACCATTAGTGGAGTATCCCATTTGTCAACAAATTTATGAGGAGAGTTTGCATAGGTCTTTTGAGCTGTCTTATTGTTTTTATCCCAATAGTTTCCGCCTAAGTCCCAGTTAGCAAACCACATTTCTTCTGTTTCAAGGTATTGTTGTTCTAAGTTAAACATACCATTGTGAGCTATAAAACACTTGAAACGTTTTTCGTGATGACCTGCAAGCCAGTAAACAGAGTAGCCTCCGAAACTTGCACCAACTGATCCTAGCCTATCTTTATCAACAAAAGGTTCTTTACACATTTCATCAATTGCTGTAAGATAGTCTTTCATACATTGGCCGCCATAATCGCCACTTATTGCTTCGTTCCACTCTTGTCCAAAGCCAGGAAGACCTCTTCTGTTTGGTGCTACTATGATATAACCATGAGATGCCATGATTTGGAAGTTCCAACGGTAAGACCAAAACTGAGATACTGTTGATTGAGGACCACCCTCACAATAAAGTATTGTTGGGTATTTCTTTGTGGAATCGAAATTTGGTGGGTAGATTATCCAAGAATGTAAGTCTTTTCCGTCTGTTGCCTTAAACCAGCGCTCTTCAATATTTCCCATTTCTACCTTTGCAAGTAGGTCTTTATTAACATTAGATATGTTTATGTCTTTTCCAGTTGAAGGGTCAACTGAATAAATCTCTATTGGTTGACTCATACTCATCTTTGTGCCAATTAATTTATCTTTTGCAAGCATAACTGATGTGAAATTGTGAATTCCAGAGGTTAGTTGTTTGAAGCTATTATTAGCTAAAGTTAGTTGGTAGATATCGTCTTTACCTTGGTAGTCTGAAATAAAGTAAATGCTTTTATTATCTTTTGAGAAAACAAGTCCATTTGAGTTTTGGTCAAATTTTTCAGAATAATCTTTAATCGCTTTTGTGCCTAAATCCATAACAATTAAACGAATTTTGTCAGCCTCATAGCCATCTCTTTCCATACTTTCCCAAGCCAAAAGCTTTCCGTCGTGTGAAAATACTGGGTTTTGGTCATATCCCATCATCCCTTCAGAAAGGTTTGTTGTTGTTTTTGATTCTAAGTCATAAAGATAAAGGTCTGAATTGGTTGAAAACGCATATTCCTTACCTACTTTCTTTCTGCAAGTATAAACAACTTGTTTTGAATCAGGAGACCAAGTCAATTGTTCCATTCCACCCCATGGACGCATTGGTGATTCAAATTCTGTTCCCTCTAATAGGTTGATATCGTTTGAAAGTTTCTTGCCATCAAAGTCTGCAACAAAAGGTTGAGGAACTGCATCTACCCACTGATCCCAGTGGCGATAAGCTAAGTCATCGTTTATTCTTCCTGTGGTTTTATCTAAGCCTGTTTTAAGGTAATCGTACTTGTCTTTCTTAGCAATTGCTCTTATATAAAGGATTTTCTTTCCATCAGGCGAATAAGAAAAGCCTTCAATATCACCTTCCTTTATGTCTGAAATCTTTGTTCTTGACTTGCCATCTAAGTTCATCTCGTATATCTGAGCTCCTTTTTCATCAGCATAACAAAATCCAATCTTCTTTCCATCAGGACTAAAAATAGCATTCCATTCGCTTCCTGCTGTTGTGGTTAATTGCTTAACATCGGTGCCATCTGTATTCATTATGTATATTTCGGAGTTTCCTTTATCCTTTTCTATATCGAAATACTTAACGGTATATAGAACCTTATCTCCTGATGGAGAAACAGAAACATCTCCAATTCTTCCAAAAGACCAAAGAACCTCAGGTGTTAGTTTTCCGTCCTTAACTTCAATGTCTGGTTTACCAATAACATCTTTGTCTTGACGTGGTTTGCAAGAAGAGAAACCAATTGCAACCAAAAGACCAAATAGTAAATACTTTTTCATGCTTTATCTTATATTAATTTTAAATTTATCTCTCATTAGAAAAACTCGTCAAAGATACAAATTACTTATAAATACTACAAATAACTTTTATCATATATATTTAGTTTTTCTCTGTGCGCTTAAAGGTTGGTAGTTTGTATAGGTAGTATTTCTTTATTTCTTTTCTTAGGAAGGCTTCGTCTAGTTGGTCTGAGGCATTACATATTTCTTTCACTTCGCCATTCTTAAAAAGGATGTTTATCTTATCGTCTTGGAAGCTATAGGCTTTATTTTTCAATTCATCGGTTCTCACGAAATAAGATTTGATTTCCTCTTTGCTTAAACTTCTGTTCTGAGCTTGCAAGTCCTCAATTGCAATATCTATCTCCTCTTTTGAAAAGGGTTTATCTTTAATTATAACCTTGCCAAGATCACGATTAATTAGACATTTTGATAAATGAGAAAGAATTTCATCTTCATGATTTGCCCATACCTTTACTGCATTCCAAATATCTGAATCATCAATTAGGGTGAAGTATTCTATTGATTTCTCATTCTTAGTTGTCGCTATTTTGTTTTCAATAAAATATGCAAAATAAGGAGAAATGTATTTTATTACATCCACTCCTTTTTTGTGGAGATAAGATGCTCTATTAAGTATTGTATTTATAAGAATATCGGATGAAACAACTGCTTTATGCATATAGACCTGCCAATACATAAGGCGCCTTGAGATAATAAATTTCTCAATAGAATATATCCCTTTTTGCTCTATTACAAGCTCATCATTATTAACTGCAAGCATCTTAATAATTCTTTCAGTCCCTATAACTCCTTCCGAAACTCCTGTAAAGAAACTATCCCTTGTTAAGTAATCTAATCTATCGGTATCAACTTGTGAAGATACTAATTGATGAAGAAAACGTTTTTTGTATTTATTAGAGAATATATCTAATGTCATTTGTGAAACTCCTATAATCTTCATCATCTCAAGAGAAACCTCTTCGTGAGCCTCCTCAAAAAAGAAATGCTCCAAGCAATGTGAAAAGGGACTATGCCCAATGTCGTGAAGAAGTATTGCAGCTAATGATGCTTCAATTTCTTCCTGGCTTATCTCTTCTCCCTTTTGACGAAGCACATCCAATGCCTGATTCATAAGATACATTGCACCTAAGGCGTGAGAAAACCTTGTATGCTCAGCCCCTGGATAAACTAAATTGCTTAATCCAAGTTGCTTAATCCTCCTTAGCCTTTGCAAGTAAGGATGTTCTATTAGGTCATAAATGCTTCCACTTGGAATATTTATAAAACCATAGACTGGATCGTTGATGATTTTCTTCTTATTGAGAGGGATATTCATATTGCAAAAATACATTAATTATTTATAAATAAACTTTCATAAAAGCTAATAAGGTATTATTTGAAATAATTTGTTATTTTTGTTGAACCTAATCTATTAATATATGGCTTCAATATACGATATAGCTTTTGCAAACATTCATGGCATTGGACCAAGTACTGCAAAGGAAATAATGAAAATCTATGGCTCTACAGAAGATTTCTTTAATGAGTCACGATCCAATTTAGAAAGTATTTTCAAGACAAAAACAAAGACAATAAACGAAATTCTTAATAAAACAATGTTCCCTAAGGTTGAAAAGGAGATGGAGTTTATGGAGAAATATAATATTAAATGCCTATTCTTTACCTCAGAAGACTATCCAAAAAGACTGCTTCAACTTCCTGATAACCCCATTTGTTTTTATTTTCAAGGCAACCAAGACCTTAACATGGATAGGATGGTTGGAATTGTTGGCACAAGGAACGCAACAGAGTATGGTAGGCAGCAGACCGAAAACATTATCTCAGAGCTAAAGGCATATAATGTTGGAATTGTTAGTGGACTGGCTTATGGGATTGATGCAATTTCACATAGGCAGAGCATAAAAGAAGAAATACCAACCTTTGCTGTTCTTGGACATGGCTTAGATATGATTTATCCTAAGGACAACCACGACTTAGCTCTTGAAATGATAAATAATGGAGGACTAGTAACAGAGTTTATGACAAATACTAGGCCAGAAAGGTATAATTTCCCTCGAAGAAATAGGATAATTGCAGGACTTTGTGATTGTATTATTGTTATTGAGGCTGCAAAGAAAAGCGGCTCACTTGTTACTGCCGATTTAGCTAATCAGTATGATAGAGAGGTTTTTGCAGTTCCAGGAAGGGTGGGCGATATTTATAGTGAAGGATGCAACTACCTTATAAGCAGTCAGAGGGCTAGCATAATTCATGACCCAAAAGATATTATTGAGATAATGAACTGGGAGTTTAAAACCCCAACCCTATATAAGAAAGAAACAAAGAAACCAACTAATCTTTCAAAAGACGAGAGCATAATCTACGATATAATTTTGGGGAAAGAGGAGATACATATTGACGATATTTCTATTGAATGCACAATGAACCCTTCTGTTTTGGCTTCCTGCCTTCTTAATCTTGAACTAGAAGGAATAATACGTTGCTTGCCAAAGAAAACTTATAAGATTTGCTCTTAAAACTACTTGTTTTTTCTTTCTTCGTTTCACGAAATCCTTTCTTCATTTCACGAGCGTAGATCTTCGTTTCAGTAAATTAAAACGAAGAGTTAATTTACTAACTCTTCGTTTCATTTTTCTATTATCTAATTAGATTTTTTCCTTAACATCATTTAGGATTGTGTCAAGCTGTTCTTGGCTTGGGATAAAGTTAATATTGTATTTTGATACAACTTCAATACTGCTTTCTTCCATATAGCGTTCAAGAACTTTCATATTAGCTTGTGCCCATCCATAGCTTCCAAATAGGATTGCTTTTCTTCCCTTTGGAGCAAGGCCTTGGAGATAGGTTAGGAAGGCAGCAACGGTTGGAAGAATTCCTTTATTTAGGGTTGGTGAACCAATACAGATGTATTCTGCCTCAATAATGTGTCCCATTATATCTGATATATGAGTATCTTTAAGGTCGAAGACATTATAATTGTAGCCCTTTGCTTCAAATCCATCTTTAATTGTATTGGCTATTAGTTCGGTTGAATGCCACATTGTGTCGTAAACAATAATTGCTTTTTTGTCGGTTTTGTTTGAACTCCACTTCTCATACATATTAAGTATTTCTGGGATATGGCTTCTCCAAATTATACCGTGGCTTGGACAAATCATTTCAAGGTCTAAGCTTCTTACAATTTCCATTACTCCAACAACTTGATTAGAATATGGAAGTACTATATTTGCATAGTATTTCTTTGCCTCTTCAAGAATTGTTTCAACTGGATACTCATCATCAAACCTCTCTGAGCTTGCAATATGTTGTCCAAATGCATCATTAGAAAATAATATCTTTTCTTCTGGGCAATAGGTTACCATATTATCTGGCCAGTGAACCATTGGTGTCATAACAAAATGTAGGTTTCTTTTACCAATATTTACTACGTCACCTGATTTAACTGCTTGGAACTTCCAGTCTTTTTTATAAATCAAACGATGTTCTTTTTCTCCAGCCACTGAGGTTAGAACGGTTGCATTTGGTATCATATCCATAATTTCTGGCATTGCTCCCGAATGGTCCATCTCAACGTGGTTTGAAACAACATAGTCTATCTTCTTAAGGTCTATTACATCGGATATCCTATCTATCAATTCTTTTGTAAGGCATCCTTTAACGGTATCAATCAATGTTATTTTCTCATCAATAATTAGATAAGCGTTATATGTGGAACCTCTTTGCGTTAGGTAGCCATGGAAGTTTCTTAGTTTCCAATCAATTGCTCCTACCCAATAAATGTCTTTTCTTATTTCTATTGCTTTCATCTTATTTTTCTTTTATTACGTTTAAAATTCTATTTCTATTATCTGTTATTATAAATTTGTTTGATTGCATTTTCATATTCCTGAGCAGCTTTTTTATTTCCTGCTTTCTTATAATGTTCGGCAAGTAACGAATATAGCTTAACATAAGAGTTCCTTTCGTCTAGTCCATAGGCTTGATAAATTGCTATGAGCTGCTTCATAGTTTGCTCATCGAACCTATCAATTTCAACAAGTCCATTAAGATATGCCTCTGCTCCATAAAGGTCATTTTGTTTTAGCTTAATGTTTGCGGCTAATGTGTATGCTGATTGATATTTATAATTATCCTTTATTATCTTATCACAAATACTTAATGCTTCTGTTTCTTTATTTTGAGCAAATAAGGCATAGGCTTTGAAATAGTTTGCATTCTCTGCCTTTGGATTTGATTTTAGCATTTGATTAGTTAGAATGATAACGCTATCTGACATATTCTTTCTTAGATATATCTCACTAAGATTAATAAGTGCGGTCTCATTATTAGGGTTCTTTTGAATAGCTGTTTGGAAGAAAGGAATTGCCTCATCCAATTGCCCTTTGCTCTTGAGTTCAAAGCCAAACATATCTGACTTATCTTCTCTCTTTATAACTACACAAATTGGCTTTCCATCCACCTTAACCTCATAGACTGTATTCTTTGGAGGGAATGTTCCGTTTTGAATTTGCTCTGGGGCTATTCCTGTATTGCATATAATAGCATAGTCCCAGTCTGTTTCTCCTCTTTCATTATAGCGGATAAATGCAGTTTGGAATTTTGCAGTGTCTTTTCTAAAATAATAGTTTATTGGTTTCATATGCCAACAAGCCACAACAATTTTATCGCCTTGTGTTAGCTCGTCTTTCTTTGCATTTTCTTTAACCCACTGAGACGCCTCCCTAAGCGAATGATAGTAATAATCTAGTTCATAATTACCATAAGCCTTATTCATTCCTGATGTAAAGGAGTTGAAGTAAACATATTCATAAGGGTGATTCCTTATTATATGAGAAATTGGGTTAATACAGAGTGCAGCAAAAGCAGCAATCACAATAATCTTAATATATTTATTTTTAAAGCTATCGACTAGTTCGTTAATTCCCAGAGCTGCCAAGGCAACCAAAGGAGGATAAGTGAAGATAGCATGACGCCAACCTCCATAAACGTTTGATTTGTTAATAACTATCCAGAAGATTGGGAAGATAAAGGTAAATAGAAGTACGAAATAATAGAACCAGTTCTTTTTGTTGCGGAACATTAGAATGATTCCTATTAAAGCTCCAGCAATAACAGCCAGTGGAATAGTAATAAGTATAAACTTAGGGGTATAGTACCAAGGAAGTGCATCTGACCACTGAGCTTGTCCTTCAAAAACTTGACGTAGTGCAACATTGAAATTAGCCATTCCTTTTAGGGTTGAGATAGGGTTTTCGATAGGAGCTACTAAGGCGTAAGGCCAGAATAATACTGCTAAGAAATAACCTACCACTACAATTCCTAAGCTCCATAAAAGAACTTTCCCAAATTCCTTTTTAAGTGTTTTGTATTTCCAAATATAATAAACAATTGCAAATAGAGCGAAGTAAGCAATAACAATTAATCCCCCAGCTCTAACATCAATTGCAAAAGTGATTGAAAGGGCAAGCATAATCATTGTTGAATACTTCCTTTTTGGCAATTCATCGAGGAACTTGACTATATAATATATTGACATCATTGACGCCGCCGCAAAAGGTATATCTTTGAGGTTATTGAATGAATGACCTATAAAACGAGGAGAAACAAGCATAAGGATTAATGAAAATACTCCTGCCCTCCAACCTCCAACACGTTTAACAAAGAGACCAACAAATAGAATTGCTATAAATCCAACTATTGAATTTAGACCATGACGAAGAGCCATATAATCTTCAACATTAAACAAAAGACCTATTCCATGAGCTATATTATCTATTAGCTGCCCATAGAGAGGAAGGTTATTGCTTTCTGTTACTGTTGTTGCAAGGGTATCTTGTCCTCCAGTTTTATAGAAATTGAAAACATGTTCTGCATGCTCTGTATGAAAGAACTCATCTCCTGAAATTCCTGCATCTTGACTTGCAAATATCATCGAGATTAATGATATACCTGCTATAATATAAAAGATATATTGCCAAATATTCTTTTTTATATCCTGTGATTTAATTTGAATCATGATTACTTAGTTTTTCTCCATTATAAGTTCTTGCAAAATATGTTGGACGGTTTTTTGTTTCAATGAAAATTCTTGCAATATATTCTCCCATTATGCCTAGTGATAGTAATTGAATACCTCCTAAGAAAAGAATTATTACAAGCAAAGAGGGATAACCTTTAACAGCGTTTCCATGTACGAAAGTATCGTATAGCATGTAAATAGCATATATAAAAGAAGATAGAGAAACTAGTCCTCCAAATATTGTTGACATACGTAGAGGTCTTGTAGTAAAAGATGTTATTCCTTCAATTGCAAGGGTAAATAGTTTAAAATAATTCCATTTCGTTTCTCCAGCAGCTCTTGCTTCTCTATCAAATAAAACTTCTTTCTTATTATATCCAATCCAACTAAACATTCCTTTTGTATATCTATTGGATTCCCTAATCTTTCTTAGAGCATCAACGCAGGTTCTATCTAATAAGCGGAAATCTCCTGTGTCTAATTGTATTGTTATCTTAGTACTCTTCTGCAAAATACTATAAAACCATTTTGAAGTCTTCTTCTTAAAAAAGCTTTCTCCTTTTCTAGTTCTTCTTTTTGCATAAACGTCATCATAACCATCTTCCCAGTATTTTAGCATTTGAGGGATTAGCTCTGGTGGATCTTGAAGGTCAGCATCTAAAATAATAATTGCATCTCCCTTAACATAATCAAAGCCAGCAAGCATAGCAACTTCCTTACCATAGTTTCTTGAAAGATCTAGTATATTTATCCTCTCATCTTGGGCCCTTAAGCTATATAGAACAGCTAAAGTATTGTCCTTGCTGCCATCATTAACAAATAATATCTCCCAATCATATTGATTAATGCTGTCAATAATTGCTTTTATCCTTTGGTATAGAAGACCAAGGACTTGTTCTTCGTTATATGCAGGAATAAGTAAACTAACCTTTTTCATTATGTATTGAATATATGTTTTTTCAACTTACAAATGTACAAATAATATTCAAAAGGCGTACATTTGCATATTATTCATTTCAATTATTATTTGATAAAACCTTTTTTATGAAAGATAAAACTAGAATTTTATTTGACAAATCGATACTTTTAACCATTTTGTTTATTTGTTTATCAATTTATCTCTCTCCCTTTTTCAAAAGCTTATCACTAACCATATTTGCCTTAGTTCTAATTGTTTCCTTTATCTCTAAAGCATATCTACCTAAGCTAAATCTTAATAAAGCCTTCCTATTACCTATTCTTTTTTATGCCCTTCACGTTGTTGGCGTGTTGTATTCTGCCGATAAGAATGAAGCTCTTTTCGACCTACAAGTAAAGCTCCCAATACTTATATTACCAATCCTTTTCTTATTTCTTCCTGAAAAGTTTCTAACAAAAGACTATTTATTTAAATACTCAATAGCAATAGTCATTGGTTTAGTTATAAATATATTCTATTGCTTTACTGATGGAATCATTAGATCTATAACAAACCTTACCCCTTTAATATCAGAAATAACATATACCAAGCTTAGTGCCTCGCTACATCCATCTTATCTGTCTATGTTTGCATCAGTAGGTTTAATCCTAAATTATATAATCCCTTTTGAAGAAGTGTTTAAACTTAAAGTAGTTTCGGTTAGAATAATTAAAATTTCTATTGCATCTCTGATAACATTCTTTATTTTAATGTTAAATTCAAGAAGTGGGCTAATAGTAATGACAGTTACCTATACTTGGATAATATATAATATGTTTTTTGTTCAAAAAAAGAAGGTTCATTCCATAGTTATTCTTGTTTTAATTATAGGATTTTACACCACAATCTTTAATCTCGATACATTAAATAACAGGTATAACACAGCAATTGAAAGCATAACTGAAACACAAACTACTAACTATGGTTCAAGTAGTATGACTCAAAGAAAATTTATATATGCAAGCGGTTTACAGTTAATTTTAGAAAAACCTATTTTTGGTCAAGGAACAGGAGATGTTAGACAAAGCCTTAATAAGATATATGAAGAAAGCGATGTTCATTTCTATTCTTATCTAAATGCTCATAATCAATTCTTACAAACAAATATTGCATTAGGATTTATTGGGTTGATAATCTTAGTACTTCTTTTTATAATACCCATTACGAAGATAATAAGGAGTAAAGAATATTATCTATTAATTATTTACCTAATCATTAGTTTTAGTTTCCTTTTCGAATCAATGCTTGACAGAAGTATGGGAGCATATTTCTTTGCAATTATGTATGTTCTAACAAATACATACCTTGAAAACAAGACTAAAAGCATTAAGTATCTAAATATGTAAGTGCTTTAAGACATTCTATTTTCAATATATCTTGAATGAAGAACCCTTAGTATGCCAATATAGTTCAAACTAAAAGCAATTTCATCGCCTACCTTATATGATTTTTTATTATCCTTAAGGTCAATTACAAACATATCTGAGCTAGAGCCAACTATTTCAATATCTTTATCCATAGGCTTTATATGAGCCGAGTCAACATCGAGTAAACCAACATCAATTATTGCCCTATAAGAAGTTTCCCCTATAAGATTATTATCGAAAATAGGAGAATTTCCCTCTACATTAGTTCCTATTTCTCCCATAGGCACAACAGGCTTTTCAATTAGCTCTATTATTTCTGAATAAAGCACAAATATATCTGTCTTTAGTTCCTTTAGGTTGGTATTATTATAAACATCAGTTCCTAAAAACAAGGTCTCTCCCACCCTAAAATGATTTACTCCCTTAGGTAATAGATTTTGGTATATTAGAGGAATAGTTACTGAGGAGCCTCCCGATACATACTTAATTTCCTTTTGAAACTTTGCTTCAATTAGTTGTTTATAAAGTATAAGTTGAATTAATTTATCGTGATTAGGAAGCACTCCATATAAGCAAGAAAGGTTTGCTCCTATTCCCACTACCTCAATGTTTTCTAATTCAAATATACTAGAATAAAAGTCCATTATACTATCCCTCATTATTCCCTCTCTCAACTCACCAAGCTCAATCATAATAATTATTTTATGATTCTTATTTTGAGCCTTAGCCTCCTGGGATAATAATTTAATGGTTTCAATTTCCGTATTCATGCTAATATCTGCATACTTAACCACATTCTTAATGGTATGCTTAGCAGGAGGCTTAATAAATATAGTTTCAATCTCAGGTCTTATCTTCTTAATCCTTTTTAAGTTATATATCCTCGAATCACATATCTGATTAATATCATAGGATAGCAACTCTTCTAAATAGTCCCTATCACCACAAAGTAATTTTGAAACAATGGACCATTCAATATCCTTCTCTTTGAAAAGCTTATTGAGGTAATTAAAATTATATCTTAACTTCTCTCTATCAAGATTTATATATGTCATAGTTTATTTTTTAATATACCTCATTTCAAGATACTTATTAGTAAAACCTAGCTTTTCATAAAGAAATTTCGCAGGGTTATTAGGCTCAACATGCAAAGCAATATTCCCCTCTGCCATATCAATAGCCATACTCATTATCTTTTTGCCGACACCTTTTCCTCTCATATCTCTGTGGGTAGCAATATATACAAGTATATTCTCAGGAATAAAGCCCTTCATCCCTGTCTTATTAACAATAACTGCGCAAGCAATTTTATCTTCTTCAATTGCCTCAAGCACAAAGCCTCCAAAGCTCATAGATTCTTTTAATGCATAATCCATACATTTTTCAATATCATCTCTATCATCACCAAACTGGTCAAGATTTTTAAAAAGAAAGTCGATTATCTCTTGTTTTTCCTTGTCACTAGGCTTATTTTCTGGATCAAAAGTTTTAATTCTCATGTTTAATTCTATTTTTTGGTTAACAAATACTAGGTCACTTAAGTAATAATGGTATTACAAATAAACTCTCAATAGTAAAATCTGCACAAAATCATCTAAGCAAATCGCAACAAGTAGTTTAACTAATTTGCAATTATAGGATATTCAGCTAAAAATTAGAATAAATTTAAGATCATAACACTAAAATATCCTTGTTCATTACATAAACAATATGCAATAATACTTAGTTTCTTCGGAATATACAAGTAATTTTAACAAATAACCTTATCTTTTTCAAGTTTTTAACAGAAATTGAAATGAAGAAAACTAATTATAAATCATATCTTTATTCTAATTTTCTCTTTCTTTAAATTAATACCCTATTTTCTGACATTAACCCCCTCATTATTTATTCTAAAAACCTAAATCTTTATTCCAAACTTTTCTTTCTTTGTTTCAAACTCATGACATGGGTATGTCGTAGTCCGTGACATACCCATCTCAGCACTCTTCACATACCCATGTCACGGCTTCTGACATGGGCATGTGAGTGACTGTGACATACCCATGTGAGAGAGTGTGAGATGGGTATGTCACGAGTTTGTTTCTTTAATTGGGAAGTTTATATCTTATAATCAAGAGTTTAGGTCTTGGTTTTAATCCGTTAATTTGACGAAAATAACTAAGGAAATCCTAATATAAAAAGAGGGAATTAGGTAAGGAATTATTGGTAATAAAAAATCCGTCAACTTTATTGATGACGGATTGTTTTTATTATAATTCTTTTTTGTGTAAATCGGAGGAGACCTCTGGGGTTGAGGATTTACTTTTGAAAAATACTTTGAAATGGTTTTGTCGTGTTTTGAGATCCGCTTCATCTATGCCATTTACATAAAATATTAATTCTAAGGTCTTACCCTCATCTAAGATATTGTATTCGTTGGTCAGCATTTCTATTAGCTCGGAGACTGAGGTGAAGATTTCATCATTGGTTTTAAAGGTGAAACAAACTCCACTAACACACTGTTCGAAGATAAAGTCTGACTTAAATTCTGGGTTAAGTTCTGTATTATTGTATATAATGTCCATTGCTTCATCTACAACAACAGAAAATATTCCAAAATAGTTATGCAAGTTAAATCTATCGCATATCTCTTCTACTAAAGCCTGAGCTTTTATTCTTTGGGTTTTATCTGCACTTAATTCTACAGTGTCGTAGTTTTGTTTCATTGAGTTTATTCTTTTGTTTCAACTTTCAAATTAATAAAAAAATCATTCACTTTCTCCTTATAGTATGGAGAAAATATTGGAGGAATTTGTTTGAATAGTTCTAGCTCTCTATTTTTTAGTTTATTAAATTCAATAAACTGATTATTAGACTTCTCAAACACGTCCTTTCCCTCAGTAGATTCTCTTCTTTGCTCTTGTTCTTGCTCCTTTTGAGCCTTCTCGTGTTGCAACATTCTTGTTAGAATATTGTTCTGACGATTGATGGTCTGCTGATTGATAATTTTGTTTACGATATCCGTCTCAGTTTGTTCCATTTGACGCATTATATTATCTAATTCTCCTGTTGCCTGCCCTCCTTCTTCTTTCAATTCTTTGGCATATTCCTGCATCATCTTTCTTATCATCTCTTGCTGTGCTGCCATTCTTGCCAGCTCTTCATTCATTTGGGCGTTCTCTCCTATCTTTGGTTTTCCAGTGCTTCCTTTCTCTTTTCCTTCTAACTCTTTTTTCAACCTTTCCATCTCTTTGTTCAAGGCATCTTGTAGCTCTCTCATGTTTTTAGGGTTCTTCTTGCCCGATTTACCTGGTTTGTCGCATTGGCTCTTAGGTTTACCCTTCGAATTAGGCTTGTTGCTAGCCTTTGACTTCATGTTTTGTTGCATATTATCAAGACTTTCGGCTAACATTAAGGCAAGATTATTCATTGAAGTCATTGCATATTGTTGTGAGGCTGTGGATTGGGTGTTTTTATATGAACCGTATATGCTTTGATTGTATTGAAGGAGCTTTTCTATGGAGTTATTGATTTGATTATCTATTGCACTTAGTTCTTTATTTATTGCATGACTGATTTGTGGTTGCCTCTTACTCATTGCAAATAAGCTATCAGCAATCATCTTCATATCATTCTTTATCTTATTCTGAGTATTTATTAGTCCTTGGTATGAAGGATCTGTTACAGAGGTTTCTCTTACTTTTTGCATTATTGCCTCTTGACTAAAGGATATCTTTACAAGGTTTTTAAGTATTTGCCTTACCTCTTGTATATCTTCAGCTAGTTGTTCATCTTCGTTTTCTTGTTGTTGTTCTTCTAAGGAGTCTGCCATTTCATCCATCTTTTCTGCGGCTGACTCTTGGCTTTTGGATGCTTCTTTATTATTTTTCTGCTCCATTTGCTTTTTAGCCTTTGCTTGCTCCTTAGTAATGGAGTCTTCTTTTTCCTTATCTCTCTTTATATCTTGTGGTTCTTCCAGAGCTAAGGCTTTTTTCTCCACATCTTGAAGGTCTTTCTTTATCTTTTCAAATGATTTGTTTATATCATCTTGCTTTTCTTGTAGTTCTTTATTGTCTTTTGGGTTCTTTTCTGTTTCCTTGGCTAGTTCTTTTTGTTCTTTGGCGGTTTCTCTTAGCTTATCGATTGTTTCTTGCATCTTCTTCTCTACTTCCAAACGCTTAAACATTTCAAGGTTCCTATCCAATTGTTTTTCCAAGTCCTCATTATTCATTTTAATCTTGTCTAAGGCGTCTTTGAGGTCTTCTTTCTTTATGTTTTCTTTAATCATCTTATTGATTTCATCAAACATATCTTTGGCTACTTCTTGGAATAGTTTTTCTAGCTCTTGTTGTTTCTTTAGAATTTCTTCGCTTTGCTTTTTGTATTTATTATCTAAGCTATTGTTTTGTTTAATTTTCTTGATTATTTCTTCTAGGGTGGACTTTATTTTCTCTTGTTTTTGTTTAAGCTCTTGTATCTGTTTTTTGTCTTGCCAGTCGAGTTCCTTCTTTTCAAGCATTTTCTTATTTAGTTGCTTAATTTCTTCTTGAATTTTCTTCAATTCTTCAATTGATTGGTCTGTCTCCCTTTTGATATCTGAGCTTGTCTTCTCTTGTTTCTCTTGAATCTCTTCTATAGTAGGCAATTCTATAGAGAAACTTGTTGAACGGGTTGATTTTGCTCCATCAACACCATCATTATCCCATACTTCAAAATAATATACTACCCTATCCCCTGGGTTAAGCTCTTGTGAGGAAAGGTCGTAAAAGTAATAGAACTCTTGTGCATTTTCAGTTTTGGAGAATGGAACTTGAACTTTAGTTATTAGTTTTGCATCCTCACCTTTTCTATATGTTTCTACGTGAAATTCTAGTTTAGAAAAGCCATAATCATCTTTGATTTGTCCTCTAAAATATACTCTTTCTCCAATAAGGCTATCCCTTTGTTCTATAACTGCTATTTGAGGGCTTAGATCAGGGATAATAGATATTGAAAATTGAAGAGAATCAGTGTAAGTAGTGTAATTGTTCTTGGTTAGAATTTGATAGCTTAAATCGCTTAGTATGGTTTTGGAGAAAGATAATCTTCCTTCCTTGTTTGGAGTAAAGATATCTTGTTTGCCATTATAATTAAATATAAATTTCTTTGTGTCTCTCGTTACTGCCTTCCACTGAACAATGCTCCCCTTCGGGATAGAGAAATTGCTGATATTTGTATAGGATTCTTCTTTTAGTTTTGTGTAAGAGGGAAAAGTGATAACGGCCTGTAAGTCTAAAAGGATTGGTTTTGGTAGAACTTCAATTTTATATTCCTTACTTATAACGTTTGTAGCCTCAAAGTGAAAAGAACTTGTGTTTTGTATTTGTTTGATAGTATATGAGAAAACATCTTTCTTCTCTTTTTTCATTTGAAAGGTTTGTTTATTGACAATAATATTAACCATATCAACAAGCATTTCCCCCTCTATCTTAACCTGTATTGTAATATCTTCGTTTTGTAAAGCCTTTAAACTCTTATTCATTAGCTTATATGAAAAAGGAGCTGGTGCTTCAAAATACTTTTCGTGGTTAATGTATCTATAGGTTGGCTCTTTAATAAAGCTTGGAAAGAAAATTAAAGATATTATTATTATAGCTAATGGTATTGAAACCCACTTAATGTATTTCCTGTTCTTTGATATATCTACTGCTCCTAGGAAAGGAACAGGGCTTAGCTCTTTTGTTTTTTGACCAATGCTGGCTTCTAAGAGCTGTGAATCGTTTTCAGAGGAAAGTTCTTGGAGCTGGAGGAGGTTAAGAAGCTTGTCGGAAACCTCAGGGAAGTGTTTCCCTATTATATCTGCAGCTTCCTTATAAGATATTGTTTTAGTAATTCTAAATATCTTAAAAAGGGGCATTGCTATAAAGAAATAAATTATTGCAATTGCAATTAGTAGAAATGAATAGAAAAGTATTGAACGGGTTATTATGGAATGGTAGTTGAAGTATTCAAGGGTGTTAAGTATAAGAAAAAAGCTAAAAAGTAGAAATGTTGAGTACAACACCCCTTTAATTAGCTTGTTCTTATAATATTTTCTTATGAATTTATCTAGTTTTGATATTATTATTTCATTAGTCTTCACTCTTACACTCCTTCATTCAATCTTATGGTCTATTTTAGCTTCTTTTTTTCCTTATACCATTTAATGGTCTTCTCAACTCCTTTTCTTAGGTCTATTTGTGGCTCAAAGCCTAGGTCTTGTTTTAGGTTGTCAATATCGCAGTTCCAATTCCTTGCTTTTAGTATATTGTATTTATCTTTGTTTAGGGTAAATGTCCTATTTGTTAGTTTACCTAAGGTTTCCATAAATACACTTAATCCTGCTACAATAAACAACGGGAACTTTAGCTTTATAGTTCTTTTTCCTAAAACTTCTTTTGTTATTTTTGCAAATTCAGTGTCTAAGTAAACATTTCCATCACTTACAAAATATGTTTTCCCTTTAAGTGGAGACTTCATTGCAAGAAGACATACTTCAACTAAATCGTCAATATGAACAAAAGTCAAGCGTTGAGGGATGAAGCCAAGGTATGGTTCTAGGTGATTATTAATGGTTTTGAAGTAAACAAAGTAATCTGTTTCACGTGCACCATATACTCCAGTTGGTCTAAGAATAATATAATTTTCAAAATTAGCCCTTAAGTATTCCTCAGCCATAAGTTTAGCTTTGCCATATTCTGTATTGGGAGTGTTTTCGTCTGTAACCTTTCTTGGTGTGAAATTAACTTCCTCTCCTTCTCCGCAAGCTGCAAAGCTACTAAAGAATATAAGTTTTACGTCTAAGCCTTTAATTGCATCTATTAGAGTTTTGGTATATCCAAAGTTTATTCTTTCAAAGTCTGATTGCTTTTTTGCTTTAGTTATTCCTGCAAGATGAAATATGGTTGAGAAGTTTTCCTTTTTTAATATATCAGATAGCTCCTCAGGTTTATTATAAGGAAGGTCTAAAAACTTTATTCTGCAATCTTGTAAGTATTCTCTACTACTTGTTTTTCTAATTCCTGCACTAACGTCATACCCCTCTTGAAGAAGTCTATCAACTAAACTACTTCCAATAAATCCACTTGCTCCTGTAACTAAAATCTTTTGCATTTCTTTATTTATATTTGTTTGATATAGGCTCTTCTTCGTATTGCAATTCTACTTTCGTATTTTTCCCAAATTTGAGATGCTTGATTTGATTCAAGCTGTGGATTTGCAATTGCCATCTTAGCCCCTAGCTCAATATAACGTTTGTTCATTTCTACATAATACAGTGAATGAACTCCTTTGTTTTGCCAATCTGGATCAACTCCATTAATATATAAATCTATATAGCTGTAATTCTTTAAGGCTTTTAGAAGGTGATACCATCCAAAAGGAAATAACTTTCCTTTACTCTTTCTTAGAGCATTAGAAAGAGAAGGCATAGAGACTCCAAAAGCAACAACATCATCTTTATCATCAACAATAAAACAAACTAGTCTTGGTTCAATAAAGCTAAAATACTGACCAATATAGAAATCAATTTGTCTGTCGTTAAGTGGAACATAACCAAAAAGCCCAGCAAATGATTTATTAACTACATGGAATATCTTCTTACCGTATTGGTTAACTATTTCTTTTTTAGATAGGCCTTCAACAATCTTTAAATTGTATTTGGCTTTTATAAGGTTATTTATCTTACTTAGCTTTTCAGGTACTGGTTGATTGGCTGGAATTTCATATTGAACCCAATCAACTTCCTTAACATAGCCAAGCTTTTCTATTAGTGGTGAATAGTATGAAGGGTTATAATAACATGCTATTGGACAATTAACATCGAAGCCCTCAACCATCATGCCCTCCTTGTCCATATCTGTAAATCCCATTGGCCCTACAACTTCATCCATCCCTCTTTCCTTAGACCAAGCCTCAACAGCTTTCAGAAGAGCATTAGTGACTTCTAAGTCGTCAATATAATCGAACCATCCAAATCGCATCCTCTTTTGATTCCATATCTCATTAGCCTTATTATTTAGTATTCCTACTATTCTTCCAACCACTTCTTCTCCCCTATACGCTAAGAATATCTTATGGTCACAAAACTCCAATGCTGGATTCTTCTTTTTATTGAATGTAGTTTTCTCATCCATAATTAGGGAAGGAACCCACATCTTATCATTCTTGAATAACTTATAAGGAAATTTCAAAAACTGATTGAAGCCTTTCTTGTCCTGAACCTCTTCTATTCTAATTAATTTATCCATCTATAGATATGTTATTTGTTATTTGATAACGTCATACTTCTTAAATACTTTTGTTAGTTTATCTATAGCAATATCAACCTGTGCATGGGTGTGTGTTGCCATTAAGGAAAAACGTATTAGAGTTGAATCAGCACTACACGCTGGTGGAATAACAGGATTAACAAATATTCCATCATCATAGAGCTCCTTGGTAATCATAAATGTTTTCTGAGTATCTCTAATATAAAGAGGAATTATCGGAGACTGTGTTTTTCCTATCTCAAAGCCTAAGCTCCTAAAAGCATTAAGAGAATAGTTTGTTACATCCCATAGGTGTTCTATCCTTTCAGGCTCCTGAATTATAACATCTAGTGCTGCTATTACACTTGCTGTTGCTGAGGGTGCAATTGAGGCAGAGAAAATATATGTTCTTGAATTATGTTTTAAATAGTTAATTGTTTCTGAGTCAGTTGCAATAAAACCTCCAATAGCTGCCAAACTCTTACTAAAAGTTCCCATAATCAAATCAACATCTTCAGTTAATCCAAAATGGTTACAAATACCCCTTCCTTCTTTTCCAAACACTCCTAAACTATGAGCTTCGTCAACATAAATATCAGCATTATATTCTTCAGCTAATTTCTTAATTCCAGGTAAATTTACAATATCGCCTTCCATTGAATAAACACCATCAACAGCAATCATTTTAATATCATCATGAGGAATTTTTTTAAGTATATCTTCCAATGAATTCATATCATTATGTTTAAACTTATAGTTCTTAGCATATGATATTCTTCTTCCTTCTATTATTGATGCATGATCAAGTTCATCTAAAATCAAATGGTCTCCCCTACCAACTATTGTCGGAATAACTCCAATATTAGAATGAAAGCCTGTTGAAAAAACAATTGCTTTTTCTTTACCTACAAAGGCAGCCAGTTTTTCTTCTAATTCTATGTGTATATCTAATGTTCCATTTAAGAATGGAGAGCCAGCGCATCCTGAACCATATTTCTTTAAAGCCTCAATTCCCGCTTCAATAACTTTGGGATGATTAGTAAGTCCAAGGTAGCTATTAGATCCGAACATTAATACCTTCCTTCCGTCCATCAATACTTCTGTATCTTGGTCACTACAAATAGTTCGAAAATAAGGATAAATCCCTAATTCCTTTATTTTCTGAGGTTCCTTGTATTTTTTGAATCTATTTCTTAATTGCTTCATATTTATATTATTAACATTATATAAATTATAATTGACCTACAAAGTTAATATTTTATTTCACAATGATTGAAATTAATTATAAAATTTAAGCTTTTATTATAGTGGTGCTTAGAAAATAATGAAAACTAAAAAGAATATTTATTGATGTTGAATTGTTTTTTAACTTCGAATTTAAAATCTTTTACAACTATTATAATGAGAATTTATTAAAATAATTTATTGACTATGCTTGATTCAAAATAAACTGAACTAAGTTTTCTTTTAATCTACTGCCTCCTATTCTAAAATGTTTAGAATTCAAATTCTCCTTACCTAAGAAATGAGAAAAAAGAATATAGTAGTCTAATACTTGTTCAAAAGTTGAAATACCGCCTGCTGCCTTAATTGATTTTAAAACTCCTGTTTCATCTTTATAATCAAGAATAGCTTTTAGCATTATAGCAAATGAATATATGTCTGCTCCCTTTTCAACCTTTCCTGTTGATGTTTTAATGAAATCAGCACCCGCTTCAAGAGATATTTTACTTGCCTTATATATATTTTCAAAAGAACCCAATTCCCCTACTTCCAAAATAACTTTTAGTATTTTATCTCTGCATATTTCTTTTGACCTCGATGTTTCGTGTGAAACAATATCAAATTCACCCGCCAAAAACAATCCTCTATTTATTACTATGTCTACTTCTTCAGCGCCATTATCAATTGCAAATTTTATCTCATTTATCTTGAGTTCTATTGGATTTTGTCCTGAAGGAAAATAGCCTGCAACAACAATTTTTTTAATTTCTTTATCTATAAGGTTATCGTTTAGAACTGATAATAAATTAGGATAAACACATAAGCCAGCTACTTTCAAGCCTTCTAATTCTTTAATTTTTGAATTCTCAATAAGTTTTTTTATAGACTCTTGATTATCTGTTGAGGAAAGTGAAGTTAAATCCAAGCATTGCAAGCATTCAATAGCAGCTTGTTTTTTATTAACCTTTGATTTCTCTTGCAATAGGATGTTATCTATTGAATTAGTATCTAATATTGAATTCATTTATGTGATTTTAAATGAGAGAATGTTTCTTTAGCAAACTTAGGAAATGGCCTTGAAATTGTAAGCTTCCTTTTAATCAAAAATTTTAGAAGAATCTCTTTTCTCCAAACTTGCTTATTTAATTTATTTCTACTGATTAGGTGATTCTTTAATACTTTTACCTTGTATCTATCGCTATAATCCATATTCCTGTTTTCAAAAAACATATTTCTATTAGCAATAATTAAATCTGTTAAAGGTATATTCATAGGACAGACCTTTGTACAGTTTCCACAAAGAACACAATTAAAACTTAAGTGCTTACAGCCGTCAACTGTTTCTAAAAATGGTAATACTACATTTGCAATTGGTCCTGTAAAAACATTATTATAAGGCTTATCCCCTATTAATGCATAAACTGGACATACTTTTTTACAAGCATCACAATCGATACACGTTAAAGCCTTCCTATGTTCTTTTGATTCAAGAAGACTAGTTCTTCCATTGTCAACAATAAAAAGCTCTACATTCTTCTCTTTGTTCGTTTTTGGAGTATAAATTGAAGTTAGTGATACATAATTCGTTTTATTCTTATTTATTGAATATAGCTGCGATAATATTTCAATATCCTCCAAGTTTTTAAGAATATTATTAAAAGGAAGGATGAATATTTTAAATTCAGCCTCCATAACTAGTTCCATTTCAAAAGCCGACTCAAAATCTAAGAACAAACTCCCTGTTTGAGAAATAGCATATCTTGGTTCAAAAATAACACAATTTTTAGACTGAGGACTAATTGTAAACTCCTCTTCCTTTAAATTTTTTATTATTCCTAATTCTTTTATAAGTTTACTCTCGAAAACATTTACCTCTTTAATTTTATTGTCATTAAAAAGTTTAATAAGATCTTCGATAAGATTATTATAATCAATAGACCAATTGATATCTAAACCACCCTCAGTAAAATTTTTGTCGAAAGAAACCAATAACTCATCAATATGGTTAATATATTTCTGCCTTAAATTAGCTGATTTCTTTTTCGCATTATTATAGCTTTTGAAGTTTCTAAGAGATATATCCTCAATATCGTAAGAAATATCAATAGATTTATTTTTTTCAATAGCTTCTTTACAATCAGAAATAAAAAATTTATACTCGTTGGTTTTCATTTTAATTCTACTTTAAAAGAATAGATATCTTGTCAACTCTTCTTTGGTGTCTTCCACCCTCATAATCGGTGTTCAAATATTTTAAAGCTATTTTTAGTCCCTCCTCTTTTGCAATAAATCTTGCTGGAAGAGCTAATATGTTTGCATCGTTATGCTGACGAGCTAAAGATGCAATTTCCTCAGTCCAACAAAGTGCACATCTAACTTTTAAATATTTGTTTGCTGTCATTTGAACTCCATTTCCACTTCCGCACATAATCAAGGCTCTTTCATAAACTCCATCATTAATATCTTTAGCAAGAGGATGAATGAAATCAGGGTAATCGCAACTATCTGTTGAGAAAGTACCATAATCTTTTAGTTTATATCCTTGTAAACTAAGCTCTTTGATTAATAATTCTTTTAATTCATAACCTGCGTGGTCTGACGCTATAGGGATAATATTTGAATTATTCATTGTATGTTGATAAGTTTATTTTGATTAATAATTAATGTTTTTGTTTATTCGTTTGATAATAAAGCTTCCTAATGAAAAGCAAAATTACTCATTATTTCGCAAGTAATTTAGTTTCAAAAGACAAAAAGATTAACACATTCTATGTTGATAACTATCGATTTTTTGTTCAAAATTTGTTTATGATATGAATAACATATAATTTTGTTGATAAGTTGATGAGTTATTAAGATTGTATTAATAGGGTTTTGAACTAAAAAGAATGGAAAAATAAAATTAATTTTTCAACAAAGTTCAATATAAACTCTCTTGTTAATAACTATATTAGTATGTTAATATCAAATGATTTATATATTGATATCCTATTAATAACTTGTTTAGAAACTAAGGTATATTAGAAAACCAAAAATTATAACTATAAGTTTTCAACTATACTAACAGGGCTATATATAATCATAATATTAATATAAAAAGAAAGTATAATTATATAACTAAAAATGAAAATGAGTACACAAGATAAGATAGAAAGAATAAAAGAGCTAAAAAAAGAAAAAAATGCAGTAATACTTGCGCATTATTATCAAATACCAGAAATTCAAGATATTGCGGATTTCATAGGCGATAGTTTAAATTTAGCAGAAAAAGCAAAAAACACAAAATCAGATATTATCTTATTTTGTGGAGTTCATTTTATGGGCGAAACAGCAAAAATACTTAACCCAAAAACCAAAGTTATTATTCCAGATATGGATGCAGGATGTTCTCTAGCAGACTCTTGTCCTAAGGAAGACTTTCAAAAATTCAAAGAACAAAATCCAGATCATATAGTTATTTCTTATATAAACTGTAGTGCAAATATAAAGACATTATCTGACATTATCTGTACCTCTGGCAATGCTTTACAAATAGTTAACTCATTACCAAAAGAACAGAAAATAATATTTGCACCAGATAGAAACCTTGGTGGTTATATTAATAGAATCTCTGGTAGAAATATGCTTTTATGGCAAGGAACCTGTGAGGTACATGAGTTATTAACAGCCGAATATGTACTAAAACAAAAGAAGGAAAACCCTGAATATCTTCTTATTGCACATCCAGAATGTAACGATGCAGTTCTTCAAATAGCAGATTTTGTAGGTTCAACCTCATCAATGATTAATTTTGTTAAGACCCATACAAAGACTAAGTTCTTAGTAGCTACAGAATCAGGCATTGTGCATCAGCTAAAGAAGGATAATCCAACAAAAGACTTTATTGTAGTAACTCAGGATGAGAGTTGTGCTTGTAATGATTGCAGATATATGAAATTAAATACCATCGATAAAGTTCTAGCTTCACTTGAAGAAGAAAAATATGAAATTATTCTTGATGAGGATTTGATAGAAGCTGCAAAAAAACCAATTGTCAAAATGCTTGATATTTCAAAAAAGCTTGGAATAATTTAATAAATATTAATAATATAGGAATTTGAGGGATATTGAATTAAAATTCTATCAAATATAAATATTGAATTTTAACATTTATTCATTTTATAAGTATATGATATCAAGTACTAAGCTTCAATAATAAGTATTAAATATATTCATTTTTTAACATTTTGAGTAGAATATTTAGTCTGACCTTGGCAACTAGTAACCTATATTTCTTAATATAAGTTAATATTATGGGTAAAAAGATAGTAATTTTATTTATTTTTCTTATTTATTTTTCTTATTCCTATTCTCAAGATTTTAAAAAGATATTCCTTGAAATTAACTCAAAGGATAAATTGTTTATAATAACTAAACCAATTACGTCTCTCAAAGTAAAAAATATTACTAAGGAGGTTAATTCAGTTTTAAAGAAAAAACAAAGTGAAGGATTTCTTGATTCAAATCCAAGAGATGGACAAGTAGATGCATTTCGTCATATTTTTTTGCTTTATAAGCTTTCCTCAGAAATTGGAGTTGAGAAAGCAAGAAGGTTTGGAAATATATACGAAAGTTATAATAAAAAAATATTCGATAAGAAAGAAAATTCTGGATACGATAATGCATCAGAGATTATGGATAAATTCAATAATGAACTAGGAATTTATCTGTTTTTGAAACTAGATAAAGTTTCGGACAAAGTAATTATTGAAGAAATAGAGAAGCAAATAATAGAGGGAAAGGCTAGAAAGATAAAGATGGATGAGAAGGGGAGGAGTCTAGATTTTGAAAATGAAATAATTGAAGATTCAATTTGGAAAAAAGACTGGAAAAACAAAAGAGAACTAATAAAATCCAATAATTAAAAATCGATAAAATGAAAATTAGACTACTTATATTTATTTTATTACTTACAAATCAAGCATTTTCACAATCTTATAAGTATGCACATTACTGCCTTGATAGTTTAATTTCCCAAGACTTTGCCGGAAGAGGATACCAAGATGAAGGAGATAAAAAATCTGCTAATTTCATTGAAAGAGAGTTGATAAAAAATGGAGTAAAACCAATAAAAAACAATGCTTATCAGCAAAACTTCAATTTAAGTATTAATAATATTGAGAATTGTCATCTAAAACTAAACTCAAAAGATAGTTCTTTTCTAAAGTTAGGTCAGGACTATATCCTTTATGGTTCATCCCCAACAACAAACTTAATACTTGAAAACGAAAAACCTATTTTTATTTCTCTTAATGATAAAAAACTCGATAAGAATAAGGGAAAACTAAATAATAAAACCATAGTCTTTGATTTATTAAATGAAGATAAGGGGAAAATATCTGCATTTATAAGAGCATTAAGCAAAGAAAATATAAATCCCAAGCTTGTTATTATTCAAAATTCAAGCAAGATGCAATATTTAATGGGAAGAAATCAAAGTAAATTTCCTGTTATTGAGCTAAGAGATGCTATAAAAGGAAAGAAAATCAAATATCTTGAACTAAGAATTAAGTCAGACTTTACAGAAAACTATACTTCTCAAAATGTTTGGGGATATATTGAAGGGACAAAGCATAAGGATAGCCTTTTTGTATTTGTTGCCCACTATGATCACTTAGGTAAAATAGGCGATGACTGTTATTTCCCTGGTGCAAACGATAATGCTAGTGGAGTAGCTGTGCTTTTGGATATGGCAAAATACTATGCAGAAAATCCTTCTGAATATTCAATAGTTTTTATCTTCGTGTCTGCTGAGGAAATAGGACTTCTTGGATCTACTTATGCTGCGACAAATCCATTAATTGAGCTTAAGAATGTCAAATTCTTATTTAATTTGGATATGTGTGGCACTGGCTCAGGTGGAATAGCACTTATAAATGGCAAAAAAGAGATTAAGGCTTCCGAGCATATGCTTTCCATAAATAATGACAAGAGATATTTTAATGAAATTAGGGTAGGGGGTGAGAGTTGCAATAGTGACCATTGTCCTTTTGTGATGAAGGGGGTTCCAGCTTTCTTTATCTTCACCTTTGGTTGCGAATATAACGAATACCATACCATTCAAGATAATGGTAAAGACCTTTCATTTACCAAACACCTCGACCTTTGCAATATTCTTAAAGACTTCATTTCTACTTATAATTAATAGTATGTTTCACGTGAATACATAGGAAAATTAGGCTGTTTTTCACCTGATTTTCTATGATATTTCATGCTATTATTATAAGCTATAAAACTCTCTATACAAAGACTTTAACTTCCTAATTTTCGTTTCAAACTCACCACATACCCATGTCAGACCTCGTCACATGGGTATGTCAGACTCTCTCACATGGGTATGTCACGGTTGCTGACATGGGTATGTGAGCTATACTGACATGGGTATGTGACGAGTTATGACATGGGTATGTGAGAGAGTGTGACATACCCATGTGTTGAGTTTGAATCAAAGACATATGATTTTGAAATGGAGTTTTGATTGTATTATTTGGCGTTTCATTTGACTTAGGCTTGATTTTTAATTCTTATTTCGTTTTTTAGTAATTATTTTGTAACTTTGTCCCTTGCTTTAAATAGGATTGATAATTAAAAAAATATAATAATATGGATTTTAAACAAGCTATACTGGAAGGAATCCCAGATTACCTTCCTCAAATAAAAGAATATGATTTATCAGCAAATCATGCGCCTAAGAGAAAAGATATTCTTAGCGTTACGGAGAAAAAATTGGCATTAAAGAATGCTCTAAGGTATTTCGATATTAAGTTTCACAAAGAGCTAGCTAAGGAATTTGCTCATGAACTTGAAACTTACGGAAGAATATACATGTATAGGTTCCGCCCAGATTACGATATGTATGCAAGGCCTATTGAAGAGTATCCTGCAAAATCAAAACAGGCTGCGGCAATTATGCTTATGATTCAAAACAATCTTGACCCTGCTGTTGCACAACATCCTCACGAACTTATAACTTATGGTGGTAATGGTGCAGTTTTTCAAAACTGGGCTCAGTATCGTCTTGTTATGAAGTATTTAGCTGAGATGAACGAAGAACAAACCCTTGTTATGTACTCAGGACACCCAATGGGCTTATTCCCAAGTCATAAGGATGCTCCAAGAGTTGTTGTTACTAACGGTATGGTTATTCCTAACTATTCAAAGCCAGATGATTGGGAGAAGTTTAATGCATTGGGAGTTTCACAGTATGGACAGATGACAGCAGGCTCTTATATGTATATTGGACCTCAGGGTATTGTTCATGGAACTACCATAACTGTCTTGAATGCAGGAAGAAAGATAGGAAATGATGGGCTAGGTGGCAAGCTATTTATTACCTCTGGACTTGGCGGAATGTCGGGTGCTCAACCAAAGGCAGGTAATATTGCGGGCTGTGTTTCAATAACGGCAGAGATTAATCCTAAGGCTATCCATACTCGTCATTCTCAAGGATGGGTTGACCATGTGTATGATAATTTAGAAGAGCTTTGGAAGAGGGTTCATGAGGCTAGAAAGAATAAAGAAGTTGTATCTTTTGCATATCAAGGTAATGTTGTTGATTTATGGGAATATGCAGCAAAGAATAATATAAAAGTAGATATTGGTTCTGATCAAACATCACTTCATAACCCTTGGGCAGGAGGATACTACCCTGTTGGTGTTAGTTTTGAAGATGCTAATGAAATGATGGCAGAAAATCCAGAACTGTTTAAAGAAAAGGTGCATGAGTCTCTTAAAAGACAAGTCATTGCAATCAATACTCTAAGTGAAAGAGGTATGTATTTCTTCGATTATGGCAATGCATTTTTGCTTGAAAGCTCAAGGGCTGGTGCAGATATTATGAAAGAGGATGGAGGTTTTAGATATAATTCCTATGTTCAAGATATAATGGGGCCTATGTGCTTCGATTATGGATTTGGACCTTTCCGCTGGGTTTGCACATCTGGAAAGAGTGAGGATTTAGACCTTTCTGACCATATTGCTATGGAGGTTTTGGAAGAAATGGCTAAGACTTCTCCTAAGGAAATTTCTCAACAAATGAGAGATAATATAACTTGGATTAAGGGAGCAAAGGAAAATAAATTGGTTGTTGGTTCTCAAGCAAGAATTCTTTATGCAGACTGTGAGGGAAGAACAAAGATTGCTGCTGCGTTCAACAAAGCAATAAAAGAAGGAAGAATATCTGCTCCTATTGTTTTGGGAAGAGACCATCATGATGTTTCTGGAACGGATAGTCCTTTTAGAGAAACTTCAAATATTTATGACGGTTCATCTTTTACGGCAGATATGGCTATTCATAATGTAATTGGAGATAGTTTTAGAGGAGCAACCTGGGTTTCTATACACAATGGTGGAGGCGTAGGCTGGGGAGAAGTTATAAACGGTGGTTTTGGAATGGTTATTGACGGCTCTGATGATTCAGAAAGAAGGTTGAAGAGTATGCTCTATTGGGATGTTAATAATGGTATTTCAAGAAGATCATGGGCAAGAAACGATGGTGCTATATTTGCAATTAAACGCGCAATGGAAACAGAACCTAACTTAAAAATAACTATACCAAATATTGCTGATGATGGATTAATCGATTCAATATTCTAATAACACTATTTATAACTAGGTACTTGCAAAGATTGTTTCATATGGAACAAATATAGAAATAGACTTTGAGATTATGAAAAAATGGTTTGCATTATATGTTCAACCAAGGAAAGAAAAGGTTGTTGAGAAAGAGTTACTGAGAAGTAATTATGAGGTTTATTTGCCATTAAAGAAGTGTTTCAGACAATGGAAGGATAGAAAGAAGATGGTAGAAATACCTTTGATTCCTTCCTATGTTTTCACTCGAATTAAAGAATGCGATATATGGAATATTGTTAAAATGAATGGATGTGTTAAGTTCGTTTGGTTTAACGGTAAACCATGTCCAATTCCCGATAATCAGATTGATTCAATGAAACTTCTGCTAGAAAAGGATGTTGAAATAGAACTTGAAAACAATATTAGACCAAGTAAAGGAGATAAGGTGAAGATTATTGAAGGACCTTTTGCAGGGTTAGTTGGAATAATCAAGACAGGCAATAAGAATAAATTTGCTGTAAGAGTTGATAGTTTAGGGGTGGATCTTTCAATTGTGATTGAGGAAAGCCATATTAAACTAACTGAAAAAATAGAAGAATAGAAAAGTCAATTAATTAATAACTTAATACATTAATATTATGAAGCAGTTTTTTAAATTTATGTTTGCTTCTTGTTTAGGAGTATTCCTTTCAACCATATTTTTGGTTCTAATTTTCTTTATAATAGGTACATCAATAATTGCCTCTTCAACGAGTGCAACGCCTGAAATAAAGGATGACTCTATATTGGTCTTGACATTAGACAAGCCTATTTACGATAGAGAAGTTAGTGATTTTTCAGCTCTATTATCAATAGGTTCATCAGACATTAATTATAGCAATTCAATAGGCTTAACAGAGTTTATCTCAGTTATTAGAAAAGCTAAGACAGATGATAAAGTAAAGGCTATTATGTTAGATTTATCCTTTCTTCGAGTTAATGGTTGGGCAACGGTTGAGGAAATGAGAGAAGCTCTACTAGACTTCAAGACTTCAAAGAAAAAGATTTATGCTTATAGCGACACCTATACACAAAACGCTTATTATCTTGCAACAGTGGCAGATGAAATTTCTCTTAACCCTGTTGGACATGTTCAATTAACAGGTCTTGGTGGACAAATAATGTTCCTTAAAGATATGCTAGATAAGTTTAATATTGATGTTGAACTTCTTCGTCCTGCTAATAACGACTACAAGAGTGCAGGGGAGATGTTTATCAATAACAAGATGAGCGAGGCTAATAGAACTCAGGTTAAGGCTTATCTTGGCTCAATTTGGGATTATGTTGGCAATAATATAGCTGTATCTAGGAAGATTGATATCAAAACCTTAAACAATAATGTATCGAATCTAGAAGCTTTTATAGCAGAAGATGCTTTAAAGAATAAATATGTTGATAATTTGACCTTTAGAACGGACTTACAAGACAAGATTAAGTCTGATTTGAAATTGAAAAAGGTTAATTTGGTTCAATATAACAGGTATAGAAGTTCAATTGCTGAGATAATGCCTAGTAAATCTAAGGATAAGATTGCAGTAATTTATGCTTATGGAGATGTTGGTCAGGGAAAGGGTGGAGATTTATCAATTGGCAGCGAAACAATTGTTAAAGAGATAAGGAAAGCTGTTAATAACAAAAGAGTTAAGGCTATTGTCCTTAGAATAAACTCAGGAGGAGGAGATGCAATTGCTTCTGAACAAATGACAAATGAGATATTTGCAGCTAAGAAAGTTAAACCAGTTATTGTATCAATGGGAGATGTAGCTGCATCAGCAGGTTATGAAATGGCTTGTGGAGCAACAAAAATTGTAGCTAACCCTACCACATTAACAGGCTCGATTGGAGTATTTGGTGTAGTGCCTAACTTCGGAAGAGCATTAAAGAAAAGTCTTGGTATTGGTTTCGATACAGTTCAAACGCATAAGAATTCAGTATTTATTACTGGAGTTTCACCAATGTCACCTGACACAAGAATGGTTATGCAAAGAAGTATTGATGCATTCTATAAAAACTTTGTTCATAGAGTTGCAACAGGAAGAAACCTAAAAGATACCTATGTTGATAGTATTGCAAAAGGAAGAGTTTGGGTTGGAAAAGATGCAAAAGAAATTGGCTTAGTTGATGAGTTTGGTGGCTTATACAAAGCAATTGAAATAGCATCAAATGAAGCTAAGATTAAAGACTATTCAATTATTGCATTACCAAAGACCAAAGGCTTAACAGAACAAATATTTGAAGCAATAGGTAGTGATGTTGAAATGAAATTGTTTACAAAAGAACTAGGACAACCCTATTCATTATTCTTACAACTAAAAGATATATCTGATATGAAAGGAGTTCAAGCAAGATTACCTTATATAATTAGTTTCTAGTAAACTCTTGCTTTGCTTTTTCAATATTTGAAAGGAGCTTTTGGAACTTAATGTTTTCAATAGCTCCTTTTTTCTTTGCCTTATTAAATAAAGACTTATCAATATCACTATTATTAATTGCTTTAATAAGCTCCTGCATACTAGTGTTTAAGCCAAGTATCTTTGAGCGATTTATCTTTGGCTTATTATTCCATGGACAGGCTTTCAAACATATATCACAGCCATAAATATAACCCTCTAATCTAATTGATTCTTCAATGTTTCCTTTTTTAATCATATTCTGATATGAGGAGCAAAGGTTAGCATTTAATGTTTTATCATTGGTTATTGCATTATTAGGACAAGTGTCAATACAAAGATTGCAATCCTCACATAAATCTTCAACTAAAGAAGAACTATAGTCTGTAGAATAATCTGTAGAATAGTTCGTTATGATCTCTCCAAGGAGTATTTGACTGCCGTATTCTTTGTTGATAAGTAAGGAGTTTTTACCAATAAAGCCTAAGCCAGCTTCCTTTGCTATCATTTTCTCTGAAAAAGGGGAAGAATCAACAAAAGCAATAGCTTTAAAGTCTGGATAAGTTTCTTGTATGTAGCCTATTATCCCATAGAGAGCCTTCTTAATTGCCTTATGATAATCTTCAAAGTGACTATAAGTGGCGAATTTCAAGTTATTATTATTGTCACTTTCAATGTTAAGTGACAGGTCTGCAAACTCTTGAGTATTATATGAAACAATAAAACTTATTATCGTTTGTCCATTTTCGAGTAGGAGGGAGGGGTCTTTTCGTTTGTCAATATTGTTGCCTAAATATTGCATTTCAGCATTATAACCTTTGTTTAGCCATTCATAAAGAAAGGAAATATCAAATTCTTTTGCTTTTATTGCAGCACAATCTTGAAAGCCAGCTTCCAAGGCTAAGGATTTAATAATCTTAAAGTCAATAAACTTATCCATTAATATTATTCCTTAAATACCCTTTTCTAAATACTGACTTTGTCAACCTCGTATGAGTAAATGGTTTTATCATCAATCATATCTTTAATTTCTTCCACAAATTTATGAATTGATATTAAGTGCTTCCTTGCCTTCAATGTCACTTCAAGATCTTCTGAAACATCTTTAACAAAGAAACTTAAGTTTGACTTACCTTTCGATCTCTTTGCAGTCTTTGTTATCCTTTCAACAAAGGCTGGTGTAATGTTTTCTATTGGAATAATAAGCTTTATGCCTTTTCCATACTTATCTAATACCTCATCCAAGTCCTCTATTTGAAGAATCTTAAATTCTAAATTATTCTTTGAAGCCTCATCTCCCCATCCTTTTTTCTGAACAGTAGCTTTCATAAGAACAAATAGGCCTTCTATCAAATAATTATTGAGGTTAATATAATCCTTGCCAAATAAGGCTATTTCCCTACTTGCTGTCTGGTCTTCAAATACAAACTTTGCAAAAGGTTTCCCTGTCTTGGTTTGTTTTCTTTCGCAATTATTCAAAGAACCAACTAAATAAAGAGTCTTATCCTCAAAAGGAGCTAAATCTTCAGATAGTTCATCAAGCTCAGTGTTTGAAAAAAGCTTCCTTTCAAGTGAATATTTATCTAAAGGATGCCCAGAAAGATAAAAGCCTATTGATTCCTTTTCATTTTTTAATAGTTCAATAGTAGACCAAGGTTCACAACTAGGAATTTCTGGCTCATACAATTCACTATTTTCTTCACCTCCAAACATCGAAACCTGTGATGAGTTTTCCTTATCCCTATATCTATTACCGTACTTAATTAACCTTTCAACAAAGGTCTCTTCGTTATTATTAGATGTTTTAAACTTTTGGAAATACTGTGCCCTATGAATATTGCTAAAAGAATCAAAAGCTCCAGAACTAATTAAAGCCTCAATGCAGCGTTTGTTTATTGTTTTCAAATCCACCCTCTCAATAAAGTCAAAAGGGCTTGTAAAAGCACCATTTGCTTCTCTTTCTCTCATTATTTCAGTTGCTGCCTTCTCCCCAACACTCTTAACAGCTGCTAATCCAAAACGAATCTCCCCTTTCTTGTTTACAGTGAAGTTAAGATCTGACTCATTAACATCAGGTCCTAAGACTGGGGTTTTCTGCCTTTGTGTCTCTTCAATATAATAGGTAATCTTCTTAATATCGTTTAGGTTATGAGTAAGGACAGATGCCATATACTCTGCTGTATAGTGAGCCTTAAGCCATGCAGTCTGGTAAGCAATATAAGCATAGCAAGTAGAATGAGATTTATTAAAAGCATATTCAGCAAATTTCTCCCAGTCCATCCATATCTTCTCAACCAAAACAAGATCTAATCCCTTTTTCTTACTACCTTCAATGAACTTTTCTTTCAATTCATTCATAACAGCTATTTGTTTTTTCCCCATAGCCTTACGAAGAAGGTCAGCTTCTCCCTTTGTGAAGCCTGCAATAGCCTGTGAAAGCTGCATCACCTGTTCTTGATAAACAGTAATACCATAGGTTTCTCCTAAGTATTTTTCTGTTATCTCAGGAAGGTCATAGACAACCGTCTCTCTCTTATTCTTACGAGCAATATAATTAGGGATATACTGCATAGGACCTGGACGATATAAGGCATTCATTGCAATTAAGTCCTCAAACCTATCTGGTTTTAAGTTTTGCATATGCTGACGCATACCTTCGCTTTCAAATTGGAAGGTTCCAATGGAATCTCCTCTTTGGAAAAGTTCAAATGTTAGCTTATCGTCTAATGGAATAGTCCTAGGGTCAATATGAATCTTGTGACTCTTTTGAATATTAGCACAAGCATCCTTAATAATTGAAAGAGTTTTCAGCCCCAAGAAGTCCATCTTAATCATGCCTACCGATTCAATAGTCTTCCCCTCAAACTGGGTAACCATCATATTAGAATCCTTAGCCAAGGAAAGGGGAACATATTTAGATAAATCATCAGGTCCAATAATTACTCCGCAAGCATGGGTTCCAGTATTTCTAATAGACCCTTCCAACTGCTTAGCAAATTTAAGGGTTTCCTTAACCAAATTAGACCCATTCTCGAGAGCATGTTTTAGTTCTGGCACTTCCTTATAGGCTTGTTCAAGTGTAGTGCCTGGTTTTTCAGGAACAAGTTTTGCTAATCTATCTGACTCATTAAGTGGTAGCTCAAGTACTCTTGCAACATCTCTAATTGCACTCTTAGCAGCCATGGTGCCAAAGGTAATTATTTGTGCCACATGGTCAAGACCATATTTATTTTGAACATATTCCAAAACCCTTCCTCTACCATCATCATCGAAGTCCACATCAACATCAGGCAAGGAAATTCTATCAGGATTTAGAAACCTTTCGAAAAGAAGCCCATATTTAATAGGGTCAATGGCAGTTATACCTAAGCAATATGCAACCACAGAACCAGCTGCAGAACCTCTACCTGGGCCAACAATAACATCCAATTCATCTTGTGCATAATTAATAAAGTCTTGCACAATTAGGAAATAGCCAGGGAAACCCATATTCTCAATAGTTGAAAGCTCAAATTCAATCCTTGCCCTCAATTCATCTGAAATATCGTCTCCGTATCTTTTCTTTGCACCCTCATAAGTTAGGAAATGAAGATATTCATTCTCAAATTTCGTTCTAATAATCTTTTCATAACCTCCCTTTTTCTCAAAATCCTGGTCTGATAATTCTCCTTTAAGAGTTTCAAGAGGGTATTTCGCTTTATAATCATCAAGAGAGCCAAAGCTTTCTGGTATTTCAAAAATAGGAAGAAGTGGTTCACGGTGAAGATCATAATATTCTACCTTATCAACAATCTCTTGGGTATTTGTTATAGCCTCAGGAATATTCTTAAATAGGTCTTCCATTTCCTCTTTGCTTTTCAAATACTCATTCCCACTATACATTAGTTTCGATGTATCACTAATTGTCTTTCCCGTATTCAAACAAATTAATATCTTATGAGCATCAAAATCATCAGCATTTACAAAGTGAACATCATTAGTAGCAATTACTTTAATATCAAGCTTGTTTCCAAGTTCAATTAAATGAGAATTAACCAATTCTTGCTCCTCTAAGCCATGGTTTTGCAGTTCAAAATAATAATCCTCTCCAAATACATTCTTATATTCCAAAGCTATTTTTTCAGCCTCTGCAATATTATTTGAAAGAATATGCTGAGGAATAACCCCACCCAAACAAGCAGTAGAGCAAATTAAGCCTTCGGCATACTGAAAAAGAATTTCCTTATCAATTCTTGCAGTCCTGTAAAAAACATTCGGATCATAGGAAAGAGAACTTAGCTTCATAAGATTTTGATAGCCCTTATAGTTTTTAGCAATCAAGATTAGGTGATCCCCACTCATTCTTGCAGGATCCTTCACAAACCTATCACCCCTTGCAACATAAGCTTCTATTCCAAGAAGTGGCTTAATACCTTCTTTTTTCGCAACATCAAAAAACTCCAAGACCCCAAACATATTCCCATGGTCAGTAATAGCCAAGGCCTCCATACCAAAATCCTTTGCCTTTTTCATTAAATCTTTTATGCTTGCAGCACCGTCGAGAATAGAATATTGAGTGTGAACGTGTAGATGTGTGAAATTTCCCATACTAATCAGAATATATAATAAAGAATGAAATGCAAAAATAAATAATATAAACGACAAAAGAAAGGGATAAAAAAGATTAATTGTACCTTTGCACCATGAAAATAGCAGCATTGGTTTCTGGAGGAGTGGATAGCTCTGTTGTGGTTCATCAGTTAAAAGAGATGGGCTACGATCCAACAATATTCTATATAAAGATAGGAATGGAGGACGAGGATGGTTATATTGATTGCCCCTCAGAGGAGGATATTGAGATAACTTCTTATATTGCTAAAAAATATGGCTGTAAGTTTGAAGTCGTTTCCCTTCATGAAGAATATTGGGACAATGTTGTATCCTACACCATTGAAGCTGTTAGGCGTGGACTTACACCCAACCCCGATATGATGTGTAATAAACTTATCAAATTTGGTTCTTTTATCAATAAATGGGGACATGAATTTGACAAAATAGCAACAGGTCACTACTGCACAACAACCCAGGTTGACAACCTAACATATCTCTCCACCGCAAAGGATAAAGTAAAAGACCAAACCTACTTCCTTGGACAAGTTAACTATATGCAAATCTCAAAACTAATGTTCCCAATAGGCAATCTACTAAAACAAGAAGTAAGAGATATAGCTAAGGAAAACCACTTGCCAAGTGCATTTAGGAAAGATAGCCAAGGGATTTGCTTTTTGGGAAAGATAAACTATAATGACTTTCTTAATAGATACCTTGGCGAGAAACAAGGTGATATAATTGAGCTTGAAACAGGCAAAAAGATAGGAAAACATAAGGGATATTGGTATCACACAATTGGACAGAGAAAAGGGCTTGGACTAAGTGGAGGACCTTTCTTTGTGGTGAAGAAAGATATAGAAGAGAATATACTCTACGTATCTCAGGGCTACGATCCAGAAACCCAATACGGAAAAACTATTAATCTAAGTGCATTTGAATATATCACAAAGGATGTTTTTGGAGATTTTGATGACCAGAAAGATATATTATTCAAAATACGCCATACCCCAGACCTAACAAGAGGAAAACTAAGAAAGATAAACGATATATATAGGATAGAATCCGAAGATAAAATTCAAGGAATAGCCTCAGGACAGTTTGGAGTAATTTACGATAAAGAAGGAAACCTATGCCTGGGTAGTGGAGTCATTATTTAGTTTTAAACTTTCTTCATGTAATTTAAACCTTTCTTGACGGCGTATTTCTTTTAAAACATCTCTCTCCTGTTTTGCAATTTTTTCTTCTCTGGCAACCCTTCTAGTAATCTTATCTAAGACTTTTAGGTCTGTAATTCCCAAAATTTCCAGCTCTCTTAAAAACAATTTAGCACAAGCATAAGCGTCAGAATCGGCATTATGATGAGTAAATTCAATGTTTTCTTGTTCACAAAGGAAGTCAAGGGAAGCCTTTTTTGTATCCTTCCACGCTATTCTTGCAGTTAGATATGAGCAGAAAGACTTAAACTTAGGCACAGGTATCTTATAAAATTGAAGAGTCTTCTTAAGGATACCAATATCGAAAGCAGCATTATGAGCAACTAAGGTCTTATTCTCAATAAAAGGCTTAATCTCACTCCAAAGCTCCCCAAAATTAGGTTCAAATTCCACATCCTCCTTCTTGATACCGTGAATTTTTTGAGCATAAAAGTGAAAATAAGGAAAGCAAGCAGGTTTAATAAGCCATTGTTTCACAAGCACAATTTTAGAGTCTTCAACAACAGCAATACCTAACGAACAAGGGTGGGTGGGGTCTGCAGTTTCAAAATCAATAGCAACAAAGTCAATCATCAATATATAATAAGTAAGTTTATAATTCCAAACCACAAATTTACAAGTTTTTATTCTCCTATCCGCTTTTTATATCATAAATCTACAACTAAACCCCATCCAAGCAAATTTAAGCCTCAAAAAACCCAAATCCCCAACCCCAAAACCCAATCCCCAAATCAACCCACCAAAACCCCATTCTAAACTTCCAAATCCCCATTCCAAAATGCTAAATCCCTATCCCCAACTTTTCTTTCTTCGTTTCCAACTCACCACATCCCCATGTCAGAGTCCCTCACATCCCCATGTCACGGTTGCTCACATACCCATGTCAGCACACGTGACATACCCATGTGAGCAACCGTGAGATACCCATGTCAGCAAGTCTGACATACCCATGTCACGAGTTCAATTCTTTATTATAAAAATATAAAACCCTATCTCATTCAAACAAAGCTTGATATAAGATAGGGTCTTATTAAGATTTTCAACTTTATTTAGTTGAATTTATGGTGTTTTTTAGTATGCTCTTTTGCTGCTTCCTTCGTAGTAGTTGATGAATGCTTGGTTCACTACTTTGTTTCCCCCTGGAGTTGGATACTTTCCTGTGAAATACCAATCACCTCTGTGGTTTGGGCATGCTTTATGGAGTCCTTCTATGGTTTGATATACTATTTCAACCTCTGCTCTGCAATCCTCTGGGGTTAGGAGTTTGGTTATCCTTGCGGTTATCTCATCATTAGTAAATGGTTTGTAGATTTCCCTAACATAATTCACTATTTCCTCTTTTGGAATTGTTGATTGTGCTTTACATTTTTGGTATATCTCATCAATAACATTTTGCATTCCTCTTTCTTTTAGCAAATCTATTGCAGCATTGAAGGCAATGAATTCTGTCATCCTCGACATATCTATTCCGTAACAGTCAGGGTAACGGATTTGAGGTGCAGATGATGCAATAACTATCTTCTTTGGGTTTAGCTTATCAAGTATTCTGATTATGCTTTGTTTAAGTGTTGTTCCCCTAACTATGCTATCGTCCAAAACAACAAGGTTATCAACATGGTCACGCACTTGTCCGTAGGTTACATCGTAAACATGGGCAACAAGATCGTCTCTATCGTTAGCATTAGTGATAAAAGTACGCATCTTAACGTCTTTAACTACTAGTGCTTCTCTTCTTGGTGAGTGCGAAAAGATTTCAAAAAGTTCTTCTTTTGTTAGCTTCCCTTCTTCTTGGCGTTTATATATTTCTTCTATTCTTGTTTGGTCAAGGTATGCATTAAGTGATTGAGCTAATCCTTGAAAGGCCACTGAGGCTGTGTTTGGAATATAAGATATTATAGTGTTTTCCATATCGTAGTTTATTGCCTTTAATATGGATTCTGTTAAGTTTGCTCCTAAGTCTTTTCTTTCTTGGTAGATTGAAGAGTCGGTTCCCCTTGAGAAGTATATCCTTTCGAATGAACATTTTGAAGGGTTAGCGTCGGCTGGTATTACTTGTTCAATCGTAACTTGTCCATTCTTTTTAATTATTATTGCCTCTCCGCATTCTAGTTCTTTAACCTCATCACTTTTCATATTAAGTGCGGTTAGAATTACTGGTCTTTCGGAAGCTACTGCTACAAATTCATCATTTTCGTAGTAGAAACAAGGTCTTATTCCGTGTGGATCTCTTAATACAAAGGCGTCTCCATGTCCTAACATTCCTGCAACAACATAGCCACCATCCCAATTTTTTGTTGCCTGACGAAGAATCTTAGCAATATCTATCTCTTCTGCTATTTTATTGGTTATAGTTATATTGTCAAAGCCTGCATCCTTGTGTTTTCTAAATATATCCTCAACTTGTCTATCAACAAAATGTCCTACCTTTTCAAGTATAACAGCTGTGTCGGCTCCATTAACAGGATGTTGTCCAAGATTAACTAACTTTGTCTTCATCTCCCCAATATTGGTTAGGTTGAAGTTTCCTGCAAGAACAACCGAGCGAGTCTTCCAATTGCTTTCTCTTAGGAAAGGGTGGAGGTTCTCTATCTCATTCTTTCCAAAGGTTCCGTAGCGTAAGTGCCCTAAGTATAGCTCTCCAATAAATCTTTGGTCAGAGAATGCTTTTGTAATTACATCTTGAATTGGTTTGTTACTATTGCTTTTAGCTATCTGAACATAAGGTGTTCCTGGAGAGGTGTCGAACTTTATTGACGCTAAGCCTGCTCCGTCTTGTCCACGGTTATGCTGTTTTTCCATCAGTAAGTACATCTTGTTTAAGCCCCAATACTTAGTGCCATACTTCTTTTCATAATACTCCAAAGGCTTTTTCAATCGAAGTAATGCTATTCCACATTCATGTTTAATACTATCGCTCATATTCTTTTAGGATATTGGCACTCTTCGATCAAGTCCAAAGCAATTCTTAGTTACCTTAACTGCCATAGGACATTGACGACGTTTCCATTCGTTTATTTTTACTAACTTAATTATTCTCTCTATTATTGCTCTATCAACCTCTAAGGCTTCTTTCTCAAATTCTTCTGTGATTTCATCTAAGGACTTGCAATTATCTATATGCTCTGTCAAGACCCTATCTAATATATCGTAATCGGGAAGTGAGTCAGTGTCTTTTTGCTCTAATCTAAGCTCAGCCGAAGGTGGCTTTGTGATTGAATTCCAAGGAATAGGTACATCATCTGAATGAGGGTTCGCTTTCAAAAACTCTTCATTAATATATTGTGATAATTCCCATACTTCTGTCTTATAAACATCTGCTAAAATAGATATTGAACCTGAGGTATCACCATAAAGCGTTCCATATCCAACAGCAGCTTCTGATTTATTGGTTGTGTTAAGAAGAGCTCCTCCAAATTTGTTTGCATACCACATAAGTGAAACACATCTTAAACGACTTTGTATGTTTTCTTCTGCAACAGAAAATGTTTGGTTTGGGAAAACAGAATCAAAAGTCTTTGAGCACTGATCATAACTATCTTTTATAGGGATAATATGGTGCTCAACGCCTAAGTTCTTTGCAGAATCTAAAGCGTCTTTTATTGAATGGTCTGATGAAAACTCAGAAGGCATTAGTATTCCTACAACATTTTCTTTTCCAAGAGCATTAACTGCAAGTGCCAAAACAAGAGCTGAATCAATTCCTCCTGAAAGTCCAAGAACGGCTTTATCTATATGGTTCTTATGATAATAATCTCTTATTGCAAGACTTAGAGCCTCGTATAGGTTTTGAAGTCTTGAAGGGGAGTTTTGAGCAATTGGTTTGATAGTTTCTGTGTCAAAAGACTGTGAATGGTATTTGAAATTAGGCAAACGACCACATAGCTCACCCTTTGTATTTAAGATAAAACTACCACCTGAATATATATAACCACCTTCTGCACCTGAACGATTGCAAAAAACTAATGTTGTTTTTAGTTTCCTGACCAAGACAATTAATTCATTTAATAGGTCTTTTTGCTGGTCGTGATAGAAGATTTGATTTGTGCAAATGATTAGAGTATCAACCTTAGTTTTCTTTTCAACAAAGTCTTTTATGTCCTCAAAGAAACCAAAGCCAATGGTTTGTGTTTTATAACTAACAACCTCTATGCCTGTTCCTCTTTCAAATCCAATATCGAATTGAGAAAGGTTTTTCTTAGTTGATATGGCTAGTAGTTCACCATCTTCAACCATTATTATTGAATTGTATTTCTTCCTTTCAAGTTCAATTGGAGAGCCAAAAATAAGGTCTCTCTTTTCCATAAGTAAGCTCTCGCATACCTTTGATGAGGAAGAAAAAACATCAGAATAGGAAGTTGCATTATATAACGACCCTCCACTTACTGCAAGCTCTGGAAAAATAGATAATACATCGTTATTTACTTCCTTTAAACAATCAGTAATTATTCTTTTGTTGAAGTTAAATCCTAATGTCTTAGGATTTAATTGATTTATTTGAATTTTCATTTATTCTTTTAATGCTTGGCGTATTTGACCCTCAAGCTCTATCATTAATTCTTCGTTATCTAAAAGAAGTTGTTTAACAGCTTCACGTCCTTGTCCTAGTTTTGTTTCGCCATAAGAGAACCAAGAACCACTTTTCTTAATTATGTTTTTCTCAACGCCCATATCAATGATTTCTCCAACCTTCGATATACCTACGCCAAAGGTTAAATCAAATTCAACTTGGCGGAAAGGAGGTGCAAGTTTATTCTTCACTACCTTAACTCTTACTCTATTTCCCACGTTTTGATCACCTTCTTTAATTGCTTGAATACGGCGAATATCTAAACGAATAGAAGAATAGAACTTAAGAGCATTTCCTCCTGTTGTTGTTTCTGGGTTACCAAAAACAATACCTATCTTTTCTCTTAGTTGGTTGATGAAAATACAACAGCAATTTGTTCTAGAAATTGTTGAGGTTAGTTTTCTAAGAGCTTGTGACATCAAACGAGCCTGAAGACCCATCTTGCTATCACCCATTTCTCCATCAATTTCTGCTTTTGGAGTTAGAGCCGCAACAGAGTCAATAACTATAATATCAATTGCTCCTGAACGAATTAAATTATCTGTAATTTCTAATGCTTGTTCTCCATTGTCTGGTTGAGAGATAAAAAGATTTTCTATATCAACTCCTAGCTTTTGAGCATAAGAACTATCGAAGGCATGCTCTGCATCAATAAATGCTGCAACTCCTCCAGCCTTTTGAGCCTCTGCAATTGCGTGAATAGCTAAGGTTGTTTTACCAGAACTCTCTGGTCCATATATTTCAATTACTCTTCCTCTTGGCAAACCACCTATTCCAAGGGCAATATCTAAACCAAGTGAGCCAGTTGAAATAATATTTACTTCAACAGCAGGCTTATCACCAAGTTTCATGATTGATCCCTTACCGTAATTCTTTTCAATCTTATCAATTGTCGATTGCAATACCTTTAGCTTCTCAAGCTTAGCTGCGTCAACTTTGTTCTCTTTATTCTCTTTTGCCATAATGTTGTATATAATATAATTTATACTTTACTAATATTTATTGCTAACTCAACACCTTCAATAATATCTATTTTAAGTATTGGTTCAAAATGTTGTTGACCAATTATAGCCGAAACACCTTGTCTTCTAAGTGATAAGTCGCTTGTTAGGGTTTCTCCTTTAATGTATTCGCTGTACTCTTGAATAACTTCTTCCAAAAGAGCATTATATTCAATCTCAACTCTTATAAAGTCTGTTACCTCAAATAATTGATCTTTTCTAATGTTTTGAATTCTATTTACAAGTTCTCTTGCTATTGCTTCTTTAAGTAAGGACTCTGTTATTGTGGTATCAAGAGCTACTGTTATATTTCCATCATTCTGAACAACCCATCCTGGAATATCTTGTGTTACTATTTCAACATCAGACAAAAGAAGTTCAATTTCTTCATTGTTTATATCAAGTATTATCTTGCCTTCTCTTTCTAGGTCTGAAATTCTTTCTTGTGAAAATCCATCTAAGCTATTTGCAATTGCCTTCATCTTAGAACCAAACTTTGGTCCTAAGGTTTTAAAGTTTGCTTTTGCTTTCTTAACCAAAACATTATTCTCAGGAGAAAGGAATTCTATTGCTTTAACATTAACTTCCGAAAGTATTAACTCTTCAACCTTTTCTATTTGTGAAATAAAATTTTGGTTTGGAGCTGGAATCAATATCTTTTGAAGAGGTTGCCTTACTCTTAAATTGTTTTTCTTTCTTAGAGATAAGACCATTGAGCTAACCTTTTGAGCTAAGAACATTCTCTCTTCTAATCCCTTATCAATTAAACTTTCATCAGGTGTTGGGAAATCGGTATAGTGGACAGAAGAAATAGGCTTATTGTTCTCATCTTTGCGACGAGATGATATATTATTTAGGTCTAAGAATAATCTCTCTGCAAAGAATGGTGCAATTGGCGACATTAGCTGAGAAAGAGTTTCAAGACAAGTATATAATGTTTGATAAGCTGAAATCTTATCCTCAGTGTATTCTCCCTTCCAAAAACGGCGTCTACATAAACGCACATACCAATTACTTAAACACTCATCTACAAAACTACTTATTGCTCTTGCGGCACGTGTTGGTTCATAATCGTTATATGATTCATCAATTGATTTGATTAGAGAGTTAAGTTCTGAAAGTATCCAACGGTCTATTTCTGGTCTATCTGCATATGGAATATCTTTTTCGCAATATGCAAATGAATCAATATTAGCATAGAGTGCAAAAAAGCTATATGTATTGTATAGAGTTCCAAAGAGTTTCCTACGAACTTCATCAACTCCATCAATATCAAACTTTAAGTTTTCCCATGGTTGAGAGTTTGAAATCATATACCAACGTGTTGCATCTGCTCCGTACTTATCAATAACTTCAAAAGGATTAACTCCATTGCCTAATCGCTTTGACATCTTATTGCCATTCTTATCTAGAACCAAGCCATTCGAAACAACATTCTTAAATGCAACGGAATCGAAAACAAGGGTTGAAATTGCATGAAGCGTAAAGAACCATCCTCTTGTTTGATCAACTCCTTCCGCAATAAAATCTGCAGGGAATGTCTTCTTTAGTTCATCTTCTGAACAAGAAAAAGGATAGTGAACCTGTGCATAAGGCATTGCTCCTGAATCAAACCAAACATCAATAAGGTCTGTTTCACGCATCATCTTTTCACCCTTTGGAGAAACTAAAACAACATCATCAATATATGGTCTATGTAAGTCAAAAGAAAGATAGTCCTTAGAGGCATACTTGTTTTCCTTCATAAAGCCTTTCTCAATACTCTTGTCTATTTCTTTTCTTAGCATTTCAACCGAAGAGATACAGATTTCTTCTTTTCCATCCTCTGTTCTCCAAATAGGAAGTGGTGTTCCCCAGTATCTTGAACGGGAAAGGTTCCAATCCACAAGGTTTTCTAACCAATTGCCAAAGCGTCCTGTTCCTGTTGATTCAGGTTTCCAGTTAATTGTTTTATTAAGTTCAATCATCCTATCCTTGATTGCAGTGGTGCGAATAAACCAAGAATCAAGTGGATAATAAAGAATTGGTTTATCTGTCCTCCAACAATGTGGATAGTTATGCGTATGTTTTTCTATTTTGAAAGCCTTGCCTTCTTGCTTTAAAGATAATGCAATCTCAACATCAAGGCTCATATCTTTTTCTGTTAGTTTGCTGTCGAATGCATTCTTAACATACTTACCTTCAAACTTAGAATAAAGCTCTTTGTTTATATATTTTTCTACGAAATCATTGTCTAAAACATCCATTGTGTAGAACTTCCCTGTCCTATCAACCATTGGCTGACGCTTTCCCTCTTTATCAATTAGGATTAAAGGAGGAATGCCAGATTGTTTTGCAACCTTATCATCATCTGCTCCGAAAGTAGGAGCAATATGCACAATACCTGTTCCGTCATCTGTTGTTACAAAATCACCAGAAATAACTCTAAATGCACTCTCTTGAGGTTTTATCCAAGGCAAAAGTTGATGGTATTCCATCCCAACTAAGTCTTTCCCTTTGCATTCTTTAATTATTCTATATGGAAGCACCTTATCATTTTGGGAATATTCCATTGGTAATTCTTGAGCCTCCTGTGTGAAGAAAGAATTCATAAGTGGCTTACCCAAAATAACTGTTATAGGCTCGGCTGTATATGGATTGAAAGTCCTAACCCAAACATAATCTATATTTGGTCCAACTGCAAGTGCTGTATTTGATGGAAGTGTCCAAGGTGTTGTTGTCCATGCAATAAAGTAAGTGTCTTTATGTTCTTCTGACTTAACCTTAAACTGTGCTACCATTGTCGTATCCTTAACGTCCTTATAGCAACCAGGCATATTTAACTCGTGAGAACTTAGTCCTGTTCCTGCAGCAGGGGAAAAAGGTTGTATAGTATATCCTTTGTATAAGTATCCTTTTTTGTGAAGCTCTCCAATCAAGAACCAAAGAGTCTCAATATATTCGTTTTTGAAGGTAATATAGGGATTATCCAAGTCAACCCAATAGCCCATTTGCTTAGTCAAGTCATCCCACATATCCTTGTATTTCATAACCTCAGCCTTGCAAGCCTCGTTATAATCATCAACAGATATTTTTTTGCCAATATCTTCTTTCGTAATACCTAAATTCTTTTCAACTCCTAATTCAACTGGCAAACCGTGAGTATCCCAACCTGCCTTACGTGCAACATGGTATCCTTTCATCGATTTATAGCGACAAAATATATCTTTTATAGCTCTTGCCATAACATGATGAATTCCTGGCTGACCATTTGCAGAAGGAGGTCCTTCGTAAAATATAAATTCTTTAGAACCCTGGCGAAGTTTTAGGCTGTTTTCAAAAACCTTATTCTCCTGCCAATATTCCTGTATATCCTTGTTAATCGTTGTTAAGTCAAGCTGTTTGTATTCTTGATACTTCATTCCCATACCCTATTCTTAATGATTAATTTAAGTTTGATTTTAACTTGCAAAATTACGAATATTATTAGAGAAATCAAAAGATTAGAAATAAGCATTTATAATTTTTGAAAATGATTTTTAAAATATAGGATTAAACCTCTAAATATTAAATCATTAAAATGGGTTTCTGCAATATATTTTTGTTGATATGTAAAAATAATGATGAAAAAATTTGGTAGGAATAAAAAATATTGTACTTTTGCATCCTCATTTGGGAGCATAGCTCAGCTGGTTCAGAGCATCTGCCTTACAAGCAGAGGGTCACAGGTTCGAATCCTGTTGCTCCCACACCCTAAGAAAACCTTACATTATTCAATGTGAGGTTTTTTATTTTAACCTATTCCCTCCTTACTTATATTCAATAAATTTAAACGCAGATCTAATTAATTAATTTGCTGAAAGAATTTCCTAATTCAAAGAAAGAATTTTCTGAAACGCTGTATTATTTTCATAAGGTGGCAGGTTACTTGTAGTAAGGTGGCAGGTTACTCGAGTAAGGTGGCAGGTTACTATGTGTAAGGTGGCACCTTACTCAATTAAAGCTTTGTTTTAGAAAATTAAAGCTTAGTTTTATGAGGCTATTACTTGATCTTGGGACTTTATTATTGAGTTATATTATTTTAGATTCAGACTTTGATTTTTTATCGCCCCACAATCATTATCTTTGCAGAATTAAATAAAGAAATATTATGGTTAGAAATTGGAATAAAGGGTTAAATATCATTGCTATTGTCTTGTCAGTTTGTGCAATTTCGATGGGGATTTTCATTATGGCTAAGACTGCTCCTAAGAATGATGATGCTCAGTATAGGGAATTAATAAAAGAAAACTATCAAAACTTTGCAGCACCATTGCCCGACAAGGTAACTTTTTGTGGACAAGAGGTTCCGATAGATAATATCTTTGTGAGAGAGGCTTTAGATATGGAATTGAATTTAATAATGTATAATCACTCTAAGACTTTTATTATTTTGAAAAAAGCAGAGAGGTATTTCCCTGAAATAGAAGCTATTCTTAAGAATCAAAATATACCAGAGGATATAAAATATTTGGCTGTTGCAGAAAGTGGACTTGCAAACCTTGTTTCCCCTGCTAAGGCTGAGGGTTTTTGGCAGTTTGTTCTTCCGACTGCAAAGGAGTATGGTTTAGATGAGTTTGAGGGTTGGGACGAGAGATATGATTTGGAGAAATCTACTATTGCGGCTTGTCAATATCTAAGAAATAAGAAAAATGTTTTTAATGACTGGGCGCTTGCTTGTGCTTCATATAATTCAGGCGAAACAGGGGTTAAGAATAGGATGAAGGAGCAGGGATGTGACAATTATTGGGAGCTATACACCAATACCGAAACTTCACGCTATGTTTATAGGATTATTGCTTATAAGTTAATTATGGAAAATCCTCAGCAATACGGTTACTATTTCCGAAAGAAAGATACCTACCAACCAATTCCTGTTAAAGAGTTAGTTATTGACAGTTCAATAAATGATTTATATGCTTTTGCAAAACATGTGGATGTTCCATATAAAGTACTTAGGAACTTAAATCCTGTTATAAGAGGAAGTAAGATTGTGAATAAGAACAATAAGAAATTAAAACTATATATTCCTACTAGTGAAGGTTTATCATGGAAAAACATTACAAAGAATATAAAGAATGAACCTATTAGGCTAAGGTTTGAGGAATAAAAAAATAGGAGGACATTTTAAATGAGCTCCTATTTTTTTTATATCGTATATATGATATGACTAGTCAATAATTATAACTAAGCATTTGCTTCCTCTCCAAAACTGTTCAGGATTAGTTATTCTAATTGAGGTTGGTGTTTTCTCGTTTCCTTCCAAAGTATATGAATCTGTTGGGTGAGAAGTAACAATCTTAATTTTCTTTCCTGTTAATGGGATTTCTTGAGTGTTACGAATATCTATTTTTGTTAGGTTAGAATATTCTGTATTATTAGCTAAAACAGAAGCCTTTCCTATTCCAATAAAACCACCCTTACGATCTATAACCTCTTTATTAAGAAGTTCTTTTTTGGTTCCAACAATGAAATAAGCAGTGTTCTTCTCGTCTTCAATTTTCATTATTTGAGCATCTTTTGTCTTTGTTTTAGAATTTAAGTCAGCAATATCTTTCGTTAAATTATCTATTTGAATATTCTTCTTTGCTAATTCAGCAGTTAGAGATTGTATTTGCTGTTCTTGTTCTTTTATTCTTAACTCAAGGTTTTGAACAAAAGTCTTTAGTTGCTCATTTTCTTTATTGCTCTTGTTCATTCTTGCATTAAGATTAGCAACCCTACTTTTGTTTTCTGACAAAAGGTTGTTAATGGTTTCAATATTAGATTTAATGCTTGACTTTGTGTCTTTTGTTATTTCTCCAGATGTGTTTGCTACCTTAGAAACTTTAGAATATTGGCTTGTTATATCATTAAGGGAAGCGTCAATTTCATTAAGTTCTTGGAATAAAGATTCTAATTCACTGTCCTTTGCAGACATTAATTGAGCAAATGAATCGTGGATTTGTTTTTCTCTTGCTAGTTTTTCTTTATCTCCTTGGCAGCCAAAAAGGGATACCATTGTGAATAAGCTGATGATTAATAAACTTTTCTTCATTTCTAATTTTGAATTTAATGGTTATTTAATTTTTAATTTAATATCAATCTTGAACTTACAAAAATAGTATTTTTTTTCGACATTACAATATATTAATCAGCAATATCAAAAAACAATTTACCCTCCAATACAATAATTACCTCGTAAAAAAGTATTAATATTGCAGATTATTTCTATTAAAAATGAACAAAGAACAACTTGAAATACTTGGTGCCAAAGCTCATAACTTACAGAACATTTCTTTGTCAATACCAAGAAATTCACTTGTAACAATTACAGGCTTAAGTGGTAGCGGTAAGTCATCATTAGCTTTTGATACAATTTATGCAGAAGGACAAAGAAGATATTTGGAAACCTTCTCGGCATATATACGATACTTTATTGGCACAATAGAAAGGCCTAATGTAGAAAAAATCACAGGATTGTCTCCTGTTATATCCATAGAACAAAAAACTACTAACAAAAACCCTCGTTCCACTGTAGGGACAACAACAGAAATATACGATTTAATACGTTTGCTTTTTGCAAGAGTTGCCGATGCTTATTCCCTAAACACAGGGGAGAAAATGGTTAAGTATTCTGAAAAGCAGATTATTGAAATCATTGAGACAAACTTTTCAGAAAAAACTGTTTTAATTTTAGCTCCTGCTGTTAAGGGAAGAAAAGGACATTATAGAGAGTTGTTTCTTTCAACGGCAAAGAAAGGATTCTTAAAAGTTAGGGTTGACGGAAAGGTTGTAAATATTAGTACTGGCATGCAGCTCGACCGCTATAAGATTCACGATATTGAAATTGTGATTGATAAGATTAGAATTTCTCCTGAAAATACCACAAGATTAAAGAAATCAGTTGAAACTGCTTTTAAGCAAGGTAATGGAACGCTTCTTATTTTAGATGAGGAGACAAATGAAATAAAATATCTAAGCCGTCAACTGATGTGTCCTACAACTGGGATTTCTTATACAGAACCAGAACCAAATACTTTTTCTTTCAACTCTCCCTATGGTGCATGCACATTTTGTAATGGCTTGGGTGAAATGACTCAGATTGATTTAGAAAAACTAATACCTGACAATACCAAAACCTTAAATGAAGGAGGATTAGCACCACTTGGAAAACCCAATAAAGGGTCTTGGTTCACAAAACAACTTGAAGCCCTAGGAAAGAAATTGGACTTCACTCTTGATATGCCAATAAAAGATATTAGCCAAGAAGCCATACAAGTACTTCTTTATGGTTCAGATATGGAACTTGAAACCTATGATGCAAATCTTGGGATAAGGTCTTTGAGTAAGGATAAGTTCCAAGGCATAGTTAACTTTATAGATTCGCAAGTAGGTGACAATACTCCAGCTTCCATCCTTAAGTGGGCTAATAGTTTTATGAACACAACGAAGTGTCCACATTGTGAGGGTAAGAGACTTAATCCACAATCTCTTCAATTTAGAATTCTAGATAATAATATATCAGACTTAGTGGAAATGGATATCAAAGACCTTTCCCTTTGGTGCGAAACAATTTTAGACAAATTAGATAAACGCAAGCAAGAGATTGCAAAAGAAATACTAAGAGAAATAAATACTAAGATAAACTTCCTCTTAGATGTTGGACTAGGTTATCTAAACTTAAATAGAACAACAAGAAGTCTTTCAGGAGGGGAAAGTCAGAGAATAAGACTTGCAACACAAATTGGTTCACAGCTTGTTAATGTTATGTATATATTGGATGAGCCAAGCATTGGTCTTCACCAAAAAGATAATATCAAACTTATAGGAGCTCTAAAGAAACTTAGGGATGCAGGCAATAGTGTTATTGTTGTGGAGCACGATAAGGAAATGATATTAGAGTCAGATTGGATAACAGATATTGGACCAGGAGCAGGAATAAATGGGGGCAAGGTAATTTTCAATGGTAAGCCTAAGGATCTTCTTGAAGGGGATATAAATTCAATCACAGGTGATTACTTAAAAGAAAAAAGGGAAATTGAGATACCAAAGCAGCTAAGAAATGGGAGTGGAAAGCATATTGAGTTAATTGGTTGCACAGGTAATAATTTAAAGAATGTTGATTTGAAAATTCCTCTTGGAAAGTTTATCTGCGTTACAGGAGTTTCAGGAAGTGGAAAGTCTTCAATAATAAATAATACTCTCCATCCTATTCTCAACCAATATTTCTTCCGTGCTGATAAGAAACCACTACCATATAAAGAAATTAAAGGAATAGATAATATTGATAAGGTAATTGAGATTAATCAATATCCAATAGGTAGAACACCAAGGTCAAATCCTGCAACATATATTGGGGTTTTTGATGATATAAGAAAGGTTTTTGCTTCCCTACCAACTGCAAAAATAAGAGATTATAAGCCAGGTAGGTTTTCTTTTAATGTAAAAGGTGGAAGGTGTGAAACATGCAAAGGAGCAGGAGTTAAGCAAATTGAAATGAATTTTTTGCCCGATGTCTATGTTGTATGCGATGAATGTAATGGAAAGCGATATAATAGAGAGACACTTGAAGTAAGATATAAAGGGAAGTCGATTAATGAGGTATTGAATATGAGCTTTGATGAGGCAACCCTATTCTTTGAAAACCACCCAAGAATTAGACGTAAATTAGAAATTGTTAAAGAAGTTGGATTAGGCTATATAACTCTTGGACAACCCTCAACAACTCTTTCGGGAGGAGAAAGCCAAAGGATTAAACTATCAGCAGAACTTGGAAAACCAGAAACAGGAAACACACTTTACATATTAGACGAGCCAACAACAGGACTACATTTCGAAGATATTAGAATACTATTAGATGTCTTGAATAAGCTTATCGAGAAAGGCAATTCAATGATAGTGATTGAGCATAACCTTGATGTAATTAAGGTTGCTGACCATATAATTGACTTAGGGCCAGAGGGAGGAAGAGATGGAGGAAGAATAATTGCAGAAGGTACTCCAAGAGAAATCATTAATAATCCCAACTCACTAACAGGTCAATATCTTAAAAAAGAGTTTGAATAGAATATAACTAAGAGATAGAGAAATGAATCACTGAAAGAAAAGTGAAGTTTTAGGATTGAATATTAGCTTCTTAATCCGTATTTTTTGATTGTTTTATTTTTATTAGGGCAAAAAAGAGGAGGAAGAAAATTAAATATAATCCCAATAATTTGGATGTAAAGGTTTTTTTCGTAATTTTGCACCCTCATTTGGCGGGGTAGCTCAGTTGGTTAGAGCGTCGGATTCATAACCCGGAGGTCACGAGTTCAAATCTCGTTCCCGCTACACATATAATTAAAGTCAGTATTTATTACTGACTTTTTTCGTTTATAATATCTTTAATCAACACTAAATATGTTTTTTCTTTTGTTTTTTAAAGTTATTATTTATCTTTGCCTATAATATTCCTTATAGTAAATAGAATATTCTTAAATTATCCTTCCTTATGCAAGAAAAAGAGAGCTGTCTAAAGAAATATAATGAATTGGCTTTTGTGCTGAGTGAAGAAACGACTAAGAGATATAGTACTTCTTTTTATTCAGCATCACGGTTCTTCCACCCAGAAATCAGACAAGCTATTCATAGTATTTATGGCTTTGTTAGACTGGCTGACGAAATTGTGGATAGCTTCCATTGTTTTGACAAGAAAGCATTATTAGATAAATTTGAGGACGATTATTTCTTATCCTATAATTCAGGAATAAGCATTAACCCTATCTTGCACTCTTTCCAAATCACTGTAAGGGAATATAATATTCCTAAAGAGTATATTGAAAACTTCCTTTCAAGCATGAGGGCAGATTTAGACAAAAAAGAATATAAGACAGATGCAGAAATAAAAAATTATATTTATGGTTCGGCAGATGTAGTTGGCTTAATGTGTTTGAAGATATTCTGTCACAATAATGAAGAGCTTTTCAAAAAACTCTATGACCCAGCAATGCGATTAGGTTCTGCATTTCAGAAAGTTAATTTCTTAAGAGACCTAAGGGATGATGTCTTATTATTAGGAAGGACTTATTTCCCTGATTTTAATATTGAAAGATTTGATGAAGAAGCTAAGTATAAGCTTATTAAAGAAATTGAAGAAGATTTCTTAGAAGCTAATAAAGGGATAAGAAATCTACCAAATAGTTCACAACTAGCAGTAATTATAGCATATAAATACTATCTCAGATTATTGAATAAAATTAAGCATACTCCTGCAAACAAGATAATTGAGAGAAGAATAAGGGTTAGTGATTCCAATAAAATACTTCTATTATCAAGCACTATCATTAAATACAAGATAAAACGAATCCTTATAAAGAGATAAAGTCTTCAAAGCATATGGATTATGCTCAAAATTTAAGAATAAAACTATGAATAAAGCTTTTTCAGAGAAAGACTGGTTTTTTATAAGAAATATAATAGTTTTCTATGTAGTTGGGATTATAGGATTCTCAATCAAATATACTTATAGCATATTTATACACCTAACTCCTGTTGTTTTATTAATGTCTCTTGCACTATTATTCTATTATGATAGGAATAATATCACCACAAAGAAGATTCTCTTCTATGTTTTCATATATATATCAAGCCTATTTATTGAAATGTATGGAGTGAACACAGGCATATTATTTGGAGATTATACATATGGTAAGGGTCTTGGAATCAAAATAGTAGAGACTCCTATCCTTATTGGTATTAACTGGGTACTAATGATTTACATTACTAGCTCTATCTTCACTAAACTAAAGCCTAATTTCTTAAGTCAAGTTATTATTCCCTCTTCTCTAATGATTGGTTATGATATAATTATGGAGAGAGCAGCACCTAAAATAGATATGTGGTCTTGGGCAAATGATACAATCCCACTTCAAAACTTTTTAATGTGGGGAGGCTTAGCAATTTTATTTCATTCAATTAGATATATTCTAAAGATTGAGATTAAAAACAAGATGGCAACTCCTATATTCATAGCACAAGTCCTCCTATTTATTTTCATTATCTTATTAAAGTAAATATGGAAGCACAAAAAAATCATATCCTAAGAGCCAAGCATCATTTCTTGATCTATCCATTTTTTCAGTACTATACTAAAATGATGATAAGGAAGAAGTTTGAATCAGTATGCATTGAAGGTGATTTTACAGATAATGGCAAACCTCTAATGCTTATTGGAAATCATATATCTTGGTGGGATGGCTTTTGGGCAATGTATATTAACCTTAAGCTATTTAAAAGGAAGTTTCATTTTATGATGCAAGAAGACCAATTACTTAGATATAAATTCTTTAATTATACTGGAGGATTTTCTATTAATAATAAGCCTCGTAATATAGTAGAATCAATAGATTACTCTTCAAACCTATTAAATGACAAGAATAACCTTCTACTAATCTATCCACAAGGTAAGATAAATTCTATATACCAATCTAATTTTCAGTTTAGAAGAGGAATTGAGAAGATAGTAAAAGATAAGGATATTCAATTAATATTTTCTGCTAATTTAATTGACTATTTCTCTAAGCCTAAACCTTCAGTATTTATTTATATTCAGGAGTATAAGGGTGAGTTTACCCATAAAGCTATTCAGGAAGCTTATAATGAGTTTTACCTGAATTCAGTTAAATACCAAACACATAGAAAATATGATTAAGTATATAGCTTTTTTTGTATTGGGCTTTTCCTTTTTGCAGCTTATAGTTGGTCTTATGAATTGGGTATATGGTGTTAGACTTAAAGAGAAAAGCAGTAGTACTCTGAAGAAAGCAATATCTATTTTAATCCCAGCAAGAAACGAAGAATATAATATAGGTTCTTTGTTAAGTGATTTAATTCAAACAGGTGATAATATTATAGAAATCATTGTCTTTGATGATGAATCAACAGATAAAACTGCTGAAATTGTAGAAGAATATAGTATAAAAGATAAGAGGATTAAATTAATTAAGTCACAAGGTTTAGATGAGGGTTGGCTTGGGAAGAATTTTGCTTGTCACAAACTTTCATTATTAGCTAAGGGAGATTATCTATTATTCTTAGATTCAGATGTTAGGATAAAAAATAAGGTTATTGAAAGAAGTTTGGATTATGTAATTAGGGAGAAATTAGATTTTCTAAGCATATTCCCTTTTCAGAATATGTTAAGTTTTGGAGAGAAGATATCAATACCAAATATGAATTTCATACTTCTTTCTTTACTTCCTCTACCTCTTGTGTCCTTATCAAAGTTCCCTTCCCTTGCAGCAGCGAATGGTCAGTTTATGCTTTTCGATAATAATACTTATAAAGAGATTGAGCCCCATAAACTATTTAAAAACAGCAAAGCAGAAGACATTGAAATATCAAGACATTATAAGAAACTTGGGAAAAACATTAATTGCTTAGCCTCAGTTAAAGATGTATCATGCAGGATGTATAATGGATTGCCTGATGCTATTCAAGGCTTTTCTAAAAACGTTAATTACTTCTTTGGAAACTCCTATATATTAGCAATATTATTTTGGATAATAACTACTTTTGGCATTATCCTAGTACTATTAGTTCAAAGCTTAGATTTATTTCTTATATATATTATTACTATCATCTTAACAAGAATATATATATCATTAACCTCTAATCAAAATATCTTAGAAAACATTCTATATATTATCCCTCAACAAGTAATCCTTGGGATAATAATTTATAAATCAATATTCAATAAGAGGAATAAACAATTTAAGTGGAAGGATAGGATGATATGAGAACTCAAGTTTCAATATTTTGGTTTAGAAGGGATTTAAGAATAGAGGATAATCATGGATTCTATAAGGCTTTGGTATCAGGGAATAAGGTATTACCAATATTTATTTTCGATACTAATATATTAAAGCAGTTCTCTGATAAAAAAGATATTAGGGTTGATTTTATCATACAAGCTCTTGAAACAATCAATAAAGAATTAAGAGAAAAGGTTGGCTCATCAATTGAGTTCTTCTATGGGAATCCATTAGATATATTTAAGGACTTAGCGTCTAAATACAATATTCAATCTCTTTATCTTAATGAAGATTACGAGCCTTACGCTATTAAAAGAGACAAGGAGATTAAGGCGTTTTTAGAAGAAAAGGATATTGAGGTTTATTCATTTAAAGATAATGTTATCTTCCATAAGGATGATATTCTGAAAAAGGATGGTAAGCCTTATACTATTTATACTCCTTATTCAAAAGTTTGGTTATCTAAATTCAATGAGATTGATATTGAAACATACCCTTCAGAAGAACATCTAAATAATTTATTAGTCCACTCTCCTGATAATTTTGATATAACAAGGCTTGGTTTCCTTAAAACTGATTTTCTTTATAGCCATCCAATAATTAATGAAGATATAATTGAAAACTACGAAGAAACACGTGATAAACCTTATCTTGAAAATGGAATTACAAGGCTTGGTGCTCATCTAAGATTTGGAACTTTAAGCATTAGAAAGCTTGTTCAAATATCACATAACCTTAGCGAAGTATATCTTAAAGAGTTAATTTGGAGAGAGTTTTTTATGCAAATTCTTTATCACTTCCCTTATGTTGAACATTCTAGCTTTAAGACAAAATATAATAGGATAAGATGGGAAAATGATGAAACACTATTCCAAAAATGGTGTGAGGGGAAGACAGGTTATCCAATTGTAGATGCAGGAATGAGGGAGTTGAATACCACAGGATTTATGCATAATAGGGTTAGAATGATTGCAGGAAGTTTCTTGACAAAAGACTTGTTAATAGATTGGCGATGGGGTGAATTATACTTTGCAAATAAGTTATTAGACTACGACCTTTCTGCAAATAATGGTAATTGGCAGTGGGTCGCTGGTTGCGGCTGTGATTCCTCTCCTTATTTTAGAATATTTAACCCAATAACTCAGCAGCAGAAATTCGATCCTCAGCTGATATATGTAAAGAAATGGGTTAAAGAATTTGGAACAAAAGATTATCCTCAGCCAATTATCGAACATTCATTTGCAAGAAACAGGACATTAGCACGATTTAAAAAAGACTTAGAAGATGAATTTTAGACTATATATACAATTATTAATTATAGGTATTCTTATTTCTTTCTCATTATCAAGCTATGCAGATAATGAAAAGACAATAATATATAATGCCTATATAAGTAATGATATGGGTGTTTGGAAGAAAACCATTGATAATATGAATGCTCAGAAAAACAAAACCATTGAAAGGGAATTTGAGCTATTGAATTATGAATATGGTTATATTGGATGGTGTGTTGGGATGAAGAAGAAAGAGGAAGCAAGTATCTATATCACAAGAGGAGATAATAGAATAAATAAGCTAAAGAAGAACAAAGAAAACCTTGGCTTAGTTCATGCTTATAAGGCTGCTTTCTATGGATTTCAAATAGGGATGAATAAAGTTAAAGCGCCATTTTTAGGGCCCAAAAGCATAGAAGAGGCAAAGAAGGCAATAGAATTAGATAAGAATAACTATTTTGGATATATGCAATATGGCAATATTGAATATTATATGCCTGCAATATTCGGAGGTTCAAAGGAAAAGTCCTTAGAGTATTATCTAAAATCTAAAAAGATTATGGATTCTAAAAACCTTAAACAAGATTGGATTTATCTAAACTTAGTAGTTCTGATTGCGCAAACATATCAAGAGTTAAATGATTGGAATAATGCAAATTCTTATTATAAATTAGCATTAAAATTAGCCCCAGACTTCAAATGGGTAAGTAAAGATTTATATCCTAAATTCCTTAAAACAAAAAAACAAAATGAGTAAAAAGATTATTATTGTAGGAGCTGGACTTGGCGGATTGGCAAGTGGATTACTTTTGTCAAAACAAGGCTATAAGGTAGAGTTTGTTGAGAAAAACAATCAAGCAGGAGGACGGTTAAACCAAATCAAAAAAGATGGATTTACCTTCGATACAGGCCCAAGTTTCTTTAGTATGTCATTTGTTTTTAAAGACTTCATGGATAAATGTGGGGTTGAACTACCGTTTAAGTTTGTAGAACTCGACCCTCTTTATAGTGTTAATTTTTCTGGAGACGATAAAACATATCATCTATATAAGGATATCAAAAAGCTTAGTGAGCAATTCATGGATGTTGAGCCAGACTTTGAAGAAAAGATGGAGAAGTATTTGAAAAAGAGCAAGAGGCTATTTGATGATACTTTCGATATAGTAATTAGAAATAACTTCGATAATAATTTTGATTACGCAAAAAAACTAATGGGTGTTAATCCTGTGCATGTTCCTCAGCTATTTAATACATTTTTCAATCATGTTAAATCTCATTTCTCATCTAAAGAAGCAAGATCGATTATTTCTCTAGTAGCCTTCTTCCTTGGCAGGACGCCTTTCGACACAATGGCAATTTATAGCTTACTTTCACATACTGAGTTCCGTCATGATGGTTATTATAATGTAGAGGGAGGGATGTATAATATAATTAATGGTCTTGTTAGTGAACTTGAAAAAGCTGGAGCTGTATTCAACTATGATAGTGAAGTAATTAAGGTTGAAAAAGAAGGAGAAAAAATAACTAAGGTTATAGATAAGAATGGCAAAGCTTATGATGGAGATGTTTTCTTAATCAATTCGGATGCTGCCTTATTTAGAGGAGAAGTTCTTCATAGAGAGAAGTTTTCGGAGGCTAAGCTTGAGAAAATGCAGTGGACAATGGGCTACCTTACTTTCTATATAGGAATAAAAGGAAAGTTAGATAAACTAAATCTTCATAACTATTTTCTTGGCTCAAACTTTGAAGAATATGGTAAGAATGTTATGCATAAACCTGACGCTCTTGAAAAACCATACTACTATGTTAATAATGTGTCTAAATATAATCCAGACTGTGCTCCAGAGGGTTGCGAAAGTTTATTCTTTGTTTGTCCTGTTCCTAACCTTCAATATAAGAAAGATTGGAGTGATAAAGACGACATAGTAAATAGCATAATAAAGGATTTCTCCCAAAGAATTGGAGTAGATATTACGCCAAATATTATAACCAAAACTATTTATACCCCATATGATTGGGAAGAACAGTTCAACCTATTTAGAGGTAGTGGCTTGGGACTTTCACATCAGTTCACACAAATTGGAGCATTAAGACCAAAGAACTTCGATGAAGAATTTAAAAACCTATTCTATGTTGGTGCCTCAACCCTTCCAGGTGCAGGTCTTCCTATGGCTGTAATCTCTGCAGAACTTGCAACAGAAAGGATCCTTAAGGCATTAATATAAAACTCTATCTTAATTATTAGATCTGAAAGAGTACATCTTTATAAAGCTCTTTATCTCTCATAGCTTTAACAACGTAAGGGCAAATAGGAATAATCTTATATTCGTTTTCCCTTGCGTAAGCTATGGCATGGTCAAGAAGCATTTTTGCATAACCCATACCTGCATATTCTTTATCAACCTCTGTATGAGGCATTCTCATTCTATTACCAGTAAGTTGATAATCAATCTTCCCAGCTTGTTTATCACCTAGCATTAATACAAAAGAACCTGCTTCTTCATCATGCACTATCTTTAATTCATTCATATTGCCTCCTATTTTTAATATTTAATCTCTTCTTTCCCATCAATATAACGGGCAAAACGACCAGTATTTATATCATTAACAGGATCTGGTCTATCCCATTTCCAACCTCCAAATTGAGTTTGTCTAAAATCTTTAATAGCATTATAGATTTCCTCTTCACTATTCATAACAAAAGGTCCTTGTTGAACTACTGGCTCATCAATTCTTTCACCCTCAAGGAGTAGAATATAAGAAGTCTTATCCATATTTTGAATCTCAAATTCCTTTTCAGCATCTAATCTAATTCGATTTGAAGATGAAATATCAGTATCTCCTATCATTATCATCCCCTCTCCCTTATAATAATAGAGATTCCTCGACATAGTCTTAGTCCCCTTTTCTATCTTTATCTTTGAATTAGGCTCCATCTTAATAATCACAATGCCAACTCTATTTCTTTCATCATTTGCCCAAGAATTTGGCGTCGGTTCTAAAGCTTTTCTTCCCAAAAAACTCCCTGCAATCAATCTTATATTTGCCCTATTATTATTCTCGTCTTCTAAATCAAAAATAGGAATATCCTCTCTCCAAAGCATTTTATAGTTAGGCTCAACAAATTTATCTTTCTTAGGCAAATTCAACCATACTTGAAAGAGCTCCAAAGGATTTTCCTTATCTTGATTAATAAGAGGGAACATTTCGCAGTGCTGACAACCCTTTCCTGTTGTAAGCCATTGAACATCACCATCAGCATAACGACCATAAGCCCCCTTAGAATCGAAGTGATCAACCACACCTTCAAGAACAATAGTTACAGTTTCAAAACCCCTATGCGGATGTTCAGGAAAACCAGGCACAATATCGCCATGATACATACTAAAACCATCCTTACCAGAGAAATCACTACCAATATTCCTACCCTCAAGCGAAACCTTAGGACCCATATTCATATTGCCAATAGGGAAAGCATCCTTATGATGAGCACAAAAAATAAAAGGATCTTCCATAGTCCAATGAAAGCCAATATTACTAATTCCCAAAATCACATTATCACTATTATTTCTTTCCATAACCCTATATAAATTATTATAGATTACTTTCTTAAACCTATATATAAATACGCCAAAACCCCAATAATATTATAAATCACCCCATATAATTTCTAATAAACCCAAGACAAATACCCTATAAAATGACTCAAAGAAACAAAAAATTAAAACGCCATAATAATTTTCTAAATCAAAGAAAGGATTTCCTCAATCTTCGTTTCATTTTAGTAACCTGCCACCTTACTATGAGTAACCCGCCACCTTACTCGAGTAACCTGCCACCTTACTATAAGTAACCTGCCACCTTACTCAAATAATCCTTTGATTCACTAAACTAAACCTTTGATTCACAATAATATTCCTTAGTTTTACAATTCCCTTAATTCATCACATCAAATTCCTTACTAATCCAAGCCTAAAAAACAACAACTAATCCCCTTTATTCTAAACTTTTATCTTAAACATAGCGATCTATTCCAAAACAATTTCCTATCTTTGGATCTTGAAAGATAAATGCAATACAACGATAAGAACAAATCCAGCAGGACGGAGAACAGATATATTGAATGGAGGAATAAATTTAAAAGTAGATGGAATCATCAGAGGAGCTAATCATCTTAACGATAAAATAAATAAATAATTATGAGTATAAAATTTATTATTATAGGAGTTGTAACTCTTATTATAGGAATTCTTTTTTTTATTTGGGATAGGAAAAATCCATTATTTAATGAAGATGAAGATGATGGAAGCATCGAGAGTGGAGCATCTCAATGGGCGAATAAACAAAGAGATCAAAAAGGTTATATTGGTATTGTAGTACTAATCATTGTGGGAATAATATTAATTTATAAAGGAATAATGGGAGGATAGAAAATCAAATTCCGTCGAGGTGGATTTCTTTCCTTGCAAACGGTAAACCGATAAGCACTTCACCTCATCATTACTATAAGGATTTGTAATCCGTAATATAAATAAAGACAAGATAATACAAGGAAATATGAATAAGCATCGGATTGAAAATCCTAATATTAATAACGAACTGGATTACAAATCCAGTTCAACGATAAGGACAAATCCCGCACGACGGAGAAATGTGGGATTACAAATCCCGCACGACGGAGGATTATTATTGTGATGAAGATTTTCAAAAGCGCTCAGAATCGAAGAAAGAATATGAAGAAATAAGGGCACACTATTTAAATAATTATCCTTTTATTGAAATGTCCCTTCTTGAAATGTATATTTCTACTTATGGTGAAAATGGTAGATTTATGTGGTTAAACGAATTCAAAAGAAAATGCAAAGAAATATGAATAAGCATCGGATTGAAAATTCTAATAGTAAAGAAGTGTGTGATTGCTTATCGGTTTACCGCTTGCAAAGTAAGAAATCCCACACGAGGGATATATACAATATAATTATTTATGTATCTTTGCTCTTAGCATAATAGTATTATAGAATTGTCTGATTGATAATAATTATTGCAATAATTAAGACTAAGATAAGCTCAGAGTATTAGTTAAGCAAGTAATGGTGGATACGAAAGCAAGTAATTTTGAATTTCTAGCAAGAGTTGGTGAATTATTACTTGATAAGGGTGAAGGTGTAATGCCATTCCAGAGCGACAGAATGGCATTACACAGAAGCAGAATGGCATTCTGTGACTGTAGAATGGCATTATAGGTTCATCAACTCTTGGTGTAAATTTATCAGGACTTGGTGTAAATTTATTAAGACTTGGTATTAATTTAATAAGTCTTGATGAGAATTGAGAAAGTCCTTATAGAAATGTGGATAAACTAAGGGTAAACCTAATAAACGTGTATGCTTGATTGGGCGGAGGGGATATAGTCAATTCCTAACCAGGTGATGCAAAGTAGGATTAGGGATATGATTAGTATCCATAATGATATTTTGATATTGATTTTATGTAGGCGAGAATGGATATAGACTAAGTAGGCGGTTGAGGTAAGGAATGCCCATGTTTCTTTTGGATCCCATGACCAGTAATGTCCCCAGGCTTCTTTTGCCCATAAACAGCCCATAAGTAATCCAAGGGCAAGAAAGCCAAAACCGATATAGACTAAGTTGTCGATTAGGTTTTCTAATTTTATATCTTGTTTCTTGTTTTCTATCTTTATTAGTAGGATTATGCCAGCTATTGTTGCTGCTCCTAACATTGAATATGATATAATATAAGCAGTTACGTGAGGAATAAACCAAAGACTTTGTAGGGCTGGCATTAGGGTTTGGGAATGGATTTCTGGTTTTACGAGGTTGATAATTAGAAATACTATTCCTACTATGGAGGTATAGATAATTAGCCAAGGGTATTTCCATATCTTATAGGTTATATAGCCGACAAGGGTTATGAAAAATGAATACCAGAGTCTTGTTTCTCCTATTGTTCTGAATGGTGGGCGTTTTAGGTTTTGCCAAAATAGGATGATGAATGTTAGGAGTATTGCTATGCCTAAGAGGAAGAGTATATTAGATATCTTCTTGTATTTTTGTTTATATATAAGGATGGATGCTAGTGTCCAGCATATTATTGAGCCTATTGCAAAGAAAATAAAGTTTGTCCAGGTCATTTCTTATAGTTTATTCCAAAGATTATTAAAAATATTGAGCCTAAGAATATCATCCCTATTCCTATATATACAAGTCTTAGCCAAGGGTCATAAACTAATTCAAAGCTTGAATAGGTTGAGAGTTTACCCATATTATTGTCGTATCCGTATTGGTATATCTTCCAACTTCCTATTGTCATTGGGTGATTTACTCTTATATCTCCTTGCAAATGTTCTTCATCTTTTGTGTAAACATCAACATTTGAGATATAGGATTTTGTTTCTGGGGGCGTCATAACAAGTGCAAAGGTGGAGTCAAGGTCTATTGATTGAGGGAATTGTACTGAGCTTCCAGAGGATACCCATTCTGTTTTTTGAGTCTTGCCTTTTACTGAAATTAGTGCAGCAGGAGTTGAGGCTTTCATTGGAACTTCTTTAAATGTTCTGTCTGAATTTCTTACTGCATTATGTATATATTCTACGAGTTTTATCTTGTGGCCAAAGAGATTAGTCTCTTCTTTTGTATTTGTGTCTATTTGGTAGTATTGAGGTTTGCTTGAGGGTTGTACTTCTCCTGTTTTCTTATTTATTACGGCAAGTTTAGGGATATATTCTTCTATTGTAAATTCATTTAACTGAATTGCAATGGGAAGTTCTTCAACCTTTTGCTCCTTATCGAAGACCCTCCACTCTGTTTCTCCAACCTCAACATACATTATATAGCGGTTCATATCAGCATAGCCTAAGCCAGAAGAGAATAATAATAACCACAAGCCTAAGTGGTTTAATATAAAAACAAGGTATTTCTTTGAGAATGCTGGCTTTCTTTTTGAAATGATTGAACCAAGTGAGATAAGGATAAGGGAGTAAATAAGGACAAATGCCCATGAGGAAGTCATTTGATTAAATCCTAAGAGATGAAATATATTTGCTTTCTCATTTAAGGGGATAGCTTCTTGCCTTGTTATACCCATTATGAGTGCAAGAAGGGTTATTGCAATAAGGAGAGAGACTGATAAATGTACTGATGTAAGCCATTTAAAGAAAGCCTTCCTTTTAAATATTGAGGATAGGACTGAAAACAATATAATGCCTATTCCTATATATATATTAAAAGGAAAGCTTAAGAGGTAGAAATTAAATCCACCTATTGTTGTTTGAAGCGAAAAACCAACTATGATTATTCCAAGTACAATTACTAGACTTTCTTTATAGCTCCATGGTTGTTGCCAAATCTTTCGCTTATCTTTATTCATAGTAATGAGTTAGTCAATTTTAGTAATGTAATAGCTATTTATAGTTTTGTAGTTAGTTTGCCGTCTTTCTTAGCTTGCTCCAACCATTTTGGAACAGTAGTATTTAACCATTCTTTCTTTTCTTTATTTAGCTTAGCCATATCAAGACCTATATATTGTTGTGCTTTTGCTTTAGTTGAAAGGTCTGGCATACTAACATCCTTAACTCCATAGTTGAATAATACTTTTTGAAGTTCAAGTTGTGCTTGCATTGCTTTGTCAAGTCCATGTGCTAGGATTCTTTGAGATTCAACAGGTGCGTGGAATGTTGAGCCATGAGATGCAACAACAAAATCCCAACGCCACTGTGATTGACGAAGAAGTTTTAAAATACCTTTCATTTCCTTTTCAGTTGCTCCCTTATCCCAAGCAGTTTTTGCCATTATATGAGATTTAGCAAGTTCTTTTTCTAATCTATCTCTAATTTCAAGAGCCTTATCTTGGTATTCATAAACATAACCCTTTAGCTTTTCTTCGCTATCTCTATGACAGGTTTGACAAGTTGATTCTATGTTTTTAAGAGGACTCATTACATGGTGGTCAGAATACTTAATACCTCCTTCAGAAATATAAGGCATATGACAATCTGCACATGATAAACCTCTTTGAGCGTGTGGCCCTACAGAAAATAATTCATAATCAGGGTGCTGAGCCTTTAACATAGGAGCTCTCGAAAGAGCATGTGTCCAATCTGTGAAGTTTGCATCATCGTAGTATTTTTCAATTGCTTCAACAGTCATTCCTCCATCCCAAGGGAAGGTTAGGTAGTTCTCGCCCTTTGTGAAATGGTATTCAACATGGCATTGTGCACAAGCAAGAGTTCTCATTTCTTGTGGGCTAGCTTGTGTTATATCTTTTCCTTGACGAGCAAATGCTTCAATTAGTGCTGGACGAGTTATGGTTAGAGCCATTGTTTTTGGGTCATGGCAATCAGCACAACCAATAGGATTAACTATTTCTTTTCCCAATGCTCCCCATTGTTGTTTATAAAACTTATCTATACCTAATTCATTCATCATTCTTGGAACATCTGGCCCCTTACATGTCCAACAAGTTGCTGGTTGAGGGCCATCACTGTCATTTACTGGAGTTCCTGTCCTAAGAGTTTCAGTTACATCCGCTATTGTGTAAGCATGACCTCTTGGTGCTGTATAGTCCTTTGAAAATGCATAGCCTGCCCATAGAACAACCATTTCTGGTCTTGCCTCTAAGACGTCTTGCTTATGATTCCCTAAGTGCTTGCTTTGGAAATCCATTTCTTTTGTCTTCTTCCAAGTGTCGTATTCTCTTGGATAATTAATTCCCCACTCTTCGGAATGAGTGTTAATTCCTTTTATTTCCACCTTCTTATTGCTGTAGAGGGTGGCAATTTCGGCTCTTCTTTCCGTTATTGAGGCTGCAAGTAAGCCTAAAAGAAATACTGCGACCATTACGACTGCAAAAATAGACCAACCTATGATAGGTCTATTCTTAATTGCTTGAGATAGTTTTTGCATGATTTTCATATTATTTCATTTTATTTTTTAACCAATTAGGAACAGGGGATTTTGGAAGAGGGGCAAGAGAATTAGGAGAGGAAGATATATTACTTATTTTTGTGTGAGGAACATTTTGATGACATTCCCAACAAACCTTTGCTTTTCCTTCTTTTGCTTCATTATAAGTGTACATACCCGTTTTGACAAGGGCTGTGTTTAGTTGTTCATGACAACGAATACAGTTGTTCATTATAACATTATTACTTGCATTTCTCGGCCTGATGACCTGAGGTTCTGCATGAAAAGTAAAAACAGCTGAATGGAATAAACCATCAGCTGCTTTAAAATAGTATTTATTAAAAACGTTATTATGGGGAACGTGACAATCATTACAATTGGCAAATTCACGATGAGAACTATGCGACCAGGCATCGTAGTAAGAGTCCATAATATGACAATTAATACAAGCCTCTGGATCATCGGATAAATAAGAGTGGAGCCTTGACATATACATTGAATAGGCCGAAAGACCTACAATAACTCCTCCAATAATAAACATTGGGAGAATTAGCCAAGACGGAAAATAACTCAAAAACTTTTTCATATTACATTATATTAGTTTTTATTTTGAATTACTTCTACTCTAATTATCTTAGAGCAAAGCTTTCTATGATGATATATAAATGGTCAAACTCATCTCTCTATGTTTTAGATAGTTTCCTCAGATACAATCTTTGCAAGAATAAACTCAAGGTTCATTCTTGAAATATTAGAACGCTTGATTTCCTTAGGACATTCTGCCTCGCAAGCATAAGTGTTAGTACAGTTACCAAATCCTAATTCATCCATCTTAGCAACCATTTTCTGAACTCTTATTGCAGCCTCTGGTTTTCCTTGTGGTAGAAGAGCAAGTTGTGTAACTTTTGCACCAACAAATAGCATAGCAGATGCATTCTTACATGCTGCAATACATGCTCCACAACCTATACATGATGCTGAGTCCATAGCTTGGTCTGCCTTATGTTTAGGAATTGGAATTGCATTTCCATCTGGAACGCCTCCTGATGTTACTGAAATATATCCACCTTCTTGAATCATTTTATCAAGAGCAGTTCTGTCAACAACTAAGTCTCTGATTACAGGGAAAGGTTTTGCTCTCCATGGTTCAATTGTTATTGTTTCTCCATCTGTGAACTTTCTCATATGAAGTTGGCAGGTTGTTACTGCATCATCTGGTCCGTGTGGACGTCCATTAATGTATAATCCGCACATTCCACATATTCCTTCACGACAATCGTTGTCAAAACATACTGGATGTGATAATTTATTTACTAGACTTTCATTTAATATATCCAACATCTCTAAGAAAGAACAGTCGGGTGAAATGTCTTTTATTTTATATGTCTCGAAGCGTCCTTTAGCTTTTTGGTTTTCTTGACGCCAAATTTTTAATGTAAAATCCATCTTACTTGTAATTTCTTTGTTGAACGTTAATAAACTCGTAATTTAATTCTTCTTTATGCATTATTGGTTCTTGCTCTTCACCTTTATACTCCCACACTCCAACAAACATAAAGTTTTTATCATCTCTTCTTGCTTCTCCCTCGTCAGTCACATATTCTTCTCTATAATGTCCTCCACAGCTTTCTTCTCTTTGAAGAGCGTCTTTTGCCATGATTTCTGCAAGTTCTATATGGTCTGCAAGGCGTAAAGCTTTTGCAAGTTCAGGATTCATTGAGTTCATATCGCCAGTTACTCTAACATTTGACCAAAACTCTTTCCTTAAATCTGCTAGCATAGGAATTGCCTTAGTAAGTTTCTCCGCATTTCTTCCCATTCCAACATATTCCCACATAATGTGTCCAAGTTCTCTTTGAAGAGTATCAACAGTTTTTTCTCCCTTGATTGCCATTATGCTTTCAAGTTTTGCTCTAACTGATTTCTCTGCCTCATCAAACTCTTTTGTTTCAATTGAAACTCTTGGTTGGTGAATTTTGTCTGCAAGGAAGTTTTGCATTGTATAAGGAAGTATGAAATAACCGTCAGCCAAACCTTGCATAAGGGCAGATGCTCCTAAGCGATTTGCTCCGTGGTCAGAGAAATTAGCCTCTCCTGTTGCAAATAGTCCTGGAATAGTGGTTTGAAGTTCATAATCAACCCAAAGTCCGCCCATTGTATAGTGAACAGCTGGATAAATCATCATTGGGTTTTCGTAAGGGTCAACGTCAACAATCTTTTCATACATTTGGAAAAGGTTACCGTAACGCTCTTGAATTTTATCTCTTCCCAAACGCTCAATTGCTGTTTTGAAGTCTAAGTAAACTGCAAAGCCAGCTCCCACTCCATATCCTGCATCACAACGTTCTTTAGCTGCTCTTGATGCAATATCTCTTGGAACAAGGTTTCCAAAAGCAGGGTATCTTCTTTCTAAGTAATAGTCTCTATCCTCTTCTTTTAAATCAGTAGGATTAAGTTTTCCTTCTCTAATTGCTTTTGCGTCTTCTATATTTTTTGGCACCCATATTCTTCCGTCATTTCTTAGTGACTCAGACATAAGTGTTAGTTTCGATTGGTAGTCTCCCTTAACCGGAATACAGGTTGGGTGAATTTGAACAAAACAAGGATTAGCAAACATTGCTCCCTTATGGTAACATTGAACAGCTGCCGAACCATTACATTCCATAGCATTGGTTGAAAGGAAGTAAACGTTTCCATAACCTCCTGTTGCCATAACAACCGCATGTGAACTCCAACGCTCAAGCTCTCCTGTTTGAAGATTTCTTGTAATAATTCCTCTTGCTTGTCCATCAATTACAACAAGGTCCATCATCTCTCTTCTCTCATACATCTTAACAGTTCCAGCTTTTATTTCTTTTGAAAGTGCAGAATACGCACCTAAAAGAAGCTGTTGCCCTGTTTGACCCTTAGCGTAGAATGTTCTACTAACTTGTGATCCTCCAAAAGAACGGTTGTCAAGTAGACCTGCGTAATCTCTTGCAAAAGGAATTCCTTGTGCAACGCCTTGGTCAATTATACTATTTGCAACCTCTGCCAAACGATAAACATTTGCTTCCCTTGCACGATAGTCTCCTCCTTTTATTGTATCATTGAATAATCTTTCAATACTGTCACCATCGTTTTGATAGTTCTTTGCTGCATTTATTCCTCCTTGAGCTGCAATTGAGTGAGCTCTTCTTGGAGAATCTGATATGCAAAATATCTTAACATTAAAACCCAAAGCCCCTAATGAAGCAGCTGCTGATGAACCTGCCAAGCCTGTTCCTACAACAATAATATCTAGTTTTCTTTTGTTTGCAGGATTAACTAACTTTTGACTTGACTTATATCTAGTCCACTTTTCCGATAGCTGACCTTCTGGTATTTTGGAATCAAGTGTGCTCATATCTTATTATTTTTATTTTTATTTATAAATTTTAATCTTGTTTTGCTTTAATTGTTTTCAGTTACTAAAGCATAAACATAAGCCAAAGTGGAATAGCTGCAAAACCTAATGGAATTATAACAGCATAAGCCAAAGCTACCACATCTATAATTGGAGTGTATTTCTTGTGATTAAGTCCAAGAGTTTGAGCTAGTGACCCAAGTGCATGGAATAGGTGGAAACCTAAAACAACAAATACTAATAAGTAAATAATAGAATATGTTTTATTAGCAAAAAGCTCTAAACTCATATTATAGAAGTCTGGTTCATAATGTTTGAAGTCTTCTCCACAATAAAGTTTAACTTCATCCTTTGTTAGGTTTACCAAGTTTTTTCTATTCTTATCCATTTTATCCATGGAAACTTGAGATATTGCTTGATATTGAGCCATAAGAGAAGCTTGTTCTTTTTCACTAAGCTCTCCGCTTTGAAGTTTAATAGCTTTTTCTTGGAAATGCTTATCAACTTGTTCCATATCTGCAGAGTATTTTCCCTCAACCAAATCAAACTTAACGAAGTAGAAATTGATAAAGTGAATAACTAAGAAGCAAGCAATAACGCCACCTGTCCAAATCATGTAACGAGACATAAATGGAGTTTTGGTTTTAGTTGCCACTTTGTAGCGAATTGGACGAGCTAAGAAGTTTTCAATAGTAAGTAGGATAGCAATGATTATGTGCAGTAGCACAGATGCTAGCAGTACTATTTCAAATACTTTCACAATGTAGTTTGTACCCATGAAATGACTTGCATTTCGATACCACTCTCCACCATCTTCTCTTAGTAGGCATAAGTTAATACCTAAATGGACTGGCAAAAACAGCAGAAGGAATAATCCAAAAGCCGCTAGTGCAATCTTCTTTGTAATGGAGGCAAATTTTATTAGTTTCATAGACTTTTTGCGTTTTATTTATATCAATAATATTTATTTTTCTAATAATAATGTAGGTTGCAAAGTTAATCATAATATTTCAATTGTCAAATTCACAATACTAAAATTGAAATTATAAATTCAAATCTTTCTTTTATGATTAATATGCTTTTTTATCCATACAAAGCCAATAATCAAGGCTTTTATCTAATGCAAATATAGTGAAAGTATAATATAAAACAATAGTTTTCTAACTCTTTGTTTTAATTTTTTCTTTCTTTGATTCAAGAAATCCTTTCTTTGATCTAGGAAATTCTTTCAGCGATTCAATTTTCTCTTTCTTTGTTTGGTTTTTCTCGTTTAGTAATCGTCGTTTGCGATATTTATTTCGTCTATTATTTTACTGACGTCTTCATTGACCGTATTTAGACTTTGCTTACAATCTTGAATTAAAACTAGAGCTTTCTTTATTTTCTCTGTCATCTCATCTATTGCAATATCGCCCTTTTCCAAATCCTTGACTATTTTGCTTAGCTCTTCAAATTTCTGAGTATAGGTTTCTGTTTTCATAACTTGTTTAGTTTTTCTATGTCCTCAACTGTTGATATTGTTTTACCATCTTCAAATAAAGTGATTATTTTGTCCCCTTTTTTTATATCAGAAATTGTTTTTACTAATTTATTATCAATATATGTTATGGAATATCCTCTTTTTAAAAGGTTTTTTGGGTCTAGTATTTGAAGTATTTGTTGGAAATGTTCTAGAGTTTGAGTCTCTCTTTCTATTCTTTTGTTTGCAAAATTAAATATTTTTTGATTTATATCTTTTAGGGTTTGATCAAAAGCTCTAAATCTTGAGATTATATAGTCGGCTAAGTCAGTTGGGGTTATTGCTGTTTTGTTTGAAACCATTTCAGATACAGTTTCATTGGTTGAATGTCCAATTCCTGTAAGAATAGGCAAGGGAAAATCTGCTATTTTCTTAACTAAATCATAATTATTATAGCAAGCAAGACCTATATCTCCACCACCACCTCTGATTATTAGTACACAATCGAAGTGATGTTTCACAATCTCTATTGTATCCAATGCCATAATCATACTTTCTACTGCGTTATCACCTTGTAGTAGTGAGGGGAAAAGATGAGTGAAAATCTTATAATGAGGCTCTTCCTTTTTAATTATATTCATAAAATCGGAGTAGCCTTTACTTGTTTCAACAGATATTATTGCTATTCGTTTTGGTAAAAGAGGCATTTTAAGTTTTCGGTTTTTATCCCAAATTCCTTCTTCTTTTATCTTCTTTATTGTTTCTTGACGTTCTTTTTCTAGTTCTCCGAGAGTGAAAAGGGGGTCAATATCTAAAATTCTTAGGCTTAGTCCATAGAGGGCATCGAATGATATTCTACAGTGTAATAATGTTGTTATGCCGTCTTTTATGGGTTCTTTGGTTATGGAAATGAATTTATTATTAATTCTATTATAGTCGTCTTTCCAAATTAGGGCTCTGGTTTGAGCTACTATCTTGTTTTCAGATTTTTCAACCAAGTCTGGGTAAGAATGCCCAGAATGAATATAATGGTTGAGTTTCATAATTTCTGCCTTAACCCAGAAGCTTGAAGTGTAGCGGTTGAGCAAAGTCTTCTGAATGCTTGAAAGAGTTTCAAGAAGGGTAAAATATTTTATAGGATTATTTTCTTCTTCTGACATAGCTAAAACTTTTTACGCCATTCAATCAGATGCTTCTTATAGCTTTTGTAGAAGTATTTAAACCATTTATCATTTTTGAATTTATCGTCAACTATATTACTTTCTCTTATTTTATCAGAGCGTTTAACAAGGTCAAGCGACATCATCATCCCTATTTTCTTTTGAGCATCTTTTGTTTGTTTTTTAGTATAGCCTAAGTCTTTCAATGAACCTAAGGCTTCAAGGGATCCAAAATACAGTCTATATTTAATTAGCTCTTCAATACTTTTAACAATTAGGTCGTCATTACCAATATTAACTAAAATTGTTCTTATTGGTTGATGTTCCACACTCATTTCCCAAAGCGCGTTCTCTGTCCAAAACTCTTCTAATGCTCCATAGTCTTTTACAAAACCTAATGTGTCGCCCATTTCAAGCTTTTCCATTACATTTTGTTTCATGCTAACATATTCCAATGGCTTTTCAATCTGTCTTTTCAGAAGTCTAACCTTTTGTTTGTCTAATCTACATTCATAAGAGCCTTTGATTTGCATTGCAGTATTTATAAGCTGGTCAGCTTTGTAGAAATCGTTTCTCCTTATGCAGTCAAGAATATTATAAACAAAGCCATCTACTTCGTCTTGTTTCTTTTCGCAAACTTTCTTATCGATAACCCTTAAATAACTATTCATTATATTAATTATTGTTGGGTCGTTTTCCATTTTATAGGTAGTAATTAGGTCGTTTGTCTTTGCAACCAAACTATCTGCCTTACTTACTTCTCCTTGGAAAATTGCATATTCAGCAGCTGACATTCTTTTGGCAGTTATCTCCCGAATGGCTGAGGTATACATTTTATCGACCTCTTTCTTTTCTGCATCAATTTTGGCAAGTCTATTGGCAGATTCCAAAACTTCCAAAGCCTTTTCGTAGTTGTTAACAGTCATAAATGTTCTGCTTTCGAAGAACTTATCGTCTATTTCTTTTCTAAGGTTCTTTGTTTTGGTTTGCTCAACTGCTAAGGATTTTTCAGGGATAGGGTTATTTGATGACGGGATATATTGTTTTTCAATTTCCTTAACTTGTGCCTCTGCATCCGATACGCTATCTTTAATGTATTTTGCATATTGTTCGGTATAGCCTTGAGGCGGACTTGCATTTTCAATTGAGTCTAGTTTTTGGTCTATTGGAGTAACTGTGCCGATAATTTGAGCAAGAAGTCTAAGCATTTCAGCTTCGTATTCTCCTCCAACTAGGGCAAGAAGTTCTTTTGTTTTTCTAATTAAGTCGTGTTTAGCTTCGTTGTTTTTAGCAGTATTCAAGTCTCTTATTTGAGAAATATAGGAGTTCACAATTGTTCTAACAAGGTTGTCGAAGCTGGTTGTGTCGGTTATTGATTCACGGTTTCTTTGGAAGTAATCGTAGGTGTTTTGCACAAAATCTGCAGCAACATCTGCTCTTCCAATATTGATAGCTCTGTTAGTAACTTCAACGTGGTCTTTATAAATTCCAGCCCTACATCTGTCGAGATTCTTTTTAACAAAGGCTTTATTACAAATACCATATAAATCTACTTCACAGTAGGAGTTTAACTCTGTAAGTATATCAACCGCATAGGCATATTTACCTTGATTGATTAGGGAGATTGATTTAAGTAGGTTTTTATCGTAAGCAAATGCAATGAGGTTTTGACATAATTGTGTTTCCTCCTCATCAGGATTCATTGTTGAAAGTATGTTAGTGAGGTGATTAGTTGTTAAGACTATTTTCCCACTATCAAGAGTTATTTTAGCCAACTCGTAGTTTGCCATAACATTTTTAGGCTGAACATGAATGGCTTTATTAAGAAATTCAGCTGCCTTTTCTTTGTGATTATTAGCAATTGCTCCTATAGCTTTCCGATAATACCAATCTCCAATCCTTGGCTCCAAGAAGTCAAGCATTTCTTTGTTTTGCTTAATTAGAGTTTTTAACTCAAATAATTTAGCATAGATTTGATTATCGGTTTTATGTATTTCATACTTTTCAATAGTCTTGTTAGCTGTTTGTAGTTGGTAGGTATAAACAGGAATCATATCGAGATTTTCAGAAGATATCTGAGATAGCATTTCTATCTGTTTATGAATATCATTCATTATATCAGATCGTTGAGAATCGGATAAAACCTGAGATATCGATAAAAAAGGTATTGTTAGTAGAAGTATGATAATAAAAAAACGCTTGAGCATAGTATTGTGTTAGATTTTATTTGCTAATTATTTTGTTTGTGGTAATATTGTTCTTGCTGATGTTTTTGGATTAGCTATTGTATCACATCCATTAACACATCCTCCTGGACAAGACATAATTTCAATGAAATTACCTGGACATTCTCCATTTTTAGCATATTGCTTTAATTGGCGAATATTAGCTTTATTAAGTCCATCAATAATAACCTCATTGATTAGGGATGGGTCTGAAATTGTTTGTTTAACTGATTCAACAACTCCCGCAATCATTGCAAAACCTCTACCGTGACCAGCAATAGTCTCATCAAATTCAGTAGGTTCACATTTCTCAAGATCTATTTCTGCTGCATTGAAAAGAGCTTCAAGTTCTTCGTAAGTTATTACATAATCAACTTCTTCTGTTCTAAATGCTTCACTTCTTTTTCCCACACAAGGACTAATGAATACAGTTATTGCTTCAGGGTTTGCTTCTTTAACAAGTTTTGCGGTGTAAACCATTGGAGAAAGTGTTGTTGAAACATAAGGTAGGATTTCAGGAATATGCTTATAAACTAAGTTCATCCAAGAAGGACAGCAAGATGTTGTCATAAATGGAGCTCCTTCGTGTAATCTTTCAAGAAGTTCTTCTCTTTCATGTTCTGTTGTAATATTTGCTCCTTTTGCAACTTCTATAACCTCATCAAAGCCTAATTGCTTAATTCCAGTAAGTACCTTTTTATAATCGCTTTTGAATTGTCCTCCAAGTGAAGGGGCAACCATTGCAACAACTTTTCCTCCTTTAAGAATATGTTTGAAAACATCAACCATAAAGGTTTTTTCCATAATTGCACCAAATGGACAGGCTACCATACATTTCCCACAATAAATGCATAAATCTGGGTCAATATGTTCTATACCATTTTCATCTTTGGATATTGCTCCAACAGGACATGACTCCTCGCAAGGAACAGGTTGGTAAATAATTGCATGGAATGGACAAGCTTGCATACATAATCCGCAATTAATACATTTTGAAGGGTCAATTATTGCTTGAGTTTCTCCAATATGTATTGCGTCTTTCTTACAAGCATATATACATGGTCTTGCAACACAAGTTCTGCAAAGGTTAGTTACAACATAACTACTTTTTACGCAAGATGAACAAGCCTCATCAACAACCGTCATCATAACGTCTGATGTCTCATTTCTTTCAATTGCTTTTATTGCATATTCAGAAATAGGAGTTAGCTCATCTGTTTCATCATATATATTATATCCTAGAAGAGCCATAAGCTTATATCTTATAACTGCTCTTTCTTTATGGATACAACAACGAGTTTTGACAGCTTCCCTTGGTCTCATTTCCACAGGAATTCTATCAATTTTCTCTATAACTTTGTCTTCTATTATAAGTTTGGATAATCTTTGTATTATCTCACGACGAATCTCTACCGCATTATTTATTGCCATAGTAATCTAAAATTTTTTTTAATTAATGATCAAAAAACCTATCTCTCTACCCCTAATTGGGAGTAGATTTCATTGAGGAGTTTGTCTTCCGTACATTCTGTAATTAAAACATCTCCTACTTTTGCATAAGGTGGCTTTGATGTTTCCTTTTCATCATCGCAACCAAGGCATGCAGAGCCAACAAAGACAACTTTATCCTTTATCTCTTCAGGAAGTCTATCTTTGATTTTTATTAGGTCAGAACCTCCTGTAATGTAGCAGTATGTTCCAACGCATATTCTGATATTTAACATAATTAATTGGTATTAAGGGTTGGTATTATATAAATTTCAATTTAACTGTCTTCATATATTTTTCCTCTAAAAGAGAGGCAAGTTTTTTAACCACATTTCTTCTAATCTCAAGCTCCACAGGAAGTGAAGGGTCTTGATGGGCAATGTTTATTTTGGTTCCAGCAACAATGTCAATAATATCTGCATCCAGAATCATTCTATACATATCCCAATGAGGTCCTTTTTGGTCTATGTTTTTCGGAAAATCTTCTTCTAAAATTGAAGCAAGAGATCCTAAGGTAATAATGCCTTCGGTCACCAGGTCAATTCCTTCCATTTTTGAAGATGGAGGCAGCCCTGCTATAACATCATTCAAATCAATAATGATTTCAAGACCTAATTCTCTTGATACTATTTTTGAAGTTGTTCCTCCACAAACTATTTTTTTACCTTTATAATCTCTAATTATTTCAGCAAGGTACTTATCCTTTGCTTCAGTGAAAGGAGGTCCTGTGCAAATTAGTAATCTTCTTGGTTCTCTAACATAAAAAACCACACAGCTTGTGTCGTCTTTTGGTCTTAGTATATCGTTTAGATCTGCCTGCTTAACTATTTTTCGAGAAAGTTCACGTGCAGATATATCTATATTTTCTTTTATAGTTTCAAGAATAAATTCATTTACCCCATCACCCCAGCCAAAAGGCATATTACTATTGCCTATCCCCGATTGAGATACCCCATCGGAAAAGAAAACTAACCTATCTTCTTTTTGAAGTAATATATTGGAAAGTTTTATGGTTCTAGTATCTGAATTCGTACTTGATAGTTTAGATTGAATAATTAGGTTTTCTGCTGGCAGCTTAATGATTTTATTATCCCTAACTAATATTAAATCAGGATTATCGTATTCAACTATTTTGCCATTACCATCAGATTCAACATCAACAATGGTAAAGGTTGAATAGCTAATATTTCTAATACTATCAACAGGGAGGGTATCCATAATTGTTTTTGCAGTTCGAGTTATTGGCTCTCTTCTTTTTCTAAAGTTAAGGGCCATTGAAGCTGTCATTGTTGAAAGAACGTTCGCCTTAACTCCTGAACCAAGTCCGTCAGATAGAACAGCAATTGTTCTATTCTCCTTTATTGACTTATGCATTAATACGCTATCACCACAAACAATATTACCATGTTTATTGTGCTGAAAAGAACCTACTTCGATGTATAATTTATTATTAACTTGCAACATATACTATATGTAATTATCAGTTTATTTCAATTCTTTTTCAGAATGTGATTCCAGAATTGAATTTAACATGGACTCAGTAAATGAAGCGTTTTCACCAAGAAGGAAAGCAATTTGTTGAACTACTTTCATGTTTTCCATAATTACTTCTTTAGTCCTATTAAGCACTAAATCTTCTCTCACCTGAGGAGAATGAAGATTCTGAATTAATCCGCAAACAAGTGAATGATTTTGAATTGATATAATTGAAACATTATAGTAGCTCTCACCATCTCTAATATCTTGTTCAACAAGATCTACTCCTGTCTCAAGAACTTGTGAAAATAGTTTATGGAAAGAAACAAGCTTAGTAAAGTCTGCATTTCTTAACCCTGGATTAGTTTCATAGATTTGCATAACTTCTTCGCCTAAGAGTTCTGCAAAGTTTTGATTTGCATCAACAACCTTCATCTTATCGTTAACAATAACAATACCTGAAGGCATTTTCTTTAGAAGTATATTTGTTTTGTCTTGAGCCATTCTTCTCATATATGACACGCACATATCAGTTTCTGCTTTGCCAGACAATAATGCTTTTGCAAATTCTCTACAATTGTCATAACCACATCCACTGCAATTAAGCTCATCTGCTTCACTCTTTTTGTTTACCCAAGAAAGAGCTTCATAGACTTGTTGAAGTGAATATTCTTCTTTTTCAACCTTAGGAATAAAATCATAGCTTGTTGAAATATCAATTGAATCTAGAATGTTTTCAGTTTCTTTATCCCTTTCATTCACCTTAACATTTTCCAAAACATTAAGTCTTTTTGAAGCAGAGGATCTAGAGTTTGTTGAGCCAGGTCCTCTTATACAACCTGCATCACAAGTCATAATTTCAATGAAGGTTTTACATGTTGGATCTATGCTTTCAAAGTCATTGAATATATCAATTAGGTTTTGAACTCCAGAGAAGGTCATATATCTAATTGGTACTTTTTTTGTTGAATTATGATTAATTCTATCAACATCAGAAGTTATTGAGTCAATCATACAAGTTAACATTCCTCCATCAATAGGGTAGAGATTCCCTTTGTTAGCTCTCATTGGAATAAATTCATCTTCCTCTGTTGGAGTCATAAATTCAGGGAAAATACCCATTGATTGAAATAGGGTATTCATATCTTTAAATGTAAGGACGTAGTCAATAAGTCCAGGGAACTGATCAACTTCTTCCTTTTTTGCAATACAAGGACCAACAAAAAGCACCTTGCAATCAGGATAAATTGTTTTAAGGAATTTGGCATGAGCAACCATAGGAGAATAAACAGGTGCTATTGCACTCGAATATTGAGGGTAGTATTTCTTTATAAGCAATATGGCAGAAGGGCAACAAGACGAAAGATATACTCCGTTATCTTGTTTTTCTAACCAACGCTTGGTGTCCACTGCTACCTTTTCTGCTCCAAGAGCAGTTTCTGAAACACCATAAAATCCAGCTTCTCTATATGCTGCAATTATTTTATTAATGTCTTCATTATTATAGTCACTCAAGTAGCTTGGAGCAAGAGAAACAATTATTTTCTCATTTTGAAGTGCTTGAACTACTTTAGGAATATCATCTCTAATCTTTTTAGCATTAGCTGGACATACTTGTGTACATTTCCCACAATAAATACATAATTCTGGGATTACGGATGCAGAACTATCTTCCAATTTAATTGCTTTAACTGGACAATACTTCACACATTTATAACAATCCTGACAATTGTTCTTTTCTGTATAAATTGCTGATGATTTATTCATTACTCTTTTTTAAGCTCCTTATCTAATATTTCAAATAATTTGGTCTGTGTTACTTCTTTATATGTAGTATTGTCAATAGTTAGAACTGGTCCTTCCTGACATTTCTCAGAACATAATTGTCCCTTAAAGTTAACATTGGCTTCTAAACCTTTATTTTTGATATACTCTTGTATTATTTCAAGGTTTTTGTTATTACCTCTTGAAAAGCAAGAACTGCCTAAACATATTGTTATTTCTTTTTTTTCCATCTTTTTAATCTGCGATAAGTTTTTTAAATCTTGTTCTTTTAGGAGTTACGTCTCCTAAACGTTTCTTCTTGTTTTCTTCATATTCAGAATAAGAACCTTCAAAGAAATAAACTTCAGAATTACCTTCAAAAGCAAGTATATGAGTTGCGATTCTATCTAAGAACCATCTATCGTGAGATATAACAACTGCACATCCAGCAAAGTCTTCTAATCCTTCTTCTAAGGCTCTAAGAGTATTTATGTCAATATCGTTAGTTGGTTCATCTAAAAGAAGCACATTTGCTTCTGACTTAAGAGTTAGAGCTAAATGTAGTCTATTTCTTTCTCCACCAGATAGAACGCCTGTTTTCTTGTTTTGGTCTACTCCAGAGAAATTAAAACGAGAAACATAAGCTCTTGAATTAATAAGTCTTCCTCCCATTTGAATTTGTTCGTTACCTTCTGAAATAACTTCCCAAACAGATTTTTCAGGATCTATGCTTGCATGTTGCTGGTCAACATAACCTAACTTAACTGTTTCTCCAATTTCAACATTTCCTGAGTCAGCCTTTTGAAGCTCCATTATCATTCTAAATAATGTTGTTTTCCCGGCTCCGTTTGGTCCAATAACTCCAACAATTCCTGCAGGAGGTAGTGAGAAACTAAGACCTTCAAACAATATCTTATCTCCAAATGCTTTACGGACATCATTAAATGTAATAACATTTGTTCCTAAACGAGGTCCGTTTGGAATATATATTTCAAGTTTATCTTCCTTTTCTTTAGTGTCTTGAGACATCATTTGATCGTAAGCATTCAAACGAGCTTTCCCTTTTGCATGACGAGCCTTAGGACTCATCCTAACCCATTCTAACTCTCTTTCAAGTGTTTTCTTTCGCTTGGATTCAGTCTTTTCTTCATTCTCCATCCTCTTAGTTTTTTGTTCTAACCAAGAAGAATAGTTGCCCTCCCATGGTATTCCTTCACCTCTATCAAGTTCTAAAATCCATCCTGCAACATTATCTAAGAAATACCTATCGTGAGTTACAGCAATAACTGTGCCTTTATATTGATGAAGATATTGTTCTAACCAATCAATTGATTCAGCATCTAAGTGGTTGGTTGGTTCATCTAGAAGAAGAATATCAGGTTCTTGAAGAAGTAGGCGGCAAAGTGCAATCCTACGACGTTCTCCTCCTGAAAGGTTTTTCACAACTGCATCTTCCTCAGGACAACGAAGTGCATCCATGGCTCTTTCAAGCTTGTTATCAAGGTTCCATGCATCGTGGTGCTCCATAAGTTCCATAACCTCTCCCTGACGTTCCATAAGTTTTGACATTTCGTCATCACTCATGGGCTCAGCAAACTTATTATTTATCTCATCATATTCCTTTATTATGTCAGCAACCTCTTTAACTCCTTCCATAACAATTTCTTTAACCGTTTTGGTTTCGTCAAGATGAGGTTCTTGCTCTAAGTAACCAACACTATAACCAGGAGAGAAATGAACTTCTCCTTGGTGTGATTTGTCTAGTCCTGCAATAATTTTCAAAAGAGTAGATTTCCCTGAACCATTTAAACCTATTATACCTATCTTAGCTCCATAATAGAAAGAAAGATAAATATCCTTTAAAACTTGTTTGTTTGGAGGGAATGTCTTTCCTACTCCAACCATTGAAAATATTATTTTTTTATCGTCTAATGCCATTCTTATTATTTGTTGTTTAGTTTAATGTCCTTAATGTTTAGTTGCAGCGAAGTCTTGCCATTCCATTCGTTTTCATCAATATGAAAAGCTATGTTAAAGGCTTCTCCATGACGAATATCTTCATAGTAATTACTTAACCCAAATCCAATACAAGAAAAAGGCAGATGACTAATATCAAGATGAATAACAGAAAGTTTCAAATGTTTTTGTCCAACAGGACGTATGTTTCCAGTATCTACAACATTATCTGATCGAAAAATAGGGATGTTATTTTCTGGACCAAAAGGAGCAAATTGTTTTAATACTCTATTTAGTTTTGGTGTAATTGTGCTTAATTTTATTGAATCGTCAATTTCAATTTCAGGAGAAGATTGGTCTTCGCTAATATTCTCTCCAACCTTTTGTTTGAATAGTTTAATAAATTCTTCAAGATTTTCTTCCTTTAACGATAATCCCGCAGCAAACTTATGACCTCCAAAATGTGTCAAAAGATGAGAACAAGATTCAATTGCAGAATATATATCGAAATTTTTAACCGACCGTGCAGAGCCTGTAATTAAATTATTTGACTTTGTGAAAACTATTGTAGGTTTGTAGAATTGTTCAATCAAACGAGAGGCAACAATGCCAACAACTCCTTTATTCCAATCATCTTTATAGGCAACAGTTGCTTTACTTGTTTCTAAATCATGAGAATTTCTAATCATTTCAATAGCCTCTTCTGTGGCATGAATATCGTATTCTTTTCTAGTATCGTTGTTATCGTTTATTTTTTTAGCAATTTCTTCTGCCTCTTCAAGCTTCTTTGCTATTAAAAGCTCAACTGAACTATTTCCTGTCTCAATTCTGCCTGCTGCATTTATTCTTGGACAAATTAAGAAAACAAGGTCAGAAATATTGAGTTCTTTATTGAAATATAATTTATTGGTGAATGTGTCCACAACATGAACAACCTTACTATATTTTAATATAGCCTCTAAGCCTGGACGAGGTTGTTTGTTAATTACCTTTAATCCATAGAAAGCTAAAATTCTATTCTCTCCTGTTATTGGAACAATGTCAGCAGCAATTGCAATTGCAACTAAATCTAAGTATGGAATTAATGTATCAAAAGGCTTGCGACGTTTTATGTTTAGGGCGTGAATTAACTTGAACCCAATTCCACAGCCAGATAATTCTTTATATGGATAGGTTGAGTCAATCCTTTTTGGATTTAAAATAGCACAAGCATTTGGTAATTCTTCATCCGGAAGATGGTGGTCGGCAATAATGAAATCTATACCTCTTTCCAAAGAATATGCAACTTGATCAATAGCCTTAATTCCACAGTCTAAACAAATAATTAATTTAAACCCGTTTTCGTAAGCCCAATCAATTGCCTTATAAGAAACACCATAACCTTCTTCATAACGGTCTGGAATATAAAAATCAATTTCAGGGTGAAAAAGTTCTAAATAAGAATAAACCAAAGCAACAGCAGAAGTTCCATCAACATCATAATCTCCATAAACAAGGATTTTCTCTCCCCCTTTTATTGCAAACATTATCCTTTCAACAGCCTCATCCATATCATTTAACATGAAAGGGTCGTGTAAGTCATTAATGTTTGGTCTGAAAAACTTTTTGGCATCATCATAATTGTTGATGCCTCTTTGAACTAGAAGATTAGCAATAATTTTATAGACTTCAAAATCTTCTGGACGAGTGCACGTTTTGTCCACTTGAAGATCTTGAGCAAGTTTTTCAACTAGACTCTTATCCCCATATTGTTTTAAAACCCAACGCTTTTCCATAGACACACATGCAATCTTTATTCCAAATAAATAATTTACAAAGATATAACAATAAAACTGAAACAAGAAATAAAATAGTAAAAACAAGGTATAAACTTAGTCTCTAGCAATAAACACTAAAGTAAATATTGTTATTGGAAAATCAATTTATATGTATGGTTTTTCACAAAAGTCTGTTAAAAAAACTCAATTAATTATTTTCGGTAGTATATTTGCAAAAATATAAATCAAAAAGATATGACAAGGTTAAGTGTGAATATTAATAAAGTTGCAACTATTCGTAATGCAAGAGGTGGTAATAATCCTGATGTTTTAAAAGTTGCTGTGGATTGTGAACGTTTTGGAGCAGAAGGAATAACTATTCATCCTCGCCCAGACGAAAGACATATTAGATATTCTGATGCAAGAGGACTAAAGCCACTTCTTAAAACAGAATTTAATATTGAGGGCAACCCAACAGAGGATTTTATTCGTTTGGTTGAAGAAGTTAGACCTGAACAAGTAACACTAGTTCCTGATGCTCATAATGTTTTAACTTCTAATGCAGGTTGGAATACTGTTAAGTACGAAGATATTTTAAAAGATATTATTGCAAGGCTAAAACAAGTTTGCAGGGTATCTGTTTTTGTTGATCCACAGCAAGAAATGGTTGCAGGAGCTAAAAGATGTGGTGCCGATAGAGTTGAACTTTATACCGAAAGCTATGCAAGTTTATATTTGACAAATAGAGAAAAAGCAATCGAGCCTTTCCTTAGGGCAGCAAAGGAAGCAGAATATCAGGGCTTAGGACTTAATGCTGGTCACGACTTAGATTTAGTCAATTTAGAGTATTTCCACCAAAGCATACCAAACCTATTAGAAGTTTCTATTGGTCACGCCTTAATTTGTGATGCTTTGTATTTTGGACTTGAAAACACAATACAACTATATAAACGTTGCTTAAAATAATCTTAGGATAAATAAATATGGAATATATTGAACTTCTTTCTCCTGCTAAGAATTTAGAAATAGGGAAAGCTGCTATAGAAATGGGTGCAGACTCTGTCTATATTGGGGCAGAAAGCTTTGGGGCACGACTTGCAGCAGGTAACAGCTTAGAGGATATTGAAGAACTAATCAATTATGCTCATATTTTTAATGCTCAGGTTTATGTTACAGTAAATACTATAATATTTGATAATGAATTAGAGGAAGTAGAAGAGCTAATTCATAATCTATATAATATTGGAGTTGATGCTTTGATTATTCAAGATATGGGAATTTTGGAGATGAATCTTCCTCCCATAACCTTGCACTCAAGCACTCAGATGAATAATATCTCTAAAGAAAAGATAGATTTCCTTCACAAGATAGGAATTAAAAGAGTTGTTCTTCCAAGAGAATTATCCATTGAAGAAATTAGAGAAATACATAATGCCGTTCCAGAAATGGAAATAGAAAGCTTTGTTCATGGTGCCTTATGCAATGGACTAAGTGGTCAGTGTTATTTAAGCTACGATATAACAAAACGCTCAGGCAATAGAGGAGAATGCTCACAACCATGCCGTTCTCACTACGATTTAATTAATGCAAGCGGAAAAACCTTAGCCAAAAACAAACACTTACTTTCTCCAAAAGACCTAAGCTTATCTGAATATATCCCTCAAATGATTGAAGCAGGTGTAAGAAGCTTTAAGATAGAGGGACGTTTAAAAGACTTGGATTATGTAAAGAATATTACTTCATATTATTCACAAGAGATAAATAAATTCATTGATTCCAATAATAACTCCAAAAAATATTCCCGCTCCTCAATTGGAAAAACAGAGATAAGTTTTACCCCCGATATCGAAAGAAGTTTTAATCGTGGCTTTACAAGTTTTAATATTGAAGGCAAGAAAGACAAGATAGGTAATTTGGATACTGCAAAAGCTATTGGAAAATACATAGGCAAAGTTGCAGACGTAAACCTAAGTGGAAGAAATCATAATTTCATCCAAATCTCAAGCTCTGAAGACATTTCTAATGGTGATGGCTTATGCTATTTCAATAGTAGAGGAGAATTAGAAGGCTTTTTAGTTAATAAGGTTGAGGCAGATAAAGACCAATCTCTTGTTACAATAGTTCCAAATAAAAACTTAGAAATAAAACGATTAACTAAGATATACCGTAATTTTGATATTCAATTTTCAAAGCAGGTTGAACAAGATACCTCTAAAAGAAGAATTGGAATAGATTTTGAGCTTTCAGAAACTCCTAATGGTTTTATTCTTAAAGCAAGAGATGAAACAGGTATTGAAGTAGAAGAATCAGTAGAAACAGAAAAACAATTAGCAAAAAACACAGACTCCTACGATGAGAAATTACTAAAGCAAATTGATAAACTTGGCAATAGCCCTTTCTATTTAATAAACTTCAAAAACACCACAACTCAAAACTACTTCTTCCCTTCTTCCCTAATAAATAGCCTAAGAAGAGTATGCTGCGATAAAATAATCGCTCTTAGAAAAGAAACCTATAAAAGAAAAGAGTTTGTATTCGAAAAAACTGATTACCCATATATTTCAAAGCAATTAGATTATAGCTCAAATGTTATTAATGAAAAAGCAAAAGAGTTTTATCTTCGTCATGGAGTAGAGGAAATTACTTACGGAGTTGAAAAAACAAACCTTACCAAAGATATTATCCTTATGCGTTCCAAGAATTGCATCCGCTATGCCTTAGGTCAATGCCTAATCAGAGATAAACAAACTCCAGACTTCGATCAAGAACTTTTCCTAAAAGACAATGAAAGAACCTATAAGCTTATATTTGATTGCAAGAATTGTTTTATGGATATTCAGGCTTTGGAAAAGTAGTTAAACGCTCTGTTTGTTTAAAATTAAAGTTTATCCGTCGTGCGGGATTTGCAATTACGCACGACCAAGGATGATTCTTTCCTTTTAAAATGTTATTGATATTTTATTAGTATTAAATTTGCCAGAATATAATTTATACTCACCTACTAATTTCGGCAACATTGTTTTTGTTTCTACGTATTTTGATTGATTATTATCCCAAATAGGAGTAGTGTAAATATAGTCTGTCAAACTATCTATACTAATATAAAACATAAAACTTCCTTTAATCATTTGAAATCCAATAAGATTATAGCTGTCAGTATAAATTTCACCCGCCCTTAAAAAAATAAACTTATTACTATACTCATTTAATATTTTATCGGGGGTTAAATCGAATTCGGTAAAGTCTATTTTAGTCTGTTCAAAATAATTCGGCTGTTTGTTATAATTTTCTCGGTATATGTATTCGTAAATATTCGCTAAATCATCGTTTACTATATCAATTTCTTGTTCTTCTTCAATATTCAAAGTATCATTAAATAAAAACCAAGAATTTGTAAAACTAACAGCTTTAATTTCTACTTTATAATTTTCGTTGGTATAATTGCCATGTGCTTTTGCTCTTTTTAAATAATTGGGATTCAAATATTCCTCAATTGGATATTGTAATAAAGAACCATGTATGAAAAACGGTAATCCAGAACGACTTTCTGAGACTTTCTTAAAATAAAAATTAGTATCGGAATTGTTTCTATATGTAATTGATAATTTTGGAACATATATTATTGAATCTTCATTATAAACATCTGTTCCCTTCTCCCATTTTACCGATAATTCTATGCTTATACTTTGTGAATGTAAAGATGTTATGCATAACAACAAAATAATAATAATTAGATGTATTTTTAAACTTTTCATATTAAAATGGATATTTAAATGAATTATTATTTGTCTGTCCTGCCGGATTTGTTCTTATCGTTGAACTGGATTTATTGCTTTGCAAACGGTAAACCGATAAGCAATCCATTTCGTTATTGCTATTAGGATTCTTTCTTATGAAAGCGGCAGCCGATAACTTGATTTGCAAGCGGCAAGCCGATGATTCAATCTGATACTCTTTCATTAATAATACTTTATTCTATTTTGCAAATTTACATATTTATTTTTTACTCGTCTATTTTTATGTTTATATTATTTCATCTTACGGGGTGAAAATCCAAATATTAACATAGTGCGAGATAGTACATATTCCTCACAATGAAATATAGTACACTATCTAATAGGTTTTACTTTTCAGGTAAGTTAAACGGAATCACCATAAAAAAACAATATCCTACTGGCTTACCTCGAGTTTTTGCAGGCTCATCAAACTTAATAAGTTTTGCAACTCGTAAAGTTTCACTATCTAAATCTTCTCTGATTCCCTTAACAATTTTATGGTTATGAGTGTAACCTGCAGTATCAATCCAAAATTTAATATATATCCTTCCCTCTATTTTGTCTTTAATCGCCATTTTAGGATATCTTAGATTTTCCAAAAGAAAATTATGTAATCTTTGGGGATCTTGCGAATCTTTATCAAATATCGGAATTTCCTCAGGTGAGCTTCCTATAGTTATAAGAGAATCATCCTCACAATCATTACTATATTTATTTTCTTGTGCATATAGGCTGTTAATGCAAAGCAAGAAAATTATTAAAAAAACTCTTACCATAATCTTGGAATTTTATAGATGAAATGCCACCACTTGGTCGTGCGGGATTTGTACTCCCGCACTTCTTTATTATTAGGATATGTTATCCGACATTTATTCATTATTATTTCTTTTCTGCAAATATACAACTTCTTATTTAATAGGAATATCTTATGGATTGAATATCTATAAGATAACATAGTGCGGGAGTCCAAATCCCGCACGACGAAAAACTTTAACGTTTATCTTTCGACCTTTTGACAACTTCATTTATTGGTATCACAAATTTACTCCAATACACAATCGCTGCATCATAACCGCCACTTTCTTCTTTTTGAGTAACATCGAAAATATACAATGTGCCATTATCAAGAGGATAATTTTCATCTACAAAATGTTCTTCTTGCATATTGAAATAATGAATTTTTCCACTTTCGCCACTAATTTTAATAAATCCTACCTTTTTATTTGTAAAATCAAAATCTTTTCGAGCAGTTTCAAAAATTTTATTAAGAAGAGAACTCTCTGTTTCGTTCAGAAACAAGCTATTATCTGTTTCTGCTTTATTAGTTTGTTCTAAGTTAACATTTGAACTACATTTTTGAATTGGGGAACAACTGAATACTAACATTTCAAAACATACTATTATAAATAACTTTTTCATATTGTTTGATTTTATGGAATTTGATAAAGATATGGACTTGAATAAATTCCTATCTGCCTAATCATTAATTGAAAATTTAATGTGTGCGGATGGAACAAATATATGTTTGGAACTCCTGCTCTCCATAAAGCCCTTGAAGTATGTCCTACACAACTATTAATAAGTAAATCCCAAGTAGAAGTAGTATAATTAGTAAGTATACTTTTACTAACATTGTTAATTGGCACTTGCCAAGTGCTTGAGGAAGTAGCATAATTGTCCCAATTTAGATTAGCAGGTTTGATAGAGTTTTTATAAATTTGAGATAAACTAAGCTTGTTTCCTGTTAAAGGGTCTGTTGTTTGCACACCATTTCCAACTGGCGGTCCAACAGAAACTAATGTTTTATTATCCGCATCTGTTATGGAACTATGTCCCCACCAATCATTTTTATCTGTTTGTGCAGAATTGACATTAACATTTTGTCCGCCACCACTAAAAAGGGAAACCGCATCGGTTAGGTTTGCCATTGCCCCAAATGTATATCCAATATTTTCTAATGTACTATTTTCTCCCCAATTCCATATTCCATCCCATTTGTCATTTGTAATATCATAAGAACCAATACCAAAACTAATTGATACTGGTGTTTGCCCTCCTGTGTAAATATGTGTACCAAGCGAATTTACAAACGAAGCAGACATTATTCCTGCTGTATTTGCCATTGGCATACCCGAAGCTGCTATTGCTCCTCCTGCCCAGCCTGAAAATCCTCCTACTATTGCTCCTCCTAACATGTAGCCCCATGTCTTTCCTGAATTATAATTCCAATTAATAGGATTGAAATCATTATTTGCAATTACTCCTCCCATATATGTTCCAATAATTGCTCCAGCAATAACTGGCAACCATATAAACTCTCCGCTTGGGTCGGTGTATAATAGTGGATTATTTCTACAGTATGAGTATCTGTTGAAGTCTTGGGTGAAGGTGTTGCTGGCGACATATGGGTCGGGGCTTAGGAAACGGGCTATGGTTGGGTCGTAGAGTCTTCCATTCATATTTATGGTCTCAAATGCGTCTAAGTGTTCGTGACCGGTAAAGCCTCTTGTGAAGAGTCGTGTCTCGCTAACGTCTTTGATTGTCCAATCGCTGGCTTGTCGTCTGTTACCCCAGGCATCAAAGCTATAGGTTTCTACTATTTGTCCTAATTGATTGGTGATTCTGTCATAACTGCCTAAATGGTCTTTGAAGATATAGTATAGACTGTCGGTTGGTATGTTATTTTTATTGTCTTTGAGCTGTACTATGGTATGTCCTGTACTTGTATTGATATAGTTTATCTCTCTTATTCTACCATTTGGATAGACTTCGCATTCATAGTTTCCTATGTAATAAACCGTCTTCTGCAGGGTGTTATTTACTTTATATTCTGTTTTTATTCTATTGCCTGTAGATGAATACAAAAACTTCAACTCTTTATTTCCTTGACTTATCTTTTCTATCTTATTGTTTACATCGTATTCGGTATTCAAGGTTTCTGTATTGATTGTGTTGAAGAATGGTGGAGCAAATGTAGGAAATCCCCCTGTGTTATATTCATTATTCAACCCTGATATTGCATTGGGTTTATCTGAGTCATAGCTGTAATGCCCTACATCCGATTTGCTAAGTATATTACCTTTCTCATCATATGTCATAGTATTATACCTATCTACTCTCCCATGTTCTTTTATAATGCTAACTAATCGGAATAGATTATCATATACAAATCTCTCCTCCTGTCCTAATAAATTATCTTTCCTTTTAGACATCAATCCTTGTGCGTTATACTCATACTCCCAATTCTGAATGTTTGAACCTACACTTACGGGGTAAAGTATTAATGAATTATATCTATTAAAGTCAGTTTGGTTATTCATCCTTTTTATTTTTTCTTATCCCTCAAATTTTAAATTTTGAATTAATGCTTACTATTTACATGTAGGACACAATTCATTAAAAAAACATTCTTCAAACTCTTTTACAGAGTATTTGCGTATCTCATCATTTATATCTTTAATAACAAAAACATCACTATCCTTTAGGCAAATATAAACATTCTTAACTCCTATATTAAAAACCATCTCAACCTTTTCTTTAATAAAATACTTTAGAAGATTAGAGGTCTTTGTTACTCGAGCAATTCCAAGAGCATTTCCTTCCGCTATTTGCTCATTATTCATATCTTCATAGACAAAAGTTCGTGTTTGAAAATATTTATTCTCCTTATTTTTAAAAAACGATTTTGTAGTTACATTGTAATAGTTTGGATAGAATTTGTAAACAAATAAATTATCTTCAAAATCTTTCCTACCAAGCAATGTATCAGGACTAAAATAGAATATATGAAATTGTTTCAAACCCATTATATTTGGAATATATTTATTTTTCCTAACAAGGCGTGTGATTCTATTCTCTAAACTTTCTATTTCGGAAAGATATTTAAATCTTAAAGTGTGATATAAATACTTTAAACTATCTTGCTTTAACTCTTCATAAAATCTAATTTCCTTGTCGTAAAGAGCATTCATATAACCTTCCCAATCATAATCTTTAACATATCCTTTACTTTTATCTTCTCTTAGCACAAAAATATTCGAATCCTTTACACCTATATAATCTCCAAGGAAATTAAGCTGAAAAACAAAATCAAACTCATTATTCAAAAACAACTGTACTAATTCATAATTTTTATAGTCATTTTCATACTTATACAATGAAAAATACTCTCCTAATGCCTTTCCTTTACCAATAGAATCATAAATAATAAACTTTGTCTCTAAACAACTCTTGATATTTTTTTTACTTGACATTAAACAACCATTGACAATTTTCTTCCCTTGATTATAAATAATATACTCTGGCAATAATTTATTTAAAAATGCTTTGTTTAAATATTCCTCTTTTGAAATATCATCACGAAATGGAAGATAAAAAATATGAAGTTGCTTTAATCCTTCAATATTCCGCAGCTGTTTATCTTTCCTTATTTTAGCTGTAACAGCTTCTTCCAAAGAATCTATTGCAGATTTAGTTATTCTTGTTCTCTCTGTGATTTTATATTTATCTTGAGAATAAGTTGTCCTGACTTTGACACTTATTTTTCTTTTAACTTATAATTCGCTGTAATATAGTTATCTGTATTTTTTGCTTCACTTTTTAGGGTGAATCGGACGAAAATAAATGTTATTTTTGCATTATGTTTATAC
>JAQVXZ010000044.1 GCA_028708845.1 Bacteroidales bacterium
AGTGCTTCCTGAAGGGCTGCAAAGGAAAGTGTTGTTTCTCCTGATGCAAAAAGAATATCAGCTTTGCGAACATAGTATTTAACATTCTTTTTATCAAAATCTATGGCTGTTTGAATGTCCATAAGACTTTCCTTTAGTTTTCCTTTTTCCAATAAGACCTTTGAACGTGCATAATATAGATCAGCATTCTTTGGTTCTTTCCTTATTTTAACATCCAAAAGAGCTAGCTCATCTTTTATGTTATTTGTTTCATCTTTCTTTGGACTATTACAAGATATTCCAAAAACAATTATCGATATTATTAATAGCTTTATGTGTTTCATATTCAAATTTCTTTTTATTATTGAATGTGCAAAGGTAAGAAAATAATATAAACTTCGAATTATTGAAAAAATAAATTCGAAAAAGTTTGGTATTTTAAAAAATATGTTTATCTTTGCCTCGTAATACAAAATTTATTAACCAATTATTATTGCTTATAGAATAGGATAACTACTTTTTTTTAAAACACATATTCATTTTTAAATAAAAAAAGGAGGATTCCTATGTTATACGATAAAAAAAGCGATAATGAGTTAGTTGCAGCTTATATGAATGATGATAAGCAAGCATTTGAAGTATTATTATCTCGCCATAAAAACAAAGTTTACAATTATATTCTTTCATTAGTTAAGGACAAAGCTCTTGCTGATGATATATTCCAAGACACACATATTAAGATTGTTAATACTCTTAGGAACGGAACCTATAGGGATGAGGGTAAGTATATTCAATGGGTTATGAGGATTGCTCATAATTTAGTTATTGACCATTTCCGTAGAAGCCAAAGGTTCCCTACTGTTAGAACTGACGAGAATTTTGATATATTTGATGTCTTAGGAAATAGTGAAGAGTCTATTGAACAAAAAATCATTAGAGAACAAATCAATGATGACGTAAAGAAACTTATTAGACAATTGCCAGAAGAACAAAGAAAGGTTTTAATTATGCGTCACTATTCTAATATGAGCTTTAAAGATATTGCAGAAAAAACAGATGTTAGTATTAATACTGCATTGGGAAGGATGCGTTATGCTTTAATAAATCTTCGAAGAATGGCAGAAGAAAAGACTACATTACTTCATATGTAAACTGAATCTTAATATTTAGTCAATACAATAAAATATTTGTTAGGTCGTTTTTAAGTAAATTGACCTAACAAATATTTTTTTTATGGATAAAGATTACAACTTTTCTGATTTATTGAACCATTGGGAAGAAGATTTTCTATTAAATGAAGACTTCAATATGGTTTGTCCTAGCAATAGGATTATTATTAGCATATTATCCTATGCAAACATCTTTAGTGTTTACTCACCTAGCTTAAAGAATAAGATTGAGTTTTGCTTGAATTAATTGCAGGACCATGTTCGGCGGAGAGCAAAGAGCAGGTCTTAAGTATTGCTAAGGCTATAGACTTAATAGAGGGAGTTAAATGGTTTAGGGCTGGCATTTGGAAACCAAGGACTAGACCCAATCAATTTGAGGGAGTTGGTGCTAAAGGATTACGTTGGCTTAATGAAGTTAAGAAAACAACTTCTTTAAAAACACTTACTGAGGTTGCAACGCCTTTGCATATTGAAAAATGCTTAGAAAACGAAATTGATGGAATTTGGATAGGTGCAAGAACAACAACCAATCCTTTTTATATTCAAGAACTTTCTGAAAGCCTAAGAGGTATTGATATACCCATTTTTATTAAGAATCCATTAAATCCAGACATTAAACTTTGGATTGGTGCAATAGAAAGAATTAAAGCCTCTGGGGCAAAAAATATTTATGCAATACATAGAGGTTTTTCTTTTGCTGATAATGGAATTTATAGGCAGACTCCATATTGGAAAATGCCTATTGAATTAAAGAGGTTAATGCCAGATATACCTATTATTTGCGATCCTAGTCATATTGCTGGTCAAGCTTCATTAGTTAAGGATATATCTCAATCTGCAGTAAATATTGGATTAAATGGACTAATGATTGAGGTACATAACAAGCCAGAAGAAGCCTTGACAGATAGCAGCCAACAAATAACTCCTTTTGCTCTTAAAAAACTATTGAAAGAGTTAAAGATTCCTCAAAATAGCTTTGAAGACATAAATCCAATATTTACTATTAGAGAAGAGATTGATAGTTTAGATTTTGAACTTATTAATATCATCAAACAAAGAATGGGCCTATCTATTGAGGTTGCCAAAATAAAGAAAGAAAAGAATATTCCAATACTCCAAGTTAAACGTTTGGATGAAATGATTAAGAAAAGAATAGAAAAAGCTCAAGGCTCTATACTAGATAAAGATTTTATTAAAGATTTATTTGAATCAATTCATCAAGAATCTATAAGGATACAGAACGATATTTTTAAAAATAAAAACAATAAAATTTCAAATCGAAAATAACTAACATCTATTGAAGTGTTCTTATAATAATTAATTATTTAGAGTTTATGAGAAATTTACAACTTTCATTTACTAAAGAAGAAGAAAGCCAAAAGGTTGATTATAAAAGACTAATTTTATTATTTATATTGAAATGAAAAACATATTTGATTTTTGTATAGTATAATTGCAAATTATTTTGTATTATTGCAAAGTCAAATTAATGATTAATAACTTAAAAAAAAGAAGAAATTATGAAAGTAAAACACTTATTATTAGGAATCGCTTTAGTTGCATTAACTGCATCATGTGGTAAAAAAGAAGCTACAGTTGAAACAACAACAGAAACAGCAATTGAAACTATGGCTGAAGAACCTATCGAAGAACCAGTTGAAGAAGCTGAAGCTCCTGTTGCTGCTACGCCAAAAGCTACTACTCCTAAGGCTACAAAACCAGCTGAAAAACCAGCTCCTAAGGTTGAAGAACCTAAAGTTGATCCTTGTGAAAAAGTTGTAACAGATTATGAAAGCTTTTCATTAAGAATTTCAAAAGCTAATCAAAACAAAGGAACTGGCGCAGCAGGTCTTAAGGAATATGCTGCTTTAAAGAAAGAAGCTGCTGCAAGAGAAGCTGCTGTTAAAGAATGTTCAGAAAATCCAACTTACAAGAAAAGAATTCAACAAGCTATCATTGAAGTTAGAAGAGTTTTATAATTAGATTTTTTTTAATTAGAGAAAAGCTGCTAAGTTAATTAGTAGCTTTTTTTTTGTTATATAGTATTCCCTTCTTTTTCTTATCTTTGCATATATTTTACAAAAACTTATTATAGATATGAAACTTAAGCGACTAATCACCTTCCTACTCTTCTCTATTCTATTTTCATCCTGCGTTACGGCTCAAGTTGAAACCCAACCCTCAAACCTAAGCCAAAAAGATATATTCATCAATAATAAGATGAAGTCAATGAGCCTACAAGATAAAATAGGGCAGATAATAATTATTGCATCCGACACGAAAAATAATGCACCATATGTAAATATGATTTCAAAGTCAATAGATAGTTTGAATATTGGCGGCATATGTTTCTTCAAAGGTAGTGGTGATATTATGCTTGAACTTAATAAAACATATTCCAAAATCGCCAAAACACCTCTCCTATTCAGCATTGATGGAGAATGGGGTTTGGGAATGAGGATGACAGATGGCTATTCTTTTCCTCGTCAAATTAGTATTGGAGCTACCGATAACGATTCTTTAGTTTACGAAATGGGAAAGAATATTGCTCTTCAGGCTAAGGCTATGGGTATTCACCTAAACTTTGCTCCCTGCGTTGATATTAACCAAAACCCTAAGAACCCAGTGATTGATTCACGTTCATTTGGAGAAAACAAAGAAAGAGTCGCAAAACTATCTTGGGCTTATGCAAAAGGAATGCAAGATAATGGAGTACTTGGTTCCTTAAAGCATTTCCCAGGTCATGGAGATACAGAAGTTGATTCACATTACGACCTTCCAATAATTAATCACACAAAAGGATTTATAGATTCCATAGACACCTACCCTTTCAGATACTCAATTGATAGAGGAGCTAAAATGGTTATGATTGGACACTTAAATATCCCAAGTTTAATTTCTGACCCTAAACTCCCATCTTCCCTAAGCAAAGATATAATTGATGATTATCTAAGAAAGGATTTGAAATTTAATGGTCTTGTTATTACAGATGCATTAAATATGAGTGGAGTTACCAAAAATTATACTGATGGTGAGGCAGAGGTTAGGGCTCTAATGGCTGGGGTAGATATTCTCCTTATGCCAAAGAATGAATATAAGGCAGTAAGTTCTATTCTTAAAGCAATAAAAGATAAGAGAATTAGTGAAAAAGATATAGATAGAAAGTGCAGGAAGGTATTAGAATTAAAATATGATTTAGGTTTATTTTCAGAAACAAAGAAAGAGATATCACTTCCAAGCAAAGCCTTGATTAATGAGGCGGAAGAAATATCTACTCAAATATCTGAAAAGATAATTACCCTTGTAAAAAACACAGATAATAACCTTCCTATTGTTGATAGAACAAATGCTAAGATTGCTATTGTACAACTTGGCAATGAAGATATCAATGATTTTACTTCAACCATTAACACATATAACGATGCTAAGCTCTATCAAGTAAAGAATGGCGATTCAATACAGAAGATTGCCTTAGAACTTCAAGACTTTGACTACATTATTACAGTTATTTGCGGAGATATTACAAAGAGGGCAAAAGATAATTATGGAGTAAGTAAGAAAGCAGTTGAGAATTTAAAATTCCTACAAAATGATTATAATGTTATTCTAGCCTTATTTGCTAACCCCTACTCACTTAAATTATTCGACAGCCTGGATTGTATAAACTCAATTCTACTTGGTTATGAAAATATGCCATATATGCAAAAAGCATTAGCTAATAGCATTTTTGGATTAAATGATGTTGAGGGAAAATTGCCTGTAACTTGCACAGATAATCTTAGAGTTAATCATAGCTTAAAGTATAATGAAGATATGATGTATTGGGCAAACTATGTGGAAAATGGAATAAGCATTGAGTATTTGAAAAAGATTGATAGCATTGCTAATAAAGGAATAAGTCTTGGAGCATATCCAGGTTGTCAAGTTGTTGTCTTGCATGAGAATGATATTATATATTCTAAATCTTACGGATACCTAACCTATGATTCTATTGCTAGGGTTAATACCAATACAATATACGATGTAGCTTCAGTAACAAAAGCTTTATCCACTACCCTTGCAATGATGAAACTCTACCAGGAGGATAAATATGATTTAGACGATAAGCTATCAAAATACTTGCCATATTTAAAGAGTACAAACAAGAAGAAGATAACAATTAAGCAAGCTCTTTCTCATAATGCACAATTGAAAGCATGGGTTCCTTTCTATACAGAAACTCTAAAAGATAAGAAGCCAGACCCTCTATATTACAGCTTCAATCCTTCTGCTATCAAGGATTATCTTATTGTATGCGACAGTCTATATATAAAACAAAATTACAGGGATGAAATACTGAAAAAAATTGCAAAAAGCGATCTTAATAAAAATGAAGGCTATGTATATTCTGACTTAGGCTTTATTCTTCTTGGCGATATGATTGAAGTTATTTCTAAAATGAAATTAGATGAATATGTTTCAAAGAATTTCTACACCCCAATGGAACTTAATCACACATCATTTAATCCAAGAACTAAGTTTTCTATAGATAATATAGCACCAACTGAAAACGATAATTATTTTAGAAACAAGTTAATTAGAGGATATGTTCACGACCAAACTGCAGCAATGATGGGTGGGGTTGCAGGACATGCAGGTTTATTTTCTAATGCTATGGATATTGCAAAAATATGTCAAATGCTAATGAATGAAGGAATATATAAAGGAAAGCAATATATAGATGAAAAGACCATTGAAACCTTTAATAAGACCTATTTCAAAAATAATAGAAGAGTTTTAGGATTTGATAAGCCAGTAATAAACTCAAAAACTAACAATTCCCCTTGTTCAAAATATGCATCAGAGAAAAGCTACGGACACACTGGCTTTACAGGAACATATTTTTGGATAGACCCAGTTGAGAAAATAGCAGTTATATTCCTATCTAATAGAGTTTACCCTTCAGCTAATGACAATAAACTATCGAAATTAAATATAAGAACAAGCATTCACGATGTCGTATATGAGGGAATAAGAGATGGGCAGAAAAACAAATCAATTAAAGATGAAGACTAACGAGTCCCTTCTTATAGAATATGCAAACACATATAATATAAAAGAGTTTATTGAAACAGACCCAATTCAATTTCCCCACCACTACCAAGATAAAAAAGATATTGAAATATCTGCTTTTATAAGTTCTTGGTTAGCTTATGGCAATAGAAAAGCCATACTAAAAACCTTAGGAGATATACATAAGAAATTTGATAATGAAGATTACTTCTCACCTTATAATTATATCAAAGAAAGAGGTTTTGAAAGATATAAAGGCGATGAGAAATCATTATATCGTTTCTATAAGAACAAAGACTTCTACAATCTCTGCCAAACACTGTTTACTATCTATATTGAGGAAGAAAATCAAAGCTTAGAAGACAAGATTGAAAAACAAATCAAGAAAGAAAACAAATCAATTAACCCCTGCCTTGATGTAATAGATGCTATAATCCATATTTTCAAAGAAGTAGAAGGCATCCCAATCAATAACACATCAGCATGTAAAAGACTTTGTATGCTATTACGCTGGTTGGTTAGAAATGATAGCATTGTTGATTTAGGCATTTGGACTATTCTTAAACCAAAAGACCTAATTATTCCTGTTGACACCCATGTTCATAGGCAGGCTCTAAGACTTGGACTAACAAATTCTAAGCAAGCCAATATGAAAACCGCAATAGAGATAACAAACAACCTCAAAACCATATTCCCCTTAGACCCCACCCTTGCCGATTTCTCACTATTCGGCTACGGAGTCAATAATCCAAAATAATTTACTAATTCTTAACTACCTTTCTTGAATAAACATTCTTATCCGTTACAACTTTCAATACATAAACTCCCTTAGTAAAAGCAGAAAGATTCAACTTTTGACTATTTGTTTTTACCTTTTCATACTTTAAGAGAACTTGTCCGTTGATATTATAAAGGTAATAAGAGTTTATTTGTTCTCCTTTTGTTCTAATATAAACTTCGTCTTTGGTTGGGTTGGGGTAAACTATTATTTCATTCTCTTTTTGAATTGAAAAATCGTTTAATGATTGTGGCTCTTGGTCATTTAATGTGTCTCCTCCCTCAAAAGGAATTATAAATGATGGGTCGTTAAATTTTGCAATATATGCTGTACTATTACCTCCTGATGTTAATTGTATATCGCCAAAATCAATACTGTTATTAAACATTCCTGTCAATATCATATCTCCATTATCATTAACTACGGTGTTTCTACATTGTAGTTTTGCATAATCACAATTTATCGGAAAATCCTTTACATCTATTATATAACCATTATCTTTCCATCTTATAAATGCCAATCCTCTAGCTAATATCCAATAATCTGGATTTATTGATGTAAACATAGTGTCTATTCCCATTAGGTATTTAGTATAAACGGTTTGAGCAAAGACTTGATTGTTCTTTACTGTAATTGAGGAGTTATTAACATTGTAATTATTACCATCACCAGTTCCATAGGGGGATGGCGCTATTCCATGAGAAATATAAGAGCCTGTTTCTTTATTAAACTTTGCAAAGAAAAGAGAGCTATAGGATGTATCGCAATATTTCCTGAGTGGAATACTATCTTCAAAATACAAATTAGTAACAGGGTTTAAAAAGCCAGATAATCCAAGGACATAAGCTGCATTATTCTCTTCGCTAATTAAAACATTAGAAAAATCACTAAAGCCAAACTGAGATAAATCTCCCTCTTGTCTTCCATATAGTTGGTTAGTCCACATTACTTCTCCATCACTATTATACTTTACAATAAATCCAGTATATTCATCTTTTGGAGCTATTCTTATATTATGAGAAGGATTATTTGTATCAACTATTGCGTATATATAACATGTTGAATCTCCATAGCTATATCTAAAAGTATTTATATAACCCGTAATGTAAATATCACCAGAACTATCTACAGCTATTCCTCTGGCTGTGGGTGTAATATATATTGAATCTTCTCTATAACTTAATGTATCTATAATTAAATCTTTGCTCCAAATCATCTCTGCAAAATTCGGAGAGAACTTAAATAATTTTGCATTATCATTTAGTGACATATCAAAAGGATTTAAATCTCTTTCTTTATCTACTCTTATTTTTAATTTATCTGCATAAATTCCATTAACATATTTTGATGTTCCTGTGTATATATAAATATTTCCGTCCTTATCTATATGAAATGCTCCAGTTAGATTAATTAAATAGCGAATAAAAGGGTAGCCTCCCAATGATATTTCTTCATTATTACTATCAAGATAAAGAAGTTCTAGAAAATTCTGATTTAGTAAATTACCATCTAAATCTAATGTTATTAAAGCGCTTCCCATTCCTCCACCAGGAGAAAAAGGATATTCTGGAATATAGCCTTCACCATTAGGAACTTGAACGAGTGTATCTAAATAGAATAAATAATCTTGAGTATTATACCCAGCTAAATCCATAACTGTTACAGCAAAAGCTAATGAAGTATCACCAATAAGTTGCATGCTATTAGCAGGAAATACATTATTTCCTTGACCATTTTTAATCGCCTTACGCCAAAGCATATTCCCATTTTGGTCAAGTTTGGCTATTAATAATGATTGGGAATTATTGGAATGTGGAAAATAATCGAGTAACGCTTCCCCATCATATGTTGCTCCTCCCCCAAAGGTTCCCAGTATATAAATATTACCCTGACTATCATAAGCTGTGTTATAGATGCTGTTATAAAAGTCTGTTGATTGAGGACCATCTGCTCCTGTATATTGTTTTGCCCACTGCTGTGCATTCAAATTAAGGATAAATAATGTGGTAAATAATAAAATAATAAACTTTTTCATAGATTATGAATTTTGGTGTTATATTTAATTCTTAACTACTTTCCGTGAATAAACA
>JAQVXZ010000045.1 GCA_028708845.1 Bacteroidales bacterium
TTGTAATAAGTGGAATTAGCGGTGAGGCAAAGATTATACTAAGCGACGTTCAAGGACGAGTACTTAACACAATCAATGCAAAACCAGTTAGTGGAACAATAGAACAAACTATAGACCTTAACAACTTAGCAAAGGGAGTTTACTATATCAGAATTCAAAACACTGATATCAATAGAACCCAAAAGCTGATTGTTAAATAGCAAATAGAAATTAGAGCATTAAAACTCTAAATTCTTAACACCAAGGAGTGGTTACTTTGAAAAAGGTAGCCACTCTTTTTTTTTGTTAAAACTATTGATTATTAGAGGAATATTTCGTATATTTGCATATTAGAATTAAGGAGATTAAGCTCTTAAGATTCTATATCAAAATTCCCACTTAAATTTACTTAAATCAAATGATGCACATCTTTCACCCCGAAAGATGCACATCATTTGCTATGAAAGATGTACATCATTTGAGTATTGAAACGAAGATTCACGAGTTTCTTTCTTCGTATTAATTATTTCTTTCTTCGATTCACTAAATTCTTTCTTCGATTCACTAAGTCCTTTCTTTATTTCACTATTTTTGTTTGGAGTTAAGTTTTTTTATCTTTTTTCTCAGCAATCTTTTTCTTTTCTTCTTTTTTTATGTTGGCTTTTCTAGTAATAGCTAGCCAAGGCAAAGGCTGATTGAATCTATGGGTTAAGGCTTTATTCCAATATTAAATCAAAATTTGTTTTAATACTTGCTGCTTCGATTTTTATATCGTAATTTTGTCGATTGATGTTAAAATAATATTACGTAAGAATAAACTGATTCAATTATTTATGTCTAATATAATTACAGTTAAGAAAGGTTTTGACATAAAGATAATTGGTGAGCCTGAGAATAAGATTTTAATCCCTAGGGTAGAATTTTATGCTATAAAGCCTACTGACTTCATTGGGGTAACTCCAAAGATGATGGTCAAAGAGGACGATAAGGTAAAAGCTGGTACACCAATTTTTTATGCAAAACACAATGAGAAAATTCTTTTTACCTCCCCAGTTAGTGGTGTTGTAAAATCCATAAATAGAGGAGAAAAAAGAGTTATTGAGGAAGTAATTATCATCCCTGACTCAATTCAAGACTACGAAGATTTTGGTAAAGAATCTTTAGCGACTATGAATAGGGAAGATGTGGTTGAGAAACTTCTTAAATCTGGACTATGGACTCTTATTCGTAAGCGTCCTTATGCGGTAATACCTAATCCAGAGACAAGTCCGAAATGTATTATCGTTTCTGGCTTTGATTCCTCACCACTTGCTGCAGACTACAATATCCTACTTAAGGGAAAGGCTGCAGAGATTCAATTGGGGGTTGATGTTTTAAAGAAACTAACCCAGGGAAAAATCCATGTGAATGTTAGTTATGAAAAAACTACTTGCGATGAGCTTTTAAAGCTGCAAGGGGTTGAGCTAAACAAGTTCAAAGGTCAGCATCCGGTTGGGAATGTTAGTATTCAGATAGCAAAGCTTGACCCAATTAATAAGGGAGATAGTGTTTGGTATATTGATGCACAAGACTTAGCAATTATTGGAAAGCTATTTGCAACTGGTAAGGTTGAAAAGGATAGAATAATTGCATTAGTTGGTAATGAGGTAGTACGTCCTCAATACTATAAACTTAAGTTTGGAGCTTGTATTGAGCATTTGGTAGAGGGCAATGTTCTTAAAGAAAATAATCTAAGGTATATTAGTGGAAGTGTTTTGACAGGAAAGACAATTAGTGCTGAGGGTTACCTTGGTGCTTATGATAATCTTGTTTCTGTTATAACAGAGGGCGATTACTATGATTTCTTAGGTTGGATTCTTCCTGGATTTAAGAAATTTAGTCTCTATCGTACCTTTCTTTCAGGCTTCCTTCAACTACTTCCAAAACAAAAGAGAAAACCAGTTAATATAGATACCAATCTTCATGGAGGTAAACGAGCATTTGTTTTAACAGGCGAGTTTGAGAAAGTTTTGCCATTAGATATCTATCCTTTACAACTTATCAAGGCTTGTATTATTGGCGATATTGATTTGATGGAAGAGTTAGGAATATATGAGGTTGATGCGGAAGATTTTGCTCTTTGCGAAGTTATTGATGTTTCAAAAACAGATATTCAACAAATAATTAGAGAAGGTCTTGAACTAATGAGAAAGGAACTTGGAGAATGAAATGGGTAAGAAATTTATTAGATAATATAAAGCCAAACTTTGAAAAAGGGGGAAAGTTCCCTTGGCTTCATTCTACGTTTGATGCCTTTGAAACATTTGCTTTTGTACCGAAAACAACAACAAAGTCAGGAGCACATTTCAGAGATGCATTAGATATGAAAAGGACAATGACTATTGTTATTATAGCATTGCTACCAGCACTCTTAATTGGAACCTACAATATAGGCTACCAACACTTTCTTTCACTTGACCCAACAATGGGTTTATTTGATGATGTTTGGCAAAACCTATGGTATGGTATTGTAAAGATACTACCTATCTTAGTTGTTTCCTATGGTGTTGGATTAGGTATTGAATTTGCATTTGCACAGTTGAGAGGACACGAAGTTAATGAGGGATACTTAGTTTCAGGTATGCTTATACCATTAATTATGCCTCCAGATGTTCCACTATGGCAACTTACTATTGCGGTAATATTTGCAGTAGTAATTGGTAAAGAAGTCTTTGGCGGAACTGGAATGAACTTTATGAATCCTGCACTCTTAGCACGTGCCTTCCTATTCTTTGCTTTCCCAAGCTCAATGTCAGGCGACAAGGTTTGGATTGCAGAAAAGGCAGATGCGTTTTCAGGAGCAACACCACTAGCAGAAATGATGACAGGAGGAACTATGCCATCTACTTCAATCTTAGATATGATAATTGGTTTTATGCCAGGAAGTATTGGAGAAACCTCAGTTATTGCAATTGCACTTGGTGCTATCCTCCTTCTTATAACAGGCATTGGTAGCTGGAAAATTATGTTATCAGTATTTCTTGGAGGAGCAGCAATGGGCTTAACCTTTAATATGTTTGGTTCAAATTCATATACACAACTTCCTTTCTACTATCATTTCCTAATGGGAGGCTTTATGTTTGGAGCAGTCTTTATGGCAACCGACCCAGTAACTGCAGCACAGACCAATAGAGGGAAATGGATATATGGTTTCTTAATAGGAGTTATGGCAGTACTTATACGTGTTGTAAATCCTGCATATCCAGAAGGAATGATGTTATCAATACTACTTCTTAACGTCTTTGCACCACTTATAGATTACTTCGTAGTTGATGCAAATATTAAAATGAGAACAAAACGTTGGAAATTGAAAGGAGGAACAAATGTTTAGTAATAGATACATTTATATATACGCAACAGTATTAGTTGTTTTTTCAGCACTTATCCTAACCTTAGCGGCGGTTGGTTTGAAACCATACCAAGATAAGAACATTAGGGTTGAGAAAATGCAACAATTACTAGGAGCAGTTGGGCTTGAGTCCGATGCAAATAATGCAGAAGAACTTTTTAATACATATTTCAAAGAGCAACATGCAGTAAATAGCAAAGGAGAGATTGTAGGAACTCTTATTGATGGTAAACAAACCATTGGTACAATTAATCCATTTACAATTGATACTAAAAAACAAATGGCACTTGTTAAGGCAAATGACCCATCGGCAAGTCTTCCTGTCTTTGTCTACGAAAAAGATGGCAAGAAAACCTATGTTGTTCCAGTAATTGGTAACGGACTATGGGGAGGCATTTGGGGGAATATTGCTTTTGCTGATGACCTAAACACAATTGTAGGAGTGAACTTTGACCATAAAGGAGAAACCCCAGGGCTTGGAGCAGAAATTGCTACTCCTTTCTTTGAAGATCAATTTAAAGGTAAGACAATATTTGACGGAGCTGATTTCAAATCTGTTGAGGTAAAGAAAGCAGCTGACAAGAGCAGTCCTCACCAGGTGGACGCAATTTCAGGAGGAACAATTACTTCTAACGGAGTTTCCGATATGCTAAACAATAGCTTGAAATTTTACATCCCTTACTTTAACTCTCTAAAAAAATAATCACATGGCAGAAATAAATTTTAAACTAATAAAGAATCCTTTATCAAAGGAAAATCCTATTACCGTACAGGTCTTAGGTATTTGTTCTGCTTTGGCTGTTACTGCAAAGCTTGAGCCAGCTGTGGTAATGTCTATAAGCGTTACGGTTGTTATAATAATGGCGAATCTAATTATTTCACTTCTTAGAAAGACAATACCATCAAGAATTAGAATTATCGTTCAATTAGTAATCGTTTCACTACTTGTTATCTTAGTTGACCAAGTGCTTAAAGCTTTTGTTTACGATGTAAGTAAGCAACTTTCAGTATTTGTTGGTCTTATTATAACTAACTGTATTGTTATGGGAAGGCTTGAAGCATTTGCAATGAGCAATAAACCATTTGACTCAATGTTAGATGGTCTTGGAAATGGTCTTGGCTATGCAATAATTCTTATTGTTGTTGGATTTGTTAGAGAACTATTTGGTAGTGGTACTCTTTGGGACTATCCAGTAATACCTCAGGCATTCTACGATATGGGATACCAAAACAATAGTCTAATGATTATGCCTCCAATGGCACTTATACTTGTTGGATTAATAATATGGATACAAAGGTCAAGGAATAAAGAACTTTGTGAAAAATAGTAACACTTAAGAATTTGAAATTATGCAAGAAATATTAAATATATTTGTAAAGTCAATCTTTGTTGACAATATGATTTTTGCCTTCTTCTTAGGAATGTGTTCCTATTTGGCGGTATCTAAGACTGTTAAAACATCCATAGGATTAGGTCTAGCAGTTATATTCGTTCTACTAATAACCGTTCCTGTTAACTACCTTATCGATAACTTTCTTCTAAAAGAAGGAGCATTAGCTTGGATTAGCCCTAAACTGGCAGAAATTGATTTAAGTTATCTAAGCTTTATTATCTTTATAGCAGTTATAGCAGCAATGGTTCAGCTTGTTGAAATGTTTGTTGAAAAAACATCTCCAGTTCTATATGCTCAATTAGGTATTTTCCTTCCTCTAATAGCTGTTAACTGTGCTATTCTTGGAGCTTCTTTATTTATGCAAGAAAGGGCATATTCCAATATTGGTGAAGTAACAGCCTTTGCATTTGGTTCAGGAATAGGATGGTTTTTAGCAATTGTTGGCATAGCAGCCATTAGAGAAAAGCTACGTTATTCTCAAATACCTGCCCCCCTAAAAGGCTTAGGTATTACCTTTATCATAACAGGACTTATGGCAATAGCTTTTATGAGCTTTTTAGGAATAAAATTGTAGGACTAAATCAAACTTTTAAGAAATGGGAAAAATATTAATAATAAGTGTATTAGTTTTCTTAGTGATTATCCTACTACTTGTTTGGATGTTGCTATTTGCTCGCAAGAAACTACTACCTCAGGGAGAGGTTACACTAACAATCAACGATGAGAAAGAACTAACTGTTCAACCAGGTTCAACCCTACTAAACACTCTTTCAGATAATAAAATCTACCTTCCTTCTGCTTGTGGAGGTGGAGGAACTTGTGGACTATGCAAATGTCAGGTAACAGAGGGGGGAGGAGAAGTCCTTCCAACCGAAAAGCCACATCTTAGCCGTAAGGAACAAAAGGAAAATGTCCATCTTAGCTGCCAAGTAAAGGTAAGACAAGATATGAAGGTAGTAATACCAGAAGAGATATTTGGAATTAAGAAATGGGAATGCGAAGTGGTTTCTAACTGCAACGTAGCAACATTTATTAAAGAATTTGTAGTTAAACTTCCAGAGGGAGAAAGACTAAACTTCCGTTCAGGAGGATATATTCAAATTGATGTTCCAAAATGTGAGGTTGACTATAAAGACTTCGATGTCTTAGAGAACTACCACGAAGACTGGGATAAGATGAAGGTATGGGATTTGAAGATGAAGAATACCGAAAACATATTCAGAGCTTATTCAATGGCAAACCACCCTGCCGAAGGAGATATAGTTATGCTAAATATTAGAATAGCAACACCACCTTTTGATAGAAAAACAGGAGGATTTAAGAAAGTAAATCCAGGAATATGTTCTTCATATATTTGGTCACTAAAACCAGGAGACAAAGTAACAATATCAGGACCTTATGGAGAGTTCTTTATACAAGAAACCAATAGAGAAATGATGTTTATTGGAGGAGGAGCAGGAATGGCACCAATGCGTTCACATATCTTCGACCAATTCCTAACCAAAGACACACATAGAAAAGCAACATTCTGGTATGGAGGACGCTCTCTAAGAGAACTCTTCTACTGCGACCACTTTGAAGCAATTGAGAAAGAGCATGAAAATTTCAAGTTCCATGTTGCCCTAAGTGAGCCAAAGCCAGAAGATAATTGGGAAGGATATGTAGGATTTATACATCAAGTAATCTATGATAACTACCTAAAAGACCACCCAGAACCAGAGGAAATTGAATACTACCTTTGTGGACCAAAACTAATGACAGATGCAGTTGTTGCAATGTTAGATAAACTTGGAGTACCACCAGATAATATAAGATTTGATGACTTTGGAAACTAATAAACTATTAGCATCAAGAAAGCATTAGACCAATGATAATAGGGGAGAAAATAAAGAATATAGATTTCAATAAAACACAAATTGGAGAAGAATACGAAGACTGTATCTTCTCCAATTGTGATTTTTCAGGTATGGTATTAAACAATACAAACTTTGAAGACTGCATTTTCGATTCATGCAATTTAAGCCTAACAAAGATAGAGACCTCCCTTCGAGATGTACATTTTAAGGAATGCAAGATGACAGGAACTAATTTCACAAAACTTAAAAGCTTCTCATCCCTTAGTTTCGAGAAATGCAATTTAGAATATGCCACATTTATGAGGGCAAAACTAAGAAACACCAAATTCACCGATACAACCCTAATAGAAGTAGACTTTTCCGAGACCGATCTAACAATGTCATTACTTAAAAACTGCGACCTAAGCCGAGCCCTATTCTCCAATACCAACTTAGAGAAAGCCGACCTAAGTACATCCTATAATTTCGTAATCGATCCCAATAACAATAAGATAAAGAAAGCCATCTTCTCCAAAGAAGGACTAATAGGCCTAGTACTATCATTTGGAATAAGAATATTAGATTAAGAAACCTCTTAGAATTAAAACGCCCTTTTATTTCTGAATAATTAGCTTTACTGACTTTCCAGCTTGTCCGTTTTTGGAAAAACGTATAAAATACAGACCATTATTTAAGTTTGATACATTTACATTATCTTGCCTTTCTAAAAAGGTTTGTTTATGTACTATATCCCCTTTGATATCATAAATATATAGATGATCAAAATCGGAATTTATCTTATAAGAAAACTCCCCTTTAGATGGATTTGGATAAATCTCAGCAATATCTTCAATACTAATATCTTTTATCAATAATACCGAGTCAAGAGTTTCAAAACTAACAATAGTTGTATCTCCCCATTGATCTAAAGAGTTTTTACCTATTGCAATTCCATAAAACTCTGTAGCTGATTCTAAATCTAGCCATACCCAATCGTCAGTTTGATACTGTGGGTAAAGAGCATTTGCTTCCAATAATAATCCTATAGTAGAATCAATTCCAATACTGTCAGCGAATGATTTACTAATTATTCCATCATAATAAACCGCAGTATTATTGTCAGGAGTGCAGGTCATCCTTATTGAAGTAGATGTTATTTCACTTATATTTATTGAGATTGTAGACATACCACTTGAGCCAAGAGAAAGAGTTGTAGCAGTTGTTTGAAATAAGACAGAGTCGGAAGCTCCAATTGCTAATGCATAAATATCATATTCTGTATTAGGAGCCATATCGGTCCATGTGTAATTTGAATCTGTCGTATAAGTAATGCCCCAACTTGCAACAAGAGCCTCAATAGGAACTCCAAACATTGCAGCAAATCCTTGCATATCTGATTCATTACCAATTAAGATTGAGTATTTTGACAATCATTGTTTTTTGCGAAACTTGCAGTAACTTCAAATTGTGTTGTATTGTTAATTGTTATTGCAACGCTTGGATTTTGTGCTTTTAATCCAAAACTAAGAATTAAAGTTATGATAATAAGTGATCGTTTTTTCATATTTTTTTGTTTATATTTTTTCATATTTTGTTTCCCTCCTTAGAGTAAAGACTAATTATTAGGAGGTTTTTACAATTAAATTTGTCCTCAGAATGTCTTGCAATATTATAACATTTTTTTCATATAAACATTTAGAAATATGATTATTCTTATTTCCAATCAACCAACTAACGCCAAAAAACACAGCCAAAACCCCACCAAAATAAAACGCTATAATAATTTACTAAAACGCCGTTTTAAAAAAATTAAACGGCGTTTCAAGAAATTAAAACGGCGTTTCCTAAAGACCCCTTCTTTTCAAATTTATGTCCCACCTTTTTAAATTTATGTCCCACCTTTTTTTATAAATGTCCCCTCTTTTTTTCATCGCACACTATTTATATTTTCGCACGAAAGATAGATGGTTTTGCCCCTGCATAGTCGCTTCCCTACAAAGGTGTCGCACCTGCGGAGCTTTGAGAATGTGTGAAGGACAATTCTTACTACAAAGATGCCACTCCTACGGAGCTACAAATATTTATTAAATATAACATTACCACCAGCAAAATCCCTTAGGGATGGCATCTTTGTAGGAATAAGACAATACCCAACCTCAACAAAATCCCGTATGGATGACACCTTTGTAGCAATAAATATATTGCATTTTAACCTTTCAATTATGTATTCTTCCTCGTGCGGGCTTTTTGTCGTGCGGGATTTGCAATCCCGCTCCGTCGTGCGGGATTTGTACTCCCGCACAATATTATTATAAGGATTTGTAATCCGTAAGATATACAATATTAAAGCTATGCAAATACAAAACAGAGTTATAAAGGAAATGTATTTTATAACATCAA
>JAQVXZ010000005.1 GCA_028708845.1 Bacteroidales bacterium
TTCAAGCTGATGAATTAGTTGAAAAAGTGTCAGAAGTTGCCGAGCCACTGATTGCAAAGTATAAAGAAGTTTATAAAGCAACCCAAGCCGAGACCAAGGAGGTAACCAAACAAATAGAAGAAAAAGTTAAAGCTCTTGCCGAAGAATTTAATAATGCAGAAGTTAAAGACAGCGAAGCACTTAAACAAAAATTGATTGATACCATTGAATTGGATTTTGTAACTAATAAAGTCACACAAAAGGAAGAAGAAAAGGTAGAAAAGGTTCAGAAAACGAAGGAAGATGAAATAAGAGATAGATTGCGTTCTTTTACACGTACCATTCCTATGTTCATCATGGCTAATGATTCGAAAGATGAAATTACCATTGATAATTTTGATTTAGAAATTGACGACAATGATTTCGTAGAACTTACAAGCATAACCAAAGAAGAGTTTCACAAACTGCGTGACGGATTTGATTATGAAGAAGATGGGGAACGGAAAACGTTTCAAGGCGTATTTAACAAATACCGATTCAATGCGTCTATCGCAGAATTTAGGCTTAAAAAGGAGCAATTAGCCAACTATTTTACGGCAGAAGAAGATGTTTTTGAGTTGATACCCAACCAAAAAACCAACCAAATTTTCACACCCAAAAAAGTGGTACAGATGATGATTAATAAGTTGGAAGAGCACGACCCTAGTTTATTCACTAGAACAGACAACACCTTTATAGACCTTTACATGAAATCGGGCATGTACATCACCGAGATAGTGAAAAAAATATTCAACAATACTCGTTCACGATATGAGAGTGATAGCGAGTGCTTGAAACATATTTTAGAAAACCAAGTGTATGGACTGGCTCCTACACCTATTTTACAGGGCATTACACAATCTTACATTTTTGGGTTTGATGTTGAAAATAAGATTTCTCGCAAGAATTTTATTCAACACGACATTACACTAGAAGCACAACAAATCAGAGCCAAAGAAAAATTACAAGAACTTTTAAATCTTACTGAAAACATGAAATTTGATGCAGTAGTCGGCAATCCACCATATCAGGAAACTGTAGAAAAAACTGAAAGTCAATCACAAGCAAATTCAAAATGGGTATATTATCTATTTCAAAATACAGCTGATGTTATTGGAAAAAAATCATCACTAGTTTATCCTTTTGGTGGTTGGTTTGATGATAATGAAACTTTTCAAGGTTTTGGTAAGCGAATTTTGAGTGATGGTCACACAGTTTCAATAAATGCTTTTGAAGGAACAACCGACAAACGTGCGTGGTATCGAAATGATATAAACCCAAATCCAATTTTTGGGGAAGGTGTAAACCTTTCAGCAGGTGTTTCAATCGTTAACCGCGACATGACTAAAACCCACAATACTTTTGAATATTCTAATCGAATGTATTCTGATAAAACAAGAAAAGTAAAAATTGATGAATGGGAAACATTATCACCAAGTCCTGATTTTACAATAGGAGTAAAATTAATAGGCGATAAAATAAAAAAAAATGTTTCAAACAAGACGTTTGGTATAGAAAGTGACTTTATTGAAAATAATCCAGGATTATACTCATTAGAACCAAAGCATTTCAATGATCCAATCAGATTGTTAACAAATGACAAATCTGGCTCATCAGGTAGAGCGAAATGGTATTATATCGAACGATTAACCATTGAAAAAAATATTCAACTAATCGACCAATATAAGGTTGCTATGCCCTCTGCGTATCCAAAACAAAAATTAGTTTCTGGAGTTCCCAAAATTGAACAAGTACTTTCTAGAGCATCTGAAATAATTGAAATATTTAAACCTAAAGAAGTGTTCGGAAGAAGTAAAATGCTAATATTTAATTCCGAGAAAAAGGTTGATGTTGAAAATTTTATCAAATATACACAAACAAGGTTTTTTGCTTATATGGTTTTGAATGAACCAAACAGAAGTTTTACATTCGGTTTTGTCATTCCTCTTTTAGATTTCACTGCCAATTCTGATATTGATTGGACTAAACCAATACCTGAAATTGACAATCAACTATTTTCAAACTTCAACTTTACTCAAAGTGAAATTGATTACATTAATAACCACGAATAAAGTCGAATTATTAAGGTTATATGATTGAAATTAGTTCGAACAATATAGACATCCGTGAAGATTATCTTTTAAAAAAAGATGATCTGTTAAATATTCTTTTGCAAGATAAAACCACTGGTAATAATATTTTGTGGGCTACAGATTCGTATGAACAAAAAGGAAAGAAATTTGCTTCATTTGCCCCTATAACTTCGGATTTGGTAACAGGTAAAAATAGAAAATTAATACAACCACGTGCCGTAAAAAGCAAGGAAGAGCAACTTTTAAGAACCCGCGATAAAGCAGAGGTTTTTACACCACTTAGTATTGTTAAACTAATGAATGAAGCTTGTGATACCAAACGTGTAACAAAAAGTAACTGGCAAGAATATGTTTCATTGCTAAAACTAGAAATCACTTGTGGCGAAGCTCCTTTTATTGTATCTCGTTATGACCCCGTTTCTGATAAGCAAGAATTACTGCCACTAAAAAAACGAGTGGGATTTTTAGATAAAAAATTAAGTTTCGTTTCAAAATACTGCAACACTCAAGATGAATGGATAAAATGGGCAAAAATTGCCTTTCAAAGTTCATACGGTTATGAATGGCAAGGAGATAGTTTACTAATAGCTCGTGAAAATCTCCTTTATACGTTTATTGATTATTACAAAGATAAATTTAAAAAAAACCCGAGTTTAGAGCATCAAAAGGAGATTGCAGAAATTATCGTTTGGAACATCTTTCAAATGGATGGGCTCAAGTATGTAATCCCAATGAGCTGTAAGACAGAAAAGATAATAATCAGAGGCGAAGAAACCCTATTTGGCAAAGAAGATGATTATGTAATAGAACAAGAATGCGAGAGCTGTGCAAATAAAACCGACAAGAAACACAATGGTATTTATGTAAAAATCATGGATTGGAAGAAGAATAAGAGAAAGAGATTTGTTGATATATTAAAACCTAATCGATTTTAACGTTTGTTCTATAACTCCAATTTTACTACCTTCGCTGTAGTTAAGGACTTTTTTCTTTTAGAAAAGTTGGGAGTTTTTAATTCTGCAAAAATGAATGATGCTGTGTTTAAGTTTAAACGCTACGAGGATTCAAGTTTGGAATATACAGGATTAAGTAAGCATAAAGACCTTAGAGTTGGTGGTTATGATACAACTACACCAAGAAAAGAATTTGAGGAGATGAAATAATTGAATCAATAACAATTCTTGCTATAAATAATAAAAGGATATCACTATTGAATTATTAGTTTCTTAAGGGTTGTTTGTTATTAATAACATTTTTATAACACCATTTGCTAAAGTACTAAAACATTAAGATATTTTGTTTCCCCTTGTGATTCAATAAAAAAACATTATCTTTGTGTGATTAAATAATCAAAAAGAGTAAATATTATGAAACATTTTATTTTTATTGCTATTATTACCTTTTCTTCAATTGGAATGAATGGACAAAATCAATGCGATATTACAAAACATTATGAAGAATTTATATCAATTGATAAGTTAACACATAACGGAAATGACTTTCTAACAAAACAGGTTATTGAAACAAATAAAAAGAATTGCTTTTCAGAATTAATCAATAACAATATAATGTTTATTGACTATTTGCTAACAAATTTCTCTTCAAACTCAAATGATAAAAGTCTATTGCAAATAAATGATAGTCTCTCTCTAAGGAAAAATTACTTTGAAGGATTAAAAAAAGATAGTTTGTTTAATTCTACTATGAATGAACTGGTGAACAAAACTATTGATAAGAAAATACCAAAGGACAGTTTAAATATGAATCAATTGCTTAACATAGCCGTTAAGTATTTTTCAATCAATAAGCTTACAAAAGAAGGAGATTATGCAGGAAAAGTTTGTGCAGGTTTTAATAGCATAAAAAGCACAGAAAAAATTAGGAGGCCATTTGTTGAAGCATTTTGTTTTTCTTCAATATTTAAACATTACATAAGCGAAGAATTTAGTATGTATGAAGAATTTGTAAATGCGATTAAAGAACTTTACACTATTAATTTAGGAGTTGAAGAAGAAGAAAAATTACTCAGGGCACAGGGAGCAATGTTTCTTATTATGAAAAATAATAATAAACTCAGGAAAATGCTACAGGTAGAATATGAAAAACAAAAAGAATATTTACCTTTTATTTTAATATATTAATCTGCAAATATCTTTTTCTAAGATATAAAACAGATCATAAGATTGGTAATTTCTAATAAACTAAGTACCTTTGCACAAATTTAGAACATTTTATTTCATAAATCCAAATTTCATAGAAATGATAACAAAATTAGATCAAATTATTGATGCTGCAAAGCTAAAAGGAAAAAAGAGATTAGTAGCTGCATTTGCTAACGATTCACATACAATTGGTGCTGCATCAATGGCAATAGATGCAGGATTTGTTGAGGCAACTCTTGTTGGCGATATCGACACTATTAAAAAAGTATGTAAGGAAGAGGGGATAGATTTTAATAAATTTACTCTTGTTCAAGAAGCTAACGAACAAGGAGCTGCAAACCTTGCTGTTAAACTTATTAACGAAGGAAAAGGTGATTTCTTAATGAAGGGTCTTTGCACAACTGATAAATATATGAGAGCAATCTTAAATAAGGAATCAGGACTTATGCCAGGAGGAAAACCAGTTCTTTCTCACGTTACTGTCTTTGAAATACCATCATACCACAAACTACTTGTTACTTCTGACGTTGCAGTTATTCCTGCACCAGACTTCAAACAAAAACTTGCTCTAACAAACTATGTTATTGCAACTGCTAAGGTTCTTGGAATAGAAACGCCAAAAGTGGCATTGATTGCTGCAACTGAACAAGTAGCTGTTGGAATGCCAGCTTGTGTTGACGCTGCTCTTATTGCTGCAATGGGTAATAGAGGTCAAATCAAGGGTGCAATTATTGATGGACCACTTGCTATGGATGTGGCTATTGATAAGGAAAGTGCAGATATAAAGAAAATGAAAGGCGAAGTTGTAGGCAATGCAGACTGTTTGGTTTGGCCAACAATTGAAGCAGGTAACGTATTCTACAAAACTGCAACCAAATTTGCAGGAGCTGAATTAGCAGCAATGGTTGTGGGTGCAAAAGTTCCTTGTGTTCTTTCTTCAAGAGGAGATTCTACGCTAACAAAAATGTATTCTATTGCATTAGCAGCTCTTTCTTGTAAATAAGATAAAAGAAAAATCAATATAAACTATAAAGCTTCAAACCCATAAAAAGGATTGAAGCTTTTCTTTTAACAGATAAATTATGGTTATATTTGCATTATAAAACAAATTACGAATGGATTTTGAACTAGTATCGAACTTTAAACCTACAGGCGACCAGCCAAATGCAATAAAAGAACTTGTTGAGGGATTGAAAAGGGATTCTGCGGCTCAGGTTTTGCTTGGGGTAACTGGCTCTGGAAAAACCTTTACTGTGGCTAATGTTATACAAGAAATTCAAAGACCAACGCTGGTTATGAGTCATAATAAGACTCTGGCAGCTCAGCTATATTCGGAATTTAAACAGTTCTTCCCTAATAATGCTGTTGAGTATTTTGTTTCATATTACGATTACTACCAACCAGAGGCATATATTGCAAGAACAAATACCTATATTGAAAAAGACCTACAAATTAATGACGAACTAGAAAAGCTACGTCTTAGTGCAGCATCTGCACTTCTCTCTGGAAGGAAAGATGTAATTGTAGTCTCTTCTGTTTCCTGCATCTACGGTATTGGAAACCCTGAAGAATTTGAAAATGGTACCATATTCCTTAAGAAAGGCGATAAAATTAATCGAAATGATTTGCTATTAAAGTTCTCAGAAAGCCTTTACGCTCGCAATGAACTTGAATTTGGTAGAGGAAAGTTTAGAGTAAAAGGCGATGTAATAGATATACATCCTGCCTATGCCGACTACGCTTATAGGATTTTCTTTTGGGATGATGAGATAGAAAGCATGGAAAGCTTTGAACCCGTTAGTGGAAGGCGGATTGAGACAATGGATGATATAGTATTGTATCCTGCAGGTAACTTCCTAACCAACAAAGCCACCCTTAATACCGCTCTTTTGGAAGTTCAGAGGGATATGTTTGAGAGAAGGGATTATTTTATTGAGATAGGAAGAGGCTTAGAAGCAAAACGTATTGAGGATAAGGTAAATTACGATTTGGAAATGCTAAGAGAACTTGGCTACTGCTCAGGAATTGAAAACTATTCTCGCTATTTCGACAGAAGGAAACCAGGAACAAGACCATTCTGCCTTATAGATTATTTCCCAGATGACTTCCTTACAGTTATTGATGAAAGCCACGTAACAATACCTCAGATAAGAGCAATGTACGGAGGCGACCGTTCAAGGAAGGAATCCCTTGTAGAATATGGATTTCGTTTGCCTTCTGCCCTTGATAATAGACCTTTGAGATTTGAAGAGTTCCTTTCAATGCAGAATCAGGTGTTATATATTAGTGCAACGCCATCTGAGTTTGAGATAGAGCAAGCCGAGGGGATAATTGTTGAACAAGTAATTAGACCAACCGGACTCTTAGACCCACCAATTGAGATTCACCCAGCCAAAACCCAAGTCGACGACCTATTAGAAGAGATAAGCATTGTTGTTGAAAGAAATGAAAGAGCCTTAGTTACAACCCTCACAAAGAAGATGGCCGAAGAGCTAAGCCGTTATCTAACAAACCTTGGCATAAGAAACAAATACATACACTCCGATGTTGAAACCTTAGACAGGGTTGAGATTATTAAAGATTTCCGTCTTGGAGTATTCGATGTGTTGATAGGAGTTAACCTACTTCGTGAAGGATTGGATATGCCAGAGGTATCCCTTGTAGCAATTTTGGATGCAGACAAAGAAGGATTCCTACGTTCGGACAAAGCCCTAATTCAAACCATAGGACGAGCAGCAAGAAACGCCAATTCCAAAGCAATACTCTATGCCGACAAAATCACAGGCTCGATGCAGAGAGCAATGGATGAGAACGAGAAAAACCGAAAGAAACAACAAGCATACAACATCGCAAACAATATCACCCCACAGCAAATCATCAAAAACATATCCACCCTACTCAGCTCCCAAACCTTTGACGAGATAGAAGCCATTATGCCCAAGATTTCCGAATCCACAACCACATATCGCACAGACAAAGACCGCCAAAAAGCCATACGCAACCTCGAAAAGCTAATGCAACAAGCCGTCAAAGAACTTGACTTCTTAGTAGCAGCACGCTACCGTGACGAAATAGAAAGAATTAGGAAAGAAAACTAAACCCAAACCCCAAAAACAAAGCCTCATACTCCCAAAACGAAGAAACAAACTCCCTAAAACGAAGAAACAAACTCCCAAATCTTCGTTTCAATCACAGAATCATGGCATGAAACCGGCAACATCATGCCATGATACTTGTCAATTCATGGCATGAAACGGGTCATATCATGGCATGAATCCGACATCGAAACGAAGATTTAAAAGTTCAAACCTTCGTTTTACAAGTATCAATCCTGCATTTTACAAGTTTGGTACTTTGTTTTAATAAGTCTAAATATTGGTTTTACAAGTCAGAATCTTAGTTTTTCTGTTCTAAATCTTAGCTTGTATTTTACAAAACAAAAAAAGGCAATCCGTTATAGATTGCCTTAGTTTTTTGTATTGAGATGAGAAAGTCTTATTTAACTATCTTCATTTCTTTTATTAGGTTTTGGGCGTTTGCAAATTTGTCTATTATGAATAGAACGTAGCGGATGTCTACGTTGATGCAGCGTTGTAGGTCTGGGTTGAAGGCTATGTTGCCACTCATTGCTTCCCAGTTGCCGTCAAATGCTAAGCCTACTAGTTCGCCTTTGCCATTTACTACTGGGGATCCTGAGTTTCCGCCTGTGATGTCGTTATTGGTGATAAAGCATACTGGTACTGTGCCATTTTGTGCATATTGTCCGTAGTCTTTGGTTTTATATAGTTCTTTTAGTTTTGATGGTATGGTAAATTCCCAGCTTGTGGTGTCTTCTTTTGCCATTATGCCTTCTAGGGTGGTGTAGTAGTTATAGGTTATGCCGTCTTTTGGTTTGTATTCTTTTACTTGTCCGTATGTGTAACGGATTGTTGAGTTGGCATTTGGTGCAAAGTGTTTATTATTATCCATTTCCATTATGCCCTTTACAAACATTCTTTGTGTGGTGTTCATTGCTGCATAAGCTGGTTGTGCTGCTTGCATGCGTGTATTGTAGTTATTGATGAAGTCAACATAAGTCATAAACATTGGGTCGTTTGCTATTTGGTCTGCATCCATTTTGTCTATTAGTTTATATGCTTTTTCTGGCTCTAACATCTGCGACTGATCAAATATTTGTTTTGCTATCTTATTGAAGTCGTACTTGTTTTTGAAGGCATTGTCTAAGAAGTTTTCGCTTTGGTGTTTGTTGGGTACGTTGCGGAAGAATACATCATAGCCTGTTGCTAGTAGTTTTAGTTCGGTTGCGTAGTTGAAGTCTTTAAAGATTTCTTCTAGGTTTTCTTTTGTTGCTTGTGCTAGTTTCTTTGCTTTGTCGGTGTTTCCGTTTTCTCTTAGTTCTTTTTCAAGTTGTGAGAAACTTCTTGCTATTGCTACGCCTGAGTTACCTCTTAGGAATGCTTCGTTGGTGAATATTCTTAGGTAATCAAATTCGTTTGTTATTTGTGAATAGGTTTCTAGTTCTTGTAATACATTTCCATATTCTGCTTTTCTTTCTGGCTTTGCTTCTATCCATTTTGCAAATCTTGTTTCTAGGTCTTTCTTTGTGGATTTTACGTCAAGGTCTTGCAAGCATTTTGTCTGTCCGATATAGAACTTCCAATAGTTAGATAGTTGTGCAAATTTTGAAGCGTATTGTATTCTTACCTTTGGATCTGCTTTCATATCTGCATCCATTACATTTCTTAGGGCAGTTCTTGCAATAACTACTGATGGGTTGTAAACGTCAATTGCTTGCTCAACTCCATAAGAGGTCATAAAACGATCTGTTGAACCAGGGAATCCAATAATCATTGTGAAGTCATCATTCTTAACTCCTTTAAGGCTAATAGGTAGAGAGTGTTTTGGTTTAAATGGAACATTATCTTGTGCAAACTCTGCTGGTTTATTATCTTTGTTAGCATATACTCTAAACATAGAGAAATCACCAGTATGACGAGGCCACATCCAGTTATCAGTATCAGATCCAAACTTACCAATTGATGAAGGTGGAGCTCCAACCATACGAACATCCTTATAAATCTCATACACAAAAAGAATGTATTGGTTACCGTCAAACATAGGTGCAACTTGAGCAGTATAGCCATTATCCTTTTCAGCCTCTTCTCTAATTTTCTTTATATTATCTCTAATAATGCTTGCTCTCTTTTCTTCAGTGGTTTCCTTAGTAATATTCATAAGAACCTTATCACTAACATCATCCATCCTAATTAAGAACTTAGCAGTCAGACCAGGACAAGGCAACTCCTCTTTCTTAGAATAAGCCCAAAACCCATTCATAAGATAATCATGCTCAACCGTAGAGTGTTGTTGAATTTGAGGATAGCCACAGTGATGATTGGTCAAAAGCAAACCCTCATCAGAAATAATCTCACCCGTACAACCCCTACCAAACTGCACAATAGCATCTTTCAAAGAAGCCTGATTAATATCGTAAATCTGCTTAGGACTTAATTTCAAACCCTTAGCCTTCATATCCTTGTACGTCTGCTTGTCCAAGAACATAAGTAACCACATTCCCTCATCAGCCTTAGCCAATGGAGCAAATGCAAATAATCCTATAAGAAGGAATAAAATTGTTTTTTTCATCTGTTTAATTTGTTTGTTTATTTATTTGTTTTTATTTCTTTATCTTTCTGTTTCTATATGCACTGAAATCATATACTTTCTTTTGATAGCTATGGTTCTCAAATAATTCAGAAGATATTATGTAGTCGGCTGTTGAACGGTTGGAGGCTGTTGGTATATTGTACATAACTGCAATTCTAAGTAATGCTTTTACGTCAACATCGTGTGGTTGTTGCTCCATTGCATCCCAAAAGAAGAATAAGAAGTCTATCTTGTCTTCACTAATTAAGGCTCCAAGCTGTTGGTCGCCACCAAGGGGTCCTGACTTAAGCTTTTCAACCTCTATATAGTCTTTTGAAGATGGACTTAATTCTTTATTAATTTCTGCTTCAACCATAATACCAGTTGTTCCTGTAGATATTAAGTTATGTTTTGCTAGTTTCATTTTGTTGAAGGCTACCCATTCGGCTAGGTCTTTCTTACAGTTATCGTGTGCAACTATTGCTATTGTATATTTATTTGTCTTTTTCATTTGATTTAATAGTTTATTTTGTTTTTTGTTTTAGTACTTTGTTTCTTTGTTTTCTTGATTTAAAGATATCGGCAAAATGTTCATATTCTTTCTTATATGTTATACCAACACCTTGTGTGTATGGGCTTATATTATTTTTAGTGAAATCATCTGCATTTGATTTATTGAAAACCTTGAAGCGGAAATTATCTGTTATCTTATATTCAGCATTCAAATCTAACATAAAGGATGATGATTCTTGAGCTTGTTCTGTTTTGCCACCAAAGACTGATGTTGATTCTAATTCCCACCTGCCTATATTCTTTGATATATTAACATCAAACTGGTCTGTTACAGCCTCTGAGCCTGGAATATAGTTTACTCCAACATCAACAAAGGTTATCATGTTTGCAAGCATTCCTGATATTTGTCCAAAGGCCAAATCAAAGGCTGAAGATGCTATGTTTGGTCCTCCAATATTTCCCTCAACTGAAGATGAAGGAACATAGAACTGACGAGTAACCAAAAGAGAAACGGTTTGTTCAAGCATTTGCTTTTCATCGTTCCTGTCTATATACATAAATAAATCATCAACGGTTTGTTGGTCGGTGCTTGGAAGACGTATGTCGAAAGTTGGTACAGGGTTCATTAGCTTGCCTGAAAGATTAATAACACTTTGAACATCCACTTGCTTCATATATTCCTTGCCAAGAATTGGAGAAAGTGATGCCTTTGTTTTATAGACTGCACTAACATTAAGATTAGCATTTGTTGGGTCGCCATTAAACTGAATTGTTCCTCCCTTTTCCAGCATAAAGGTCTTTTCAATAACATTCATTATAGCTAGCCCAAAGGTTCCACTTTCAATATTAACTAAGCCATACATATTGAACTTGCCTTTAGAGTTAATATCCATTTTCAAATCACCCGAGCCAGACGCCTTTAGGTCTCCTCCAATTTGATTGAAGTTCATAGGCATTCCAATTGCTGCATCAGGAGTAACGGTTAGGTCAATATGAATACTTAAATCCATCTCTTTTTCTGTAGCAACCTTAAGTCTCTTACTTATGGTATCTTCTTTTTCTTTATTGAAATCAACGAACCTTATAAATGAATTATTTGAAACACTTGTTTTACTTGAAATTGGAAGATATACATTCGTTCCTCTTTCTGTCCTGGCTTTAACATCTATTTTCAGGGTAGAAAGGTCGCCCATTATACTTGCTCTTGCCGATGCGTATGCTTCACCATAATACATTTGATCAATAGAGAATCTAGTGTCGAGAATCTTAACCTTATCAGCAGTTACGATTAGGTTGATTAAGAAGTCTTCGAACTTGTCATGGGTTACTGTTCCATCTATTACCAATTTGTTTTTCTCAGTATCTCTTAGCACAAACTTATTCAGAATGAATTTATTATTCTTTATGGTTAGAGAATCTGAAAAATAATACTTAGTGTTAATCATATCAATCTTAAGGGATCCATTGTTTACCTTAAGTGTTCCTAGAATATCTGGACTGGTGAACAATCCTTTAATCTTAATGTCTTCACCACTTATAAATCCTTCTGCCTCTGAAGAGAAACTATTCAAAAATGGCTCAATAACGTTTAAGTTAAAGTTTCTAAGGCTAAGATTTAGATTAAGATTATTGGTTTTGCTCTGCGGATATATAAAGCCTTTGACCGATAATGGGATATTTTGATTTCCTTCTTTCCCTCTGTAAAGTAGCTTTATATCAACAAGAAACTCATCATTTTTAAGAGTATTGCTAATTTTCAAATCAGCTATCCCTAAAAAGTTATCATTAAAAGATAAGCTATCGATTATTAAGTTAGATACTAAGCTTGGCTTATTGAATAAATTTTTAAGGGTAACGCTTTCGTTTATCCTTCCCCCTAGTTCAATGCCACTAGATTTCAAAAATGGATTAAATGTACTTAAATCAACATTCTTAAAATCTATTCTCATTTCATCTTTGCTATTGTCGGAAGCTATACCATTGATTGTAATGAGTTCATTTAGCTTGCTTAAAGAGAAATTTAGAATTGCTAGTTGATTGCCATCATAACCTATAACATTATTATTATTTATCACTATTTCACTTCCCAAAACCTCAAACTGTGAATTCTCGAAGCTACCTTCTATGCTATTATTGGTGAAAATGGATTTAAAGTTAACACTCCCTTTTGTTCTATTTTCTGTTTTTTCATCCGCAAAGTTAAGAGCCAAATCAAGCTTTTTGGCATTAGAAATAACATCTAAAACAACATTTCTTATCAAAAGGCTATCAGTAACCATAAACTTTGAAGATAGAACATTAGTGTATAGATCATTATTTACGACCTTTGCATTTAATTTAATATCATTAAAGATTATATTGCCAATATCTATACGGTTTGTCCTAAAGCTTAGTTTGAGCTTGTCTATTGTATCTAATGAACCTTCAATTATTGTGTTATTACTCAAACTAATGGTTGGTGCAAATAGTAAAAAGATTGGATTTGCGTTCTTTAGCGTGGCAGAGAAGTTTAGTCTTGACTTAATTTGATAATTATCATCAATCTCCTCTACTGCCAAATCACCTACTTCAGGAGAAAGAAAACTAAAATCAGGTATATAGGTTTTTATTATCCAAGTTATATCCTTTCCGAAATCAGCAAAATCATATTTCCCAACCATGGACAAATCAAATATATCGGAATAAATAGCCAGACTATTAGCTTCTGGTGAGGTAGACATTTGAGCATTGAATCGTTTAAGAACGAGATCTTTCTTTTCATCCATCACAAACTTTAAGTCTTGCATGCTTAGAGTTCCTGTAAGATTCTTTATATCTAGGTTTTTAACATCCGCAATAATCTTTCCCGATACTATGGTTGTTGAGTCTGCAAACTGAAATAGATTTAGCTTGTATGGATCAATGTTTTCAAAACTAGCATCAAGGTAAAGGGATTGTTGATCTTTTATTGAATAATCGGCAGAAGCAATTAGCTTTGTTTTTCCGTCTTGAACGTATAACTGAGCTGCTATTTCCCTGTTTTCAATTTCTCCATCTACATAAATGGAATCATAATTGTTTCCTTTTAAATAAACATTGTTAAGGCTTGCCGTTAAGCTCCCTCTTAAATCATCAAGACTAGTTCCTGTAACCTTAGCCTTTGCAATAAGTTGAGTTGTTCCAAGCCAAGGAATATCTAAAAGTGTTCCAGCGTTAAACTCTTTAGTTAATAGGTCGGCAGAATATGTTGTAAAATTCCCTTTTGTTATTGAGCTTGCTATCAAATCAAGATTCCCTATCTCAGTATTGATTTCTGCAATTGCATTAAATTCTGAAATTAAACCTATAAAGCTTCCTTTAAGATTAATCATCCCAAGATTTGAAACCATTAAAGGAATTGGTAGGCTTTCTAATAAATCTCCTAGTTTCATTGAGTGATAGTCAGCATAACTTAACTGTATTTCTTCTGCAAAAATATCAAATATGGTATTATCTATATCTGGTAAGCCTGTAACTCTTCCCCTCAATTTAACATGTGTTTCTTTCCCTGTGGTAATATCAAGGTTATCGCAATACATATCGCTAACTGTTCCATTAAACTTAGTAGCAAGATCTACTTTTTGTTCAAAACCTTTTAATGTTTCAGCCCAATAAGTTGCGTCTTTCATCCCCAGATAACTTCCTTTCTTTATCTCTCCATCAAAATAAACTGAATCAATAACTTCACCATAGCTATCCCACGAGCTTGTTTTCATCAGAACATCAATAGATAAATCAGAGTTTGTAGTTCTTATCCTTGTATTCTTTGCAACCATCCCTTTTGAAGATGCAACAAATTCCCCTGATATTGATTTTACCTCAAAACCGCTTGCTTCTTTGGCAGAAAAGCGATTGAACTTAACATTTATTGAATCATCTATAAGCAAAACATTTTTCAGGTCAGCATTGATATTACTAAACCTCATATTATTCAACGCAACAATATTAGCTGGATAAACATCTATGTCATCTCTCATTTTGAGTGAGAAGTTAGCATCTTTTATCTTTACCCTATAAACATCTAGCACAAATGGCTTCTGTTCTTTTTTTGGCTTAGGTTTATCAGATTTAAAATAATCGATAATGAATTGGAAGTTCAAACCCTCTTTCCCTGTTTCAATGTTAAATGTTGCTGTCTCCAAACTAACACTACTTATTTTAATACCATCGGCTGAGGGTAAGGAGTAAATTTTAACAGAAATATAATCGGCATAAAGTATTGTGTCTCCCTTTTGACTTTCTAAATATACATCTTTTATTTTAATGCCATCGAATACGTTTACACTTAGGGCACCAATCCTTAGTTCTGTTTTCCATTCTTTTGAGAAAAAATCAGAAACTTTAGCTGCCAAAATAGATTGAACTATTGATGTGTTCAACAAAGCCATAAAAAGATATACAACCATAAAGGCGGTTAGTAAACAATAACCTATAACCTTAGAGGTTTTCTTGAAATATCTTTTTTTATGTTTTTGTTTCTCTAAATTCATTACTTTTGCAAATATATTACTTTATTTGCATTATAAAGATACACATGTATAATATTTGTATTTATTTTTGACTTAATTAAGAAAAACAACATAATCTAATGGCATATATATTAGCAATTGAATCTTCTTGTGACGACACCTCTGCTGCAGTAATTAATGATTTTAAGATTTACTCTAACGTTATAGCTTCTCAATCAGTTCACCAAAAGTTTGGAGGAGTTGTTCCTGAATGGGCATCAAGGGCACATCAAAAAAATATTATTCCCGTAGTTGACACTGCTATAAAAGAAGCAGGAATAAGAAAAGAAGACCTTTCAGCCGTTGCCTTCACTCGTGGACCTGGACTACTTGGTTCTCTACTAGTTGGAGTAAGCTTTGCTAAGAGTTTTGCAACAGCCCTCAACCTACCACTTATTGATGTAAACCACCTAGAGGCTCATATACTAGCACATTTCATTAAAGATAATCCAGACACAAAAACACCTTCTTTCCCCTTCCTTTGCCTACTAGTAAGTGGAGGAAACACTCAAATCATTTATGTTAAGTCACCTTCCGATATGGAGATTATAGGCAAAACAATTGATGATGCAGCAGGAGAAACCTTCGATAAGGTAGCTAAAATCCTTTCTCTGCCATATCCTGGTGGCCCTCATATTGACAGACTCGCAAAAACAGGAGACATAAACGCCCTTAAATTTGCCCAGTCCAATATGCCTAACTACGATTATAGCTTTTCAGGAGTTAAAACAAGCATACTTTATACCCTTAGAGATAAGTTAAAAGAAAACCCTAAATTTTTGGAAGAAAACCTAAGTGATATATGTGCATCTGCACAGCATAGGGTTGTTACAATGTTACTTAAGAAACTTGAAAAAGCAGGAAAAGATTTAAAAATTAAAGATATCGCAATAGCAGGTGGAGTTTCAGCAAATTCATATCTTAGAGAGAAACTAACAGAACTAGGGAAGAAACATAATTGGAATGTTTTTATCCCTCCTTTCCAATACACCACAGATAATGCCGCAATGGTGGCAGTTGCAGGTTATTTCAAATATCTAAATAAAGATTTTGCAACACTAGACCTTACAGCATACACACGATAAACAAAATACAATATGAGGATATTTATAATAGGTTTTATGTGCAGTGGCAAAAGCACTGTTGGAAAAAAACTTGGAAATATCATGAATCTAAAGCATATTGATACTGATAAGGTCTTTGAAAGCAAGTATAATATAAATATATCAAGCTTTTTTGAAAAATATGGCGAAGACCTATTCCGAGAACTAGAACATAAAATCCTATTAGAAACGATAAAAGAAGATAATTGCATAATTTCCACAGGCGGAGGCTTACCTTGTTTTCATAATAACATAGAAATAATAAAAGAAAATGGCATATCAATATACCTAAATATGTCACCCATATCAATAATTCACCGCATCAATAATTCCAAAAAGAAACGCCCCCTACTACAAAACAAATCCCCAGAAGAATTACAAGAGTACATAGAAAAGCTCCTAAAACAAAGAGAAGTATTCTATAATCAAGCTGATTTAAAAATAAAAGGCGAAGACCCAAATATCAAGGAAATAGCGACAGAGCTTATATCTTATATAAAAGGAAATTAACAAGTAGTCTTATATCCTTATTCCAAGAAATTGAACCAAAGAAAGGATTATCTATATCTTCGTATTAAACTCCTGAAAATAAGAAACAAAGAAATGAATCTTCGTTTCAATCTCAGAATCATGGCATGAAACAGGCAACATCATGCCATGATACTTATCAATTCATGGCATGAAATGAGTCATATCATGCCATGATTCTGAGATTGAATCAAAGATTAAAAAGTTCAATACTTAGATTTACTTATCTGAATCTTAGTTTAAGAAAATTATAATTATTAGATTTGCAAATAATCATTGATAAATAAAAGAGAATGGCTTATCCGTACATATTAATAGGAAGACCTAATAATACAGCGTTTCATTTTATGAGAACAAAACAAAAACGCACTGTCATAGTGCATTATTTTCATAAAATCGCACTATGATAGTGCATAATTGATTATCTTTGCAGAAAATACTTGGTTATGGATAAGTTATTTGAGCAATTTCAAAAATTATTAAGAGAAACTTATACTAATTTCTTTAGATATACTTATTATGATATTAATTGGAGAAGTAGGATGATTGGTCTTATTGGCCCAAGAGGTGTTGGTAAAACTACTTTAGTCTTGCAGTATATCAAAGAAAACCTAAACCCAAATGAAACTTTATATGTTACGGCTGAAGACTTTTACTTTGCTGATAATAAATTAATTGACTTAGCTAGTGAATTTGTTAAGTTGGGAGGAAAATATTTAATTATTGATGAAATACATAAATATAAAGATTGGGCAAAGGAATTAAAGTTAATTTATGATTACCATTCAGAGCTTAATGTTGTATTTACTGGTTCTTCAATCTTAGATATAAAGAAAGGAGCATCTGATTTAAGTAGAAGAGCTGTTATTTATAATATGCAGGGCTTATCATTTAGAGAGTATCTTAAACTATTCCATAATATAACTATTAATACCTATTCTTTAGAGGATATACTTAATCATAAGGTTGATTCTAAAAACATTAGTCTCCCTTTACCACTCTTTAATGATTATTTGAAACAAGGCTATTATCCATTTGCAATTGATGAAGACTTTGATTTGAAATTACAGCAAATAATTAACCAGACCTTAGAGATAGATATTCCATTTTTTGCAGGAATGAATGTTTCAACAGGAAGGAAGCTAAAACAATTGCTTGCTATAATATCTAAAAGTGTACCCTTCAAACCAAATATGACCAGCATAGCTACAATGGTTGGAGCTAGTAGAAACAACATTGAAGATTATTGCATGTATATTGAAGAGGCAGGAATGATTTCTCAACTAAGAGATACGACTGATGGAATACGTGGATTGGGTAAAGTGGAGAAGATTTATTTGGATAATACTAATCTAATTTATTCTTTAGCTCAAGATACGTCTAATATTGGTAATACAAGAGAAACATTTTTCTTCAATCAACTAAGGGTAAAGTACAATATATTCTCTTCTAAGGTTGCAGATTTTACAATAGATGATATTACCTTTGAGATTGGCGGAAAGAACAAGGGACAGAGACAAATTCAAGGAGTTGAGAAAGGATATATTGTTAAAGATGATATTGAATTAGGATACCTAAACACAATACCACTTTGGCATTTTGGATTAACCTACTAAATATCTTTCATTTCTTACTCATACCTTATCGCTTCTATTGGGTCGAGGTTGGCGGCTTTCTTTGCAGGATACCAACCGAAGAAAACGCCGGTGAAGGTGCAGAAGAGAAACGAAAGGATAACTGAAAAAGGCGAAACTGTTACTGCCCAGCCTGAGGCTAATCTAATGATGAATGAAACTCCTGAGCCAAATAGAACTCCTATTAATCCTCCTGTTAGGCTTATTATGATTGCTTCAACAAGGAATTGAGCAAGTATATCTCTTCCCCTTGCTCCTACTGACATTCTAAGACCTATTTCTTTTGTTCGTTCTGTGACTGAAACATACATTATATTCATAATTCCTATCCCTCCAACAAGTAGTGATATGCCAGCAATGGAACCAAGAAGTGTTGTAATAAGATTGATTACTGTGTTGATTTGTTCTAAGATTTGTTTTTGTGATTCAACGATAAAGTCAGCTTCTTTTCCTTCTGGTATATTATGGTTTAAGGTCATTATTTCAGTAATCTCTGCAATTGCTTTCTCGGAATACTCTTCACTGATTGATGAAGCAAAGATTGCATGTAAGTAATTAATTGCTGCTATACGCTTTTGCACTGTTGTGTATGGTGCAATCATAACATCATCAAAGTCTTGTCCGAAAGTGCTTGAGCCTTTTGATTTCAATACACCTATAACTTGGAATGGTATATTGTTATATCTTATTATCTTTCCTATTGGATCCTCATCGTTTTTAAAGAGCTTTTCTACTACTGTTTTGCCTATAATACATACTTTTGCAGAATTTTTTATATCACCTTCTCTAAAATTGCTTCCATCTTGGATTTCATGTTTTCTTATTTCTAAATAATCTTCATTCACTCCTTCAACTCTTATTGGGTGGTTGTTTGAGCCGAAGATAAGTTGACCACTTGCTGTAACGTAAGGCGATGCTCCACTAATATATTTAGCATCTCTTGCTATATCCTCATAATCCTTAATCTTCATGCTTTCCATTGAGGTTGCTCCCTTAGAAACCCCTTCTCTATTATAGTTTCTTTGAACCATAATCATATTGGAACCCATATTGGATATTTCATTTGCAATGGTGTTTTTAGAACCTTCGCCTATTGCAAGCATGATAATTACAGAAGATACTCCAATAATTATTCCGAGCATAGTAAGAAACCCTCGCATCTTATTATTAACTAAGGCTCTTAAGGCTATTGATATTAAATTATTAAGATTCATTTTAGTCGTTTTCTTTAGGTAGAGATTCTAAAACTGTTCTTGCATCTTTTACATTAGGATTTACTTTGTCTTCAAGGATTCTTCCATCTTTTAAAACAATTGTCCTAGAGCTAAACTCTGCTATCTCAGGATTATGTGTTACAAATATTATTGTTCTTCCTTCCTTATGGAGTTCTTGAAATAAGGTTAGGATTTCGTAGGATGTTCTTGAATCTAAATTACCTGTTGCCTCGTCTGCCAAAATCATAACAGGGTCATTAACTAAAGCTCGTGCAATTGCTACTCTTTGTTGTTGTCCTCCAGACATTTGTTGTGACTTATGCATCATTCTATCTTCAAGACCAACAGATATCAAGGCTTGTTTTGATTTTTCTTTTCTTTGAGCAGCTGAATAGTTATGATTATACATTAGTGGAAGTTCAACATTTTGTATAGCAGTTGTTTTTGGTAATAGATTATAAGACTGGAAGACAAAACCTATCTTTCTATTCCTATAAATAGCTCTTTCGTTCTTAGTCATATTTGCAACTGGTTTCCCATCAAGATAATATTCCCCTTCCGTTGGAGTATCTAAACAACCGAGCAAATTAAGTAAGGTTGATTTTCCACTTCCAGACATTCCCATTATTGTTAGAAACTCTCCTTCCTCTACCGAAAAGCTAACTCCCCTTAGAGCTTGAACTAACTCCTCTCCTACTTGAAAATGTCTTTTTATATCTCTTATATCAATAATCTTCTCTTTCATAATACTAATTTCCACCAGAGAACATACCGCCTTTTTTCTTAACTATTGTATTATCTTCAATACCAATAACTATTTCTTCTCCCTTTTTCAGTCCTCCAATAACTTCAGCTCTAGAACCATTATTAATCCCTATTTGAATTACTTTTGTTATTAAAGTATCTCCTTTTGTTATCCAAACGTATTTCATTTTCTTATCTTTAGGCTGGATAATTGTCCATTTCTTTCCTAATTCTTTTGTTTCAGGTTTAAAACTTAGAGCCTTATATGGAATACCTAAAACATCTTTCTTCTCATTGGTATAGATATTTACACTTGCTGTTAAGCCTGGCTTAAGTTTAAGATTTTCATTTGGTGCATCTATAATTACTTCATAAGTTACAACATTAGTAGTTGTTGTTGCATTAAGTCTAACTTGCTGAACACTGCCCACAAATATCTCATCAGGATAAGCATCAACAGAAAAATCAACCTTCTGACCTTCTCTAACCTCTCCAATATCTGCTTCGTCAACACTTGCAACAATCTGCATCTTCGACAAGTCTTGAGCTATGGTAAATAGAGTTGGAGTATTGAAACTTGCAGCAACAGTTTGCCCTTCCTCAACAGCACGCTTAAGAACCACACCGTCAATTGGAGAATAAATTGTTGCATAAGCTAAGTTTGTTTTTATCTTTGTGAGGTTCGATTGTGACATTTCGTAGTTTGTCTTTGACTTATCGTAAGTGTATTTAGCTTGTTCAAATTCCGAATCACTAATTAATTGCTTTGTATGCAGTTCTTTTTGTCTATTATAGTTGAGCTTTTGATAATCAAACTCTATTTTTGCAGCATCAAGATTGGATTGCATAGCTTTAAGTTCATTATCCAGCATTTCCTTATCAATCTCTGCAAGCAATTGACCTTTCTTTACAATAGAATTAAAATCAACATATAATTTCTTAATAATACCTGAAACCTGAGTCCCCACCTCTACCTGATTAATAGGCTTAACCGTTCCTGTTGCAGTAATAAGAGTAGAGATGTTTTCATTATCTACTTTCGTTTTCTCCAAAGTTATAAGATTATCTTTCTTTGGTGAGAAAATCACAGCTAAGGCAATAATTATAGTAATAATACTTAATGAAACTACTATTCTTTTCTTTTTCTTTGTCATAAGAATATATGTATAAAGATTTTAATATTTAAGGTCTAATGGTTGGTATTGGTAGAAGAGCATTAACTCTTTACTCATTATGGCTTGGTATTTTGATTGTAGCATTTGTTGTTGAGCAGTTAAGAGATTGTTCCTCTCTGTCATAAGCTCAATAGTGTTTTTCATACCAAGATTAAACTTTTCCTCAACAAGCTGATAGGATGTTTCTTGAGCCTTAACCTTTGCCTTAGCTGCCACAAAGGAGTTTTGATTATTTATTGCATCAAGATAAAGTGTTTCAATTATCTTCCAAGCATTCTTTTCAGCAACTGCAAGCTCTAATTCTGATTCTTGAATAGAAATATCTGCTCTTTTTACATTCGATTTGTTTTGTCCACGAGAGAAAATAGGAACAGAGATATTTAATCCAACAGATTCAAACAAACTAGACTTTAACTGATTTGCAAGATTTAATGTACTTTGTGTATTATGCCCTGTGTTGATTCCAGCACTTAAACTTATCATTGGATAATAGCCAGCCTTAGCAATTGCTCTTCTTAGTTTGGAAAGCTCAATATTATTCTTAGAATTTTGTATTTGAATAAAGCCATCATAACTATTCTTGTATATATCATTTAATGAAAGAAGTGGATTAGTTACATCATTATCCTCAACTATTGGTATGACTATTTCAATTTCTTCTTGTAATTCCAATAATTGTTTTAGGTCAAGCTTAGTTTTCTGTAATGAGTTCTTTGCTTGAATTAACTGGTATTGGTAGGAGATGTTTTGACTTTCAAGCTGTGCATAATCTGCCTTTGAAATGCTTCCTGCTCTAAATAATGCCTCAGAACGTTTCAACTGCTCTTGAGAAAGCCTCTGCATTGCCTCTTGAATATTTACCGTTTCATTAACATAGAGTATTTCTATATAATATTGAATTATAGATACAGTAATTTGATTTTCTACATCTTTAATATTCAATTTACTTATCTCTTCCTGCTTTTGGTTTTGCGTTATGGTCTTTCTTAACCTACCACCATTATAAAGAGTCATTGAAGAATTTAATCCATAGCTACCAGTATAGGATGCCTTATCCATAATAGGGGATTGATTATCGGCATAGTAGGAGAAGTTATGACCAGAATTGAAGCTAAGATCTGGATAAACAGATTGCTTAGCTTCAAATGTGTTTATAATACTTTGGTCATAGGATAGTTTAGCTTTCTTAACCGATAAGTTATGCTCTTTTGCGTAATCAATACACTCATTAAGGTTCATTATTATAGTATTTCCCTCTTGGGCGTATGCATTAGAAAATAAATTTAAAACAAGAACCAAGGCAAAAAGCCTTTTAATATTATTCATCCTTTTATGTTTTGTTTTATTCTACGTTTAATTTAGAATTATGTTTGCATTTTTTGGATGACGAACAGTATAATTAAATATAATGGTTTTTGCTTCTAAAGGATTGAGCTTTAAATTCCAAGTCAGCTGACCTGTTTTTTCATCATATTGAGCCCTTGCAATATTACCTGCAGTTACAGTTATATTATCTGCACTTGATAAAGGAATTTGATCAACTAAGTTTAAATCAATACTAGTTTGGTTATTATTCTTTATTGATATTGTAATTGTAACTATTGTTTCAACATTAGAACTAAGCAAGCCAACCTTTTCTGGTTTTGATTTTGTTAGTTTTCTATCAATAGCAACTCTCTTATCTGCCCCTATTGATAAGTTTAATGTATCTAATGTGCTATTTGAATTTATATAAGTGTCATTAATATAATTACCCTCAAGATAAATCTTTCCTGTTGCATCCATTAATTCTAAGCTTTCCCAATCAGGAAGAAGTGCTGATATATAAGCTGACTTATCAATCTTTGGAATAGAATAATGTTTATAATCTGTTGGAGTTTTCTTTGTTTCAAGTGAAATTGTCTTAGCCTTTCCATCACTTTGAATTGTATGCTTCATCCCTACCTCATATTCTTTACCTAACATAGTTATTTGAGAAACAGTCATTCTTGAATAATTACTTGCATTAGATATTGATTTTGCACTTCCGCCACCATAAGCTGAAACTTGTACATCATCTAAGGAAACAGACTCCATTTGAGCAGAACTTCTTAAATTTTGTTTAAGTGATATAGGTGTATATTCTCTTAAATAATATGGATATAATTCTCCTAGTGTTCTTTGGTCGTTTGGTTGCTCGGTTGAGAAAACTAAATTAACATCATTCCAATCCTCTCCTGTTTGCTGGGTTAGTTGTGCTTTAAGTACAAATGCAACTGGGTCGGTTGGCTTTGTGAATTTTACATCATAGTATGGTTGCCAAGAAACTCCTGATACATTATATGAATAGTTTAGTTTGCATTGTGGTATATCTTTTTCAGAATAAATATTTAAACGAATATAGTATTCACTTCGAGCTGGCTCTTGTTTTGCCTCATTTTGAAGGATTAAGTTTATTTGATTATTTATATTTGCTGTCAATTGATTTCTTTTATTTATTTCAATACCTTCCTTTTGAAGCATCTTTGTTACTTCTAACATCTTAATGCGATAATATGATAGAGCATCTTTTATCTTTGGTATAGAATCAATTAATTGAGGTTGAGATATTACCTTCATATTTTCAAGAACAGTTTTTTCTTTATTTAATATTGCAGTAAGTGCGTAAGAGTCTGCATTATTATAGTATAACAACTCAATAGAATCTCTAAGAACTTTTAGTTTTTGTCTCTTTTCCAAAGGTAGCTTATCCTCTGTTGGAGGTTTTGGATTAACATATTGAGAATAGGGTGTGAAGTCTGTTATTATAAAATCACTATTTGATGTAAATTGTAGGCTTTGTGGCTGCATATAAACAGAGTTTCCCGAAAGAATTACTTCATTATTACCTTTCTTTAGTGGAAATATTGTAGTTTTTTCTACATTAGCCTGCTCCAAATAAACTTTCACCTTCGATATAGTCCCATTATAAGTCTTGGTTTCTTCTTGTGCAAATAAGATTGTCGTTAAAGCAATTACGCCTAATAACGTTAAAAATAACTTCTTCATAAGTCTAAGTATTTGTTTAATTATAAATATTTTCTATTCTAAGTATTTGATGCAAATATAATAGCAATTATCGTGCCATTTTAGGATTTCTTCATTTTTTTCTCATATTCATTGAAAACTTCTATCTTTGCACGATATTTAAATGAAATAATTTTACTGTAAAGATGAGTGATATTGCAACAAAGTACGAGCCTAAGCTAATAGAAGATAGATGGTATAAAGAGTGGATGGATAAAAACTTATTCCATTCCGAGCCTGATGAAAGAGAACCTTATTGTATTGTTATACCTCCTCCAAATGTTACTGGTATATTACATATGGGACATATGCTTAACAATACTATACAAGACGTTTTAGTACGTAGGGCAAGAATGGAGGGAAAGAATGCTTGTTGGGTGCCAGGTACTGACCACGCTTCAATAGCTACTGAGGCAAAAGTTGTTGCTAAACTTAAGGAAGAAGGAATTGAGAAGAAAGATCTTACAAGAGAAGAATTTCTTGACCATGCTTGGCAATGGAAAGAGAAACACGGCGGTATAATATTAGAGCAATTGAAAAAGCTTGGTGCATCTTGCGATTGGGAGCGTACACGTTTCACGATGGAAGAAGCATTATACGAATCTGTTATTGATGTTTTCTGCGACCTATATAATAAAGGCCTAATTTATCGTGGCATTCGAATGGTTAATTGGGACCCTCAAGCCCTTACTGCCCTATCTGATGAAGAGGTTATCTTCAAAGAACAAAACTCAAAGCTATATTACTTAAAATATAAGATAGAGGGAGAGGATGAATTTGTTGTAGTTGCAACAACCCGTCCTGAAACAATTCTTGGAGATACTGCTGTTTGCGTTCACCCAGAAGATAATAGATACTCCCATCTAAAAGGCAAAAATGTAATTATTCCAATTGTTAATAGAATTGTTCCTATTATATATGATGAATATGTAGATAAGGAATTTGGAACAGGAGCTTTGAAAATTACTCCTGCACACGATATAAACGATTACACACTTGGCTTAAAGCATAAGCTAGATAGCATAGATATATTCAACGATAATGGAACTTTGAATGAACATGGTATGCAATATAAGGGTATGGATAGGTTTGCTTGCAGGAAGAAAATATGCAAAGACCTTGAAGAAGCTGGCTTAATGTTCAAAGTAGAAGACTATGTGAATAAAGTAGGTTGCTCAGAGAGGACTGATGCAATTATTGAGCCAAAACTATCTGTTCAATGGTTTGTTAATATGAAAGATATTGCAAAACCAGCTCTTGAAGTTGTGGAAAACGATACCATTAAGTTTCATCCTGCAAAATTTAAGAACACTTACAGGCATTGGATGGAGAATGTTAAGGACTGGTGCATTAGTCGTCAGTTGTGGTGGGGTCAAAGAATTCCTGCTTACTACCTTCCAAACAGGGAAATCATTGTTGCAAGGACAAAAGAGGAAGCTCTAAGGCTTGCAAACGCTAAGTTCCCAAAAGAAAACTATAATATAGATGACCTAAAACAAGATGAAGACGTATTAGATACTTGGTTCTCTTCTTGGTTATGGCCTATATCGGTTTTCGATGCCATTAGATATCCTGATAATGAAGAAATAAAATACTATTACCCTACAAATGATTTAGTAACTGCACCTGAAATTCTTTTCTTCTGGGTTGCAAGAATGATTATTGCAGGACAAGAATACAGAAATGAAATACCTTTCAAAAACGTTTACCTAACAGGGATTGTAAGAGATAAACTTGGAAGAAAGATGTCTAAATCGCTTGGCAATAGCCCCGACCCTATCAAACTAATTGAGAGGTACGGAGCTGATGGGGTGAGAGTTGGTATGCTTATGACCTCTCCTGCTGGAAACGATTTGCTATTTGATGAAACTTATTGCGAACAAGGAAGAAACTTTTCCAATAAGATTTGGAATGCAATGCGACTTATTAAAGGTTGGGACGTAGAAGACATTGCTCAACCTCAACATTCCAAAATTGCAATTGCGTGGTTTAAAGAGAAACTAAACGAAACAATACTTGAACTTGAAGATGATTTCTCCAAATATCGCCTAAGTGAGGGTTTAATGAAGACATATAAACTTGTTTGGGATGATTTCTGTTCTTGGTATCTTGAAATAATAAAGCCTCAATACCAAAAGCCAATTGACAAACAAACACTGCAAGAAACAATTGATATATTTGAAGACCTAATGAAGGTTCTCCATCCTTTTATGCCTTTCCTTACAGAAGAGATTTACCATATCCTTGAAGAGAGAGAAGAAGATGATTATATTATGCTTGCTCAGATGCCAAAGACCTACCAAAGCAAATCTACAATCCTTAGTGATTTTGCCTTTGCACAAGAGAAAATATCAGCAGTTCGTCAAGTTAGAAATGAGAAAAGCATAGCTCAGAAAATTGAATTAGAACTTTATATTAAGGAAACAAAAAACGATAATAAAGAATTTGACGGCATTATCACCAAGCTTTGCAATCTATCTACTATTGAATATATTAAGGATAAGAAAGAAGGAGCTCTACCAATAATGGTTCGTACTACTGAAATGTTTATCCCTCTTGGCGACACGATAAATAAGGAAGAAGAAATCAAAAAGCTTGAAGCAGATCTCAAATACTACGAAGGATTTAAGATTTCGGTAAGTAAAAAACTACAAAACGAGAAATTTGTTAGTGGAGCACCAGCTGAAGTTGTGGAAAATGAGAAGAAAAAACTCTCCGATGCAGAACAAAAAATCTCTTCCATAACCGCACAATTAAAAACCTTAGTATAAAGGTAGATATTCTAGTTATTTTCAAGCCAAATATTATATGATTTTATGGGGCTCTTAAGAGGCATAAACCACTTCAAAGACAGCCCCATGAAATCCTCTATTAAATATCAGTAAATCAAGCATTAATAAATTATTACAGCGAAGTAATTTTCTCTTTTAGGCATTTGATGACGCTACCTTGCCAACATAAGGCATCTATGTTGCCAACATAGAAGGGTTATGTTGCCAACATAGTGGTCTTATGTTGCCAACATAGGAGCATGAAAACAAAAAAATAAAAAATTAGAATGAAGATTCAATTTATTAGAACAAGATTTGAGGAGATTGAAATCGTGTATTTTAATATTTTTGCAAAGAAGAAAGAAGATGTTTTGGGAGTATAGAATTTTGGATTAGTCTTTCATAAAAATTATCCAATCCCAATCTTCTGGGTTTCCTACTCCTACGCTTGGTGTGTATAAGAATAGTTTTATTGTAGCATTAGGATTAGATTTTAGATATTCCCTCACTTTTACCAATCCTTGGACTGATGCCCATACTTGTTCGTAATCGTATTCTGTTTCGTTTGGATTGAAAACGTTTTCATAGCCTGCTCTTGGAAAAATAATATCATTTGTAAGTACGCGTTGAAATTGATTGGCAGGTAATATATTTTGTGGTATTGCAATATGTCCTTTTCCCATCCAAATAATGCTTCCGTCAAAAATAACTTGATTTGCTTCCTGGTATATTAATTTTATATTCCCAAAATCGCCTGGAGCGTTGTACTGAGTTGTGATTGTGAAGCTTGAGGTTGGTACATTATAAGTTGTTTCCATGCCTCCCTCAAATTCATTTGTCAAGTAATCAACCTTAAGCATTAGGACTTTGGAGCTAATTTCCAGCTCTTCATCTTCGCATGATGAAAACAGAAAAATGCTTAGAAAAGCCACAATAAGAATTGATATATATTTGAATATTAAATTTATTGTTTGCATAATCTTTCTTGTATTAATAAGAAACAAAGATACATTGAAAAATTAAAAAATGCAAATTCATACTAAGAAAAAATGCAGAAGCTTTTTAGGACTCCTGCATTTATAAAGTTATTGCTATGAATTAAGTTTATTGTTTTGAGAATTCCTCGTAAAAGTAGGTAATTGTTTCTATACCGTTGTAGAACTGTTCTAATGGATAGTTCTCATTAGGGGAATGGATTGCATCTGTTGAAAGTCCAAAGCCCATAAGTATTGATTTTATTCCTAATATTCTTTCAAAGCCTGCAACAATTGGAATTGAACCACCGCTTCTTGTTGGCACAGGTCTCTTTCCGTAAGTTCTTTGGTAAGCTTTGTCTGCTGCTATATAAGCTGGCATATCGATAGGAGACACATAAGCATATCCGCCGTGAAGTGGTGTTACTTCTACTTTAACGCTTTTTGGTGCTAGACTCTCGAAGTGTTTTTGGAAACGTTCGGTTATTACATTATAATCTTGGTCTGGAACAAGACGGAATGAGATTTTAGCGTGAGCTGTTGAAGGAATAACTGTTTTTGCTCCCTCTCCTTGGTATCCTCCCCATATTCCGCAAACATCTAGTGATGGACGTATGCCTGTTCTTTCAATTGTTGAGTATCCCTTTTCACCGTGTAGCTCCTCTACATCTATTTCTTTCTTATATTCTTCTTCGTTATAAGGTGCTTTTGACATTAGTTCCCTTTCTTCATCCGAAACAAAAACTACTTCTTTATAGAATCCAGGTACTGTTATATGGTTATTCTCATCTGAAAGCTTGGTTATCATTTCGCAAAGTATGTTGATTGGGTTTGCAACTGCTCCTCCGTAAAGTCCAGAGTGCAAGTCTCTGTTTGGGCCTGTTACTTTCACTTCAACATATCCAAGTCCTCTTAGTCCTGTTGTGATTGATGGGGTGTCAGGTGATATCATTCCTGTGTCGGAAACAAGGATAATATCAGCTTGAAGAAGTTCCTTATGTTCTTCACAGAAAGGATAAAGTGATGGTGAGCCTACTTCTTCTTCGCCTTCTAACATAAACTTAACGTTACAAGGCAATTGGTTTGTTTTAACTAAGTATTCGAATGCTTTTGCGTGCATAAAGGATTGCCCCTTGTCGTCATCAGCTCCTCTTGCCCAAATCTTACCGTCTTTAATTACTGGTTCGAATGGATTAGTGTCCCAAAGTTCTAACGGATCTACTGGCATAACATCATAATGACCATATATCATTATTGTTTTTAGCTTAGGGTCTATTATCTTTTCTGCATAAACAATAGGGTTTCCTTGTGATGGCATTACCTCACACTTATCAGCTCCTGCTGCAAGAATGAATTGTTTCCATTTCTCAGCACAACGAATCATGTCGTCTTTGTGTGCGTCTATTGAGGAGATTGAAGGTATTCTTATTAATTCGAAAAGCTCTTCTAAAAACCTTTCTTTGTTTTCTTCGATGTAGTTTTTGATGTTATTCATCTTGTGTTTTAAATTTTTATTGTTTATTCTGATTCCTCTTCGTAGTACTCTGGAATGACTAAATCATCTTTTGAAAGTACCGGAAAGTTAATATAATCTCTTATAATGACAGAGCTAGGATATAATTCTTTAAGATGAATATATAACCCATAAGCATTTAGTTTTGAAGTGTAGTCTCCACATTTTACTGTAAAGTTTGGTTCTTCGAAAAAGACATAAGCTCTTAAATCTGGAAATCTATTTGCTAGTTCTTCTCTTAAATCAAAAGCCTTTTGTTTTGAACCAGGACCAGTAAAGACGCCTACCTTTATGCGGTATCCTGGTGCTGTTCTAGCTATTTCATTAAATGTAACATGTTGTTCTAATATTGTTTGAAGTCTTCCATCTGCAATAACTTCTACTTGTGCAACTGAAGAAATAGCCCATATTAATAGGATGGATAATATAATAAATCTTTTCATTCTTAGCTATTAGCGTTTACTTTGCTGCTCCGTGAAGCTGTACAACTGGAACAATTAGAACTGGAACTGGAGAAAGGTTAATCATTTGCTGTGAGTATGGTCCTAAGAAAAGCAGATTTGAAATTGTCTTTTCTTGTTCTGTCATCACAACAATTAAGTCGGCATTAATTCTGTTTGAATATTCAATTGTTGCCGTGGTGATATTTTCTGCATCAACGTATTCTACTGTATGTGGTAATTGATGCTTGTCTAGGAAAGTTTCAACACTCCTAACAAAACCTACGACTTCGTTTCTAACTGTTTGAACCTTTGTGGTCTGAACTCCAAGTACAGCAATATTAGATTGAGGGAACATCTTTGCAAATTCAATTGTCCAAGGCACCTTTTGTCTTGTGTCTCTTGAGGAGTCAATTGGAAGTACTATCTTATCAAGATGTTTATCAAAATTAAATGTTTCTCTAATTATTAAGACAGGAGTCTCGCACTCGGTTACTATTTTAAAAGTATTTTGTCCTGCATATTTTTCATCAAAGCCACCTTTACCGTGTGCTCCAATAACAATCATATCAGGCTTTTCATTCTTTGCTAAATTAGCAATAGCTTGATAAACTCTACCTTTGCAAATAATATATGAAATCTTTTTACCATTAAGTTTCGGAGTGTAGGTTATAGCAAGATCATGAAGTTGTTTTTGAGCTTCTTCTTTATCCATTTCCTTGGTTTCTACCCACGCCATTAGAATATCTGCCCCTGTTCTATTAGCTATATCTACAGCAAGCCTTAAAGCTACCATTGATGAGTTGGAAAAATCAATTCCAACAATAATCTGAGACATCATAATATTTAAGTTTTAAATTAATAATCAAAATAATTGTCTTCTTAAATTAGAAAATCACTACTTTTGCAGTTATAATCAACCAAATTAATATTTGGCAAATATAAGTATTGTTGCTATAAAATGCAAATTATTTACTAATTATTTAATATGAACGAAAACTTAGACCCTAATTCTGAAAGATTAAATAACAATGAAAAAGACTTTGAAAGAGCTCTAAGACCTTTAAGGTTCGATAGTTTTGTTGGGCAACCACAGATTATTAATAACCTTAAAATATTTGTACAAGCAACAAAAGAAAGAGGAGAAAGCTTAGATCATGTTCTTTTGCATGGACCTCCTGGACTAGGTAAAACAACCCTTTCATACATAATTGCTAATGAACTTGGGGTTAATCTTAAACTTACTTCTGGTCCTGTATTGGAAAAACCAGGAGAACTGGCTGGAATTTTAACTAATTTAGAAGAAAATGATGTTCTTTTTATTGATGAAATTCATCGTTTGAGTCCAGTGGTTGAGGAATACCTTTATTCTGCTATGGAGGATTATAAAATTGATATATTAATTGAATCGGGTCCAAATGCAAGAAGTGTGCAAATTGCTCTTAATCCTTTCACTCTGATTGGTGCAACAACACGTTCTGGGCTTCTTACTGCTCCTCTTAGGTCTAGGTTTGGAATTACTTCTCGTCTTCAATATTATAATCACGACACACTTAACCAAATAATAAAACGTTCTGCTAATATACTTAATACGCCGATTGAGGATGATGCTTCATTTGAAATAGCTCGTAGAAGTAGAGGAACTCCTCGTATTGCTAACTTGCTTTTGAGAAGGGTAAGAGATTTTGCACAAATTAAGGGAGATGGAATTATAACAATTGCAATTGCTCAAATGGCACTCTTAGCTCTTAACGTTGATAAGCATGGTTTGGATGAGATGGACAATAGAATACTTTCTGCAATAATTGAGAAATTTAAGGGAGGACCTGTTGGCATTACAACAATTGCAACAGCTGTTGGAGAGGATGCAGGAACACTTGAAGAGGTTTATGAACCTTTCTTGATTCAAGAAGGATTCTTAATGAGAACATCAAGAGGAAGAGAAGCAACTGCATTAGCTTATAAACACTTAGGTAAGAACTATATCGATAGAAATGGTATGGGAGACTTATTTAACACAGATAAATAATAATAAAAATAACAAAACAAATACAATAATGACTACACACAAAATTAGTAAAGAACATTTAACACTTAAAGAAGTTGAAAAGATATTAAATTCTAATACTAAATTAGAATTATCAGAAGATGCAAAAACAAGAATAAATAGATGTAGAGAGTATCTTGACCAAAAGACAGAAAATGAAAAAGAACCTATCTACGGAGTAACAACAGGGTTTGGTTCTTTATGTAATATTTCAATTAGTAAGGAACAACTTTCTCAACTTCAAAAGAACTTAGTAATGTCTCATGCTTGTGGTATGGGTGATGAGGTTCCAGAAGAGATTGTTCGCATTATGTTATTGAACAAAATCCAATCTCTTTCTTATGGTCACTCAGGGGTACAGCTAAAGACTGTTGAAAGATTAATTGCTTTCTTTAACGAAGAAATATATCCTGTTGTTTACCAACAAGGATCAATGGGAGCATCAGGTGACTTGGCTCCACTAGCTCATATGTGTTTACCTCTTCTTAATCTAGGAGAAGTTAATTACAAAGGAACTCGATATAGTGCAGAAGAGATAAATAAGAAATTTGGATTTGAACCAATAGAATTACAATCAAAAGAAGGATTAGCATTATTAAACGGAACTCAATTTATGAGCGCTTATGCGGTTTGGAGTGTTTTGAAAGCTCAAAAACTATCTTTTCTTGCTGACTTAATACTATCTGTATCATTAGATGCTTTTGACGGAAGAATAGAACCTTTCTTTGCTCCTGTTCATGAAGTAAGACCTCACCAAGGACAAATAGATACTGCTATAAATGTTAGAGAGTTCCTTGAAGGCAGTGAGATAATCAAACAAAAGAAACAACATGTTCAAGACCCATATTCTTTCCGCTGTGCACCTCAGGTTCACGGAGCTTCAAAGGATGCAATTGGTTGGGTTGCTAGTGTTGTTACAACTGAAATTAACTCAGTAACCGATAACCCTACTGTTTTCCCTGATTTGGACGTTGTTATTTCAGCAGGAAACTTCCACGGACAACCTCTTGCAATTAATCTTGACTACTTAGCAATTGCGGTTGCAGAACTTGGTTCTATTTCAGAAAGAAGAACATACCAACTAATTGGAGGAAAGAGAGAGCTTCCTTCATTCTTAGTTGCTAATCCAGGACTTAATTCAGGATTTATGATTCCTCAGTATAGCCAAGCTTCAATTGTATCTCAATCAAAACAATTATGCACACCAGCATCTGTTGACACCATTGACTCTTCACAAGGACAAGAAGACCATGTTTCTTTTGGTTCAAATGCTGCAACAAAACTATATAAGGTTATAAATAACACAGAAAGCGTTCTTGCAATTGAATTGTTTAATGCAGCTCAAGCTCTTGAGTTTAGAAAAAAACAAACTGGGCTAAAATCATCTCCTGTTATTGAGTCATTTGTTGAAGAATTCCGTAAGGATGTAAACTTTGTTCAAGAGGACGAAATAATGTTTAATCTAATGCATAAGAGTGTTGAGTTTCTTAACAACATAATGATTGTTGAGGAATAAATGGCTTTTCTTCCGATAACAAAAAAGGAAATTGACTATCTTGGGTGGGATTATGTTGACATCATCATTATTAGTGGTGATGCCTACGTTGACCACCCTAGCTTTGGTCATGCAGTAATTGCAAGGACTCTTGAAAAAGAAGGCTATCGTGTTGCAATTATTCCTCAGCCCAATTGGAGAGACGACCTAAGGGACTTTAAGAAACTTGGTGCTCCTCGTCTTTTCTTTGGTGTTAGTTCGGGAGTTATGGACTCAATGGTTAATCACTATACAGCTTCCAAAAGGCTAAGAAGTGATGACGCCTATACTCCAAACGGAGAGGCAGGATATAGACCAGATTATGCAACAAGCGTTTACTCTAATATTCTTAAAGAAATCTATCCCAACACACCAATTATTATTGGAGGGATTGAAGCCTCGATGAGAAGGAATGCTCACTATGACTATTGGAGTGACACGCTTAAACCCTCTATACTAATTGAAAGCAAGGCTGATTTATTGGTTTATGGAATGGGAGAAAAGATAATTGTTGAGATTGCAAGACTACTCAATGAGGGAAAGAAGATAAATGATATAACTAATATCAATCAGATAGCTTATTTAACTAAGGAAGTCCTTAAAGATGATAAATGGGAATCAATTGAACTTCCTTCTTATGAGGAATGCTTGACAAGCAAACAAAAACAAGCAAAATCTATTCTTCAAATTGAAACCACTTCAAATAAGATTATTGGAGAAAGACTTATTCAAAAACACGGTGATGACTATGTTGTGGTTAACCCCTTTGATCCAAATTTTAGCTCAGAGGACTTAGACAAATCATTTGAACTCCCTTACGAAAGACAGCCTCACCCAAAATATTTGAAAAGAGGTAAGGTGCCTGCTTTGGAAATGATTAAGTTTTCTGTAAATATTCATAGAGGATGCTTTGGAGGATGTTCTTTCTGCACAATTGCATCTCATCAAGGGAAACAGATAATTTCAAGAAGTGAAACATCTATTCTAAAAGAAATAGATACAATTTCAAAAGACCCAGACTTTAAAGGATATTTAAGTGATTTGGGAGGACCTTCTGCAAATATGTATAGGATGAAGGGTATTGACATTAAAATATGCGAAAAATGCAAAAAACCATCTTGTATCTTCCCTAAAATCTGCACAAACCTTAACTTCGACCATAAACCCCTTATTGATTTATATAAGAAAGTTAGAGAACTGCCTTATATTAAGAAAGCCTTTGTGGGTAGCGGTGTTCGTTATGACCTTTTTATTGATATTGAGCCTGAAAAGGAAAAGAAATATAGGACAAATGAGTATTTTGAAACCTTATTTCAGCACCATGTTTCTGGAAGACTTAAGGTTGCACCCGAACACACAGAGAAAAACGTATTGGATTTAATGAGAAAACCTTCATTTGACCAATTTATTACTTTAAAACAAAGATTTGAAGCCTTAAATAAGAAATTCAAACTTCGTCAGCAGCTAATTCCTTATTTTATATCCTCACATCCTGCATGTACAATTAAGGATATGAAGAACCTTGCAGATAAAACTAAAGAATTAGGCTATCAGCTCGAACAAGTTCAAGATTTTACTCCAACTCCAATGACAATTTCAACCGAGATATACTATACAGGAATAAATGTAATGACAAGAGAAAAGGTCTTTGTGGAGAAAAACCCAGAGGGAAAGAGGAAACAAAATGCAGCATTCTTTTGGTGGAAACCCCAAAGATAAGAAGCCTAATAACAAAACGCTGAAACAATTTACTGAAACAAAGAAAGGATTTGCTGAAACGAAGAAAGAATTTGCTGAAACGAAGAAAGGATTTCCTGAATCTTCGTTTCATTTTCTTAAAACAAAGATTCAAAAAACCCTCCTAACTTTTAGCTTTTACTTCTTAGCTTTTAACTAAGTGCTACTTCTTATTTGAAATAATACTATTGTAAAGTTTATCGTCCTTAATAACTGTTATTGCTTTTTGAAGTCCATCATCAGTATCTTTTATTGATTGGTAGTAGTATTTAACTCCATAAAGATTTCTTGCAATCATAGCCTTAAGACTTGCCTCAATGAATATATCAGACCTCTTTGTCATCTCTTCCATTTTATCATCCTCCTTCTTTGCTTTTGTAATAACTTCATCCAGAAGTTCTGAATTTGAAAGAAGCTCCTTTGCATATTCTTCGTAGGAGCTGAAGTTTTTAGACACTGTATCCTTAGTTTGTTTAACAATATAGTCCAATATCATTGAATTAACCCATTCTTTCTTTATTTCATTTTGCTCAACTCCTTCTTTCTTAGCATAATTAGTGAATTTCTCCATTAGGTTGAGGCTTGGGTATGAATTATTATAATCTTCAAAGGTTGGGTTTTGTTTAAGGAAGCTTTCTCTGTTTTCTTCCATCCACTGCATAGAAAAATTATTGAAAATTCCTTTTGAACGTAGATTAATCAGATAGTCAGAAGCCCTTGAGGTGTCTATTGGAACAAAAACGTCTGGCATTATTCCTCCTCCTCCATAAACTATTCTGCCGTTTGCAGTATTATATTTAAGAGAATCTGGGAAGGTTATTGAATCTGGAGTTATTAGCTCTTTGTGTTGATATCGTCTCATATAGTCATTATAATATGAATCTAGTCCATCATCCCATGGTTTTTGAATACAACGTCCGCTTGGCGTGTAGTATCTTGATGTTGTTAATCTTATTTGAGAACCATCAGGCAAATTAAAAGGTCTTTGAACCAAACCTTTTCCAAAGCTTCTTCTTCCTATAATAACTCCTCTGTCCCAGTCTTGAATTGCTCCTGATACAATTTCGGAAGCAGATGCAGAACCTTCATCTATTAGGACCACGATTTTACCTTTCTCGAACGTCCCTTTTCTTTCTGCCTTAAAGTCATATCGTGGAGAAGAAACTCCTTCTGTATATACTAATAGTTTGTCATCACTTAAGAACTCATCACATATTTTAAATGCAACATCTAAGTATCCACCGCCATTTCCCCTAAGATCGAATATTAGTTCTTTCATCCCTTGTTTCTTTAAGTCTTCAATTGCTTCCACAACTTCTTCAGTTGATTTTTGTGCAAACCTATCGAGACGAATGTATCCAAGAGTTTTATCAAGCATAAACCATGTGTCAACGCTTGTGATTGGAATTTTATCTCTAATTATTTCAAATATTATTGGTTCTTTCCTTCCTCTTCTTTCAACAGTTAAATTAACTTTTGTTCCTTTTACCCCTCTTAGGTGTTTAAATACAAAATCATTCTTTATTGTATCACCTGTTGCCACTTTATCATCAACCTTAATTATTTTATCTCCTGGCATTACTCCAACCTTTTCAGAAGGACCTCCTCTAATAACATCAACAACATGAATTGTATCCTTCATTATTTGAAAAGAAATTCCAACTCCATCGAAATTACCAATTAATGGTTCATTCATCTTCTGAACATCTTCCTTTGTAATATAAACCGAATGAGGGTCGAGTTCTTTCAACATATTCACTATCCCCTTTTCAACTATTTTTGGCATATCAGGCTTTTCCGCATAATAATATCTAATCATATTTAATGTAAATGACATTTTGTTGTCAGTAGACAATAATTCAGTCTTATCAATCGTTTGAGCCGTTAAATATGATGAAATTAATAAAAATAAAGAAAAAAGAATTTGTTTCATAGCAATAATAATTTATACTTTGTCGTTAATAAATGTTGAGGAGTGCAAAAGTAACAATAAAAATTTAAATATAGATGAGCTTATATACAATAATATTAATAATAGCATTAGTTGTTTCCTTTGTTGGTCTTTGGAAAATCTTTCAAAAGGCTGGCTACAAAGGATGGTATAGTATTGTTCCAATACTTAACGCTTGGTATGTGGTAAAAATTATCAATAAAAAGTTTTGGTGGTTTATTTACCTCCTAATTCCTTTTATTAATATATTTGTTGTGATGCTTGTCATTATTGAAATAATGAAGAGTTTCCGCAAAAATGGTCTATTAATACAAATAGCAGGAGTCTTATTTCCTTTTGTTGTCTTGCCTTGGCTTGGCTTCTCTAAAAAAGAAAAATATACCCACCCATCAGAACTTCCAGCAGTTAAGAACTCTGCTACAAGAGAATGGGTTGATGCAATTCTTTTTGCAGTTATTGCAGCCTCTATAATTAGAATGTTCTTCTTCGAAGCATACACAATACCTACTTCATCAATGGAAAAATCTCTTTTAGTTGGAGATTATCTTTTTGTAAGTAAGGTTGCCTATGGTCCAAGAATACCAAACACTCCTATTGCTTTTCCTTTGGTTCATCATACTATTCCAGTACTAAACATTAAGTCTTATCTTGAATGGCTGAAATTAGATTACCACCGCTTCCCTGGCACAAGCCACCTAAAGAGAGGAGATGCTGTTGTATTTAATTTCCCTGATGGAGACACCCTTTCGTCCACCTACCAAAGTGCTGAGAGTTATTATAGCTTAGTAAGAAAATATGGAAGAGATAGAGTTTGGAACTCACCTCAAGACTTTGGAGATATTATTGTTAGACCTGTTGATAAGAGAGAAAACTTTATTAAAAGATTAATTGGTCTTCCAGGAGAAACCCTATATATTGAGAACCAAATTGTATATATTGATGGTAAGGCTATTGAAAGCCCAAAAGACTATCAAGTAACTTATAAGATTGAAACAGAAAACGGAGCTACAATTAATGAAAATGAACTATTAAACATAGGTGTTTCAAAAGAAGATATGGATATGATGTATATTTCATATTATAGTAATCTTACAAAACCTCAAATTGAAAGCCTTTCAACTACTCCTTATATTTTAGATATTCAACCTCTGAGTTCAGAGGGAAAAACTTATTCTTCATTCACTAAAATACCCTGCAAGATAATCTTCCACCCAGAACTAATTGATAAGAGTTCTGTTTTGAAAATGGTTGGAGTTGATAGCACAGATATAAGCAATACAATCAACTATCCTACCCTTCCACTTTCTGGAGAACTAGTAGAAAAGATTAAGAAATTCCCTTATGTAAAAACAATTACTCCTGTTCTAGCAATTAAAGGATATGGAGAAAAACACTTATTCCCTTATGATGAGAACTTGAATTGGAATGTTGATAATTATGGACCTATCCTAATTCCAAAAAAAGGAATGAAAGTTAGCTTAACCCCTAGCAATATTGCACTTTACAAAAGAGCTATTACAGCATTTGAAATGAATAGTTTTGAAGAAAGAAATGGTAAATACTATATTAATGGTAAAGAGGCAAACTCCTATACATTTAAAATGGATTATTATTGGATGCAAGGGGATAACAGACATAATTCTGCAGACAGTAGGTTTTGGGGATTTGTTCCAGAAGACCATATTGTTGGAAAAGCATCATTTGTTTGGCTTAGCATAAATAAGGATATGTCAGGAGTAAAGAAAATTAGATGGAATAAAATATTTAGATTAGTAAAGTAGAAGTAAAATTATAAAAAAATAAAATTTTAAAATCAAAAAACATTATCATTGAACGCCACAATTGATAGTTAATTATTAACCATTAAAAATTATCACAATGAGAACAGTAAAGTTATTATTAGCTGAAAGTGATATGAACTTAGGACCAATCCTAAAGACATATTTTGACAAGAACGGATTTCCAACAATTTTGGTTACAGATGGAGAATCAGCGCTTAAAATTTATTCATCAGAAGAAATTGACTTTGTTATACTAGAAACATCACTACAAGTAATGGATGGATTTACGGCTGCAGAAGCAATAAGAGAACTTGATGCAACAATCCCTATCTTATTTATTTCTGAAAAACACCAAGCACAAACAGACATTATAAAGGGGTTTGAAATTGGTGCTGACGATTATCTTCGCAAACCATTTTCAATGGAAGAGATACTTTGTAGAATAAAAGCAATTTCAAGAAGAGCAATTGGTGATAGACCAGAAGATAATATATTCAAAATTGGAGACTATTATACTTTTGACTACAACCGTCACGTAATTACATTCAAAGGAAACAGCGAATTTAAGGCAGAAGAAATTAGACTTACTGGAAAAGAAAGTGAACTATTGAAAGTTTTTGCACTAAGTATGAATCAAACTGTTGACAGAAAAGTTATTCTTGAAAAGGTTTGGAAAAACGACACCTATTTCAACGCAAGAAGTATGGACGTATACATTACAAAGCTTAGAAAGTACCTTCGTTATGATTCAGACGTAAAACTTGCAAATCAACACGGAGTTGGATTTAAACTAACAATACAACCACAATCTTTTGGTATGAAGATTAAGAAATAAAACAATGTTCTTTTCTTAGTTTTAGACTAAAACAAAAGCGTCATCAAAAATTAATTTGATGACGCTTTCTTTTTAATATCTTATTAGAGTTTATTTCACTAACAAAGAATTGTATTTTGTCAGACTATCTAAAACATTAGTTCTAACATGGATGAAATCTGTTACTCCTTGTGAAGTAAAGCTTTCTATTTGAGCCTCTGGATAACCTGCAACTACAATATGTTCAACCTTTGTTTTAAGCATTGGAAGAGCTTTCTCAACTAAGACAGCATATTCATCATCTGAAGAACAAAGAACAACTATATCGCTATTTGATTTAAGAGCTGCCTCTGCTCCCATTTCTGGTGTATCAAAACCAAGATTGTCTATAATTTCATATCCTGCAACTCCAAACAAACCTGTTGCAAAGCTTGCTCTTGCCTTACGCATTGCAAGATTACCGTATGTTAGAAGAAATACCTTTGGAGTATGAGATGCTTTCTCAACTGCCATTCTTAAGTCTTCAAAAACTTCACTTGCACGATTCCAAGTAAGAGGTCTAATTTCGTTTGAAGGATTTTCATAGCTATTACATGTTGAAGAAACGCTATCTGCCATCTTTTCGTTTAGGTTAGGATATTGGTTAGTTCCAAGAATTGATGTCTTACGAGTTGCAACTTCTTTTTGACGAATTGCAGCTGTCTTTTCAATTTCGTCTTGAATATATCCTGATTTAATTGCAGCAAGGAAACCTCCCTTAGCTTCAATTGCTTTAAATATATCCCAAGCATGAGATGCAATTGAATGTGTTAGGTTTTCAATAAAGTAACTTCCTGCTGATGGATCAACAACCTTATCTAAATAAGATTCTTCCTTTAAAATGATTTGTTGGTTGTTCGCAATACGACGAGAAAACTCATCAGATTCTTTATAAGTTGAATCAAATGGATAAACAGAAATAGAGTCAGCTCCAGCAATTGCAGCAGACATTGATTCTGTTGTTGTTCTTAGAATATTAACGTATGGGTCGTATATTGACTTGTTGTAAAATGAACTTTGAGTTGCAATAAAGATATCATACGCTGAATCGCATTTAGGATTATACTCTTGCATTATCTTTTTCCAAAGAATTCTTGCAGCACGTATTTTAGCAATTTCCATAAAGTAGTTGCTACCTGTTGCAAAAGAGAAAACAGTTCTATATCCAACTGAATGTGCTGGAATACCGTTATCGGTTAGGGTGAAAAGATATTCGTTAGCCGCTGATAAAGTATAAGCTAATTCTTGAACAATTGAAGCACCTGCATTATTGAAAAGGTCACCGTTAATGGTTACAACATCAAAATTAGGAATGTTTTCTTTAACTAAGTTCATTAGTTCAGCACCTTTTTCTGCTATATGTTTTTCTGGACAACAAAGCTTTCCAGTGTAAAGAGCATTAACATAAGGGTCGAAGTTTAGTGAACCTAAAACTAAGTTCTTATCAATTGACTTAGCCTTAACAAAAGCTACAAACTTCTTAGTTAACTCAAAATAGCATTTAGCCATCATGAAGTTAATCTTAACCTTTGTAATATCAATTCCTGCTAAAAGATTTTCTAAGTCCTTATCTGTTTCAACATTTACAGCATCAAAACCAATAGAGTTTACTCCTCTTTTAATTCCTTCAAGAGCAATTGCATTTGCAGTTTTAATATCAGCCTCGAAAATATCTTGGCGTATATCCCAATTATTTGTTTCTTTAGTTGAAGGGTGTAAGTTAAGGTCTTTAAGGTCTTCTGCTCTATAGTATGGTTTTACATCAAATCCCTCTAATGTTTTCCACACTAATTTCTTTGTATAATCAGCTCCTTTAAGGTCAGCCATTATCACCTCTTCCCACTTCTGAGTAGAAACAGGAGGGAATTCAGAAAATAGTTTATCGTTATTCATTATATTTAGTATTAAGTTATTTATCAGAATTTAGATTGCAAAATTATAAAGAAATTAAGATATAACCTAATCTTTAGATTATAAAAATCAATATCTGCTTCACAATAAGGCATTAATTTAAAATAAGACTAAGGTATACCTATTAATTAATATTATTGTTCTATTTTTGCAGGTTCAAACTTAGAAAAATAAACAATATGCCTAAAAATTGGATTAAGAATGTTATTTTATTTCTTGGAAGCCAAACCATATCTTCTTTTGGCTCCTCCTTGGTCCAATATGCAATAATGTGGTATATAACTCTGGAAACAAAATCAGGATTAATGATGACAATATCAATAATCTGTGGTTTTCTTCCTGCCTTCTTCCTATCTCCATTTGCAGGAGTGTGGGCAGATAGGTATAATAGAAAGTATATAATTATTCTTGCAGACTCCTTTATTGCCCTTGCAACCCTTGTAATGGCAATCTTGTTTATGTTTGGTCACAATTATATTTGGCTATTATTTATTGTTATGGCAATGCGTTCAATTGGTTCAGGCATTCAATCCCCAGCCGTTAATGCCATTATTCCTCAGTTTGTTCCAAAAGAAAAGCTGACAAAAGTTAACGGAATAAATAGCAGCATAAATTCTATTGTTATGTTGCTCTCCCCAATGTTAGCAGCCTTCCTGCTAAACTTTGCAAGCCTTGAAGCAATATTCCTTATCGATGTTTTCACTGCTCTTTTTGCTGTTCTTGTTTTTATGTTTTTCATAAAAACACCAACACATGCAAAAGCCTTAGGCAAACAAACTAAATCTTACATTCAAGATATGAAAGAAGGGATAAATTATATCAGAACCCATAGATATATTAAGAATTTCATATTATTCTGCATATTTTTCTATTTCCTTATCGCTCCAGTTTCATTCTTAACTCCCCTACAAGTAGTTAGAAACTATGGGACTGAGGTTTGGCGACTAACAGCCATTGAAATAGCCTTCTCAATTGGGATGATGTTGGGAGGATTGATTGTTGGATTTTTCAAAGTCTTTAAGAACAAGATAAATCTTATGGCTTTTGCTTTTTCAATAACGGGACTTACAACCTTCTTACTTGGATTCACTATATTCTTTTGGTTCTACTGCACAGTGATTATCTTAATGGGAATTGCGGTTCCTCTCTTTCACACAACCTCAACCGTCCTAATACAAGAGAAAGTCGAAGAAGAATACCTTGGAAGGGTCTTTGGAATCTTAGCAATGATTAGTACATCGATGGTTCCTCTTGGAATGATTGTTTTTGGACCTATTGCTGACCTTATTTCAATCGATTCAATACTTATCATTACAGGTCTTATTATTATTGTTCTAAGTTTTGCCCTCTCTAAGAACAAAATCCTATTGTCGGAAGGGAAATAAAAAAATGCAATAAACCTTTTGAGTCTATTGCATTTAATTATATAAGCTTGAATTCTTTAATTACTATTTACTTTCCTTCAAGTTCTTTTATAAGTTTAGCATCAGCCTGAGCTCCTGCTGTATCACCTGCTTTGGTTTTTGAAGTTGCACGACGCTTAAGAGCATTGATATGCTTTGGATCTTCTTTAATAACTTTATCGAAGTCAGCAATTGCTCCCTTATAGTCTTTTGCATTATATTTTGCAGCACCACGACGATAAACATTATCGATATTAGTTGGTTGTAATTCAATTAATTTATCCCAAGCCTTAATCTCTGCTTTCACATCTTTAATTGCACCATTTAATGCAGTTAACATAATATAAGTATTTTCGTTTGCGGCTCCTAGTTCAACAACTTTGTTATAGTCAGCAATTGCAAGAGCATAGCTTTCAGGAGTTTTTAAAGAATAGTTTGCATAAGCACGGTTATTATAGTAATCAACCTTTGTTGCATCCATTGCAATTAATTTGTTATAATCTGCAATTGTTGCATCCCAATTAAGTAAATTAGCATTTGCATTTGCTCTATTTTCTAATAAGCTAACATTTGTTGCATCCTTCTCAATAACCATTCCAAGTTCTTTAACATAACCATTTAGGTCATTAACATTAAGGTAAGCATTTGCTTTTGATAACATTGTTGGAATATCGTTAGGATTAACTGCTAAGTAAGAATCATAGTCAGCAATTGCTTTTGTTATGTCTTTCTTTTCAGAATATGAATGTCCTCTAAGCAAGTAAGCACCTGGTTCGGTTTGTCTTTTATCAATAAAGATTGAAAAGTTCATTATAGCATTATCATATTGTTGTAGGTTATAGTATGCAACACCTGAATAATAATAAACATATTCCCATTCTGGGATTTCTTGCTTACAAAGTCCTGCTTTAGAAATCATACCGTTCCAATCCTTAGACTCATTTAGCTGTTGGTAGGTATCAATCCATTTGTTAATATTCTCAGCCTCCTCTGGCGTTTGTGCATTTGCTCCTAAGCAAACAATAGATAGCATTAAAGCTAAAATTAATTTTCTCATCTTTTTATGTTTTTGGTTAGTAATGTTCTTATTCTTTTATAATATTTCTTTTTCTAGGATTTATAACGTTGTTAACCTGTTTTTTGTTGCTTTATTACGACCTAAATTTCAAACTTAATGTAAGTTATAGGTTTTGATTGGCTTAAATAAATATTCTCATAGAAGGTTTTAATCTCAATAACATCATCATTGAAGCCAGAACCATAGAGATCATTTGAATGGAATAACACATTCATTTTATTTGGCAAAAGAACCTCATCCATAGTAAAGGAGTAAAGCTCTTGTGAATCAGTCTTTAGATGTATTATACCTCCTTTTTTCAAAACCTTTCTGTATCGTTCCAAAAATCTATTTGAGGTAAGTCTTTTGTTAGGTTTCTTTAGCTGTGGGTCAGGAAAGGTAATCCAAATTTCATCCACCTCATTCTCCCCAAAATACATATCAATAATCTCAATTTGCGAGCGAATAAAAGCAACATTCTTCATTCCATTCTCATTAGAAGTCTTACAACCCCTCCACATCCTAGCCCCTTTTATATCAATGCCTATAAAGTTTTTATCTACGTACTTTTGGGCAAGACCAACCGTGTATTCGCCCTTTCCACATCCAAGTTCCAAAACTATTGGATTATCGTTTTTGAAAAACTCTTCCCTCCACTTACCTTTCAAAAAGAAGCCTCCCTTTTCTTTTAAATCCAAATACTGCTCTTGAAACATATTATGGAAGGTGGCATTCTCTGCAAAACGTCTTAATTTATCTTTTCCCATTCTTATTTTTTCTAATAAAGTCCCTTAACCTTTGAAACCCCTGCCACAAAATTCTTTAAATAATAAGGCTCAAAGTAAGCTAGATCTTCAAAATCTCCTTCTATGAACTTATTATAAGCAATCCCTATCATAAGCTCAGCATCCAATATTATTTCTTTATCGTAAAATATATTTGTTTTCCCATCAAAAAACTCCATTGTCTTCTCTGCCCCATCACCAACAAATACAAATTCCTTATCCTTGTTTAAATAATCGTCGTAAATCCCATTTTCAATAATATCAGCCGAAATATCCTTAATAATATCTCCCTTTTCATCGTAAATAACAGAATAAACCTCCATCCTCCTTGCATCAATCATTGCAACTTTGCATTTATTCTGGTATTTCTTTTGAACTCCTTTTTCAAGTATTCTAAGAGTTTCTACGCTAATAAGAGGAATATCTAAGGCATAAGCAAAACCCTTAGCCGTTGAAACGCCAATCCTAAGCCCTGTATATGAGCCTGGTCCCTTACTAATAGCAATTGCCGAAAGCTGAGAATATCTTATGCCCCCCTCTTTCATCACCTCTTCTATAAGCAAAGAAAGTTTAGAAGAATGAGAATTAGGAATATCAATTAACCTTTTAGCAATCAAAGTATTTCCCTTAGCCAAAGCCAGAGAACATATTTGAGTTGATGTTTCAATATTTAGAATTAAAGGTAAATTATCATTCATTTTCTCGCTCTTTATTTAAAATAAGGAAGCAAAAGTACGAAAAAAAACATTAAAACAAAGATTTAAACTTTTACTTTGCCGTTTCAAACTCGTGACATGGGTATGTGAGACCTCGTGACATGGGTATGTCACGTATGCTGAGATGGGTATGTCACGAGTGCTGACATGGGCATGTGAGGGAGTCTGACATGGGTATGTCACGAGTTCAACTCTGCGTTTAAATAGTTGGAAACGGGCTTTTGAAAGTTGCAAACGGGCTTTAAAGAGGATAAGGCTTAATAAAAGAGAAAAATTATTTGAAATTAAGAATGAAATACACTATCTTTGCAACTCTTTTATTGCGCACGTGGTGGAATTGGTAGACATGCCACTTTGAGGGGGTGGTGTCGGTAACGATGTGCAGGTTCAAATCCTGTCGTGCGCACTCATTATTACTATTTACTATGCTATTAAAAATTCACTCTCAAGGTATCGAGGACTCACAAGTTAAAGAAATTTGTGATTGTTTGGAAAGAGGTGGGTTAATTATCTATCCTACCGACACTGTTTATGCTATTGCCTGCAAACTAGGCAACATGAAAGCTTCCGAAAGGCTGGCTGCGTTAAAGGGAAAGAAGTTTGAAAAAAGTAATTTCTCTATTGTTTGCAATTCAATAAGTCAAGCGGCAGAGTTTATTAAACCAATTGCCAATAATATCTTCAAACTATTAAAGGATAACACTCCTGGGGCTTTTACTTTTGTCTTTCAAGCCTCCACAAAGATTCCAAAAATACTACAAACCAAGAAAAGAACCATTGGTGTAAGGATTCCTAATAACGATATTGCACTAAAAATTGTGGAATGCTTAGACTATCCACTAATAACCACGTCCTTGCCTACAGAAGACTTAGAAATAGAGTGCTATACTAATCCGGAATATTTCTACGACCTATATTGCGATCGTGTTGATATTATAATAAATGATGGAATAGGGCAAGAAGAAACTTCAACCGTTATAGACCTTACAGGAGGTGAAATAGATATTCTAAGAGAAGGGCTTGGCGTACTTCAATACTAAGAAGATGAATAAAATATCTTTTTATTTCTTATTCTCTCTCTTGTTTTTATCTTTTAATTTGTTTTCTCAAGATAAAGATATAAGTTTAGAGGAAAAACACTCTTTGATTAACATTGAACAAGAGATGCTTAATAAGGATTATAAAAAGGTTATACGGTTAGTTGACAAAGCTATTAGCGATGGTTTTGAATCCGTAAAGCTCTACGAGAAAAGAGCAGTAGCTTATTATCTTACAAGAAATACTAAGAAAGCCTTTTTGGATATTGAAGAAGTGATATGGAGGGAAGAAAAAGATGATTTCTCCTACCCCATTCTTTCACTTTATTATGCTGAAAACAAGGAAGAACACAATGTTATTGAAACCCTAATTGGCTTTTATCATAGAGACAGTAAAAACTTCCTAAATGCATTTTCTATTTTAAACAATAAGGATGCTCAAAAGGTAATTGTAGTTATCGATTCTGCATTTAATAAGGAGGATTATCCGAAAGAACTCCATGCTATTAAGTCACTTATAAATTATTCGCAGAAAAACTATACGGACTCTTATGCTGATTTACTTAAAGCTATTGATATTGAATTAGGAAATGGGTTTTTATATTATTTATTTGGGGAGATAAAACTAAGAAGGCAAGAATATATATCTTCTCTTGCGAGTTATAATTCTGCAATTGAATATGGGTATAGGGAAATTGAGGTTTATAAGAAAAGAGCTCTTGCAAAGGGATTCATTGATGACTTTAAGGGTGCAATTGAAGACTATAATACCATTATTGAACAAGACAAAAGAGACTTTGAAATCTATTACCTAAGAGGTATTGCAAAAAACTATTTAAAGGATTATAACGGTGCTATTGATGACTTGAATCAATCGATAAAGCTAAACGATAGTTTCCCCTCTGCTTATAATTATAGGGGAATAGTTTATATTAATACTGGAGATTATGGTTCAGCTCTAATTGATTTTTACAAGACCCTAACACTCGATCCCAAGCATCCTTTTACTCATAATAATATTGGAATTGCACAAATCAAATCAGGACAGAGTGGTAGCTCGGAATCTTTTTTTACAAAGGCCATAGAGGTTGATCCAAAGCATGCAGATGCTTATTATAATAGGGCAAAGATATTATTTAAAAGAGGAGATATGAAAAAGGCTAAGTCAGATCTGCTTCGAACACTTGAGCTTAATTTCGAAAACCCAGATGCTCACTATCACTTAGCCTTGATTTATATACAAGAAAACGCGAAATCAAGAAGGAGAAATCTCGATAAAATGATTTGTCAAGAGCTTGAAACCGCATCAAATATGAATCATCCAAAGGCTCAAGAGCTTCTAAATATTTTGTGTCAGAAGATTGAGCCTGGAAATGAAGAAGAGGAAGAGTAACGCCAATACACTCCTCTTAATGTGTATGACCGCAGCCACTAGAGAGACCTCTTGCTGTGTTCTTGCAGCATTCTGGAAGTCTATTAACTGCTTTCTCATCAGCCTCTATCCCATTTGCTTCAAACCCTGCCTTAGCTAGTGATTTTGCAATCTTATCTGGTGAGGTTGATTTGGTCTTGTAAACTACGCTTACTGTCTTATCTTCCAAAGAAACTTCAAATTTCTTAACTCCTTTTTCATAAGCTAAAGTCTTTTCAATTATTGGTATTGAGCTATTGCAGCAAAGTTTATTTAGATTAATAATAGTTGTTGTTTCTTTTGGCATAGCGTCTTTATCTTTTGTTTGAGCTTGAGCAAAACCTAAGCCAAAAACTAAGATAAACGCAATTAAAATTGTCTTTTTCATTGTTCTGTTTTTATTATTTATTTATATAATTATTTTATTGCTATTCTTATTCCTCCGTAAAAGGTTCTTCCCATAACAGGAGCGTAAACAACGGATGCATCAAAGTTATTGGAAAATGGTCTATCAGCTCCAATAATTGGTGTTTCTTGAACATAGTTTGTTATATTTTCACATCCAACATATATATCGAAGTGCTTGAACTTGCGAGTTACTTGTCCTAACATGAAAACATAAGGTTTAGAATAGCCTTGAATGTTTCCAAGGTTTAGTGGTATTCTTTGTTCTCCGTTAAACTGGGTTGTAAGGTCGAACATCCACTTATCGTATTTTGTTTTGTAGGATAGAACAACTAACCCCTTAAACTTACTAACATAAGCCTTATCCATAAGAACCCCATTATAAGTTGTTTTTACATCATTATAACGTCCTGCCAAGCTAATAATGAATCTCTGAATTGGTTCAAGGGATAAGTCTAGTTGAAGACTATTGGAATATGATTTACCGTCGAGGTTATAGAATATTGCTTGACGAGAATCTTGATCTAAGTCCATTACAATTTGATTAACAAAGTTGGTATGGTAATAATCAAGTGTTATGGAATGTTCTCTATTGTCTTTTGTTTTAAAGGTTTTGCTAATATTCATTCCTCCATTCCAAGCATCTTCCATTTTCAAAGGGTTATTGTCCTTAATGATTATTTGACGTGAGGATGCTAGTATTCCGAAATTATCAGCAATTATATTAGCGCTCCTATATCCTTTTCCTCCTGCTCCTCTAAGGATTAAATCCTCAGCAATCTGCCAGCGAAAATGAAGTCTTGGTGTAATTAAGCTTTCGTTATAATGTGAGTTATAGTCGTACCTTAGTCCAAAGGTTGCATTGAATTTCTTGCCATAAATAAATGAGAACTGACCAAATACTCCTGGAACAATCTCTTCTTTAAGGAATGCATCTCTATTTATTGGATTTGTTGAGTTAAAGCTTGTCTCATTACCCATTGCAAAATAATCTTCTTTTAAGCTTGTGTAACGGAATGAGGTTCCAACAGTATATTGATGAGCATGTCGAGTTTCATTTGCAAAGATAAAATTACCATATATATCAGACTCTTCTCCTTTATAGTTGTTTAGTCCAAAGAATTGTTCGTTCTTAAAATATGTTCCTGAAACTTGAGTTCCTATTGAGCCAGAATGACCAATAACCCAGCCGTTCTTAGTTGAGAAGTGAAGTCTATCAACATCTCCACCTAATCCATAAACACTGTCATTGCCTTTCATATCTCTTTTAAAGCATAGTTGTCCTCCTGTTCTTCTTTCATGCAAATAGTTAATTAAGCTTGCGCTATGATATCCCTTGCCCTCGTATTGCCAACGATTAAGTATATTGAACTGTGATTGCTTTGGATAGTCCATAAACTTATCACTACCTAAGTGGTCAAGCTCTCTTCCGAAATAAGACCCATGAAGATAAAGCCCAGTGTATAGTCTATCGTTTATTTTGATATTTGCTTTTGCGTTTAATTCTCCTTTAAGCTCTGAATTTGTGTATAAATTAAGGAAAAATGGATCTGCATCCATTGGTTTTTCATATTCAATATTGATTTGTCCTGTCATTGTTTCGTAACCATGGACAACATTTGCTACACCCTTGCTTATTGAAATGCTTTCCATCCATGAGCCAGGAACATATCCTAGTCCAAAAGGAGAAGAAAGACCTCTAAGGAATGGCATATTTTCTAAAAGTAATTGTGAATAAACTCCTGTTAGACCTAAGAGTTGAATTTGTTTTGAACCAGATACTGCATCAGAATAGCCAACATCAACACTTGCTGTGTTTTCGAAGCTTTCTCCCAAATTGCAACAAGCCAAATGCTTTAAACCTTCGCTTGAAATAACTTCTTTTTGCTCCAAACTCATCTTTGACATGAAGGAGCTTTGTTTTCTTTCGTTGATTGTTACTTGGCTTAAAAGAGTTGTATTTTCTTTTAGGTAAAATTTTAAATCTTTTGATGGTTGGTTTAGTTCTATTGTGTCATTATAATAACCAATATAGCTTAAAACTAATTTATTGTTCTTAGGGATTGCGTTTAAACTGAACTTTCCATTGATATCTGTGCTTGTTCCCTTTTGAGTGTTTAACCAAAATAGATTAACATAAGGTAGTTTTTCGTTAGTCTTTGAGTCATAAACTACTCCTTCATATTTGTTTTGAGCAATGGAGCCAAATGATACAAGAAATAAGAGTAAGACTATGGTGAATGAATGTCTTTGCATAAAATATTGTTTTATAATCTTTCGTATTTACTGTTTTAGACACAAGTAATTTGGAAAGTTTACATTTTATGCAATAAATACTAAGAATTTATTTACTTTGGGTTGTAAAGCTGATTAGATTTGTTCTTTAGTTCTGGGGGGTCTTTCTTATCTTCGTTCCTTGGCAAAACACTTTCAATCAAACGCCAACGACCTCTTTCGAACTTAAAACCATTAACATAACCCGAAGAAACATAGAACTGCGGTTTACCTTCTAAGCCCTCAAACATTGGCTCCAAAACATCGTAGACTATCATATATTCTTTGAAAACAGGAAGCTCAACAACCTTGTTTCTTGCTTGTGGTTGCTTTTTCTTAAACACTGATGATATAAACGAAGGTTTCTCTTTCCTATACTTATCTTCATAGTACTGGTCATCCCATTTCATAAAGAAACGAGCCTCTGCATTATATTCAAAAACACAACGCCTTTTATCCTTTTGCCTATAGAAATAAGTAGCCCCAAACTCTGGTTTGCCTGAGCGTGGTTTAAAAACAATTGGCTCTATAACCTTTCTCTTAGTGTATATATTATTACCGTCAACTCCCAAAAGAGTATAAAAGGTTCTGTCTTCATATTTTTCGGTTAATAGTTCAAAGTAAACAGCCCCAAACCAATTATCATTATCACATTTATCGTATTCAGGATTAAATAGCTCATCACTCTTGTCATTTAACTTATATACCTCAAACTCTCCACTAACCTCGTTCTTTGCCTGAACAAAACCAAAATGGTCATAATTGCCATCCTGAGAAACAATAGCCCAAGTAAAGATTCTAAACCTATTATCAGAGGACTTGAGATTGCTTATCCTTGTGAGCTCAGAAAAAGGATAGGAGAAAGAATTTTCCATTGAAAGCACTTCATCAATAACCACAATAAACCTTTCGTTAGCATTAAACCTCTCGTTGTCGGTTGGTGCATCAAACATTAAGTCCATTAATTCTTTAAGCTGAATTTCAAAATCCTTAAAGACTTGATTCTTTTGCGAAAATCCATCCACACAAAGAAAAACACTAATTACTAATATTATTAACCTCTTTTTCATCTAATAAATGATTTTATATGCTTTTACTCCCTTTCCTATAATATTGTTACCTTAGGGATAGAAAATTATTAACTATATTTGCAGACAAAATTAAGCATAATTATCGAATGAAAAATAAAATAATATCAGCCCTATCATCTATTAGTAGTAAGTTAAGTAATGGCTTGGAAGACACTAAACTTAGTGTGGCTATAAGAAAAAGCTATGAAGACAACCCTTGGTTTGATGCAAATAGTATAGATTTAGCCTTAAAATCAATTGGGAAATGGCTAAGAAAAGAAAACTTAGAAGCATTTACTAAGAACTATTCCTTTGCTAATAGTCCGAAAAGAGTAGCAGTTATATGTGCTGGGAATATCCCTGCGGTTGGTTTTCACGATATGCTTTGCGTCCTTCTAAGTGGTCATAAACTTCTTTGTAAGCTATCCTCACAAGATAAATACCTTTTGCCTGCAATTGCTGAACTATTAATTGAAGAAGAGCCTACTCTAATAGATTATATAGAATTTGCAGAAGATAGAATAAAGAATTTTGATGCAGTAATTGCAACAGGAAGCAATAATACAAGAAGGTATTTTGATTATTATTTTGGCTCATACCCTAATATAATTCGTCATTCAAGAACTTCCATTGGGGTTATAGTTGATGAGAATAAACATAATACCGTGCCTGTTAACTACTCTTTACTTATGGACGATATACTAACATATAAGGGACTTGGTTGTAGGAATGTTTCAAAGATATATGTGCCAGAGAACTTTGATTTCACACCATTAATTGAGGCAAGTAAGGAATACGAAAGCTTTTTAGACCATAACAAATACCGAAACAACTACGATTATTATAAGACTATATATATAATGAATAACGTTAAGTTTATTGATTCAGGAGTTTTAAGTATTTTGGAGAACAAAAGCTTATTCAATAATGTATCTATTCTTCATTTTGAATATTATAAAGACATTGAAGATGTTATTAGAGCAATAGAAATTGAGAAAGACAATATACAATGTGTAGTTTCAAATAGCAGGTTAATTTCAAATTCAATTGAAATAGGTCAAGCTCAAAATCCAAAACTCAATGAATTTGCTGACAATATTGATACAATGAAGTTCTTAAACTCAATCTAAGAAATAAAACGAAGAAAGAATTTAATGAAACGCTGTTTTAATTTTCTCTTTCTTCGTTTTAATTTTCTCTTTCTTTGATTCATTTTACTGTTTCTTTGATTCAGTAAATCATATTTCATTTCAAGTAGTTTTTACCTGCTTTTTAGACCTTGTTCCGCTTACTTTTTACAACTCATTAGTTATCAAGTGCGTTTCACCGTTCCGCACCCCTTAGTATAGTGAAACAGCGGAACAAGACTAATAGTTTAATAGGTTCAGAGTTGCACTAAGCGTAGTGCTTAGGGTGCATACCTAGAACACTTTATTATTAAAAAATTTTCTTTGATTTAGATTTGGCTATCGATTACGTCTTTGCGAAAATAATTATAAACTACTTCGGCTTTTGACTTGCCAATGCAGGCTGTTAGGTCTTCAAGCGAGGCTTGGGATATTCTTTTAACTGATAAGAACTTCAATAGTAAATTTCTTGATGTAACCTCTCCTATTCCTTCTATATCGGTTAATTGGGTTTTGAAGGTAGCTTTAGAACGCCTTGAACGGTGATGTGTTATTCCAAACCTGTGGGCTTCGTCTCTTATTTGTTGAATTATTTTAAGGGTTTCACTTCTTCTGTCTAAGTGAAGAGGTATTGGGTCATTTGGGAAGTAGATTTCTTCAAGTCTTTCAGCAATTCCAATAACTGTTACCTTATCAATAATCTCTAATGCTGTAAGAACCTCCACAGTTGAGCTTAGTTGACCTTTCCCTCCATCTATTACTATAAGCTGAGGAAGTGGCTTTCCCTCTGCCTTAAGTCTTGAATATCTTCGATACACAACTTCTTGCATTGAAGCATAATCGTCAGGTCCTACAACTGTTTTGATATTATAATGTTTGTATTCTCTGTTTGATGGCTTGGCATTACGAAACACAACACATGCAGCAACTGGCTCTGTGCCTTGGGTATTTGAATTATCGAAGCAATCGATCTGGACTGGGAGTTCTTTCATCCTCAAATCCTTCCTCATTTGCTCTAATATCCTTTTTGAATGGCGTTCGGGGTCAAGTAATGTTGCTTTCTTAGATTTCTCTATTTTGCTAAACTTAGCATTATGAAGGGATAGTTCAAGGAGTTGTTTCTTCTCTCCCATTTGAGGTACTGTTTGTATTAAGTAATCATCAGGTAAATCTAAGTACTCAGGCACTATGATTTCCTTAAACGTCCATTGCATCTTATCCCTACTTTGGATTATTGCAGAGGTGAATACTTCTTGGTCTGTTTCTTCAAGCTTCTTTACAACTTCCATTGAATAAGACGAAACAACCATTCCTCCAACAACTTTCATCATATTAAAGAATATGGAGTTCTCTCCACTTGTATAAGCAAATACTTCTACATCATTAATCTTGCTACTTACGATAGATGTCTTGGATTGATAGTTTTCTAAAAGGCTTATCCTCTCCTTTATTTCTTGGGCTTGTTCAAATTTAAGCTCCTCTGCTAAAAGCATCATCTCTTGTTTCAAATCCTTTATTAGGGAAGAGAAATCTCCTTTTAGCATGGTCTTAATTATGGATATGGTTTTATTATAATCCTCCTTTGTTTCTTCTCCAATGCAAGGGGCATTACAAAGCTTTATTTGATAGTTAAGACAGGATTTAAATTTACATAATTTAATACTTTCCTCGCTTAGTTTGAGGTTACAAGTTCTATAACGAAACATTAAACGGATAATATCCATAAGTTCTTTAATTCCTCTTTTGCTTGGGTAGGGTCCAAAATAGAGTGAGCCGTCCTTAATAAGGTTTCTTGTCTTAAATATCTTAGGAAACTCCTCGTTGGTTATGCGTATCCAAGGATAAGATTTATCGTCTTTTAAAAGAATATTATAGCGTGGTCTATGCTTCTTTATTAGATTGCATTCCAAGAGTAAAGCTTCCGTTTCTGTGTTAACATGGACAAGCTCTATATTGTAAATCTTACGAACTAGGAGGCGGGTTTTGGAATTATGGCTGATATCGTTACGAAAATAGGAAAGGACTCTGTTTTTTAAATTCTTAGCCTTTCCTATATATATTATTATTCCATTTTTATCAAAATACTGATAGACACCAGGGGTCTCAGGAAGAGTTTGGAGTATTGGCGAAAGCTTATCGTAATAAGGGTTTATGCTTAACTCCTCAGACATTATTTTTCTATTTTATAATCTAAATTAGACTTAATTACTTCAAGAGTGATTTTCTCTAAGCCTGTAATTTCATACCTATCAGAATAATTAGAGATTATGACCTTATACTCCCCTACCTCAGGCAAGGTTGTGTATTGCTTAATCACTTCCTTAATTTCAATTATCTCTCCAAGGTTATTTCCTATGAATTTATCTTTATCTCTTCCCTTAAGTTCAATTGTATGAATTGTTTCTTTGCTTATGCCCGAGGGTGATATGATTCTAAGTATAAAACTAATTTGGTCGACGTTAATGTTTGGTTTGTGAATAAAAGATATATTGAAATCATAATCATCTTTAACAGACTTAATATTTATTTTTTCAAATGTAATATCTTTACCATCTTCTATTCTTTGCCAAGTATTGTTTGGGAAGCTTATGGAATTTTCATATACTTGCTCTTTACTACAAGAAATAAAAATAATAGGTAATACTATAAAAACCACTAAGTAACTAAATGCTTTTTTCATTGTTTTCTTTGCTTAAATAAGTATTTATTTTGTTTTTAGCCAAGAAGAGATATTTGCTTCTATTCTTTTAAGTAAGTCATCAGTTTCTTTTCTTTGGAATTTCTCTCCAACTATGCTTTCATATAACTCAATATATCTTTCTGATATTTGGTTAATTATTTCTGGAGTCATTTCTGGTATTTCTTGTCCATCTTGGCCTTGAAATCCATTTTCCATCAACCATTCTCTTACAAATTCTTTAGATAATTGACGTTGTGGTTGTCCTTTTTCTTGACGCTCTTTATATCCTTCTATGTAGAAATAACGTGATGAGTCTGGTGTGTGAATTTCATCAATTAAGTAAATCTTACCATCCTTTTTTCCAAACTCATATTTGGTATCAACAAGAATTAGACCTCTTTCCTTTGCCATTTGAGTTCCTCTCTCAAACAATGCAAGAGTATATTTTTCTAATTGCTCGTAGTCTTCTTTGGCAACTAATCCTAAGCTAATTATCTCTTCTTTTGAAATATCTTCATCATGACCTACATCCTCTTTAGTTGTTGGGGTTATAATTGGATTTGGGAATTTATCGTTTTCTTTCATTCCTTCTGGCAAAGTAACACCACAAAGCTCTCTTTTACCCTCTTTATATTCTCTCCAAGCATGACCTGAAAGATATCCTCTAATAACCATTTCTACTTTAAAAGGTTCACATAAACAACCAATTGTAACCATAGGGTCTGGGCTAGATATCTTCCAATTTGGAACGATGTCATTGGTTGCATCAAGGAATTTCTCTGCAATCTGGTTTAAGACCTGTCCCTTAAACGGAATCCCTTTTGGAAGAACAACATCAAATGCTGAAATCCTATCCGATACTACCATTACTAAATATTCATTATCAATATTATAAACATCACGAACCTTACCAACATAAAGATTCTTCTGCCCTTCAAAACTAAAGTTTGTTTTAACTAATGCTTCCATAAAATTATTATATAAGTATTTTCTGCAAAGATAGCTTATTATAGTTTTTGAACAAAAAAAGTTTATGTTTTTATAAGCAATTGAACTTATTAATTATTTTCTTTAATATTTTTATCATAATTCAAGATTTATTAGTATGTTTGCACAATAAACGCATCAAGATTATATGAAGAAGAAATTATTATTAACCTTTATTCTCTTAATTACTGTTCTTTTGGGTGCTTATGCACAGCAAGGAACTAAGGGTAAAACAAATAAAGGAAAGAAAGCAAGGCCTAAAGAACAGGTTTTAGAAGTGCCACTTCCTCCTCGTTGTGCTGATTGTTTTTTTGCAGCACCTCTACAAATTGATGTTCCTTTTGGTCCAACAGAGCCTCCTAGAGGTTATGGCTTTGTTAGCGAAATTAGTCGTGATGACAAAGTTAAAAACGTTTTCGAAGAAGAGCATAACACAGTATGGTATATACTTGAAATACCGTATAGCGGAAAACTTTGCATTGATATAACTCCAAAAGCTGCCTCTGATGATTACGACTTCTTAGTTTATAAATATACCAATAAATATTTTTGCAATAGAATTATAGGAAACAAAGTACTCCCATTACGTTCTGTTCTTTCGGCTAACAACACAGCAATAGGTGGAAAGACAGGCTTAGATTTAAAAGGTAAGTTAACAAGTATTCCTAAAAACTCAGCTGTTGCATATGGTATGTATATTGAAGCAAAGGCTGGAGAGCAATATGTTATTGTTGTTGATAATCTTTCAAGCGGAGGACTTGGTCACACAATTCATGCCACAATCAACACAGACTTCGCTCCTCTAACTGTTCTTCCTATTGATAGCATAAATCATCAAAGAACAACAGCAAATATTATTATTAAAGACTCTGAAACAAAAAACGTTATTTTGGAAAAAGAAAATGCTGGAGCTCAAAAAGTAAAGATTTTACCTAAAAAGGCATATTCTATTAGCTTAAAGAAAGATGGATACTTTAATTATTTAAGAGAAATAACACATGCTCAGGCTGTTAAAGACTCAATACTTACTGCACGTTTAGTAGAAATAAAGGCTGGTTCAAATCTCCCTATTAGAGGAGAAATATATTTTGATGTTGATGAGCTAAAGAACGTTACCCTACTTCCTGAATCTTATTCTGCCCTTGACGATGCAGTTAAAACCTTACAAGAATATCCAAGAATTGTTGTTGAAATCATTGGAAGAATACCAACTGAAGGTTATAACTTAAGAAAAGATGCAGAGAATAGTCGATTAAGAGCAGAAGCAATTAAGAACTATTTGATTGGAAGAGGAATTCCAGAGGCTAACCTTAAGGCAAGAGGCTCATATATTAGCGAACTGGAAAAACAATTAGCTAATCAGAAGAAGAGCAAATCAGGAATTCTATTAAGTCCTCAGTCTGAAATAAGAATCCTAAGGACTAAATAAAGATATATAAATAGAAAAGACTTAGAAATAGAAAATAATAAAGGGATAGACTAAGCAATTAATCTATCCTTTTTATATCTGCACCAATAGCCCTAAGCCTTGTATCAATATTTTGATAACCTCTATCTATTTGTTCTATATTATCAATAACACTCTTTCCTTCTGCAGAAAGCGCAGCAATAAGAAGCGCAACTCCTGCTCTAATATCTGGAGAAACCATATTAACACCTCGTAGTGGATAGCGTTTTTCTAAACCAATAATTGTTGCTCTATGAGGGTCACAAAGAATGATTTGAGCTCCCATATCAATTAGCTTATCGACAAAGAACAGACGGCTTTCAAACATCTTTTGATGAATAAGAACACTTCCCTTGGCTTGAATTGCGACAACTAAGGCAATGGAAATAAGGTCGGGAGTAAAACCAGGCCATGGAGCATCGGCAATAGTCATAATGGAACCATCCATAAAACGTTCTACCTCATAAATCTTTTGTTCAGGAATAAAGATATCGTCTCCTTTTCTTTCAATATGAATTCCTATTTTTCTAAATACATCTGGAATCATTCCTAACTCTTCATAGTTAACATCCTTAATTGTTAGGCTCGAACCTGTCATAGCTGCCATACCAATAAAAGAACCAATCTCAATCATATCAGGTAAAATGGTATGTGAACATCCGTTAAGTTCCTTCACTCCTTCAATATTAATTAGATTTGAGCCCACTCCAGTAATATTTGCACCCATAGAATTTAACATTCTACAAAGCTGAGAAATATAAGGTTCACAAGCTGCATTAAAGATAGTTGTTTTACCCTCTGACATTACTGCTGCCATAATAATATTAGCAGTTCCTGTAACTGAGGCTTCATCCAAAAGCATATAAGCACCTTTAAGATGCTTTGCCTTAATTGAATAACGAGAATGTTTTTTATCGAAATGAACATCTGCACCAAGTTTCTCAAAACCAATATAGTGAGTATCGAGACGTCTTCTACCTATTTTATCTCCTCCTGGAATTGGATTTGCTGCTTTGTGGAAACGAGCAAGCATTGGTCCAACAACCATAATACTTCCTCTTAAGCGAGAAGCTAAATCAGCATATTCCTTTGTTTCAATTAAATCAATATCTACGTTTTCTGCCTTAAAAGAGAATGTACCTTCCTTAATTTTCTTTACCTCTACACCAAGAAAAGCTAGTAATTCAATTAGCTTATTAACATCTCTAATGTCGGGTATATTATTAATAATTACTTCTTTCTTCGTTAATAATGTCGCACAAATAACTTGTAGGGCTTCATTTTTTGCACCCTGAGGTACTATTTCGCCACTTAGTTTATTTCCACCAATTATTTCAAACTTACTCATAACTTATCGAATTATTTATGGTTATTATGATTAGAAAACTTTTGATTATTACTTGCAGAATATTTAGTATTCTTTTGAGTCTTAGTGTTTTTTGTATTTGTTTTCTTTTTATTATTGTTTAGGATATTCCTTGTAGTGTTTAATCTAAAGTCTTCGTCAAGCTTAAGTTGTCCTTTCGAAAGTTCTTCAAAATGTTTAAAGATTAAATCATCATCAACCGAATCACGATTCCATTGTAGATATGATTTCTTAAGCTGCTGCGCAATAAGAGTAATGAGAAGTTGTTTTTCATCTCCATCTTCCATTTCAATTATTTTCTCAATCATTTGCTCCAAAACCTTTCCATAAGGTCCATACTTAATATTGCTATTTTTATATGATAAAGGTAGTGGCGGAGAAAGTCTTTCTTCTTTGTTTGGCATTGGGTAAGGAGAATCCACATCTAGTTTATAGTCTGAAATTATATGAAGATGATCCCATAGTTTGTGTTTAAAATCAACAATGTTCTTCGCCTCAGGATTAACATTATACATTGCTGTTATTATCAAATTAACATAAGCATTCCTCTTCTCCCTTTCCTCAATTGTTAAAGCAAATTCAACCATTTTCTGAACATTTCTCCCATATTCAGGGATTATCATATCATCTCTTTCTGTGTTATATTCCATCTTGTTATTTAATGTATTTATTATTTTTTCAATTTTAATTTTGCGAACCTTAGTACTAATTTCTTTAATCCTCCAAACTCAAACATTACTTCAGCCTTGGCATCATCACCCTTTCCTTCAACAGAAACAATTTTGCCTAAACCAAATTTATCATGAAAGACTTCAACACCTGGTTTAAAATCGTCCATCGACTCAACAGGAACTCCACCAATTGGTTTTGGAAGAGGAGAGTCTATTCTTGTAAGGTTGCGTTTTGGTGTAGGTGTGTATTTAACCTCTTGAGCAAATGGGTTGGTTTTTTCTTTCGAAACATTGAAAGCCTCACTCAAAAAGCTAGGGTCAACATCATCAAGGAAACGACTCTTTTCGTTATATAACATTTGACCATTACGAAAACGCATTTGTGCACAGGAAAGAGCTAGTTCTTTTTTAGCTCTCGTCATAGCAACATAAAACAAACGCCTTTCCTCCTCTAGTTCCACTCTCGAACCAAGACTAAGAGCATTTGGAAAGAGATTTTCTTCCATGCCTGCAACAAAAACATAAGGAAACTCCAAACCTTTAGCTGCGTGAATTGTCATAAGAGAAACCCTATCGTTTTCTTGTTCATCATCACGGTCAGTTTCTGACATTAGGCTCACTTGTTGAACGAATACATCTAAGGTTTTATTATTCAATGCTATTTCTTCTCCTGTTGCTTCATCCAAAAGAGCTTGGTCTTCGGACTCAACAAAAGATTGCAATGCATTAATAAGCTCTTCAATATTATCAACCCTCTCATCTGAAAGAGGATCATCATCTTCTTTATAATAATTAATTATATGAGATGCAGATATTATCTTACCACCTAGTTCAAAAGCATCTAACTTGTCTAGTTCAAAACTAAACGCTTTTATCATTGTAGTAAAACCAATTATATTATTAATTGTTCTGGGAGAGATTCCACTAGTAGAGTCAAGACTAATTGCTGCATCAAACAAGGATATATTCTTTTCAGCAGCAATAAGTTTTATTTTATTAAGAGAAGTGTCACCTATACCTCGTGTAGGGAAGTTAATTACTCGAAGAAAAGCCTCCTCATCATTATTATTTACAATCAAGCGGAAATATGATAAGACTTCCTTTATTTCTTTTCTTCCATAGAATGAAATTCCACTAAAAATCCTATAAGGGATATTCATAAAACGTAGACTCTCCTCCAATGAACGAGATTGTTGATTGGTTCTGTAAAGAATTGCAAAATCCTTATAATTAGCCCCGTCACTCCTCATCCTATTAACAATTGTACTAGAAATCCATTTCGCCTCATGCTTATCACTTTCACATTCCTGATAGTTTATCTTCTCTCCCTCATCATTATCTGTCCAAACCTTTTTATCAATCCTGCCAATATTTCTATCAATTACAGAGTTTGCTGCATTAACAATATTCTTTGTTGAGCGGTAGTTTTGCTCCAATTTATAGACCTTAGCCTCTGGGTAATCCTTTTGAAAATCAAGTATATTCCTAATATTTGCTCCTCTAAATGCATATATACTTTGAGCATCATCACCAACAACACAAATATTCCTATATCTGGCTGATAGCTTCTTAATAATAACATATTGTGAGAAGTTAGTATCTTGGTACTCATCAACCAAAAGATATTTAAATTTCTCTTGGTATTTAAAAAGCAAGTCTGGGAAGTCCCTAAGAAGCACATTCATATTAAAAAGCAAATCATCAAAATCCATTGCCATTGCTCTTCTTAACCTATTATTGTATTCAGCATAAATCTGTCCAATATATGGCCTCTTAATCGCTTTGTCCTCAGTAGTAAAACTAGGATTATCCATATAATCCTGAGGTGATATCAAATTGCTCTTAGCCATCGATATCCTGCTTAAAATCAAAGATTTATTATAAAGCTTTTCATCCAAATTATACTCCTTAACAATCGATTGAATAAGTCTTTTTGAGTCTTCCGAATCGTAAACAGTAAAAGAATTTAAGTATCCTAATCTTTCTGCCTCTATTCTTAAAATTTTAGAGAAAACAGAGTGAAAAGTACCCATCCAAATATATTTTGCCTTATCCCCTACCAAATCAACAATTCTCTCCTTCATCTCTTTTGCTGCCTTATTGGTAAAAGTAAGGGAAAGAATATTAAAAGGGTCAACTCCTTTTTCCAGAAGGTGAGCAATACGGTAGGTTAAAGTTCTTGTTTTTCCAGAACCAGCCCCTGCAATAATAATAACAGGCCCCTCAGTACACTCAGCTGCAAGTCTTTGTTCTGAATTCAAATCATCTAATAACATCTAATCAAAACAATTATTAATAATAAAACACAAAAATCAATCTTCAAAGATAATAAAATATCTCCAATTCGGATTATTAATTAAGAAAATATCTTAGTTTTAGCATTAATTACCTTTCATAAAAACAAATGAAAAAAAAATTGAAATTCCCATAATTAATTTAGACAAAGAGGTAGACCTACTACGAAACAGAAAAATCAGCGTAAACAACTAATATATATAACCTTACAGCCTTTTGGGTAGGGGGTAGGGGCAAAAAGTGATTTTTAGAAAGTCCTATACAAATTATAATGCTATATATAAAAAATATAATAAACAATAGTATTGTAGGATAGTTATCAAAATCGTGATTTTGCCCCTACCACCCCTACCCATTTTCACAAAACCCCACTCCAAACCACTGCAATCCAATCATATACCACCCCTAAAAATCAAAAAACCACCCCCACTCACCCCCTACCCAATCCCACCCAAAATAAAATCAAGTTCTACAAAATTAGAATCAAGTTCTACGAAAATAGAATCAAGTTCTACAAAAATAGAATCAAGTTCTACGGAAATAGAATCAAGTTCTACGGAAAGGACATCAAGTTTAGTTGAATTTATCCTTGATATAATTGAAAATAGATTAAGGAAAAAAATATTTATATCAAGGAAAAAAACTTTTTTATCAAGGAAAAATTTTGAGTTATATTTTTTTGCCCGTTGTGCGGGATTTCCGTTATCGACTTTGTCGCTTGCCTTAGCAAGAATCCCACACGTTGTTAATATTAGGATATGATATCCTTTTAGTTGAAATAAATATCAGATTACAAATCATTATAATAAAGTGCGGGAGTCGGACTCATCGACTTTGTCGCTTTGCTCGCAAAGAAATACCTCATAACGGAAATTCAACTAAAATTAAATAACTGGACAAACAAAAAACCTTTTTATATCCCTATATATCAATTCTATTCCTTACCCAAAACTCTATTAAGGGCAAACAATTATTTCTTCTCCCATATCCACTTATAGATAGTTTCGTGAGAGCTCGCTTTCATGTGCTTCTATTAACTCTACGATGTAAATTTTTGTGCATTTCTTTTCTTTTAATTTACTTATTGCCTATCTTTGCTATATAGAGAAGTGTTTCATATAATTACATACTCTTTTATCCCCTCAAAAGATGCATTAATAACTTGAAAATATGTATCATATCCAAGAGTTCAGAAACAGACTCTCCTTACTAAAAAAATCGCTAAAACGATTTCACTCCAATTCCAAGAGTAAATTAATTTATTTGTCTGTATATATGATTTATTTAATTATTTTTTGTAGCTTTGGAGGTTGAAAAGAAAGAGAATTAAATATGATACAAGAATTAATAGATAATATTTCAGAAACTAGTATTCAGAATTTTATAAGGTCAAAAAATAGTGCTTTTAAAGAAATTAATGAGGATTGCTGTGATATTGAAATTGATAATAGATTTTCAGATTTAAAGAAGTTAGGCTATATTGATTATGCTGATTCTGATTCCTTATTGGTTTTCTCCTGCAAGTATAATGATGATTTAAGTTCAAGGAGTTCTAAGAAGATGCAATTTGAAATTGCTAAAAACTTGCTTAAAGAGGATTTTAAGGATGGTGCTGTATTTGTTTTCTATGATAATGCAGGTAGGTTTCGTTTCTCTTTTATAAGGAAAAACTATGGAAATAAGGAACAGAAGTTTACTCCTTGGAGGCGTTATACTTATTATGTAGATAAGAGAAACCAAACAAATAAAACCTTTAAAGATTGTATTGGCAACGCAAGTTTTTCATCCTTAAAAAATATTCAAGAAGGGTTTAGCTTAGAGCCATTGTCCGATGAGTTTTTCTACCGTTACAAAGAGATATATGGTAAATTTGTTGGTTATATTACAGGGAAGTACTATAAAAAGAAAAGTAGTAAAAACTGGGAGGAGGTAGATTATGCTGACCATGAACCTGATTTTATTCAATTTAAAAAAGAGTTTAATTCAAATCATAAACAAGTAAGGGATTATGTAAAGAAACTTCTTGGGCGTTTGGTATTCTTGAAGTTTATTGAGAAAAAGGGATGGTTAGGAGTAATAGAAGAAACCAAAGAGATTGAACCTAATTTCTTAGAGAATGTATTTAAAAATAGTTCATATAAGGATGATTTTTTAGATAAGGTCTTGGAGGAAGTGATTTTTGAATCATTGAATAATCCTATTGGCAATACTAATAAATGTGAGGAATTAAAGAAATATTCATTTCCTTATTTGAATGGTGGGCTATTCGAAAAAGATGAGTTGGATAATAAATCTATTCGTTTCCCTGAGGAGTATTTTCAGGAGATATTTGAATTTTTTAATCAATATAATTTCACCATTGACGAAAACGACCCTAATGATGCAGAGGTAAGTGTTGACCCTGAAATGTTAGGGCATATATTTGAAAATCTTTTGGAAGATAATAAAGACAAGGGTGCATTCTATACTCCAAAAGAGATTGTTCATTATATGTGTCAAGAGAGCTTAATAGAGTATCTATGTACTTCTTTAAGTTATGAAAAGGATGAGGAAAAGGATTTGATTACTGAATTGGTTAAGACCAAAGAAATAAACAAAGATTTAAAGGGCAATTTGATTGAAGTAGAAAAAGCATTAGAGAAAGTAAAGATTTGCGACCCTGCAATTGGTTCTGGTGCTTTTCCAATGGGACTCCTTCAAGAGATATTCACCATAAAGCAATCTATTTACTATAATCGTCATAATACATTAGATAATTTCCCAGCAGGAGAAGAAAAACTAAAAATTATTCAAAATAATATTTATGGAGTAGATATAGAGCAAGGAGCTGTGGATATTGCAAGATTACGTTTTTGGCTTTCCTTAGTAGTAGAAGAAACAAAAGCAACCCCCCTCCCAAACCTTGATTATAAAATTATGCAAGGAAATTCTTTAATAGAAAACTTTGAAGGAGTAGATTTAAGTAAATTAATTCCTATTAAGAAAGAAGGGACAAAAGGTGTACAAAAGGATATTTTTGGTAAAATTTCACCTAAGGATTTTCAAGTTTCATTAGATTTTAAAGAAGGTAAAGACACAGCAGCTGAGATTCAAAAATTATTCAAGCAATATTTTCAAATTCATAATACTAAAATAAAAAATGAATTAAGAAATTCGATTGATGAGAAAGTAAAAGAACATATTATAGCTTGTTGTAATGAAAATCCTCCTGTTATTGAAAAAGTAAAAGCAATCAATCCAAAGAACAAACCATTTTTCTTATGGCATTTATATTTTGCAGAAGCTTTTAGAGAAGGAGGTTTTGATATAGTAATAGGCAATCCACCATACGTATCAACAAAAGGGGGTACATTAGAATCAAAAAATATATTAGAATATACATATGGTTTTGCTGATGATACTTATAATCATTTTTTCTTTAAGGGCATTGATTTAATAAAATCTAATGGCAATTTGACATATATTATTCCAAAAACGTTTTGGACAACCCAAACAAAAAAGAATATGCGAGATTTAATTCTTTCAAATAAAATAAATTATATCTTTGATACAGGAAACCCTTTTAATACTGCTATGGTTGATACATGTATAATATCAGTAAAGAAAGCTTCCAATAAAAATAATATAATTAACTTCTTTGATGGAAGTAAAGATATAGAAAAGCCTATTAAATACAAAATAAATCAAAGTATTTATTTCAACGTTCAAAATTCAGTCATATTTAAACCAACAAATGAAAATATTGTGATTTATGAGAAATATGGGCAGAAGATAAAAGAATTATATGATAAATGGTGGGATAAAATTAAAACTTCACGTGATATTGAAAAAAACAAAGAAGAGTTAAGAAAATATAGAGAGAGTTTAAAACCAGGTGAAATAGCTTTGTTAGGTTGTCTTACAGAGGGAGGGCAAGGATTAGCAACAGCAAATAATGGGAAATATATTGCAGTCAGAAAATCTACAAAATGGGCAAAAAATATTATTGATTCAAGACCAAAGAAATTATTTGATGCAATTAATTCAAAAAAAATTATAATTGATGGTATGGAAAGATATTCAAATGTAAGTGAATATCTTAATTCATTATCAGAAAAACAAATCGCCAGCTTGTTTGACAATATTAAGGAAAAATACGGTAGAGATATATTTGGACAAGGATATTTGTACAAAATTATTGATGATGCTGAAATTGCAAATGTTGATGAATTAACGAAAGATGAAAAACAAAATGGTATCGATACTTCAAAAAAATATTATGTACCATACGATAAAGGAGATAAAGATGGAAATAGATGGTATTTAGAAACACCTTTTGCTATTGCATGGTCTAAGGAAAACGTCCATTTTTTAAAGACCAATTCAGGAAAAAAAGGAACTGGGATGCCTGTTGTAAGGAATCCACAGTTCTATTTTAGGGAGGGTTTTTGTTGGTCTGATATAAATACTACCTATCTAAAATGCAGAATAAAAGAAAAGAGCATTAATGATGTAAAAAGCATGAGTTTATATTCAATGTATGAAAAGACTCCTGAATATTATTTTATTTCTATAATTAACTCAGAGTTTATGAGTAAATATGTTGATGATTTTGTGAATAATACTCAAACTTTTCAAATAAATGATGCAAGGCAAATTCCAATTATTATACCTGATAGTATTCAATTGAAAGTAATAGAAAAATTATTTCAAAAGTCTTTTATATTGAAAAAACAAAAAAATAATGAGTGTAATAATGAATTAATTGATATACAAAGAGAACTTGATAAAACAACATTATCTTTATATCACCTATTTATTTGATATAAATCTTCAACTAAATTTTCTAATTGGATTTGAAGTATTTTAATTTGTTTTTCTGCCTCTATTTCTGATATTTTATTTTCAAATTGCATTATTTTTATTACGTAAGCCTTGTCAAATAAGTTTTTAAAATTACAAAGTTGATTAGAATTTGGAATAATTATTGGCATTTGACGTATGTCATTTATCTGAATATTCACTGTGCAGTTAATAAAAACCCTATAATAATCAAATAAAAACTCAGAATTCAGTAAAGAAACTACATAAAAATCAGGTGTTATCTTATATTGTGAATACAAAGACATTGAACCAACATCGTTGACACTTTTATTTTTTAATTTTGTCTTTAATAATCTCGCATCTGGATTAAGTATATTTGTCCAACAAAAACCCTCCCTAAAATAGTACATATATCCTTGGTACCTTGCTTTTGGATCGGTCTTTAAAAAATGGACGTTTTATAGTGACTATTTGTATCTAATTTATTATCATTGCACAAAAAATGGTGTACGGTTATATTAGAGTAAGCACAGAAAAGCAAACTGTGGAAAATCAAAGATTCGAAATAATTCAATATTGCAACAAACAGAATATTATTATAAATGAATGGGAGGAAGAGACAATTAGTGGAACAAAAGAGATAGAGGATAGAATATTAGGAAAATTACTAAATAAGTTACAAAAAGGAGATATATTAATATGTTCAGAACTTTCAAGATTAGGAAGAACATTATTTATGATTATGGATATTCTAAATTATTGTATGAAAAAAGACATTCAAGTATGGACAATTAAAGATAATTACAGACTTGGTTCAGATATAAGCAGTAAAGTATTAGCTTTTGCATTTGGATTGTCATCTGAAATTGAAAGAAATTTAATATCACAAAGAACTAAGGAGGCATTAGCAAGAGCTATTTCAGAGGGAAAACATATTGGGCGACCCCTTGGTAGTAAAAATCATAAATACAAGTTAACAGGTAAAGAAAATGAAATTAAAATATTGTTATCAAAAGGCTTCTCAAAGAGTTCTATTGCTAAACAATTGGGAGTACATAGATTCACAATGTATAGATTTTGTAAAAATCTTTTATGATGTACTTGACTTCAATCATTATTGAAATAATCTCTCTAATATCTTTAATCAAATAATAAATGTTTATCTTTGCTTATTGATTTGGATAGGTTTGTTTATTTGTTATATGATTTGAATGAGGATGAAATTGCTATTGTGGAGGGGAGGGTATAATTGATAAAATTAGAAATTAATTAATTGTTTTTTTATGGATAAAAAGCTTAATTTTTTACTTTACACTACTGCTGAGGAAAATGTAAAAATTGGTGTTGTTGTGAAAGATGAAACACTTTGGCTTACTCAAAAAGCTATGGCTGAATTGTTTGGAGTTAAAGTACCTGCAATTAGTAAGCATATTAAAAATATATATCAAGAAGGCGAACTATCTGAAAACACGACTATTTCCAAAATGGAAACTGTCGTAAATCGTGGTTTTAGAGGAGAGATTATAGAGGAGATAGATTATTATAATCTTGATATGATTATTGCTGTTGGTTATAGAGTAAATTCTAAACGAGCAACTGATTTTCGTATTTGGGCAACAAAAACTCTTAAAGAATTTATCACAAAGGGTTTTGTTCTTGACGATGAAAGACTAAAACAGGGCATAACTACTTTTGGTAAAGATTATTTTAGAGAATTATTGGATAGAGTTCGTTCTATCCGTGCAAGTGAAAGAAGAATTTGGCAACAGATAACTGATATTTTTGCTGAATGTAGTATTGATTATGATAAAAACTCTCCAACAACAAAAGACTTTTATGCAATGATTCAAAATAAATTTCACTTTGCTATTACTGGTCAAACAGCTGCTGAAATTATTTATACAAAAGCGGATAGAGGAGCCGATAATATGGGACTAACTACATGGAAGCATTCACCCGAAGGTCGTATATTGAAATCTGACGTAACAATTGCTAAGAACTACTTACCTGAGGAGCAAATTCGTCGATTGGAACGAGCAGTTACAGGATATTTTGACTATATAGAAGATTTGATTGAGCGTGAAAACACCTTTACTATGGAGGAATTTGCTTTAAGTGTGAATGAGTTTTTAGCTTTTCGTAAATACAAAATACTTGCGAATAAAGGGAAGATATCAAAACAAGAAGCAGACCATAAAGCAGAAGCAGAATATGACGAATTTAATAAAACTCAAAAAATCATTTCCGACTTTGATAAAGAAATTAAGAGATTAGAAAAGAAGGATAAAAATTTATAGATATGTCGCATAATTTTATTACAAATAATACAGGTCAAAAGGTTTTAAGGGATAGGGTAAATACTTTAATCTCTATTAGTGAGGAGTTGAAGTTTTTGGTTGGTTTCTTTTATTTCTCTGGTTGGAAAGAGGTTTATCAGCAACTAAAAGCTAATAGTAACATTACTCTAAAACTTTTGGTAGGGTTAGAGGTTGATAAAATGCTTAATAAAGGAATTGTTGAATTTGGATTTAATGAAAAAGAAGTTTCTGACGATGATAGGTTTAATAACTTTATGAGTTCATTACATAATGCACTCGATAATGATGATATGGATAATAAAGAGTTTTATAATCAGGTGTCTTTTTTCTTAGATATGATTAGAGAGGAAAGATTGATTATTAGAAAAACTAAAAACCCTAATCATTCAAAACTATATATATTCCGATTAAATGATGACCAAGCTATATTACAGGGTAACTTAGGGCAATTCATAACAGGCAGTAGTAATTTAACCTCAGCTGGCTTGGTTGGTCAGGAAGAGTTTAATGTTGAGATTAGAGATTATGGGTATAAGGATGCTGATCAATTCTTTAATGAACTATGGAGTGATGCAGCACCAATAACAGAGGATGAGGCCAAGAGGATAAAGGTATTGGATTATGTTGGTAATAAAACATTAGCAGCTAAGGTAACTCCTTTTGAGGCTTATGCACTTGTTTTGAAATCATATCTTGACCTTATACAACAAAAAGTAATTAAATCTAACGTTCTTGAACTATTGGAAAAGAATGGATTTAAGGAATATGCTTATCAGGTGGATGCAGTTGACCAAGCTTTAAATATTATTGATGAATATCATGGTGTTATTATTGCAGATGTGGTTGGTTTGGGTAAGTCGGTTATTGCTTCAATGATAGCTAAAAACCTTAATAAACGCACGTTAATTATTTGTCCCCCTGCATTAATTGGAGACAAAAATCAAAATGAACCATCAGGATGGTATGAATATAAGTATGGATTTGAATTGGATGCAGAGATTGAGAGTAGAGGGAAATTGGAAGATGTTGCAAATTCTATTGATAAAAGAAATATAGAGGTAGTAATAGTTGATGAGGCACATTATTTTAGGAATCAAGATACTGATGATTATGATGCTTTGCAAAAAATATGTAATAATAGAATTGTAATACTTCTAACTGCAACACCATTTAATAATTCCCCTGCTGATATTTTCTCTCTTTTAAAATTATTTATTATCCCAGGCAAGTCAGGAATTACTATAAATAATGATTTAGAGGCTTTGTTTTCAGGATTTGGTAGTAAGTTTAATAAATTATCCTATATTCTTAAATATGGTGAGCCTAAGCCAAATCAAAAAGGTGTTATTGACCAAAAGAAAATTGCTAAAAAAGAAAAAGCAGAAGAATACTATAAAGATATTATTGGACAACTACCAATAGATCAAAATAAGGTTAAGCACGAAACAAAGATATTAGCAAATAGGATAAAAAATATTATCTCACCCGTTACTATTAGAAGAAATAGAATTGATTTAAAAAATGATTATCTATATTCCAAAGAAGTAACTGAGTTGTCCGAAGTTAAAAACCCTGAGGAGCTATACTATGTTTTAACAAAAGAACAAAGTGCTTTCTATGATAAGGTAATTACTGAGTATTTTAGTGAAGAAGGTCGTTTTACTGGTGCAATTTATCAGCCTTATACTTATGAAAAGGAAATAGATTATGATCAACTTGATGAGCAAAGCAATAGGTTAGTAAATCAACAAACCAACTTATATAGTTTTATGAGAAGGTTATTAGTTAAACGTTTTGAAAGTTCTTTTGGTGCTTTTAGTGAATCGGTAAATAGATTTATTGGGATTAATAAAAAAGTATTAGAGTTTATAGAGAAAACTAATGGTAGATATATCTTGGATAGGAAATTGATAAAGGTTTTGCTTGAAGAGGAGGATATTGAAAAGATTGATGAGGTTTTAGAAGAATATGAAAGAGAAGCTTCAAGCAAAAAGGTTGCAAAAAATAATAAGATATATTTTGTAGATAAATTTTATAGAAAGGAAGATTTTTTTAATGATATACATAGTGATATTCAGCTTTTTGAAGAGATTCAAAAGGAATTGATTGATTTAGATATAATTGAAAATGACCCAAAGAGAGATAGAATTTGTGAGGAAATTGATAAAATATTAAAGAAAGAACCTAATAGGAAGGTTTTAGTATTTTCCGAATATGTTGATACTGTCAATCATTTAGAACCTTATTTTAAATCAAAATACAAGGATAATATTTTAATAAGTGCAGGAGATATTAATAATACAAAACATCATGATATAAATGCAAATTTTAATGCACAATTTAAGGGAGAGAAACAAAATCAATATAATATTCTTCTCACAAGTGATAAATTATCAGAAGGTTTTAATCTGAATAGAGCAGGAGCAATTATTAATTATGATATTCCATGGAACCCAACACGTGTAATTCAAAGAGTGGGTAGAATAAATCGTATAGGAACAAAAGTCTTCGATAACCTATTTATTTATAATTTTTTCCCTACAGAAAAAGCAAAAGACATTGTACAAATTAAAGAAATTGCTACTCAAAAAATGTATTTAATTCATAATGCATTAGGAGAGGATGCAAAAATATTTGATGAGGATGAAGAGCCAACTGCTTCTAAATTATTTAATAAATTGAATGAAAATCCAGAAAATGGAGGAGAGGAAAGTTTATCTACAAGAATAAGAAATGAATATTATAGTATTGAGACAAATTATCCTGAGGTAATTGAAAAGATAAATAACTTACCTATTAGAATAAAATCTGGAAAAAAATATTCTGAGAACCAAGTATGTGTTTTAAGAAAAAAAGGCTTAGGTTTGTTCACTCATTATATCTCATTGGATGATGAAAAACAACAAGTAAATGAAATTACATTTGAAGAGTTTTTGGATATTATAAAATGTGATTACAAAACACCATTTATTGAAATATCAGATAGATTTTGGGATGCTTATGATGCAATTAGAAATAATAAATCAATAGAGGATAAAAAAAATATAAAAGCAAATTCATTAGAATCTAAAACTATTTCAAATCTAAAATGCACTTTGAAAATAATATCAGCTAATGATGAAGAATTGTTCAAATTTATTAAGGTGTTATTAGATGATATAAAGAATTATAAAACTCTTTCTGAGAGAAGAATTGGTATATTAGGTAGAGTCGAAATAACAAATAAAACATCCAAGGAACAGCTAAACGGTTATATCGACACACTAAAAAAATTAAGAAATTACTTAGGTGCTGATTACTTAGAAAGGATAAAAGAAAGAGTTGATAAACAGAAAAATGAAATTGTTATTGCAATAGAAAATTCAAAATAAATTTGTATATAAAACCTATCCAATCATGACAAAATTAGAGACACTTTATCAATCTATAAATGGTTTAAAAGAACTTGGATTGTCTTTAAATCCTGAAATTATTAATGAGGTTAATATCTTAGAAGAAGAATTAATAAAGAATGAGGTTATCCCACGACTTTCGGAGAGTATTGAACCTATTATAACTAAAATACAGCGACCACTTGTCTTGGTTATTGATTATGTACCTAATGAGAAATTAAGCGTTAGAATGACAAGAAAAAGGGTTATTACTGATGAAGTGGAAACAAAAGAATATCCTCTTGTAATTAAAGAAAACCTTTCTGATTATCCTACTCAAGACTCTGAAAGGAAAAGAAAATTTACTGAAAAGTCGCCTAAGACTGGCTTGATTGTAAAGTTTCCTAATGGTAAGGTTGTAAATAATAGATTTGCTTACGAAACATTTATTGAAACAATAGAATTGATAGGTGTTGAGAAAGTAAAAAAGTTGAATTTGCAAATATTAAATCATGATTTAATTTCTAAGGATGAATCTATTTATGCTCAACACAAAACTAAGGAGGGGTATTTAATAATCACACATAGCTCTACTAAATCCAAGAAAGATGTATTAGATAAAATATCCAAAGAATATAATTTAGGATTAGAAATTGAAATTAGGAATTAAAACGAATTATTATATCTTTTCCGTCGTGCGGGATTCTTTGCGAGCAAAGCGACAAAGTCGATGAGTCCGACCCCCGCACTATATTACTATAAGGATTCTTTGAAGAGCAAAGCGACAAAGTCGTACAACAATAAATCGACGTCTCTATGGTTGTTGGGTTGGGAAAAGGGGATTTATTCTATTTGTATTTTCTTGGCTTTTTTCTTTTCATAAATGAAGATTGAACCTATCAGTAGTATTGATATTATAAAGAGTAATGGGTTGTAGACACTTCCTAATTTATTGATATCAAATTCTATTAGATTGGAATAGAAGAGGTAGGAACCTACAACTACGGTTAGATTGTTTATGAAGTGAAATATGATTGGGACTATGATATTTTGGCTTATAACATATAAATAGCCTAAGAATAGTCCTAAAAATACTCTTGGGATGCATGAAAATAGTTGAAAATGGAGTAGGCTAAATATTATTGAGGTTAGTAATATACCTAAAAACCTGTATTTCACAAGATTTATCATTGTCCTCTGCATAGCACCTCTAAAGAAGACCTCCTCCATAATAGCTGGTAAAAGTGCAATAACAATAATATTAATAGTAAGTCCAAGGGGCGTAGTATTTGATAGGAAGCCTTTCATGATTTCACTTGCACTTTCTTCCATTTGCCTAAATGCTTCACCTGATTTTATATCCCATCCATCGTTCCAAATGCCTATTCCATCAATAAATGGTGTTGCAATAAAAACTAAAAGAATGGATAAGGCAATATAGTATAAGGTATTATTCTTTTTAGTTTCCATAAACTTATATGAAGAAGACTCAAACATTATGCCCCAAACAATAGCCGACCCTCCAAACATAATTATTTGAGAAATTGCTTGAGCCAATAGAGGTTGTAAATTAGCAAAAAGCATAATAAAACCACTTATGGAAGTAAAAACCATAAATATGCATATTAGCATCATAAGTTTTACAAAAGGCTTTGTATCTTTAAAGAAAAATGAATAACGTTTCATATTAGTTGTGCTTTATATCTATTTTATTTATTATACCATTTGTAAGGTTGATTAAACTACAAGAGCTATAATCATTTATTGTTTTTTAAATATTCTTTCACCATATATTCGGCATTGTCATTAATGGCTTGATCTATCGAAGTACCTCTATCCTTTGCTTTTTTAACAATAACGTCATACCATTCCTTATTATTAAGAATTTCATTCTTATAGTTATCGAATAAATATTTATATTGTCTAACATCAAAGCTATTAGTAAATTGAGAGTATAATTCATCGAAAATCAATTGAGGAGTAAAATGTAATGTACCTTCAGTAATAACTATCATTATAGTCTTATATTTCATCATCTCAACTTTAACATCATCATAATCCCTAACTACTCCCTTATAAGTATCATTAATATTTTTACCATCAAACCTATGAACTTCATTAAAATAATACCAAAACTCACTTTCGTGAAAAACATACCTATCAAACCCTAAAACAGATAAACTATAATAATAACTATCACCCAATATTAAAACCTTTAGTTTATCGGCATTAGCACTATCCACTATTGTAGTTTCTATACGTGGCATAGGCTGATCTGGAATATTGAATAATAAATTCATTAGCTTTTCTGCATCATCATCTTTGAAATACATTTTATCTGTTACCTTAATGCTTTTAATTTTTATACGTGGAAGATTTATTGAATATAAGTTTTCAAAATAATTCGTTATTGAATCAATAGCTAAGAAAGCAGCATATTCGCCCCAATGCACTCCTGTGCTTGGAAATAATCTATATTTGGATTTCCCTTTTAATGAAAGCATCCAAGAATTAAGATTTATATAATTTATATTGTTTTTCCTTAACTCTCTATCGTAAATTTGGAAATTTGTAGTTGTAGGATTAATATTCGCAAATTGTCGAGGGTAAAATTCAGGATAAAAACTTCCCTTCCCTGGTGCTATTACAACAACTACATCCATACCTAAGGCTTTTAAAGAATCCCTTACAAGAGAAAGATGATTTACTACATTTATTATTGTATCCTCTCCTTGAAAATTAAGACCTAAGTGATTCTTTATATATCCATCTTCATATAAATACTTATTCTTCCCAACATATATCCCTCCTGCATTAGTGGTATTGAAACAAGAATAGTTTATTTGATTATGGCTTCTTACAAAGAACTTTCTAAACCCAACATTTTCTTTAGTATATTTTTCTATTTCTGTTTGATATTTAACCTCAAACCAATTATCCTTATTAAAGTCAGGTTTAGGTGTTTTTTCAAAATAACCCATAAGTTCTTTCTCCTTAAAAATAGAAAATAGTCTTTGAACCAATGGCAGAAACATTATTGCAACCATTAGTATAAAGAGGATATATTTTGTTATATTTTTTCTCATATATTAAACAGCAAAAGCTAGTATTAGATTTTATTTTTTAAAAATTCTTCTACCATATATTCTGCATCGTCATTAATGGCTTGTTCTATCGATACGCCTCTAGCCTTTGCTTTTTCAACAACAGTATCATACCATTCCTTATTATTTTTAATTTCGTTTTTATAGTTTTCTAACAAACACTTATGCTGTCTAACCCCAAAGCTCTTAGTAAATTGAATAAATAATTCTTCGAATAATATTCTCGGAGTTAAGTATAGCGTACCTTCAGTAACAATTATCATAATAGCCTTGTATTTCATAATCTCTGCTTTAATATCTTCATAATCTCTAACTGCCCCCTTGTACGAATCGTTTAAATCCTTTTTATCATACTTATGTACATCACTAAAATAAGACCAAAACTCACTATCATAAAATACGTATTTACCAAATCCTAAATGTGATAGAACAGTGTAATAACTATCACCCATCACTAAAACTTTTAACTTATCAGTATTAACACTGTCAACCATAAGTTCTAATTGTGGCATAGGCTGATCTGGAATATTAAACAGTAGATTCATTAACTGTTCTGCATCATCATCTTGAAAGTACATTTTATTTGTAACCTTAACACCTTTTATTTTTATACGTGGAAGATTTATTGAATATAAGTTTTCAAAATAATTCGTTATTGTATCAATAGCTAAGAAAGCAGCATATTCACCCCAATGCACTCCTGTACTTGAAAACAATCTATATTTAGATTTCCCTTTTAATGAAAGCATCCATGAATTTAAATCTATATAATTGATATTATTTTTCTTGAGTTCTCTATCGTAGATTTGGTAATTTGTAGTTGTAGGTTTCATCCTAGCAAATTCTTTTGGAAGGAATTCAGGATAAAAACCTGCTTTGCCTGGAGCTATTATAACAACCACTTCCATACCTAATGCTTTCAAGGAGTCTCTAACAACTGCAAGATGATTTACCCTGCTAATAATTGTATCTTCACCCTCAAAATTAAGACCTAGATGACTTTTTATATAGCCATCTTCATACAAATAGTTGTTAGTTCCCACATAAATCCCTCCTGCATTAGTGGTATTGAAACAAGAATAGTTTATTTGATTATGGCTTCTAACAAAGAACTTTCTAAACCCAACGTTTTCTTTAGTATATTTTTCTATTTCTGTTTGATATTTAACCTCAAACCAATTATCCTTATTAAAGTCAGGTTTAGCTGTTTTTTCAAAATAACCCATAAGTTCTTTCTCCTTAAAAATAGAAAATAGTCTTTGAACCAATGGAAAAAACATTATTGCAACCATTAGTATAAAGAGGATATATTTTGTTATATTGCTTTTCATTGTTTGTACCCTTGGGCAGAATCGAACTGCCATCTTCTGAACCGGAATCAGAAATTTTATCCATTAAACTACAAGGGCTAAGATTAGAATTTGTCTTTTAAATATTCTTTTGCCATATATTCTGCATCATCGTTAATGGCTTGTTCTAGAGTTTTATTTTGTTTAACTGCCTTTTTCTTTACCTCTTCCTTCCAATCATAATTCTTTTCAATCTGAGACTTAAATTTCTTTGTATGCCATTCTAATTCCTTTTCGTAGTTTTTATCCATGCAGTATAAATAATATAATTGGTCACAAAACTCCTCAGGCGTAGTATGTAAATTACCTTCTGTAAACAAAATTAACAGTACTTGATTCTTTTCAATCTCCTTTTTTACATCATCATATTCCCAAACGAACATATACTCATAGGCCTCCCTTCTTACTTCCTTAAAATAATACCAGAACTCACTATCTCTAAACACATAGTTCATAAAACCTAAATCAGCTAAACCAAAGAAATAACTATCTCCCATTGTTAAAACTTTAAGTTTATCCTTATTCTTAGTATTTACTTCAACTTGTAGTCGAGGCATTGGCTGATCAGGAATATTAGAAAGAATATTCATTAACTTTTCAACATCATCATCTGAACCATACATTTTATTGCTTATATCTATATTTTTAATTTTAATTGTAGGCAGAGTAATATCATACATTGAATTAAGGTAATGAGTTAAAGAGTCCAAAGCTAGATAACATGCATATTGTCCCCAATGCACACTTGTGTTTGAAAACAATCTATACTCTACGGTGTCCTTTAAGGAAAGCATCCAAGCGTTGAAATCTAAATAGTGAATATTATGTTTATAGAATGCTTTACTATATGTTTCATAGTTTGTAGTTGTAGGCTTCTGTTTTGCAAACCTATCAGCTAAGAATTCTGGATAATAAGTCCCTTTCCCAGGTGCAATCATAAAAATAAGATCTATTCCTTTTGTTTTTAAAGAGTCTCTAACCTGTGCAAGTTTTTCAACAGCAGCATTGATTTTATCTTCTCCCTGGTAATCCAATCCCAAATAAGATCTAACATAACTATCCATATACAAGTAGTTCCCTTTCCCTACTTCCACATATTGAACATCTGAATACCGAAATACCCTATACTTTATTTCATTACTTAGTCTTGTAAATATATTAGAAAAAGGTACTTTTTGCTGTGCATATTTCTCAAGATCATTTTGATATTTCAACTCATCAAAACCTTTGAAAGAGAATATTGGTTTCTCCCTCTTATCCACAAAACCTGATAGCTCTCCATTCTTATAACTAAAGACATTAAAGATAAAGGGAAGCGATAATAGAATTAATATAAGTATTGCAAGAAACCTTTTCATCTTCAATTAGAATCTATAGTAAATAAAAGGGTTGAAGTCAGAGGAAACAACGAATGATATTGACAAGAATAACAAGACAATAGTCATTAGAGTTAAGAAAACATGTTGTTTGATTGAGTAGATGTTTTTATTGAAGAAGAAATCTTTAATCTTAGTTCCAAACTTAAAGCTTGTGATAAATGCAAATATTATGCTAACGAATATCATAACTGAGAAAGCAGGAAGTGGATAGAAGTCATTTGCTGTAGTGAAAGAGAATAGCTTTCTTATATATTGTAAAGCAAATTCTAAGGTTTCAGAACGGAATAAGACCCAACCTATCATAACAACTATGAAGGTAAATATTGTTGAGAAGAACCCACCAATTTTATTTAGAACTTTAAGAAGAAACATCTTATCTAAGACAAGGAATAAACCGTGATAGGCTCCCCAAATAACAAAGTTCCAACTGGCTCCATGCCATAGACCAGAAATAAGGAAGACTACCCAAAGGTTGAAATACATCCTTCTCTTTGTTACTCTGTTTCCCCCAAGAGGAACATATAGGTAATCTTTCATAAAACCCCCTAATGTCATATGCCAGCGTCTCCAAAACTCTGTTATACTGCGTGAAGTGTATGGCATATCGAAGTTTTCAGGGAAAGTAAAGCCCATCATCTTACCAAGTCCTATTGCCATATCGGAATAACCTGCAAAGTCAAAATAGATTTGGAAAGTGTAGGCAAGCATACCAAGCCAAGCATTTGGTGTTGATAGGTCTAAGATATTCCCATTAAAGATTTGGTCTGCCTGTGCTGCCATAACATTTGCAATAAGCACTTTCTTAGCAAGCCCAATTGAAAAACGATAAAAGCCAGCTAACTTATCATCAATTACTTCATCCCTTTTAATAATTTGGTCGGCAATTGTGTTAAAACGAACAATTGGACCAGCAATCATTTGAGGGAATGCCAAGATATAGAGCATATAGTCGGTTAACTTTCTTAATGGAGAGTGAACCTTGCGGTAAACATCAAGAATATAAGTTATGGTTTGAAAAGTGAAAAACGAAATTCCAATTGGCAGAGCTACTTCAAGCCATTTGACTGGCTCATAACCCATTTTAGTTACAAAGAAATTCACGTTCTCAACAAAGAAGTTGGCATATTTGAAATAGGCAAGTAAACCTAAGTTAAGAAAGACACCAACAAATAGGAGTATATTTCTTTTCTTTTGATCAGAGGAATTATTAATAGTTCTGACTAAATAGAAGGTTGTAATAATAGAAAGAATTACTACAAATATAAATTTAGGAGCTCCCCAAGCATAGAAGAATAAACTTGCAACTAAGATAACATAGTTCTTTAATTTCTTAGGAACTAAATTATAAACAACAAGGAATATTGGAAGGAAATATAAAAGGAATAGTGTACTACTAAAAACCATATCTTAATTATTAAATGATTATTCTTTTGGTCTTAAAAGAAGTGCAAGACCACCCTCAGCTGTTTCCCTATAAAGAGAAGGAATATCCTTACCAGTTAATTTCATTGTTTTCACAACCTTATCAAAGGAAACTAAGTGCTGACCATCTGACATTAGAGAATAAAGACTTGCGTCCAATGCTCTAAGAGCAGCAAAAACGTTTCTTTCAATACAAGGCACCTGAACTAGTCCACAAATAGGATCACAAGTTAGTCCTAAGTGATGTTCTAGACCAATTTCTGCAGCATATTCTATTTGTTGAGGAAAGCCACCAAAAAGTTGATTTGCAGCAGCAGCGGCCATAGAACAAGCAGAACCAATTTCACCCTGACATCCTACCTCTGCACCTGATATTGAAGCGTTTTCTTTAATGATATTACCAAATAATCCAGCAGTAGCTAAAGCCCAAATGATTTGTTTATCGTTAAATCCGTGTTCCTTGCTTAGGTGATATAGAACTGCAGGCAAAACTCCAGCAGATCCACAGGTTGGAGCAGTAACTATTAATCCTCCCGATGCATTATGTTCGGAAACAGCAAGTGCATAAGCTTTCACTGAGCATCTTCCTTGTAAAGAAGGTTTAAAACTCTTTGCTCTTGTATGGTATAACATAGCTTTTCTTCTTAGGAATAAACCACCAGGCAAAACCCCTTCCTCATCAAGACCATCCTCCACTGATTTTTTCATTACATCCCAAACCTCAGCCAAATACTCCCATATATCATCATCTTCGTATTTCTTTACATACTCCCAAAAGGTCATGCCCCTCTTACCAATATACTCTAAAATCTCGGTTATCTTCTTATGCTGATAGATATGTGTTTCGGATGTATCAGTATTTTCGTCAGCAAGTTGGCCTCCTCCAACACTGTAGGTAATATAATCTTTTATTAGCTTACCCTCTTGGTCGAAGGCCTCAAACTTCAACCCATTAGTATGGAAATCTAGAACAATCTCTGGCTTCCATATAATTTCAGTTCTCTCCTCTCCCAAAACATCCAAGATAGCAATATCGGTTAAGTGACCCCTACCAGTTGCCGCCAAAGAACCATAGAGGGTTACAGTATATCGCTTAGCATTGGCTGTTTCCCATAAAAAATTTCTGGCAGCTTTCTTAGGTCCCATAGTATGCGAACTCGAAGGTCCGTTACCAATCCTATATATCTTCTTTATACTTTCCATATCAATAATAAATTAATCTACAAAAATACATATTTTATCGCCTATAGAAGAATAAAAATAAAAAAAAGCCATATCTTAGTTTATAAGTTATGGCTTTTAAGCTTAGTTGAAATTATTCAGTTAGGCTCTTCTAAAAACTAACTCTCCTCCTTTTTCATCTACCTCTATCGTAGAATCAATTGAGATTATCCCTTTAATTAATTCCATTGAAAGAGAATTAATGATTAGTTTTTGGATTGCTCTCTTAACTGGCCTTGCTCCTAAGAGCGGATCGAAGCCCTTATCTGTCAAATAATCGATGGACTTTGGAGTAAAGGAAATATCAATATGCTTTTCTTTCAATTGAATCATTAATCTATTTAATTGCAATACTACTATTTCTCGCACATCTTCAATTCTTAGAGGTTTAAATATAATTATCTCATCAATTCTATTTAAAAACTCTGGGCGTATTGTTTTCTTTAAAAGTTCAAAAACCTCTTTCTTTCCTTTCTCCCACTGTTTTTCAAAGTTCTCTTTGCTGGTTTCAATTGCATCTTGTAGGAGTTCTGAACCAAGATTGGAGGTCATAATGATTATTGTATTCTTAAAATCAACTACTCTTCCCTTATTATCGGTCAAACGACCATCTTCCAAAACCTGAAGAAGGATATTGAAGACATCTGGATGTGCTTTCTCTATCTCATCCAAAAGAACTATTGAATAAGGTTTCATCCTAACCGCCTCGGTTAGCTGTCCACTTTCTTCATAACCAACATATCCCGGAGGAGCTCCAACCAAACGAGAAATTGAATGCCTTTCTTGATACTCACTCATATCAATTCTTATCATCAAGTCCTCATTATCAAAAAGGAGTTCTGCCAAAGCTCTTGCAAGTTCTGTCTTACCAACTCCTGTTGAGCCAAGAAATGCAAAAGAACCTATTGGACGCTTCTCATCACTAAGCCCAGAGCGACTCCTACGGATAGCATTTGCAATAGCTTCAATAGCTTCATCTTGCCCAATTACTCTTTTCTTTAGGTCATCTTCTAAGTTTATTAGCTTTTCTTTCTCACTTTGCATCATTCTGCTAACAGGAATTCCTGTCCATCGTGATACAATATCTGCAATATCATTTTGATCAACCTCTTCTTTTATTAAAGGCTTATCTCCTTGAATAGCCTGCAATTTAGCTTGGTAATCCTCTAAGTCCTTTTCTGCTGTCTTTATCTTTCCATAACGAAGCTCTGCAACCTTTCCATAATCTCCACTTCTTTCTGCAATATCTGCCTCGTTGCGGTAACGTTCTATCTTCATTACTTCCTCTTGAATAGCATCAACAAGATGTTTTTCCTCTTTCCACTTCTTAGTTAAAATCTTTATCTCTTCTTTAAGAGCATCTATTTCAATGGATAATTGTTTTTCTTTAACCTTATCCTTTTCCTTAATAATGGCTGCTCTCTCAATTTCTAACTGTCTTAACTTCCTATCCACCTCATCTAATTCCTCAGGTGAAGAGTTAATTTCCATCCTAAGCTTAGCAGCAGCTTCATCAATTAAATCAATAGCCTTATCTGGCAAAAAACGAGAGGTTATATAACGAGAAGACATTTCGGCTGCAGCAATTAATGCATCATCCTTTATTCTTACCTTATGGTGAATTTCATATTTTTCTTTAATACCCCTTAAGATTGAAATAGTATCTTGAACCGAAGGCTCATCAATTGTAACAATTTGGAACCTACGAGCAAGTGCTTTATCTTTCTCAAAATATTTCTGGTATTCATTTAGGGTTGTTGCACCTATTGACCTTAGCTCCCCTCTTGAAAGTGCAGGCTTAAGTATATTTGCTGCATCCATAGCTCCCTCACCTCCTCCTGCTCCAACAAGAGTATGTATCTCATCAATAAACAAGATAACATCCCCTTCGGACTCAATAACTTCATTAACTACGCCTTTCAAACGTTCTTCAAACTCCCCTTTATACTTAGCACCTGCAATCAATGCACCCATATCTAAAGAGAAAATCTGTTTATCTTTTAAGTTTTCAGGCACATCCTGACGATATATTCTTTGAGCAATTCCCTCAGCAATTGCAGTCTTACCAACACCTGGTTCACCAATTAGCATAGGGTTATTCTTTGTTCTACGTGATAGAATTTGCAATACCCTCCTAATCTCATCATCCCTACCAATTACAGGATCAAACTTGCCTTGTTTTGCTTCCTCATTTAAGTTTCGAGCATAACGATTCAATTGATCAAATCTTTGGTTTTTCTTATTTGTTTCCATATTCTATATTTTATATTGTTAATCTTCAATACTTACATTCAATATAGAACACTTCAAATAGTTTGCCGAAAAAATAATTATGACAAAACGTCATCTATCTCTACTATCATTTGGTTATATGATAGTAAAACCTCTTTTATTGCTAATTCTTAACCAACTTCTTCTTAATATATCCTCTCTCTGTATTAACTCCAATTACATAAACTCCCTTTGAAAGAGAATTAATATCAATAATCTTTTCTCTTGATTTCACATTAGTTTTATAAACACTTTGACCAAGAAAATTAAATATTTCTATTGAATTAATAATATTCTCCGAACTTATATTTACATCTTTGTTTGTTGGGTTAGGATAAAGAGAGATTGGATTATCTTCTGCTAATATATTAGATAATCCAACATAAGGATTATTGCAATTTGTTATATCATCTGCCATATATTGTAAATCTCCATTATGTTCATAGCATAATAGTTTTCCACTTCCTCCTCCTGTAATAAAACTCATTATGTTGTCAAATAATAACCCTAAGTTATTACCTATTCCCTCTATAAATTTAAAGACTTCTTGACTCCCTTCAAAGTTCCCTCCAATTGATATTTCTTTTCTTAGTATATTATTTATTTCCACAGTATCAATAGCAATAACTTTCACATAATAATCGGCATAAGGGTTGATTTTAAAGGTATCTCCAACAGAAAGAGAAAAGTCGCAAATCAATCCATTAACCCAACCTTCATTATCATAACCACTTTTACCTTTATAAAAGACTTGCTTTTGAGCGCTTTCTCTTAAACCTCCAATACACTCTGCAGTCAAAGGATTAAAAATAGAATCTTGAAACCAATAGAGCTTCTTATAGTTGTCTCCTTCTATTATTGTATCCTCTTCGGTTAGTGCAAATTTGTTATAATGTCTATATCCTTCAGTCGCTGTAGTGGTTGTCCAAATCTGAACACCCGGCTTTACCAAAGGAATATACTCATAATCTTGTGCATTAACACTAAATGATAATAGAGTAATAAATACTCCTAATACTAATTTATAAACATGTGTTTTCATAGTTTGTATGTTTAATTCTTAATCAACTTCTTCTTAATATATCCCTTATCTGTATTTACTCCAATTATATAAACTCCCTTTGAAAGAGAATTAATATCAATAATCTTTTCTCTTGATTTTATATTAGATTTATATACACTTTGACCAAGGGAATTAAATACTTCAATTGAATTAATAATGTTTTCAGAGCTAATATTTACTTGATTATTTGCTGGGTTAGGATAAAGAACAATAGAATTATCTTCAAGTTTTATTTCATTAAGTCCTACAAGTGGAGTTATACAATCTTCCACTGTTGAAGAATAATTATGAAAAAGTAGTACTCCATTATGTTCATAGCAACGATTTTTTCCCCAAAAATCACATACAGTTAGATTCCAACTCATATCATACATCAAACCTTGCGTATTACCTATACCCTCTATAATTTGAGCCACAACATAAGGAGATGAAGATGTATCACCTTGAAGTCCTAAGGTAAATTTCTTTCTTAGGCTACCAGCATAGTCAATTGTGTCTATAGATTTAACTTGAAATGTTAAAGAAAAGGGATAATAGCAAAAAAAAGTATCGCCAATAGAAAGTGAAAAATCAAACATTAGACCTGAATTTATTACCCCTCCTGGAATACTACCTCCTTTATAATAAACTTGCTTTTGTTCATTTTCTCTTAATCCTCCAATACACTCTGCCGTTGAAGAGTCAAACACATTATCTGTAAAGAAATAGAGTTTCTTATAAGTTTCACTCTCAATTATAGTGTCTTCTTCCGTTAGTGCAAATCTTCTAAAAAGATAATGTCCTGAACACTCAACAAAATCATCTGTCCAAATCTGAACGCCAGGCTTTACCATAGGAATATACTCATAATCTTGTGCATTAATGTTTAATGCAAATAGAGTTAATAATAACCCTAATACTAATTTATAAACATGTGTTTTCATAGTTTGTATGTTTAATTCTTAATCAACTTTTTCTTAATATCTCCCTTATCTGTATTTACTCCAATTATATAAACTCCCTTTGAAAGAAAATTAATATCAAGAGTCTTTTCTTTTTGTTTTACATTAGTTTGATAAACCTTTTGCCCAAGGGAATTAAATACTTCAATAAAATTAATAATATTCTCAGAACTTATTTTTACTTCTTTGCTTGCTGGGTTAGGATAAAGAATAATTGAATTATCTTGCTTTTCAATATCATCAAGCCCAACTAATGGAGTAACACAATCTTCAATTACTATAGAGTAATTATGATAAAGCAATTCTCCATTATGTTCATAGCAACGATTTTGCCCCCCATACATACCATAAGCCATATTCCAACTCATATCATACAATAAACCTTGTGTATTACCTATCCCTTCTATCCATTTAGCAACAAGATGGGATGAAGGAGAATTCTTATCAACTACGGTAAAAACTCTTCTTTGAATACCAGCAAACTCAATTATATCGATAGACTTAATCTGAAATGTAAAACCAAGTTGATAAATATCAGCAAATGTATCTCCAACAGAAAGAGAAAAATCACAAATTATACTGCTATATACGTTACCTCCATTAATATGATCGCCCTTATAAAAAACTTGCTTTTGCTCATTCTCTCTTAATCCTCCAATGCTTTGAGCTGTTAATGGATTAAATACCGAACTGGTAAAGAGATATAGCTTTTTATAAGTTTGGGTTTCAATTATAGTGTCCTCGTCTGTAAGAGCAAACCTCCTAAAATGATAGTTTTCTCCACAATCCCAGTAATCATCTGTCCAAATCTGAATGCCAGGCTTAACAATTGGGATATATTCATAATCTTGTGCATTAAGATTTAATGCAAATATGGTGAGGAAAAACCCTAAAGTTAATTTATAAACATGTGTTTTCATAGCTATTATTTATTTTTATTCCTTAATCAGTTTTTTTCTAATATATCCCATATCAGTAGTAACTCCTATTATATAAACTCCCTTTGAAAGAGAATTAATATCAAGAGTCTTTTCTTTTTGTTTTACATTAGTTTGATAAACCTTTTGCCCAAGGGAATTAAATACTTCAATAAAATTAATAATATTCTCAGAACTTATTTTTACTTCTTTGCTTGTTGGGTTAGGATAAAGAATAATTGAATTATCTTCTTTTTGTATTACATTAAGTCCAACAAAAGGATTCCCACAACCTTCTTCTCCTTGATGATATTGCAATTCTCCATTATATTCATAACAGCGAAGCTCCCCATTTGCACCACCAGTAACAATTCTCATTTCAATATCAAATAACAACCCTAAATTATTTCCTATACCTTCAGTCCAAGTGCAAACATAAAGAGAAGAATCCCAATTCAATGTTAATTGTCTTCTACGTGTACCATTTATTTCTATTGTATCAACCGCAACAACTTCAAATGGAAGATCTCCATATAAATAATAAGTATCACCAACAGAAAGAGAAAAATCATACAACATAACATTTCTCCAAGTTTCTCCTTGATGAGAGCTTTTCCCCTTATAATAAACTTGTTTTTGTTCATTTTCTCTTATTCCTCCAATACATTCAGCAGTAAGAGGATTAAAAATAGAATCTTGAAACCAATATAATTTCTTATATGTTTCGTTTTCTATGATAGTGTCTTCTTCGTTTAGAGCAAATCTATTATAATGTTGATAACCTTCACTTGAGGCAAGCGTTGTCCAAATTTGAACACCTTGTTTAACCATTGGAATATATGTATATTCCTGTGCTTGAGTTGTAATGCACAATAGTGCAAATACAAACCATAAAACTAAACTATAAACATGTGTTTTCATTGCTATTATTTGTTTTAATTTCAAAACTTGCCCCACTTACAACTTCAAAATCTGACTGAATAATTACATCTTCAACTGGTTTTAATAGTACATTTGCTGGAGCGTTAATAATTATATTGCCAAAAGGCATATCATTGGTTACATTTGAAAAATTAATACTGTAAATTATTTTTATTTTCTCTTGTTGGTATAATCTTTATTTAAATCTTATCAGAGAGCTGTTTATTTGGCGTTTATTTGTTTATTTTCAACTAAAACAAACAAAACGCCTTGGCGGTAATAATTTAATTACACACAAAAAATAAATTAAAAGTAAATATAAACAAAGAATAGAAGACTGGAAAAGTGGAAGGGAACCAATACTTAAATAAGTCAAGATTGAACAAAGAAGAACTATTACTATTAAATGAATAGCATAGAATAAGATGAACAGTGAATTAAGATTAAAGTTTCTCATAAATTAATGAGGTTTAATTAATTCTGCAAATGTAAACAACATTTTCTTTGATGACAAATAAATAACAATTATTTCTAAATTTAGTTTTGAGAAGAACAGATAGTGCCACGGCAGAATCCTAGATTGTTATTATTTATTTTAAACTCAACTCTAATTCTTAATCAACTTCTTCTTAATATATCCGTTCTCTGTATTCACTCCAATTACATAAACTCCCTTTGAAAGAGAATTAATATCAATAATCTTTTCTCTTGATTTCACATTAGTTTTATAAACACTTTGACCAAGTGAATTAAATATTTCTATTGAATTGATAATGTTTTCAGAGCTAATATTTACTTGATTATTTGCTGGGTTAGGATAAAGAGTAATTGAATTATCTTGCTTTATTATATCGTTAAGCCCAACTAATGGCGTAATACAATCATCGCCTCCATGAGAAAAATCATGATAAAGCAAAACTTCATTATGCTCATAACAACGAATTCGACCCCAAATATGAGCAGTAGTTGTGCGAATGTTCATATCAAACAGTAAACCTTCAAAGTTTCCTATTCCTTCAATCCACTTGGCAACAACATCATTAAAACCAAAAATTGCTATTTTAAATACCCTTCTTTGAATACCTTCATAATTAATTGTATCTATAGATATAACCTCATATATATAAGGATAAGCGTCAGGAGAAGTAAAAGTGTCTCCAAGAGATAGAGAGAAATCATATAACAAAACGCTCTCGAAAGTATCTCTCTTATAAAAAACCTGCTTTTCTGCATTCTCCCTTAGTCCTCCAATATAATGAGGTATTGCAGTATTGGGATTATTACTAGATAAAAGATAGAGTTTCTTATAGGATGCAAACTCAATTATAGTATCTTCATCGCTAAGAGAATATTTAGAAAAATGATAGTCATCTTCTCCATAATATCCCCTATCCTCTGTCCAAATCTGATTGCCAGGTTTAACTATTGGAATATAAGAATACTCCTGTGCTTGTGTTGAGATGCAAAATAGGGTAAAGAAAACCCCTAAAACTAATTTACTAATATGTGTTTTCATAGCATTATTTATATTAATGTATTCTGCAAATGTAAATAATAATTGCTTTAACGACAAGAAATATATCGATTATTTGCAATCCTAAATTAAATTTAGTTTAATTAAAAACTTATCAACTCTAATACCCAAAATTGAAACGAAGAATTAGTAAGATGAAACGAAGGAATAATAAAATGAAACGAAGATCTATTTTCTTGAAACGAAGAATAAAATTACTGAAACGAAGATTCAATAGTCAAATGATGTACATCATTTGGGTCGAATGATGTACATCTTTCGGGGTAAATGATGTGCATCTTTTGAAATGAAGTTGAAATTTGGGAATTCTAGTTTTTTTCGGAGGGTTTCTATATATAAATAGTCCCTAATTAGAATGAAGTGATTTACTTATGCAAATATACGAAAAAAATCTGATATAAAAGAAAAGGAGCATAGTTTTTATTTATGCTCCTTTGGTATTAGAAAAATACAATTACGGGATTGAAATTATAGATTGAATTCTTTCTTAATCTTTTCTACGTAATCTAGTTTTTCCCATTTGTAAAATTCAACTTCTTTGCTTGTTTCAACTCCATTTTCAAAGACTTTAACGGTATCAATATAAGGAGTTCTTCCGAAATGTCCGTAAGAAGCAGTTGGTAAGAAGATAGGGTTTTTTAGTCCAAAGCGTTGTACGATAGAATATGGACGAAGGTCAAAGATTTTATTAATTTTCTCTGCTATCATTCCGTCTCTCATAATTTTTCCGCTCACATCTTTAACCTTTGCTGTTCCATTTGTGTTTACATATAATCCAACTGGCTCAGCTACTCCAATTGCATAAGCTACCTGAACAAGAACTTCTGTGCAAAGTCCTGCTGCTACCATGTTTTTTGCAATATGACGTACTGCGTATGCTGCACTTCTATCAACTTTTGAAGAGTCTTTTCCTGAGAATGCTCCTCCGCCATGTGCTCCTCTTCCACCGTAGGTATCAACAATAATCTTCCTTCCTGTTAGACCTGTGTCGCCATGTGGTCCTCCAATAACAAATTTTCCTGTTGGGTTAACGTGAAGTATGTAATCGTTTTTGAAAAGATCTTTTACGTCTTGACGTTGTTGGATTGCAATAACTCGAGGTATAAGTATTTCTTTTACGTCTTTGTAAATTTGAGCTAGCATTTTCTTTTCTTCATCAAAATCATCGTGCTGTGTTGAAAGAACAATTGTATTGATTGAAATTGGTTTGTTATTGCTGTCGTACTCGATTGTTACTTGTGATTTGCTATCTGGACGAAGGTATTGCATTTGCTTTCCTTCTCTTCTGATTTTTGCAAGCTCAGACATTAGTTGGTGAGAAAGAATTAGGGATAAAGGCATATAGTCTTCGGTTTCGCTACATGCATAACCGAACATCATGCCTTGATCTCCTGCTCCTTGATCTTCTGGGTTTCCTCTTTCTACGCCTTGGTTTATATCTCCTGATTGTTCGTGGATTGTTGAGATAACTCCACAGGAATTACCCTCAAACATATACTCTCCTTTGGTATAGCCAATGTTGCGAATAACTTTTCTTGCTGTTTCCTGAACATCAATATATCCTTTACACTTAACTTCACCACTAAGCACAACAAGTCCTGTTGTACATAAGGTTTCGCAAGCAACTTTTGAATTGGGGTCGTGACGCAAGAATTCATCTAATAAGGCGTCTGAAATTTGATCCGATACTTTGTCGGGATGTCCTTCTGAAACGGATTCAGAGGTAAAAAAATATGCCATCTTGTTTTGTTTTATTATTATTAAATCAACAAAATGGAAAAAATAGAATTGATATTATCAAAAATGGTTTAGCATTTTTTTTTGTGGTTGCAATCAATTCAAATCTTTCCACATTTATTATGCAAAAGTAATCTTATTATCAACAATAGCAAAAATAATCGCGTTTTATTTTTGCTATCATTGATAAAACTAAGTTATATACTCAAACTTTTTGGTTTAAATATGCTTAGATCTTATTGATTTCTTTTTATTTCTTTCCTTGGTTTGCAACTGCTTCCATTAGTTTCTTAATGGTTTCAGCATCTCCAATGAACTCGTCTTTCACTAGTTCTAATTTCTCATTTAAATAAAATACATAAGGAATTCCTGTTGGGATATTAAACGCAATTATCTCATCATCACTCATTCCTTTCAATGTCTTAACAATTCCTCTTAGTGAGTTTCCATGTGCAACAACTATAACTTCATCATGAGTTTCAAAAGCTTTTAAGATATTGTTTTGGAAATAAGGCATTAAACGATCGATGCAGTCTTGAAGTGATTCAGTTAAAGGAAGGTCTTTTTTGTCAATGCCTTTATATCTTGGATCAAAAGAAGGTGCACGTTCATCGTTTTCATCAAGAATAGGTGATTGAACATCAAACCCTCTTCTCCAAAGCAAAACTTGCTCTTCGCCGTATTTATCAACAGTTTCTTTTTTATTTAAACCTTGTAATGCTCCGTAGTGTTTTTCGTTTAATCTCCATGATTTTTCAACTGGTAGATAGTCCATATCCATTGAATCAAGGATGTTATTTAAGGTCTTTATAGCTCTTTTCAAATAGGAAGTAAAGCATATTTCAGGTGCAAAACCATTTTCTTTAAGTGTTTTACCTGCTTCATAAGCCTCTTGTACTCCTTTTTTTGACAAACCAACGTCTGTCCAACCTGTAAATAGGTTTGCTTTGTTCCACTCACTTTCTCCGTGACGTACTAATATAAGTTTTTTCATTTCTTTTTCTTCTCTTCTTTTTGAACCAATTTAGATAAATTTAGTTTACCTCCTAATTGGTATCTGGTTGATAAAAATAATATAATAATTCCTGCAACTATAAATGGAACGCTTAACCATTGTCCCATATTTAATGTCATTGAATCTTCCCAAGCCTCTTGACTTATCTTTATAAATTCTATAAGGAAACGAGCTACAAACAATACTATTAAGAATATACCAAAAATAAATCCTTGGCGTGGTGGTGTTTTCTTCTTCATAAAATATAAATAAAGAAAAGTTCCTAATGCAATGTAAGATAGAGCCTCATAAATTTGAGTTGGGTGCATTGGCATTGATTGACCATCTCTTACAAATATAAATCCCCAAGGCAAACTAGTTGCAACACCATATATTTCCGAATTCATTAGGTTACCAATTCTAACTGCTGCACCTGCAAATCCAATAATAATAACCAATCTATCAATTACCCATAAATAAGGTAGCTTTGTATTTCTGCAAAAGAAAAAAGTTGCAATAAGTAGTCCTATTGCTCCACCGTGAGATGCTAAACCTTGATAACCAATAAACTTCCAACCATCTGCCGTATTCTTTATTGGTAGAAGCATTTCAACTGGGTTATTTATATAATATGAAAACTCATAGAAAAGACAATGCCCTAATCTTAGTCCGGCTAATAGACCAACAAACATATAGATGGTCATCTTATCTAAAAAATAAACTGGCACATTTTCTTTTGCAAACATCTTCTTTAAGAGTAAGTAAGCAATTATAAAAGCGAAAGCAAATAAGACACCATACCAACGAACTGATAGACTTCCGACACTAAAGATTATAGGGGATACATCCCAAGTTATACTTAGTAAATTCATACTTAAAATTATTTGTTTTAATATTTTTTCTTTGTATTATTTTGCAAAGATAGTGAAAATAACCTTTTGCATCTGATTTTTCCACGATAGATTTGGTTCGATGGTTTTTCTTATATCTAATGGGTTAAGGTTATGAGAAAAATAGAAATCAACAATTGATTTAATACTTATTGGATCTTCATCAGCTTTAGCTTTAATTATGTATGGCATTGCTTCAAAGTCATCATCAATTTCAGAATAAATGAAACCTAAACCCCTTGCAGCATATTCTCTATTCTTAAGAGTCTTAATCTTAGTTATATTACTCCTATGCCTACCAAGACTTCCAATTCCAAAATCTGCTTTTTCAAAAACCCTATCTAAATCATCACCTGATAAAGGACCATAAAAAGTTATATAATCATTTAATCCTAACTTTTCAACCTGTTGTTTCAATGCAAACCCAGAAGCTCTTTCGGGTTTCCCAACAATATTTAAATGAACCTTTTGCTGATCGTTAGTGTTAACATATTCGGCTAATCCACTAATTGCCCTATCAACTCCATGCCAATAATGTAATTCTGCTACAACTAATAATTGCAAAATACTTGGTTTTTCTCTATAAGTTTTTTTCAAAGGCAGAGAATCAAAATCCACTCCATTAGAAATCTTAATAGTCCTCTGATTAAATATCATATCATAATCAGAAAAGGTAATAATTGCATCAAGATTCTTGGCTTGAGAATAACGGAATAGCTTATTAATATAGAATCTAATCTTATTAGGAAGTGGCAATTCCTTGCCTTCATGGTCATAAGGGAAAGTAGGTATCTCCATTACCACCTTAACTCCTTTCTTTCTTAGCTTCTTAGCAAAACTAATTATAAAAGGTTCAGCGTTTATCAAACTCCTCATATATACCAATGAAATATTATTATCAATAATATAGTGGTATAAACTATTATACTCAAATCTCTTTTCAATCTTAGCTTTAATCCCTGTGCCGAAATTCTTTTGAACCTTATCACCTACCCATCTAACCTGATTCCCAAATTCATCCCAACCCAAATAACAAAGCTCCGTCTCAACCCCACAATCATTCAAAGCCTTTACTTGATATCTAATCTTCTTAGTAATCCCACTATATTCAGCCAAAGCATGAAAAACTATAAATATTGCTTTCATAAGTATCTATCTAAATTATGTAATACGTTTTCCTATATATGGAATATTTCTAATAACTTTAACAGTCAAATAACTTAATAAAAACACTAAAAATGTTATAGAAATAATAGATATAACTGTGTTATTAATAATTAAATGTAATTTTAATTTGAATAGAATAGAAAGATAAAACACATGAATTAAATAAATGCCAAAAGATACATTAGAAATTTCATTAATTAGCTTGATAAAACTGTTTTTAAATAATTTAAATCCAAAAATTTCTTTTACTAGAATAAATAAAGCTGATGCAACCAACATTGTATTAATATTTAAATTATCATATACTCCTATAACTGTGTTATTAGCATTGATAGATAAAAAACTCATTGATAAAACACTAATTATCATTGATAAAACTGCAAGAAAAAACAATGAATATTTGAGTTTTTTTTCAATTTGGTAGTTAACAAAATAAAAACCTGCTATAAAATAACCTACAAACCCCAAAAATAAATTCAAATTCATTTTTTTCGTGATCACAGTTGTAAATTCAAATAATTCAAGCTTTTGAATTAAAGGTAAAACTCCTACAGTTATTATACTTATAAGAATAAAGTACTCACAAATTAATTTATTAGAAACTATTAATTTTAATATTGGAACAGTGACATATAGACCAATTATCATGTAAAGAAACCATAAATGAAAATGACCGATAAAAAATGATTCTAATAGATTTGGTAATATAACCCTAATATCTTCATGAAGGACAACATTAATGTTACTTAATAGAGAATAAAACAATGACCAAAAGATAAATACAATTAATATCCTAAAAATATATTTTTTAAAAATAATCTCTATTGATATATCTTTCTTAGGATTTAGAAAAAGTGCTCCACTCACCATTACAAAAATGGGAACTGCACAAGAGGTAAGACTGTAAAATATATTAATAATTTCCCAATCAATAGATTTAAATTCGACATCTCCTAAAGAAAAACCTGCAACATGTATAATAATTACAAAAAAAGTTGCAATGACTCTTAGTACATCAAGATAAAAAATCCTACCTTTTGATATAATTGTGTCCTTAATCATATTATTAATTCTTGTATATCATTTATTTATGTTGGTAAATTCTCATTTTGGTAAATAGATCTCAAAGGGCACTTCTATATCCTGAGAAAACAGAATAATTCCCTTGGAAAAAAAAATACGCGACTCTGAAAAATCTTAAAAAAGGAGGTTTATTAATTATCTCTATTCTTTTCTTTATCATATCTAATTTATATTCCGACTCTTGAATTCTATCTCTAAAGTTAAATAAAGATTCAATTGGAGAATCTAAATATATTACAAATTTATTTTTCACACTGTTTAACATACTTGTTTGATACTCGAGTGTTGGTATTGCACTTGAAAAAAAATTAGATTTTAAATAATCAAATCCTTTAGTCTTTTTTGACACATTTAAACTACCTTCAATTGTAGCATTTGATTGATGTCTTCTATAGAATGCTAATGATTCACAACAAACAAATTTAACTTTTAGATAATTAGCCAAATAATGTATCCAAATATCGTAATTAATAAATTTAGGGAGAGGTAAACATATATCAAGAAACTTTTTTGACATTGCTGTAGCCATACCTGTTACATAACCTTCAAGAGAGGGATTAAATGATTTAATCCTCTGTATCTTAGTTTGTTTAATTGAATTTAGTTTTTCGTCACAATATTCTAAATCATGAATTAAGACATGGCATTTCGAATTGTTTCTAAAATAATTTAAGACAACTTCTATTTTATTCTCTTTCCATACATCATCTTGATCTGAGATAAAAATTATATCACCTGTTACATATTTAAACCCATTCTCAAAATTTGAGTTATAACCTTTATCTGGATTCTTTACTTTAATAACTTTAAAAGGTGCATTTTTTATAAAATCATCAAGGATAAAATCAGTACTATCATTTGAATTATCATCACTGATTACTAATTCATCTGGAAGTATTGTTTGAGACAAAAAACTGTTTAACTGTTCAATTAAATATTTTTCCCCATTATATGTAGCTAAAACAATTGAAGTTTTCATTATTTAATAACTATTAATTTAAGATTTCGTCAAATAGATTAACCCAATTGTTTGCAATGTATTCAATTTTAAATCTCTCAACATTTATCCTTGCTTTTCTTCCCATTTCCTTTCTTAATTTATCATTTTCTATCAAAAAAGATATCTTTTCTGCCATTTCTTTGATATTCCCATTTTCAACCCATAAGCCATCTTCACCATCTTTAATTATATCCTTAGGTCCACTTGGACAAGTAAAAGATACTGCTGGAAGTCCGCAAGCCATAGCTTCAGTGATTACCATTCCAAACCCTTCAAATCTTGAACTTAAAACGAAGATAGAGCTTTCACAATACTTGTCAATAATATTATCAGTAGACGGTTCTAAAAAAACATTTTCTTCTAATCCATATCTATCTCTCAATTCAATATAACTCTTCCTCTCTCCTCCTCCATAAATCTTTAAAACCCAATCAGGATGTTTCTCCTTAACATATTTCCATGACTCAATCAACATATCAAAACCTTTTTGGTAAGTATATCTCCCCACAGCAATAACTTGTTTCGTATTGCAATCAGATGTCTTATTAGGGAAAAAGGATAATGGATTATAAATATAAGTTCTATTTTTAATTTCACCCCACCTATCATTATCCTCACTGCTTAGGGTAACAAACATAGATAATTTCTTTAATTCTCTAATAAGTTGACTCATCCATAATTTTGAAATCAATCGTTTTAATACATTCTCTTTCCCATTACTCTCCATATTCCTATAATGAGTTCTTGAAAAATGTATCTCTCCAATTTTCTTACTTCCATCCTTAATAGAATTTAGAAAATTAATCTCCCTTCTTAATGTTGAAATTGTTATATCTGGTCTTATTTCATACAATAATTCTTTTAGCCTTCTTTTATATCTAATTTGTTTAATAAAGTAAGAGAAAGCTCTTTTATATATTGGCAATCTCCAATTAGTATCAAAGTTAATATCAAGATTAATTAATTTAATCTTTGGAGAAAGCTTATAATAAGGCTCTTTATCCTTATTATCAGTAAGAATAATATAAATCTTATATCCTAAAACATCAGCAAAATAATTCGCCTTTAGAGTTAAAACTCTCTCCATTCCAGAAGGAAAATGAAGAGATGGAATACAATATACAATCTTTCTTCTCATAACTTATTAGATATATCCTTTTTAATCCTTATACAAATCTTTAATTATATTAGACTCTTGGTCAATAATCTGTTTTGGTCTTTTAATGTATCTTTTAATATTTTTGACCTCATTTATAATTTTTTTTCTTAGTGATGTGTCAAAAATTGTAGTTCTAGTTAAAGGTTTTCTAATTTTACTTCTAATAAATTTTATTTTCCCATACTTTAATAAGCCTGCAGCCATAGCTCCATCCTCTCCTCTGATAATATTCACTCTATATCCAACTTTTTTAGCATATTCAACATTAGTATTAAACACTATACCTCTAACAGCTAATTCTGGTCTTCTTATACTAACAAGTACATTAAATATACTTCTAAAAAAATAATAAATTGCATACTTTAATCTCTCTTTATTATTTTTATATATATACCTATAACTCATATTAACAGCAATTGGATTGTTTTTTTTAAACCCATTTATTACAGAATCAACATAATCAGGAGGATATATTGTATCAGAATCAATACTTATATAATACTTACCTTTAGCATTATCTAAACCACATTGTCTTGCAGCGCTACAACCTTTCCTCTCCTCATAATAACAAGGGACTCCAGCTCTTTTAAACACCTCTTCGCTATTATCCTTAGAACGATTATTAATACCAATAATCTCAAAAGGATATTTAGATTTATTTTCGCTTAATGACCAAATACAAGAGAGGAGTCGTGTTTCATCATTATACGTAATAATTGCAACTGTAGCAATAGGATTAGGTTGAGAATTAATTCTTTCTACATTTGCCTTAACTTTTTCAAATAATTCATTAGAAAAACTACTATATGGTTTTTCATAAATATCTAAGTATTTCTTACTCCATTTCATATTGATTTTCTTCTGATTAATTTATAAATCATTCTTTTTATATCATAAATCTTTAGAAATTGAAGGTAGAATGTAACATATAGTATACTAAAGATTGATTTGATTGATAATGATATAAACATATTTAACTCCAAAGTAATATAATTTATTCCATATAAAAACATAAATAATATTATTGTAACAACTATTGGAGGGAAAATGCATTTAATAATTTTTATTATGCTTGACTTAAAAACAATATTATACATTAAATAATAAGCCTGAAAGAAATTAATTATTATTGAAATCATTATTCCAATCGATACTGCTTCAATAGTTTTAAAATAAAAGACACCTACTAAAATTGCAACTACAGTTAAAATAGTTGACAATACACCACTCAAAAACATAATCTTTGTAGAATTGGAAGCTTGAAATATTGAGCCTGAAGTAGAAAGTATTATTTGAAAAGCAACAGAAAAAGATAGTATTTCAAAACTTGGAACAGACCTCTCCCATTGCATACCAAAAATCAAAAGGACCAATTCTTTTGAAGTAAAAAACAAAAGAACAGATAATGGGAAGCCGATATATGCTAATAACTTTACTATCTTTAAATATGAATCTGATAACTTTTGAAAATCATTCTGATAGTCAGAGAAAATTGGATGCATAACAGGAGAGAAAACATGAGTTATTGTTTGTAAGGGTAACATCATCAATCTATATGATTTCTCATAATATCCTAACATCGTATTATTAAGATATTTTCCTATTATCAATTTATCTAAGTTCCTTGAGAAATAGTTTATTAAATTAAAAAGAAATTGATATATTGAGAAAGATAGTATTTTTTTTAACGCTTTTATATCAAAGTATAATTTGAATTTTATTGGCTTCTTTATATAGGAAATAATAAATAATAGGATTGAAGAGAGTATTGGATTTATTAATAATGCATAGATTCCAAAACCTAAAAAGACTGAAATAACTGCAATTATTCCAGCAAATAACTGGATTGAAAATGATCGAAGTGCAATAAATTTAAAATCCTTATCTTTATATATTAATGCATTTGGTACTATTTGCGAAGAGTTAAAGAAGATTGCTATTGAAAGATAATATGATATTGGTTCTAAAATTGGAGTTTCGTAATAAATTGCAATTGGTTTAGCCAATAGGACGAATATAATTGTAAGAATAAGTCCAAACCAAATGGTAAATGAAAAGATATTAGATAAATCATCTTTATTTAATTCTTTATTTTGAACTATTGCCGGTCCAATTCCTATCTCAGTAAGCATATTAAAAAACACAATAATCACTGTAGCAATTGCAACAATTCCAAACTCCTCAGGAGAAAGTATTCTTGCGAGTATAGCCGTAACAATTAGTGATATAAATATATTTGAATACTTTGCTATGGCAGTAAAGAATATCCCAACAGTCATTTGTTTTTTTATTGAATCTGCCATAATTTTTAACTTAGGTTTTCCTTATAATAAAAGGGAATAAACAAACTAAAAAAGGTTTCAACTTTATAAGATATAAGTATTGAAAGCAAACCCTCTTTAAACAATAAATTCTTGTTTTAAAACATAACGAATTAGTTCTATAAACAGCACTATTTAGAATATTAGAACATAACCTATTTACAATAATTTTATACTTAATATCTTTCTTAGAAAAATCTAAAAGTTTATCTATAGTAAACAAATAAGCATATAAATTTTGTTCTGTAAAAGGTGATGTAACAATTGAAGAGCCCCTAACTCTTCTCTTAAAAAAAGTATTATTAATGAATCCGACTCTTTCAGCTTGCAAGAAAAGCAATGAACTATATAATTCATCTTCGTGCAATGTGTTTTCAAAATACAATTCTTTTCTATGCCAATAATCGCTTTTAGTAATATACAGACAAGCTGAGGCTCTAAACTTATTAATATCTAAAAGTATATTTGTAATTTCAATTCCATCATAAATTTTATCTTCTAATAAATGGCATCTTTTATAATCAAAATGTAAATCATACTTTATATCATCATAAAAAATATCTGCATCAAAAAAACAAATATCAAGATTATCATTTTCACTTTTATTATATGTTTCTTCTAATGCAGTTGAGGAAAGAATATCATCACTATCGAAAAAATAAATATAATTCCCTTTACAATTATCTAAACCAAAATTTCTTGTTTTTGACAACCCTTTATTTTCTTGTGAATAGACAATAATCCTATTATCTTTTTGTTCATATTCATTTAATATATCCAAAGAAGAATCAGTTGACCCATCATTAATTGTAATAATCTCAATTTCTTTAAGCGTTTGATTTACGATACTGTCTAATGCCTCTCTAAGGTACTTTTCAGTATTATAGACAGGTATTATTACACTAACCTTTGGTTTTTCTATCAAATTTTTATCCATGTCCTTGTATCGAAATCATATTTCTTAATTGGTCTGGCAGGATTCCCTGCTACTATTGTATATGGTTCTACATCCTTTGTTACTACACTCCCCGCTGCTACTAATGAATGCTTGCCTATTTTTATTCCTTGTATTATTACACAATTCCCTCCAACCCAGACATCATCTTCAATAATAACTTTTGTTCCGCTTACACCTTGGTCTTTAATTGGAATTTCAATATCCTCAAAGTCATGGGTTAATCCTAAAACTTGACTTCCTATCCCTAAAACAACATTATTACCGATTAATACAGGTCCTAAAATCATTCCTCTTGATGTAATCATGGTATTATTACCAATTTCTATATCTCCAATTCCATTATTAAGGATTACATGATTTTCTATAATTGTTCTATCTCCAATTATTAATTTATTTCCTGCATTTAAATCCAATCGAGCATTTCTTCTAATAATTGATCCTTTTCCTCTTTTAATAATAAAAGGATAAACAAAAAACCTTGCCCACCATCTTGTTCTTGCTGAATAGGGATGGAACCATAAATTCAGCAAAAATTGTTTGATTACAAGGTGTTTCTCTAAATAATTCTTTATTCTTGTTTTCATAAAATATTATTTAATCTCTTTTTTTCGGCAATATAAAATAAAACTCACTACCTTTACCAAGTTCAGAATTTATTCTAAGATTTCCACCCATAAGATTAACTAATTTATGAGCTATTGAAAGACCAAGACCCGAACCCTGAGCAAAATCATTTAATTTATAAAAACGATCAAAAATTTTTCTTTGTTGTTCCTTTCCTATACCAATTCCACTATCCACAATTCCAATTCTAACCTCTTGCCCAAGGTCATCCATTTTTAACTCCACAAATCCTTCAGATGTAAATTTAAAAGCATTATTCAAAAGATTATTTAGTATATCTCTAATTTTATTTTTATCTGAATAAATAATTATACTTTCTTGATTTGATAAAAAATTGCATGTTAAACATTTTTCATTTTGAATCTTAAATACTTCAAATAAATCATAAGCCAAAGCACTAACATCAAAATACTCGTTTTCAACCTTTGTTATTCCTGCCTCCATTTTAGAATAGTCCAGAATATTATTAATTAACTTAACGAGAATTTTATTATTTTCAGTAATTATTCTATTATACTCCATTTTCTCGTCTAAATCCTCAGTATCAACAAGCAATTGAGAAAAACCAACAATTACATTTAAAGGAGTATGAATTTCATGTGTTATGTTTTCTAAAAATTTAGTTTTTAAATTTTCTGATTCCTTTGCTCTATTAGTTGCTTCAACAAATTCCGTTACGTCAATTGAAGATCCTAAAATTACATTATCTCCATACTCATTTTTAAATAATAACCAAACACATTTAATCCAGTGACTTTTACCATCAACTCTAACCTCGAATTGTTTTTCTCTAATAGTATTTAAAGGAATCCTTTCAAAAGGAACGCTTTTATAATTACTTTTAATCCAAAGCCTATCCTCCATTGATAAATACTTATATACTTCTTCCAAATCTGTTTTAACACTCTTTAGAACTCCAAAATTCTCAAACCACTGTTCATTAGCTATAAACGTATCCTCTTCAATATTATGTTCCATAATTCCAACCTTACCAAATGAAGAAATATTATCAAACATCAATTTAAATTTCTTAAGTTCTAATTGTTCTTGATAACGATCTGTTTCATCAAGGAAAATCATAATCAGATCCTCAAAAATTCCATTATCATTAAAATAACACTCAATCTTGGAGGAAATATATTTTGATTCTTTTTTATAGAGTGTTTTGTAGTATTTCTTTGAAAAAACTCTGTCAAATGAATATTCGAAAGAAAAAGAATCCCTAAAGTTTTCGTTAGCAAAGTCTCTTTTATCCTGTTCAGGTAAAGTTAGAAAAGTTGAAATATTAGAAAGCACTACATTAGGAAGATTCGGGTTTTCCAAAATACTAATACCTAAAACAAGTGATGAGCTTTCAACCCCAAAAATCTCTAAACCTTTAAGGTTTATGTCTATCAACACTCCTTTCCTATCATAAACTTCAATTCCAGCAGGAACATTATTAAATATCCTTTTCAAACGTTCAATCTCGTTAAATAAGAAACTACTCATAAGCTAAATTTAGTATAATTTTAGTATGTAATTACAAAATCAATTGCAAATATAATCACATATATAGATTAATCATAATATCTTTCAAATAAAAACAAATATAAATACAATCAATATCTTATCACACTCATTTTAAGATAGTAAAAAAGTATAAAATAACTCTTTGTTTAAGAAGATTAGTTCTTCGTTTTAATTTTTTCTTTCTTCGTTTCACGAAATTCTTTCTTTGCTTCATTTTTCAGATACTTTGACTCTAGAAGGTCATATAGCTTTTTGTTCATATTTATCCTAAATATAAAAAATCTATTATACTGAAACTGATAAAATAAATTTCAAAAAGGTAAAAACTCATAATGGACATCTTAGAATATATGATTTTAGAATTTGATTCTAATAAAATGGATTTTGATTCTATTTTTCTGTAATTTGATTCTAATAACTTGTTTCTTCACAATGAATCTAAGATTAATAGTAGTGAAAAATCTTAATTAGAAGAAAAAATAGTATTTTTGCCGTCTTGAATTTGCTATTTGGCAAAAGCAATTTGATAAACAAAAATTATATATGGGTTTTAAGGCTGTTAGACTTTTAAGTGAAACTTTATTTGTTTTTGGAACAATTGTAATGGCAGTTATCAGTCTTTATGCCTCACAAGCAAGGTTTTTCAATCCTCAAACCCATGTATTTGCATCTCTGATAGGACTTTTTGCAATCCTTTTTATTGTACTAAATCTCTTTCTTACCTTCTATTGGGCTTCGAAATTCCGAGCATGGTTCTTTGTTTCAATCGCTACATTATTGCTATTTATTCCCTATACACTAACGATGTTTCAAATCTCATTCAAACCTCGACCACCCTTTAATGAAAGAGATATTTGTATTGCTACTTACAACGTAAAGAGTTTTGGATACTATGGTCATTATACTAATAACTTCAAAAATATAGCTTTTGCTCTTGGAGAAAAAGACCCTGATATTATCTGTTTCCAGGAAATATGGTTCGACAAGCATCTCCCTATCGACAGTATAGCTAATTTTCTTGAGATGCCTTATTATGCTATTGGAGAAAACGGATTAGGAGTAAAAGATTTAGCCCTATTCAGCAAACATCCAATTATTGAGACTAAAAGTCAGGTTTATCCTAACACACATAATGGTTCAATGTATTGCGATATACAAATAAACGATAAGGTTATTAGGGTTATGAACCTTCACCTTCAAACCTCGAATTTCAATCAAAAACAACACGAAGTCGGACAATTGAAACAAGTATTTAAGCCAAGAATATTTGCTCAAGCCATTCAAAATATTTCTAAAACCATTAACGATAATTCAATAAAAAGATCAGAGCAAGCATTGGAAGTAAATAAAATCATTACTAATAGTCCTTATCCAATATTTGTTGCAGGAGATATAAACGAAACTCCTTCTTCTTTTGTTTATGATAAGGTTAAAGGGGAGCTATTCGACGGATTTCGCCAAGGAGGGAGAGGATTTGGCTCAACTTATAGAAAAATCTTTGGAATTTTCCGATTAGATTATATTTTCCATTCAAAAGACTTTCAATGTGTAAATTATTTTAGCGAAAACCTTGAATACTCCGACCACAAACCAGTCTTCGGATTCTATCGCTATAAATAATTTATCCTCACAAATTGACAATCTTCTTTATTTTAATAAATACATTTCTATTGTATCAGGTAACCATCTTTGGTTTAATCCAAATTATATCAAGAAAGAATCTAACGAAACGCCATTTAAAAGTATTCTTATTGCGAAACAAAGTATTCTTTCTGCGTTTCAATGTCAGTATGGTAGCTATGAGAAGACCATTATGGTACCTACCACACGCCTCTTATGGTACCTACCACACGAGCGTTATGGTAGCTACCATAATGTAGTTTTGAAATCTTTGGTGATTTTATTTGGAAATAACGAACTCATTCCCTTGCAGATGCAAAGATAAGTAAAATATCTGAATTATGGATGAAATTTACTCTTTTTTTGCTCGCTCAACTTCCAAAATCTACTTTAGCAAGCTAAATTGGTAATCTCCCACTCTTTTGTCATTTTTTATTAGATTTACAAGCATAAATACCTTAGTATATACATGGTTATAGATAGAATTTATACAATAATAGATAAATTCTATCAACCAGTTTACATCCTGGCTTTCAGCTAATTAAAAGCACATAAACCATATTAAAAACCAATTCCATAAAAATAATCACTAAAAACACTTGTTTTAAGCTAATTCCGTTGTATATTTGCAAATTGAAATAGGAATATAAATATAAAAAATAAAACCATGAAGAAGATATTTCTTTTAATCGCAGTAGCCATTTTTGGAGTTTCTTGTATTAACGAGGACTTCGAAAGCATGAAATTAGATTTAGAAAATCTAAGTCCCTTTACCGAAGAATTAGCTCCAATTCAAGAGGGTAAAACAACAATTATCAAAGCAAATGGTGTTGTTATCTGCGAAACAAATATTGAGATGAGTTATTCGTTCCCAAAAGGAGCATTAAAAACTACTGATTATATAGCTAATAAAAAAGATGTGATCTACGGAGGTTGGGATGTAAATACTTTCACTGCAGCATTCGAAGATACCAGAAATGGAGATAATGATTATAACGATTTTGTTTGCTATATAACAAGAGAAAAAAAGAAAAGTGAGAATAATGTTCAATTAGACATTTATATTCAGCCTATAGCTTATGGCGCAGGCACTAATTTGCAATTCGGGATAACACTACCTAATGGTGTTGATACTATTATTTCAACTAATATTAGAAATGATTTCTTCCCTGGAACTACTGGATTTGTGAACACAGTTGATCCTAGTGCAAGTTTATATCAGACAAGTGATGCGAACCATATTAAGAAAATTACTTATACTCAACTTGGAAAACAAAATGACTTTCTTAGAATACATCCTTTTATAATTAATGAAAATGGTGAAAAAATATATGTTGCATTAAGCGCCAATAACATTAGTGCAAACTATTTATCTATCGCCAGCGTGACAGGATACCCATTAGGAATTGCAATATCAGGAGGATTTGATTACGTAAAAGAAAAAGTAAATATCTCAACTATTTATCAAGGGTTTAACAATTGGATTACTGGTAATAACGAATCAATTGGCAATTCAAATAATAGTCAAGGATCTAAAGCTAATCTTTTTAAAATTAGCGATATAATTAATAATAATCCAGAAAATTTATTCAATAAATAAGTATTAAAATGAAGAAACTTCTAACATTATTTATAGTAGCAATTATTGCTACATCATGTATATCAGATGATATAACAATAAAAAAGGCTGATTTAAAAAAAATCGATCCATTTGAATCCAAAATCGCTCCAATTAAGGATGGATTTAAAACATTAATAAAAGTTGGAAATGATACTATATGTGAAACGACTATTGAAATGCCTTATCTTGTAGAAAAAGATAAGACTGAAACTATTTCATACATTCCAATAACTAAAACAGGTTATCAAAATTCGGGTTATGCAATTCATCAATTTATGGCAATGTTTGAAGATACAAGAAACGGAGATAATGATTATAATGATTTCGTTTGTTTTATCACAGTAGTGGATACTATCTATGGGGAATGGAACAGCACTCTAGGTAGGAATATACTTAAAGATAAACTTTCTGTTTATGTTCAACCTTTAGCATTAGGAGCAATGAAAAATTTCAAATTCGGTATTAAATTCCCCAATAATGAAATATGGATTGCAACTCCAAATTCTGTGAGAGCTGATTTCTTTGATTCAAGACAAGGATTTATTAACGTTGAATATGAAAACTGGCCAATCACTGAAACATATTTTAGAGGAGGGAATATTAGTCACATCAAAAAACATATTACCCAAGAATTCGAAATTAATACTTGGAACTATTATCAACAAAGAATCAATCCTTTTATCGTTATTGGTGAAGGGGATACAATTTATTTAGCCATTTATGACCACTCATTGGAACAAAATAATTATAATAATGTAATTAATTCAAAAGGTCTCCCATATGGGATTGCTCTTCCTAAAACTGCTTGGTTGCGAGAGAAAAATAATATCTCTCAAGGATATTTAAACTTTAATTCTTGGATATTCGGAGGAGATAATACCTTAAATTTATATAACAGAGATGAATCAAAGCTTGTGAATGAATCGATTATTCAAAGTGAAATTTTAGGAAACCCTCAATCTCTTTTCAGTAAATAAACCTCTGTATATTATAGAAAAAGAAGTGTAATATAGTATAAATTACATTTCTTTTTTATTTATAATATTGAATTTGTTACTATTTAATACTGATTTTTCTGTTCGTATAAAATTATATTGAAGAGTTCTTTTAAGTATATAAATTTATCCTCAAAAAATTATCTTTTATATAAGTTTTTTTAGTATTTTTGCTCAATAAATTTACAATTCATCTTAATAGACAATAACTAATAAACTATGAAAAAGATATTAATACTCGACGACAAGGAAGCTATTGCAAAGATTCTCTCTATGTATCTTAGTAAGGACAATGAAATTGCATGGTTCGATAATCCTGAAAAGGGTATTGCTTGGATGAATAATGGGAATACTCCAGATTTAATAATTACGGATTTGAATATGCCTGTAATGAGTGGAGAAGAATTTCTGAAATATATAAAAAGCATGGATGAATATAAGAGTATTAAAGTAATAATACTTTCGAGTAATGATAGTACTACTGAAAAAATCCGACTATTAGAAATGGGTGCAGATGATTATA
>JAQVXZ010000046.1 GCA_028708845.1 Bacteroidales bacterium
AGCGTTCGTTATCTGCCCTTCGTTTAAATACTGGATAATATTTGCCCCATTTATTACAAAAATCCTTCCATCTTTGTACACCTAATTCTGGAGTATCTTTTCTGTTATTTGTGGCAAAGACTTCTTTTAAATCCTCTGCCATCTCTTCTTTGTGTTCTGGCTTAGCATACTTTATACTCTCCCTTTGTAAGTGAACTGCGCATAACTGTACTTCTGTACCTTTAAAATGTTTGTTGATAACTGTTTCTATTCCTTGCAGTCCATCACTTACTATTAATCCTATTTCTTTTACTCCTCTTGATTTTAAATCAGTAAAAATATCTTCCCATATGCTAGAACCTTCTGTTGGATTATTAAAAACTGCTAAAACTTCACGTGTTCTATCTGGTCTTACACCTAGAATAGTGAAATATGCTTCTTTACTTACACTATCTACTCTTCTTGTCGATATGTAAGTAGCATCTATATAGCATACAGGATAATAACTTTCAAGTGGTCTTTCTATCCACTCCTGGACTTCATCTCTTGCATAATCAAATAGTCGGCTTACTTGACTTGTACTGTAACTCTTGCCATAGATTTCTCCAAATAAATCTCCTACTTGCTCTGTTGTTAAACCTGCTGAATATAGTTTAAAAGCTATTTTCTTACATTCTTCTTCTTGGTCTTTTAAAAGTGCTAAGATTAATGGATAAAAACTTCCTGAACGTGTGCGAGGGACTCGTAGTTCCAATATCTTGCCTCGCCCAAAAGTCTTGCGAGGTCTAAATCCATTACTTGAATCTAAATTAAATTCATTGTGTATTGTACGCTCAGATTTCATTAAACTCTCTAAGCTCATCTTTAAAATTTGTTCTAATCCGTCTTCTTTTGATAGAACATGTTCTAAAACTTCGTAAATTTGTGGCTGTGTAAAGTGCATTGCTTTTCATTTTTATTTGCAAATACAAAATTAAAAAACTTTTGTGCTTTACACACTTTTTGGGACAGTATCGGGTAACTTTATAAGTTATTATATTTTAACGAGGATTTGTTTTATTGAATCCTCGTTTTGGTTTTTAAAACTTTCATTCAACTTGCTTTTTTGTATCTTTGTCAATAATTAAAAATAGAGGTACTAATATTAATTATTTGGTTTATGAGATTTAAAATATTCTTTTGTTTCCTTTTTATTATGCCTATGGGTAATGTTTTTTCGCAAGGGGCTAATGATGATTTGAGGGTAGGGGCTGAGTGTGTTGATGGGTATATTGATTTGCTAAGAGGAAAGAAGGTGGGTGTTGTGGCTAATCAGGCTTCTTTGATTGGTAAGAGGCATTTGGTGGATTCTTTGATTAGTTTGGGTCTTGAGCTAAGAGCTATTTACTGTCCTGAACATGGGTTTAGGGGAGATGCAGAGGCTGGTGCTAAGATTAATTCTTCTATTGATCCTAAAACTTCTCTTCCTATTATTTCTCTATATGGTTCAAATAAAAAACCTAAGGCCGAGGAGTTTAAGGGAAATGATATAGTGGTTTTTGATCTTCAAGATGTTGGAACAAGGTTTTATACTTATATCTCAACTCTTCATTATGTTATGGAGGCTTGTGCTGAACACAATATTCCTTTAATAGTTCTTGATAGACCAAATCCAAATGCTTCTTATATTGATGGAGCAGTACTCAAGGATAGTTCTTTAGTTTCTTTTGTGGGAATGCATCCTGTGCCAATTGTGTATGGGATGACAATTGGGGAATATGCTAAGATGATAAATGGTGAGTATTGGCTTGGTACTTCAAACAATAGGGTGATTGGTGAAAAAGGGAATCTGAAATGTGAATTAACTATTATTCCAATTGAAAACTATAATCATAATATGGACTATGATCTTCCTATTGCTCCAAGTCCAAATCTAAAAACTCCATTATCAATTCTTTGTTATCCTTCTCTTTGTTTCTTTGAGGGTACTCCTGTTTCGGTGGGTAGGGGAACTGAATGTCCTTTTGAAATTGTGGGCTATCCTGAATATAATGATACTAGTTTTTCTTTTACTCCAAAGGTAATCAAAGGGGTTTCGGATAATCCTCCTTATAAAAACATTAAGTGTTATGGTGAAAGTGATATGGTAATTGAAAATTGTATTAGCTCAAAAGCAAAGGGAGAGGTAAGTTTAAGTGTTCTTATTAAGATGTATAATGCTTACCCTAATAAGGATAAGTTCTTTCAAAATTTCTTCGATAAACTCTCTGGCACAAAAGACTTAAAGCTACAAGTTAGAAAGGGAATGCAAGAAAAAGATATAAGAAAAACTTGGGCAAAAGATATTGAGGAGTTTAAGCAAGTGAGGAAGAAGTATTTGATATATGATTAGTCTTCAATTATTCGCTAATTAATTGCTTATAGCTTTTATTGAAAGCTAGTTGTCAGTTGCAAAAAATATCTTAACTTTGCACTTCTTAATTTGCAGTTGGTTGTGGGGGTGGAAAGATAATAGATTATAATAAAAATATAGGTATATAACATGTTTGAGAATTTAAGTGAGAAATTAGAGAAATCGTTTAAGATATTAAAAGGTCATGGTAAGATTACCGAAATTAATGTTGCTGAAACATTGAAAGAGGTTAGGAAGGCTTTGATTGATGCCGATGTTAGTTATGCTATTGCTAAAGAGTTTTGTGATACAGTAAAACAAAAAGCTTTAGGTAAGAATGTTTTAACTTCAATTGATCCAGGACAATTAATGATTAAGATTGTTCAAGATGAATTGACTGAGCTAATGGGTGGTGAAACTCAAGAGGTAAACATCAAAGGTTCTCCTGCCATAATTCTTATTGCTGGTTTGCAAGGTAGTGGTAAAACAACATTCTCTGCTAAGTTTGCAAACTATCTTAAAACTAAAAAAGGTAAGTCAGTCCTTTTGGTTGCTGGTGACGTTTATCGTCCTGCTGCAATCAATCAATTGCAAGTTCTTGGTGAGCAAATAGGGGTTGAGGTATATACAGAAGATTCTAAAAACCCTGTTCAAATTGCTAAGAATGCAGTTCAGAGAGCAAAGGATAAAGGAATAAATATTGTTATTGTCGATACTGCGGGACGTTTGGGTATTGATGAGCAGATGATGAATGAGATAGAGGCTATCAAGAAGGCGGTTAATCCTCAGGAGACTCTTTTTGTGGTAGATAGTATGACAGGTCAGGATGCTGTAAATACTGCAAAAGCATTTAACGATAAATTAGATTTTCAAGGAGTTGTACTAACCAAACTTGATGGTGACACAAGAGGTGGTGCTGCCCTAACCATTCGCCACGTTGTTAATAAGCCAATTAAGTTTGTTGGTATTGGAGAGAAGATGGAAGCACTTGATGTTTTCCACCCTCAGCGTATGGCTTCTCGTATCCTTGGAATGGGTGATATTGTTTCTTTGGTTGAAAAGGCTCAAGAGCAGTATGATGAAGAACAAGCAAGGAAGATATCTAAGAAACTTAAGACAAATGATTTCAATTTCAATGACTTTCTAACTCAAATCAACCAGATAAAGAAGATGGGTAATATCAAAGACCTTATGGGAATGATACCAGGGGTTGGCAAGATGATGAAAAATATTGATATAAATGATGATGCTTTTAAAGGCATTGAAGCAATTATTGGCTCAATGACTCCGTTTGAAAGAGAGAATCCAGCCAAAATTGACGGAAGCAGGAGGAAGAGAATTGCAAGAGGAAGTGGCACAACAATAGAGGATGTTAACAGACTTCTTAAGCAATTTGAAGAAACTCGCAAGATGATGAAGATGGTTGGGAGTGGAAATAAAATGAATGCATTAAAAAATATTAGAAGGAGATAGACCAATGGAAAATAAGAAAGAACCAATAATTATTGATGGAAAGCTAATAGCAGCAGAAATTAAAAAAGAATTATCAGCAGAAGTTGCAAAACTATTAGATGCAGGTAAAAGACCACCTCACTTGGTTGCTGTTATTGTAGGAAATGACGGAGCAAGTGAATCTTATGTTGCAAGTAAAGAAAAGCAAAGTAAGGAAGTAGGCTTTATGTCTTCTGTTTATCGTTTTCCAGACACCCTAACAGAACAAGAGCTTCTAAATACAATTGATTTTCTTAATAATGACCCGGAAGTAGATGGCTTTATTGTTCAGCTACCCCTTCCAAAACACATTAATGAAAATAAGGTTGTCCAAAGAATTGACCCAAGAAAGGATGTTGATGGTTTCCACCCAACCAATGGAGGAAGAATGATGTATAATATGCCTTCATTTATTCCTGCAACTCCTTTCGGTATTATGACAATGCTTGAAAGATCTAAGATAGATACAGTAGGTAAGCACTGTGTTGTAATAGGTAGAAGTAATATTGTAGGAACTCCAGTAGCTGTTCTTATGTCAAGAAATAATAACTTTGCTAACTGCACAGTAACCCTTTGTCATAGTAAGACTAAAAACATAAAGGAGATATGCCTTGGAGCAGATATTATAATTGTTGCAATAGGTAAGCCTGAATTTCTGACAGGAGATATGGTTAAAGAGGGAGCGGTTATTATTGATGTGGGTATTCATAGAGTAGAAGATAAGACAAAGGAAAGAGGATATCGTGTTGTTGGTGATGTGAAGTTTGATGAAGTGGCTCCAAAGGCTAGTTATATTACACCAGTACCAGGAGGAGTAGGAACTTTAACAGTAGTATCATTACTTCAAAACACCCTAAAGGCTTACAATCACGAAATCTACGAATAAACCAAACATTAAATGTCATTAACACAAGAAGAAGGTATTGCAAAAGGGGAGCTACTACCAATAATGGAAGAGTTCTATAGTTTACAAGGTGAGGGATATAATACAGGGAAGGCTGCATACTTTATTAGAGTTGGGGGCTGTGATGTTGGTTGTGATTTTTGTGATGTTAAGGAAGCTTGGGATGCTGCACTCCTTGCTCCAACAAGTATTGAGGATGTTGTTGAAAGAGCATCTGCGTATCCTGCTAAGTCTGTAATCATTACTGGAGGAGAACCTTTATTATATAATTTAGACCTTATTTGCAAAAGACTTCATGACAATAATATTGAAATATTCCTTGAAACCTCTGGCTCTTCGCCTATGAGTGGTTCTTGGGATTGGGTTTGTCTTTCTGCAAAGAGGAATATGCCTCCCTTGGAAGAAAATATGCAATACGCCTCTGAGCTTAAAATGATTATTTGTGACGAAAAAGACTTTGAGTTTGCTGAAACCTATTCAAAGAAAGTCGATAATAAAAAATGCGTTTTATACTTGCAACCAGAATGGAGCGTTAGAAATATCGTAATGCCTAAGATTGTTGAATACATTAAAATGAATCCTAAATGGAGAATATCGTTGCAAAGTCACAAATACATGGAAATACCTTAACATCTTTAAATAAGGTGTTAAGGATGTTTCTAATCATAATTTCATTATTCCTTACTCAAAACCTTTTTGCTCAAAACAATCCTAAGGCTGAAAAAGAATTTAAGAAAGCTCTGGATTATCTGAATAAAGGTAAGGAGGATAAGGCAATAGAGTCCCTAAATAAAGTCTTTTCTATTGCACCTGATTATCCTGATGCACTGCTTTGCATGGCTGAAATATACTATAATAAAAGCAATGAGTTTGATACCAATAGGCTAAAAGCCTTCCCATACTATAAGCGTTTTGTTGAGCTTCACCCGAGTTTTGATATAACTGCTCATTATCGTGTTGGTGAGTTTTATCTCTTAGAATACAATACCGAAAAAGCAAAGCAACACTTCAATTATGCCCTTTCAAACTATAAAACTCCAAAAGACCAAGAGAAGATAGATAAAACCAAGAGGAAGCTTGAGCAAATTGCTTTTATAGAGTATTCCCTTAAAAACCCAGTTGAGTTTGAACCAAGAAATATGGGCGAAAACATAAATACACTCTACGATGAATACCTCCCAACCCTAACAGCTGACGAGCAAACCTTTATTTTCACAAGACTAATCCCAGACACAGTTGACTTTGGGCTTAAAATACTTATGGTAGAGGACTTCTTTCAAACAAATAAGGTTAATGGAAAATGGGAGATGGCTGAAAAGATGCCAACACCATTCAATTCCCTCGAAAACGAAGGAGCCTTATCCATTTCACCTGACGGAAGAACAGCTTATTTCACTCGTTGCAATGCAAGAGATGGTTATGGAAGTTGCGATTTATACTATTCAGAAAGGATAGGTCAAAGATGGACAGAACCTAAGAATATGGGACAAACTGTTAACTCTTCTGCATGGGACTCTCAACCAACAATAGCATCTGACGGAAGAACACTTTTCTTTGTTTCCAATAGAAGAGGAGGGAAGGGAAAGAACGATATATGGTACACATACAAGAAAGATAACGATAAATGGACAAAGCCTATTAATTTAGATTCCACAATCAATACACCTGGCAATGATATGTATCCCTTTATCCACCCAAGCAATACAAGTCTTTACTTTTCATCCGACTATCACTTAGGAATGGGAGGATTTGATATCTTTTACTCAAATATTGTTGATGGTAAATTCACACCAGCTCAAAACATAGGCTATCCAATCAATACTTCATCAGACGAAACAAGCTTTATAGTATCACCAAGTGGGAAGAAAGCAATATTCTCAACCTCTTTAAAAGATAGCAAAGGGGGAAAAGACCTTTATGAGTTCGACCTATATGAAAAAGCACAGCCAACGCCAGTTGTTTATATGAAAGGGAAGACCTTCGATAAGTTTACTAGTAAACCACTTGCTGTTAATTTTGAAGTAAAGGATATAAATAAAAACTCCTTAATTGCATCTTCAAGCTCTGACCCACAAACAGGAGAATACTTAGTTGTTTTGCCTCTTGGTGCAACTTACGCACTTAATGCTTGGGCTGATGGTTATCTTTTCTATTCCGAAAACTTTAAGTTAAATGATATTAGTAAATCCAATTCATATCAAAAAGATATATTCCTTATACCAATTATTGAGGGAGAAAGCGTAGTCCTTAATAATATATTCTTTGAAACCAATACCTTCTCCCTTTTGCCAAGTTCTCAATCGGAGCTAAATACATTATTAGAACTCTTGCAAAAGAATAAAAATATAGTAATTGAGATTTCAGGACATACTGACAATGTTGGCTCACAAGAATATAACCTTGAGCTTTCAACAAAGAGAGCAAATAGTGTGAAAACTTATTTGGAGGAAATGGGAATTGAAGCAATTAGGTTAAAATCAAAAGGCTTTGGACAGACAAAACCAATTGCAGGTAACGAGACAGAAGAAGGAAGAGCAAAGAATAGAAGAACAGAATTTAAAATTATAAAGAAATAAGCTAAAACCATATTGATGAAAGATAAAACATTCGATTTAGATAATATATCCTTAGTTGATTTCTTTGGCACAAATGAAAAGAATCTCAACTTCCTATCAATCCTTTTCCCAAATGTAGATTTAATTCAAAGAGGTAACAAGTTAAAGGTTGTAGGGAAAGAAAAACATATTGAGGAATTTGAAGAGGTATTTAATCAATTAGTTGAGCTATACCATCAAGAACTACGATTGGACGAAAAGTTAATTATGAGTATAGTTAAGCCAAGTCCAAACTTCCAAAAACAAAACCCCTATTCCAATGAAATCCTTGTTCATGGTAAGAATGGCATAATCATTAAAGCACAAACCCCTAACCAAAAAGAAATGGTTAAGGCAATTGATAAGAACGATATGCTATTTGCTATTGGACCAGCTGGCTCTGGCAAAACTTATACAGCCGTAGCCCTAGCAGTTAGAGCCTTAAAAGCTAAGCAAGTAAAACGTATTATCTTAACTCGCCCAGCAGTTGAGGCAGGCGAAAATCTTGGTTTCCTACCAGGCGACCTTAAAGACAAACTCGATCCATATCTTCAACCACTCTACGACGCCCTAAGGGATATGATTGTTGAGGAAAAACTTGTAAAATATATGGAAGAAAAGGTAATAGAAATTGCACCCCTTGCTTTTATGAGAGGAAGGACATTAGGCAATGCTTTTGTAATACTTGATGAAGCTCAAAATGCAACCTATTCCCAAATGAAGATGTTCCTAACCAGAATGGGCAAGAATGCAAAATTCATAATAACCGCCGACCCAACCCAAATCGACCTTCCATTCCAACAACAATCAGGACTAAAAGAAGCAACTAAATACTTGCAAGACGTTGAAGGCATTAGCTTTGTCCACCTTAATGAATACGACATTATCCGTCACCCCTTAGTAACAAAGATTGTAGAAGCATACGTGAAAAACGAAAAACCAAGAGAATAAATCCGTCGAGGTGGATTTCTTGCTGTGCAAGCGGTAAACCGATAAGCACTCCACCTCTTAATTACTATTAGGATTTATAATCCGTTATATAAACAAAATCAAGCTAATGCAAAGAAATATGAATAGATATCGGATTGAAAATCCTAATAGTAATAACAAACTGGATTGCAAATCCAGTTCAACGATAAGGACAAATCCAGCACGACGGAGCTTTGTCCAACTTGATGAATACGACATTATCCGTCACCCCTTAGTAACAAAGATTGTAGAAGCTTACGT
>JAQVXZ010000047.1 GCA_028708845.1 Bacteroidales bacterium
TCTTCTGTGTTTTCTGGTTCAAATGCTAATCCACAATTTCCTTCATCTATAAATAACTCCTTTGCTTCTCCTTCAAGTCCTAAGAGAATAGGTTTCTTTAATGCAAGGTTTTCAAATATTTTAGAAGGGATAGCTCCTTTAAATAGGTCTAATCTCTTTAATGGAACTATGGTTGCATTCATATCCATAATTATTTCTTGCATTTTAGTTTTAGGAACTGCATCATAAAACTCAAGATTATTTAGTTTAAGTTCTTCTTTTAGGGCTAATAATCTTTCTTTTTCTGGTCCTGAACCAAGCATTACAAACTTAATTCCTGACTTATCTTCCACCATTTTGGCTGCATTTAGAATTATATCCAAGCCTTGTGCATGTCCAATTATTCCTCCATAAAATAAAATAAAATCTTCATCAGAATATCCATTGGCTTTTCTCCAAGCATTTGACTCTGATTGTGCTTTATTTACATCATAAAACTTAATATCAACACCATTCTTTAACCAATAAACATTCTTATTTGGAAATCTAGTCTCAATATTTCTAACTATTCCTTGGGTTTGTCCTGTAATTAAAGCTGACTTACGATAACAAAACTCTTCTAATTTTGTTGCCATTGATAGCATTGCTTTATTATTTATTATCTCTAATTTCTCTGCACTCTCAGGCCAAAGATCGGAAACGTTAAATATCATCTTAGCTCCTTTTGCTCTTGAAAGTAAATAAGCTGTTATTCCTAAAAAGAGTGGGGGAGATTCAACAAGTAAGACGTCTTGTTTCTTTATTTTAAATAGTCCAAACCAAAGAGAAGAAAAAACAAAAGAAAAATAATTTAGTAAACGAGGAATTATAGATTTTGACTTACTTACATAAATCCAAGAACGATGAACCTTAAGTCCATTCATCTCTTCTTTGCAGTAGCATTTTCCTTTATATTCTTTATGAACAACCATTTGAGGATAGTTAGGCATAGCAGTTAAAACCGAAATATCAATACCTTTTGATTCTAATCTTAAAGCCAATTCATATAAACGGTTTTGTGGTGCTCCAACTTCTGGTGGAAAATATTGTGTAAGTATAAGTAGTTTCATTCTCTCTAATATTTATTAATTATCTCCTAAACATTTTTCATAAAACCCTAAAAGTAATTTTTCTTGAGATGACCAATTAAATACCTCTTCTGCTGCTTTTCTTCCATTCAATCCCATTTTTATTATTTTTTCTTGATCTAATATTAGGTCATCAATAGCTTTAGCAATTTGTTTTGGATTGGTTGGATCAACACATATTCCACATTCATATTTATCTACAATTTCTTTCCAAAGAATAAAGTCTGTACAAATAAATGGTATTCCTGCTTCCATATATTCAAATAGCTTAGTATTTCCTATTGTACCTATTTTCCCTCCAACATTCTTTCCATAACTTAATGTTGCCATTCCAATACTTGACTCTGACATAATTTTCTCAACTTCTGCTTTTGACACGATCCCATAATAATTTACTTTATTCCAATTCTTATGCTTTTGGAGTTCTGCCATATAATTAGGATAAGTTGGACCACAAATATTATATACTATATTTTTATCTTCGCAAAAAGATAACGCATCTAAGACAAATTCGTGTTTCCATTGATTCATAACCCCACCTGCAAATACTAAAGATTTAGTTATGTTACCTTTCTGAATATCTTTTTTATGTATAATTGGATAGTTGGTTATCATTGCAACATTACTATTTACCTTCTTAAGTTTATCGCAAATATGAGGAGTAACTGATATAACTCCATCAATTCTCTTAAGAACATAAGTTTGTATTAATGATAAAAAGAAAGAAAGAATTGGTTTTAAGAAATTCGGGATATAATTTTTCTCACTTATATTTGAATATATATCTTCATGTGAATCAAATATTACTTTCTTGTTTTCTTTTTTAAGCTTTAATCCACAAAGCAATAATTCAGGATCATGAAGATGGTATATTGTTGCATCTATATCCATAGCTTTCTTAAATGCAACTAAGTATGAAGATGTAATTCTTTTTATACGTCCTGGAAATATCCCAATATCATGAATCTGCACTCCACTATTTGTTATTTCATCTCCTTTACCATCAGCAACTATTAAATGGACTTGATAACCATTATTTGCTAATGAAGTACATTCCTTTTGAAGAATTCTTACATCTGTTCTTTTATGTACCGTTGTTATATGTACAACTTTTATTTTTTCTACCATTATTTTTTAAATTCTTTGTCAAATATAGAATAGAAAAGATCTCTATTCTTTACTTTACTTCCAAAATCTTTTGCCTTAATTACATTTTGTGTAGAAACATCATCAAAATTTAATTCAAGTGCTTTTTCTATATAATTTTCATCAAAATTTTTCACTATTATTCCATTTTCTCCATTAATAAAAAAATCTTTTATTGAAGGTAAATCTGAAATAATAGGGATTGAACCTGCTGCCATTGCTTCCAATAATGAAATTGGAATACTATCACTTTTTGGTATTGAAATCCATATTTTAGATATTGAGTAATAATAATAATTCTCTTCTTTATTTAGCCAACCAACAAAGCTAACCTTTTTTTCAATTCCAAGTTCTTTTGATTTTTTTCTTAATGCTTCCTCATCTCCTGTAGCAGCTATAACTAATTTCCAATCTTTTCTCTCTTCTTTTTCTATAAACCTTGCAAATGCTTCTATTATTAAAGGTATACGGTATAAACTACTATGTAAACGATTAGAATACACTATATTTTGTTTTTTATTACTAGTAATACTATCATCGATTCCAAAATTTGAAACCACAACACCTAAATCTTTATTTGCTAATTTATTCATTCCTTTAGCAACATGATTTGAGCCAGTATTAAAATAATTCCCTTTTTTTAGAATAAATTTTGCCATTGACTTATATAGATAACCTTTATAAGGAATAAGTAATACATCACTTCCAAAGCCAACAACCATTGACGGTATGTTTTTATTATTTGCCAAATGAGTACAGAAAGCACCTGTATCCATCTGCATAGTTATAATAAAATCTGGCTTAATTTCCTTTATTATCTTCTTAACCTTGGCAGTAGAATAGATAATATTTAATGGGTTGGAAAAAGAAAAATTAATAACTTCGTGATCTATATCTTTAAACTTATCATTTTCAGAATCAGTAATAAGAAATATATCATCAAAATATCCTTTTATTAATTCAATAAGGTTATAAGCATGAGTTACACCTCCTCCAACGATTAATAGTTTTCTATCTTTTCTCATCTAGTTTTTCAAACCTACTATTATTACTCTTAAATGTACTTACTAGCATTTTTATACAAGATACTATTTTATCCTCACTTTGATTGTGGCACTGCTTTTCTAAATCTTGGAAAGAATCTTGGACAAAATCAAAGTCAAATACCTCATTATTAGCTATAAATATTTTATTATGATATGTTGGCAATGAATGTTCTTTCTTATTAAGAAGTTCTTCATAAAGTTTTTCCCCTGGTCTAAGTCCTGTGAACTCAATCATAATATCATTATCGGGTTCAAAGCCAGAAAGCTTAATCATCCTCTTTGCTAAATCAACAATTTTCACAGGATTTCCCATATCAAAAAGGAATATCTCTCCACCTTTTCCCATAACTCCTGCCTCCAAAACCAAACGACAAGCCTCAGGAATAGTCATAAAATAACGGATAATATCAGGATGTGTCACCGTTACAGGACCTCCTCTCTTGATTTGCTCCTTAAATCTTGGGATAACAGAACCATTTGAACCTAAAACATTTCCAAAACGAGTAGTAATAAACTGTGTATTTGATGTCTTATTTAAAGATTGAATATAAATCTCAGCAAAACGTTTAGTAGCTCCCATAACATTTGTAGGATTAACTGCCTTATCTGTTGAAATCATAACAAATTTATTAACTCCATACTTGCAGGATAGGTCTGCAATTATCTTAGTTCCAAATATATTAACCTTGACAGCTTCATAAGGATGTGCCTCCATCATGGGTACATGCTTATATGCTGCGGCATGAAAAACAATATCTGGATTTATGTTTTTAAAAATATCTTCCATCCTTTCCTTGTCTTGAACAGAGGAAATCACTATCTTAAAATTCGTTTCGGGGAACTTATCCTTTAGTTCATTTTCAATATCATATAAAGGAGTTTCAGCCTGGTCTAAAACCACAATAAGTTTTGGATTAAACTTAGCCAATTGCCTAACGATTTCGCTACCAATAGAACCAGCAGCTCCTGTAACTAATATCGTTTTATCTTCAATTTCGTGACTGATAATATCAACATTAAGCTTTATTTCTTCACGATTTAAGAGCTGTTCTATCTGAATTTCCTTAATTTGTTCAACATTTAGCTGACCATCTGTCCATGTTTTGATATGAGGAACAGTCAAAACCTTTATCTTGTTTTGAAAACAAAGATCAAATATTTCGTTTTTGCGTTCAGTACTTATCCTATTTGTCGCAATAAGCAACTGATCTATATCCTTATACTTAAAAACATACTCATGGTCTTTCTTTCCCCATATCTTTATTCCCATAATTGACTTACCAGCTAAGGAATTATCGTCATCTAAGAAAGCTTTTATATAGTATTTCTTTGAAGTAGAAATAATAGTATTAGCAGTTGCTGTACCAGTTTTGCCTGCCCCAAAGATCGCTATTGAAGTAGTCATATTGATATGTATTCCTGATTTATATGCTTTCTCAAATAACCAACGAACAAACATTCTAAATAGGAATAAACCAATATAGGAAACAAAGAAGTAGATCAAGATAAGTTGCTTTGGAATAAAGTCTTTCCCCAAAGGATCAATATTGTATTTATAAATAAGATTTAAAGCTAGCATTGAAAGACCTGCAAAAACAACTGCAAAAAATATCCTCATTGCATCACTAAAAGTAGAATAACGTATTACTCCCTTAGCAACTTTAAAAAGCATTAAGAAGAGAGTTGTTAGAGAAATAGATAAGACTAAGAAACGAATTGAATAATTATCTAATGGGAAGTGAAAGTATTTCTCCTGACCACTAAGGATAATTCCTGAAACAAAGGCAGAAATAGTGCATATAACAAAGTCAATCAATATAATAACCCAAGAAGGCAAGTATTTATCCTTCATTAAATTATTAATAATACTTAGCATTTTCTGATATAATCTATTCATTTTCTTTTAGTTTTCTTGCTTCCCAAAGTATTTGTATAGGATGAAGAGCCGTAACATTAATAGAATGTTTAATATGATCCCTGCAACTTGTGCCTGGAGCTGAGATAATCACATCCTTATCCGCAGATAAAATAGCTGGGAATAAGATCTGATTACCTATTTCTATAGACATCTCGTAGTGTTTCTTCTCATACCCAAAGCTTCCTGCCATTCCACAACACCCACTTGGTATGACTTCAACGCTATAATTAATAGGCAAAGATAGAACTTTTTCCATTGTCTGAGTACCTATCAAAGCCTTTTGCTGACAATGTCCATGAAGTAAGATTTTTCTTGTGGTTGTTGATGTGAAATCTTCTGCCCTTACGTGTCCATTATCTATCTCTTTTTCTAAGAACTCATCAAAAAGAAAGGTATTATCGATGATGTCCTTAGCAAATAACTTGGTCTTAGAGTTTAATAATGAAGGATACTCATCTCTAAAGCTTAATATTGTAGAGGGTTCTATGCCAATTAAAGGTGTTTCTGAATTAATTAAACCTTGTAATTTACTAAGATTCCTATTAGCTAAAGTCTTTGCCCTCTTAACCATACCTTTTGAAATAGCAATCCTTCCACTTTCTCTTATAGGAGCAAGTTTTACTGTATAACCTAGAGATTTTAGAAGTTTTAGAGCTGATAATCCAATATCAGAGTCTTGATAATTTGTAAACTCATCGCTAAAAAAGTAAACTGTTCTCTTATTTTCTATATCGTTATTCGATAAATCGTTCTCCTCTTTAAATAGCTTTCTAAACGTTTTTTCATTTAAAGTCGGGAGATTTCTCTTTTCTGAGAACTTTAAGATATTCTTAATTATGGATGAAGTCGTCTTATTTGTAATAGTAAAATTATATAATTTAGGGAAGAGTGAGCCAATTCTTTGGAATGTTGTCAAGTAATTAATTAGTAATATCCGAAGTGGCACTCCATTTGAATTATAATAATGTTGTAAAAACTCCGATTTAAGCTTAGCAATATCAACATTTGAAGGACATTCAGTCTTACATCCCTTACAAGAGAGACAGTTATCTAATATCCAGTATAACAAATCATTATCAAAAGGATTGTCTTTCGTGGGGTTTGTGAAGAACTCTCTAAGTGCATTTGCTCTTGCCCTTGGCGTATATCTTTCATCCTGAGTTGCCCTATAAGAAGGACACATAGTATTTAGAAACTCTACTGACTTGCGGCAATCAGAACTTCCATTGCACTGTTCAACTGCCGACAACAAACCCTGCTCTTCTTCAAAGCTATAGTAGGTCTTAATCTCATTTAACTTGGATGGGTCGTATTTTCCTCTTCGTTTCTTACCAAGTTCACTTGAATATCTTAAGGAAGTATTCATAGGTGGAGTGTCGATTATCTTACCTTTATTAAATATATTATCCTTATCGAATAGCATCTTCAAGTCTTTCATCATAGAATAGACCTCTTCTGAATACATTATCGGAATATATTCCCCCCTTAACCTACCATCTCCATGCTCTCCGCTCAAACTACCACGGTATTTCTTCACTAAAATAGCTACTTCTCTGCTTATTGTATGAAAGATATCAACATCTTCTTGCTTCTTTAAGTCAAGAATTGGTCTAAGATGTAGCTCTCCTGTTGCTATATGTGCATGATAAACACAGGATAGATTGTATTTTGCTAGTATTTCTTGGAAGTCTTTTATATAAGCTGCCATATTCTTAGGCGAAACTGCAGTATCTTCAATAACAGAAACAGGTTTTGCAGAGCCAGGAACATTAGATAGAAGTCCGAGACCTGCCTTTCTTAGTTCCCAAACCTTCTTAATATCTTCGTGTCTTATAATAGGATAGGCGTAACCTCTATTTTCTTGCTTTAAATTCTCTATTATTGCTTGAAGCTTAGTATTCAATTCCTCTTCGCTTTCTTCTGCTAACTCAATAATAAGTATTGCTTTTGGCTCATTTTCAACAAAGAACATATTCTTCTTTTGAGCAATATTCCTTTGTGCTGCTTGCAAAACATTGTCATCCATTAGCTCAATTGCAACTGGTTTATGCTCTAATGCAATAATATTTCCTGCGAAACTATCTTCAAGACTTGAGAAATGAGCGCAAATTAGTGCTTTATGCGTTGGAGGTAGAGGCATTAAGTTAAGCTTAAATTCAAAAGCAAGTCCTAAAGTCCCTTCTGAGCCTGCAAAGACTTTAGAAAGATTAAATGTCTTATCACTTTCATCCGAGAATACCTTATTATCAAACAGTTCATCTAAGGCATATCCATTGTTTCTCCTTCTAATATCCTTTTCAGGGAAAGC
>JAQVXZ010000006.1:0-2547 GCA_028708845.1 Bacteroidales bacterium
GAACTGCCAATTTACTATTTTTTTAATGCCATTCTATTACTACTAAATTGGAATTATCTGATTAGGTTTATGGCATTTTAATTATACATTTCTGGCATTATCTTAACGGTAAATCTTGACAATAGGCTATAAGGTTCTAAGGTTTGAAATATATAATTCTAAGGTTTAATTTGGCTGTTTCTAAGTAATTGATTATGTGAAGTTAAGTTTTGGTGAAAGTAAAACGGCGTTTTGAGGGTCTTAAAGTGGCGTTTTAAGGGTCGAGAAACGGCGTTTCGTGGGTGGTGAAATGGCGTTTTGTTTATGGTGAAGTGGAGGTTTGGTTTTCTTAGGGCTTGGGTTGGGCTGTTTTAGGGCTTGGGTTTGGGTTATTGGTTATGGGGGTTAGGGTTTTTTAATGTGGTGGTTTTTTTGTTGTGAAATTGGGATCGGGTGGGTTTATTAGGAGGGTTTGATGCCCTGGGATTTGGGGTTTCGGTTCTTTTGTGTTAATTTTGTGGGGTTGTATTTTATAGTTTAAGGTTGTGATTATGTATGAAAATTGTGATATAAGGTCTGTTATTAAACTGCATTTTCCGTTTGTTACGGATGGGCAAATTGAGTTGTTTGAGAGGTTACCTTCGCTTTATGAGGAGTGGAATGAGAGGATTAATGTGGTCTCGAGAAAGGATATTGAGAATATTTTTGAGCGTCATATTCTTCATTCTCTGGCTATTGCTAAGGTGTGTAGGTTTAAGTCTAGGGCGGAAATTCTTGATGTTGGCACTGGTGGGGGACTGCCTGGGATTCCGCTGGCTATCCTTTTCCCGGAGGCAAACTTTACTTTGGTGGATAGTGTGGGTAAGAAGATTAGGGTGGTGAATGAAATTGTAGATGCCTTGGGTTTGAAGAATATTGTGGCGTATCAGACTAGGGTTGAGGCGGTGGATAAGAGGTTTGATTTCATTGTTTCGAGGGCTGTGACTGCTATGCCTGAGTTTATTGGCTGGGTGAAGGGGAAGGTTTCGCCTCTTAATTTTCACGATTTGGATAATGGGATTCTTTATCTTAAGGGTGGGGATTTGAAGGAGGAGTTTGAGCCTCTTTTGAAAGGGAAGAATAAAAAAATTAGGATTAAGCTTTATAATATTTATGATTTCTTCCCTTCTGAGTTCTTTGAGACTAAGATGGTTGTTTATGTTAGGTTGTAAGTTGTGACCTTTATTTTAGGGTGAGGCTTACGGGGCAGTGGTCGGAGTGTTTGACTTCTGATAGTATGTCTGCCGATATGATTCTGTCTTTTATGCTGTCTGAGACCATGCAGTAGTCGATTCTCCAGCCTTTGTTCTTGGCTCTGGAGTTGTGACGGTAGCTCCACCAGGAGTATTTGTCTTTGGTTTCGGGGTAGAGGTATCGGAAGCTGTCGGTGTAACCACTTCGGATGAAGCCTTCCATCCATTCTCTTTCTTCGGGTAGGAAGCCTGAGCTTTTGGCGTTGCCTTTGGGGTCGTGGATGTCGATTGCGCGGTGACAGATGTTGTAGTCTCCGCATATGATGAGTTCTTTCCTTGTTTTTGAGAGTTCGTGTATGTAGTTTTGGAAGTCGGATAGCCACTGCATTTTGAAGTCTTGTCGCTCTTCTCCGCTTGTTCCTGAGGGGTGGTAGACGCTGATTATTGATAAATCTCCATAGTCAGCCCTTATAAATCTTCCTTCATTGTCGTATTTCTCAATTCCCATTCCGTAGGTTACTTGGTCGGGTTTTGTCTTTGTTAGGATGGCTACTCCGCTGTATCCTTTCTTTTGGGCTGAGAAATAATAGCAGTCATAACCAATAGAGTTTAGTTCGAAGGTGGGCATTTGATCTATCTGAGCTTTAGTTTCTTGGATGCAGATTACCTCGGGCGATTCTTCTTCTAGCCAGTTTATGAAGCCTTTTGTTGTGGCTGCTCTTATGCCGTTTAGGTTGTATGATATTATCTTCATGGGGTTTTGTTTTTATTGTTTCGTGGTTGCAAATATACAATTTTGATGCTTGTGTCCAAAGGAATGGGGGTGTTTTTGGGTTTTATTCTTTGTTTTGAGAGCTCTAATGTTAGAAGCACAAACATCAACACCACTATCCGCTGGAAATGGCACAGTGGGTAATCCTTATCAGATAACTACTCTTAATAATCTTTATTGGTTAAGTCAAGATACAAATAGATGGAATTTAAACTATATTCAAGTTGCAGATATTGACGCCTCTTCAACCTCTTCTTGGTACTCGGGACAAGGATGGATGCCAATGGGTTATGCAAATGCTCCAACTGACTATTCAGGGTTTAGCGGAACTTATAATGGTAAGGGACATGTAATTTCGAATTTATATATTAACAGACCTCTTAGTTATTTAGTTGGATTCTTCGGTTTCCTCTATAATGCAAGAATTGATAGCCTAGGATTTACTAATGCAAACATTAATGGAGGAGATGAAGCTGTGGGAGTATTAGCAGCAATGGTTTATCAATATGTTCTGTAGTATGCTATGACGACAAGGCTGGTGGATTAATTGGTAAAAACCAATCT
>JAQVXZ010000006.1:2647-94299 GCA_028708845.1 Bacteroidales bacterium
GATTTACTAATGCAAACATTAATGGAGGAGATGAAGCTGTGGGAGTATTAGCAGCAATGGTTTATCAATATGTTCTGTAGTATGCTATGACGACAAGGCTGGTGGATTAATTGGTAAAAACCAATCTTTAGTTAGAGATTGCTATGTAACAGGAAATATCACCTGCACGGGGCTTCAACAAGGTAATGGAACTGTAGGGGGACTAGTAGGACAAAATACTGGAACTATTAAGATTTCTTATGCAATAGGAAATGTTTCTGGATGTTATGAAGTTGGAGGTTTAGTTGGAAAGAATACTCAAGAATCTGAAGACTCTGGAGGAACTCTAAATATTGGTTTTATCGATAGCTCTTATGCCACAGGACAATTATCGTCAGTTGGAAATATAGAACATACTTGTGTTGGAGGCTTAGTTGGAGTCAATTATTATAATGCAAGAATTTCCAATAGTTATGCATTGGGAAATATAACTACTCATTCAAACTCTTCTTCAGTTGGTGGTTTAGTAGGACAAAATGATATGTCAATAATAGAAAATTGCTTTTCAAAAGGAAATGTTATTGGTGGAGGAACAATAGGTGGTTTTGTTGGACAAAATAGCTCAAATTCATTAATTAAGAATTCTTATTCAAGAGGAAATGTAAGTGGCGTTTCAAATAATGTTGGAGGACTAGTAGGCAGAAACACTTCTAGTATCCAATATTGCTATTCAACAGGTATTGCTTTTAGTAGCAATGGAAACTATGGAGGAATCTTAGGCAGTAATGAAGAGGGAACAGGTTCAATAACCAATAGTTTTTGGGATAAAACAACTTCAGGACTAAGCTTAGGATGTGGTTATAGTTCAGGAATGACATTTGATGCAACTGGTAAGACAACGGCAGAATTGAAAAATGAAATAACTTTTACAAGTGCTGGTTGGGATTTTGTTGGAGAAACCGTAAATGGACTTGAAGATATCTGGAAAATAACAACAAACCTTAATAATGGTTATCCATGTTTTTTCTGGCAAGTCAATACTGTAGGGATTAATGATATAGAAAGAAATATTGCCTTTAATATTTACCCTAATCCGGCTTGGAATGAGGTTGTAATTAGCTTGATAAATAACGATAATCAACCTATTTGTTTAAGTGTTTATAATATAATGGGAAGAGAAGTTAAGACAGAAATTATAAAACAAGAATCCTCATCTATTAATGTAAGTGATTTGGATTCTGGAATATACTTTTTTATGTTAAGAACAAAAGATTGGACAAAGTCTCAAAAGCTAATTATTCAAAGGTAATATTGTTAAATATAGTATTTGCAAACGAAGTGGGTATTTACTGCCCACTTTTTTTATTTACTATTGAAAATGGACTTTTCTATTTCACAGAATCAAAGCCAAAAGGAGGGTGGAGATTACTAAAATCAAATAATAATTAATTAGAATCAAGTAATAATTAATTAGAATCAAGTATTAATTTATTAGAATCAAGTAATAAATTTCTATCTCTTTATTCTATTTTGCTAAGATGTACATCACAGTGTGCTAAGATGTACATCACAGTGTGCTAAGATGTACATCTCAATGTGCTAAGATGTACATCTGAGTAAAATGAATCTTTGTGTCAATAATTTATTACAAAGAAGCAAAAGTTTTATACTGCTTTTTAGAACAAAAAGAAGAGAATTCAAATTTTTTATGTCAAAAACGAGTAAAACATCGAGTTGTGTGATAGAAAAATAAGAATAAAGGCTAAAAATACTAGAAAATATAGTATATTTGTAGCTTTATTATTAAAATGAAGGTAATTCAATCAATACGTTTAGGTAGTTTATATAAAAGTTTTTTGATTTGGAGATTAAAGAATGTCTCTGAATCACAATATATGATCTTTATGTCCTTTTTAGTGGGCTTATCTTGTGGTATGGCTTCGGTTGTCCTGAAAAATACTGTCCACTATACCTATCTTTTTATTACAGATACTAAGTGGTTTGCGGTTGATAGGTCAAACTTTTTGTTCCTTATTTATCCTATGGTAGGGATTACTATTACTGTTCTTATATTAAAATACTTTATCAAGGATGATATAAGCCATGGAGTAAGTAAGGTTTTGTATGCAATTAGCAGAAAAAAAGGAAGAATCAAGCCTCATAATACTTATAGTTCTATAATTACTTCTTCAATTACTGTTGCTTTTGGTGGTAGTGTTGGACTTGAGGCTCCAATTGTTTTAACTGGTAGTGCATTAGGTTCTAACCTTGGGAGGCTAGGGAGGTTGAGCGAGAAAAATATGATAACTCTTGTTGGTTGTGGTGCTGCTGGAGCAATTGCAGGGGTATTTAAGGCTCCAATTGCAGGAATACTTTTTGTTTTCGAAGTTCTTATGCTCGACCTAACAATGACAACCGCTATTCCTCTACTTATTGCTGCCATAACATCATCAATGATTTCTTTCTTTTTCTTAGGAAAGGGAGTTTTGTTTACATACCATGTTTATTCTAGTTTTGAGTTAATAAAAATACCTGGATTTATCTTCTTAGGTATAGTTTCTGCTTTTGTATCTTTATATTTTCTTAGATCAAACAAGTTTATTGCAAAGAAGTTTAAACCTTTGAAGGTTTGGAGAAAAGTGGTTTTTGGGGGATTAAGTCTTGGTGTACTTATTTTTCTATTTCCTCCTCTTTTTGGGGAAGGTTATCCTGCCTTAGCTGTTTTGTTGGATTCGGACACAAACACTTTGTTTAATAATACAATTTTCTATCCTTTTAGGGAAAATGAGTGGATGTTATTAGGGATTTTACCTGCAATAATTATGCTAAAATCCATTGCAACTGCCGTAACAACTTCGGCCGGAGGGGTTGGGGGTACTTTTGCTCCTTCTCTTTTCATTGGAGGATTTACAGGTTTCTTTGTTGGAAGATTGATAAATATGTCAGGACTTTTAGTTGTTGATGAAAGTAATTTTGCCTTTGTTGGTATGGCGGCAGTTATGTCAGGAGTTATGCATTCTCCTCTTTCTGCAACCTTCCTAATTGCTGAAATAACTGGAGGTTATGACCTTTTTGCACCTCTAATGATTGCAACTACTATTTCTTATATTGTTGTCAAGCCTTTAAATAAATATTCAATTTATGCTGAGGAACTAGCACTAGATGGGAATTTAATGACTCATGATAAAGATAAGTCTGCTCTTCAATTTATTGATAAGAAAAAATTAATTGAAACAAATTTTATTCCACTTCTCTATGAGTCCTCATTAAGGGATATTGTAGAGGCTGTTCAAGAGTCAACAAGAAGTTTCTTCCCAGTTATAGATAAAGATAATAACTTTTTAGGAATACTTCTTATTGATGATGTTCGAAAGCTATTATTCAAGCCAGAATATTATGATGTTTATGGAGTAAAAGACTTTGTTCGTTATTCCAAATACTTTATTGTTGATATATCTGACCCATTGGAGGAAGTTGTATCGAAGTTTAGGGGAGCTGATAGATACACAATTGCAGTTGTTGATAAAGGTAAATACGTTGGCTTTATGTCAAGAGCAAATGTTTTTGCTGAGTATAGAAAATATGTTAGTACTTTCTCTGAAGAATAAAAGAAATGATTGAAGAAAAATTAAGGATTGGAGTAATTGGAGCAACAGGACTTGTAGGAGGAATGATTCTAAAAGTATTGGAAGAAAGAGGTTTTTCTAATCAAGTGATAATTCCAGTTGCAACCCAAAAGAATGTTGGAAAGGAGGTTTCTTTTGCCTCAAGAAGACTAAAGATTGTAAGTATTGAAGAGGCAATTAATGCAGAATGTGATTATGTTATTTTTTCAGCAGGAGGGAAAACATCTAAGCTTTATGTTCCAATGTTTGCTGAAAGAGGAGCAGTAGTTATTGATAATTCATCGGCTTTTAGAAAAGAGGATGATATTCCACTAGTTGTTCCTGAGATAAATGCAAAGATTATTAATGATAGTAGAATTGTTGCAAACCCTAATTGTTCAACAATTCAAATGGTTTTAGCTCTTGCACCTTTGCATTTTAAATATAAAATTAAAAGAGTTGTTGTTTCAACCTATCAGAGTATTACAGGAACAGGAATAAAGGCAGTTAATCAATTGTCACAAGAAGAAAAGGGTGAGGAAGTAGAAAGAGTTTATCCTTATCAAATTCATCATAATCTTTTCCCTCATGGAGGAGATTTTATGGAAGATGGTTATACGACAGAAGAATTAAAGCTAGTTGATGAAACAAGAAAGATATTTTCTGATAATGATATTCAAATTACTGCAACAGTTGTTCGTGTGCCTGTTCTTGGAGGTCATTCGGAAAGTGTGAATGTAGAATTTGAAAATGAATTTGATATTAAGGATGTTTTCTCTTGTCTTAAAGATATGGATGGAATAGAAGTAATTGATAATCCTAATGAAAACCTTTATCCAATGCCTCTTTTTTGCCAAGGGAAGGACGAGGTTTTTGTTGGAAGAATTAGAAGGGACTTTTCTCAGGCAAAAACCTTAAATCTTTGGATTGTTTCCGACAATTTAAGAAAGGGAGCAGCAACAAATGCAGTGCAAATACTCCAATATTTGTGCAAACAAAGAAATGAAAAAGTTTAAATATATATATATCTTTTCCCTACTCTTTGTTTTTTCTGAAGGTTATTCTCAAAACAATTACTCACTAGGTTTCTTTGATCAGTATGGGTATGTTTTTCCAACCAATGATTTCATTAGAGGAGAGAAAACGGGTGAACCTATAAATCAGATAAATTCTTTTTCCCTTAGGTTTTCAAAACAAACAAATGGTTCAAAAGCTTGGCATCAGCTCTATAGTTACCCTTCTTATGGAGTAGGGTTTAGCTATTTCAATTTCAACGAACCAAAAAAGATGGGGGAGGCCTATGCCCTCTATGGGTTTTATACAGCAAATCTTTTCCGCTTTGGTAAATTTATACTTAAAAATGATTTTGCATTAGGCACAGGTTATTTCACAAAGCATTGGAGTATCGATAATTTAGAAAACACTGCAATAATGACACCTTTTAATATTTATATTCATGAGGGCTTAAAGATGGAGTATATGTTTTCTAAGAGATTTAGAACTTCTTTAGGCTTTGCATTGGTTCATTTTTCCAATGGTGCAACTAAAAAACCTAATATGGGGGTAAACAGTATTGTAACACAAGCAGGTCTAACCTATAATTTTTTTGAAGAATTCTCTGTCAAATCACAAGCTATTCCTGATTTTAATGATAAATTAAATATTCTTTCTACTCTATATTTTGGATTAGATAATGTTTTTGTTACCCTACCTAATGAAACAAATCTATCAAAGAAATTCATTTACCAATACTATCCAGTTGTTGAAATATCGGAGACAATTCTTTATCCCTTCAATTCAAAGCATGCATTAGGACTTAGCTTCAATATTTGTTATCAAGATAATTTAGGGTCTGACTATTATTATAAGGATGATAAATTAAGAATTAGACAAGCTGACTTTATCGATAGGTTTAATCTTAGCTCGGCAATTTCTTATGAGTATTCAATTGACGAGCTTTCGATTATACTTGAGCCAGGGGTTTATATTATAAGACAGCTAAATGAAAATGCTATTGTAAATGGTCAGCTCCCACGGTTTTTTCAAAATATAGGTTTAAGATATAGCTTATCAAACGATTATTTTGTTTCCGTAAGGCTAAGAGCATATAGTTTTCATGTTGCACATTATCTCCAATTAGGATTTGGAAAAAGAATACATGTGAAAAAAGAAAACTAGACTATTTTTTCGTTTCTTCTATTTGTGGTACTATTAATACAGGAACTTTTGAATGTAGAGATATATATTGAGATATACTTCCCATAAAGAATATTCCAATACCTGATTTTCCATGTAGTCCTATGACAATTAAGTCTGCCTTCCAATCTTCTGACACCTCTATGATCACTTCTCTTGGTGAGCCCTCAGGAGTAAATCTAGTTATTTCCTTATCTCTATTAAATTTGTGAACAAGTGAGTCAATTGCTTTATTAGCACTTTCTTTTGATTCAACTATTGAGTCCTTTATAAATAGCCCTAACTCTGGGTTTACCATATCGTAGTTTCTAATAACTTTAGATAAATCCACTGCATAAACTATTGCTACCTCTGCTTTTAGTTGGTCAGCAAGTTCAAAACCTGTTTTTGCAACATTTGTTGAGTTATCTCTATCATCTATTGCAATTAATATTCTCTTGTAATTCATAACGATAATATTTTAAGAGTTAATAATATCTTTTTCTCAAGTCATATTTTTAATGAATAAACCTATGACTTGCTACAAAGATAAGAAATTATTCTGCTTATGTCAAGGAAAATCAAGTTTTTATTATTGTTTTCCAAGTGAAACAAATCTAAGAATTACATATTATTGCAGCATCTTTTGTTATGGTGTATCATTTTTTGTACATTTGCATTTCAAAGATTAAAACCATTTTACTATGAAGTTGATTAAGAAAATACTTACTGTTCTACTTGTTTTTCTTGCTATAATTATTGGGGTTTACGCTTATTTTGGAGGCCTTACGAAAATAGAATTTAAAGCAGAAGAAGGAGGAGGAGAGATGGTTGTATATAGAGAAATGATTGGTGCTTATGGTAAGAATGGAGATTTAATGAAATCAATTGGCGAGGAATTAGAAAACGATTTTGGAGTAAAAGTTTTTCAAGGTATTGGTATTTATTATGATAACCCAAAGGAGATTGAAAAAAGTGATTTGCGTTGGGAAATAGGAAGTATTATTAAAACTGATGATAATAATAAGATTAATGAATTGAAAAAGAGTTTTTCAGTTAAAATACTACCAAAACAAAAATACTTATATGTTGATAGACCATTAAAAGGTTACTTCTCAATTATGATAGGAGTTTTTAAGGTTTACCCATTAATTGAAGAGTATTTGGATAAAAACGGTTATAGTGATGAAGTTCCAATTATGGAAATATACGATAATAAAAACAAAACAATAACATATAGGGTTGCCTTGGTTAAGCTTTAAATTTAGTTTTCTTGTTCTGAATAGATATCCAGAACTTGATCTAAAAGGTTTTGTATTTCAGAATAGAGAGTAGAGGTTACGAGTTGAAGCCTATAGGGTTTGAAATTAACTAGGCCTTTAAAATAACCAGAATAGTTTTTCCTCATCTCAAAAATAGCATTTCTTTCTCCCCTAAGTTCTGTCAATCCTTCAAGGTGAAGCTTACATACTTCTACTTTTTCGTTGATAGGAATAATAGTAGGAGTTTTCCCTTCTAGCAATTCTTTTGTTTGTTGAAAAATAAAAGGATTTCCAATTGTTGCCCTACCAATTAGAATACCATCAACGCCGTAGCGATTCTTAAATTCAATTGCTTTTTCTGGACTATCTATATCTCCATTGCCAAAAACAGGTATATGCATTCTTTTATTATTCTTTACCTCCCCAATAAGCGACCAGTCAGCTTCTCCCTTATACATTTGAGCTCTTGTTCTTCCGTGAATGCTTATGGCTTGAATCCCCACATCTTGCAATCTTTCGGCAATATCCACAATTGGCTTTGAATCCTCAGAATACCCTAGCCTTGTTTTAACAGTAACAGGAATATTACTTGCATCCACAACAATCTTTGTTAGCTCAACCATTTTAGGAATATCATTCATTATACCACTTCCACTGCCTTTGCCTGCAACTTTCTTAACAGGGCATCCCCAATTAATATCAATAAAATCAGGGTTTTCTTTTTCTGCAATACGAACTGCTTTAACCAAAGCTTCTGCATTATTTCCAAAAATTTGAATACCCAACGGCCTTTCTATTTCTTCAAATCCCATTTTAATAACACTATCCTTAACATCTCTAGCTAAAGCTTCAGAAGATATGAACTCGGTAACTAATATATCAGCACCGTATTTCTTACATATTTTACGGAAAGGCTTATTAGTTATAGCCTCCATTGGAGCAAGAATTAAGGAAAATTCTGGGATTAAGTCTTTAAACAAGTTTTTGTATTTGTTAGTTGTTAATTATAATAAACGATCTTTTGGCTCGCAATCGCTTTCATGATTAGGGTCGTATGGCTCGTTCTTGTAGGTCTTAATAAGCTCTTTTATTATAAAATATAAAAGAAGGCCTGTAAATAATACAACTATAGTGATAATAATAAATGATTTCATTTCTTTATTAGTTTTCTGTCTATATAACGTAACAAAGATAGTAAAAGTTTTCTTTCCAGTAAATAAATGTTTAATTTTGCTCAATAAATACTAAATAGAAATGGAAAAGAAGACAGTAGTTATTAATTATTTTCAATCAAAAATTGCAGAACTATCAGAGGAAGCTAAGAATCTTGTCCTTGAAGCTCAGAAAGCTATAAAGACAGCCTATTCTCCTTATTCAGAATTTTCTGTTGGCTCGGCTCTATTATTAGATAATGGACAGTATGTTAGAGGTTCTAATCAAGAAAATGCAGCTTATCCCTCTGGTTTATGCGGAGAAAGAGTTGCTCTTTTTGCTTGGGGAGCCAATAATAGCGAAAACAAAGTTGTTGCAATTGCAATAACAGCACAAAACAAAGAAGGGAAGTTTGCAGCTGCGTATCCTTGTGGTGCTTGCTTGCAAGTAATGGTTGAAACAGAAATTAGAATAAATGAAAAACTAAAAATCATTGTTCAAATTAATGAAAAGGAGGTTCAAGTCTTCAATGGTGTTGAATGCCTAATACCTTTTTCTTTTACCCTTTAAGATGTTTAATATCTTTATGTGCTAAAAGTTCGAAAGGAAGGAAGGAAGAAACAAAGTAGTTATTATGTTCAATTGCCTTTGTAGTAAATGAAATAATTGGAATATCACTTTCTTTCAACATTTTTTGAGCAACAGCACCAATATAGTTATCAATAACTCCTAACTCTTGGTGAGTCATAATCATCAGTAAATCTCCATTAACCTTTTTTGCATGATCTAAAATTACTTTATGAACAGGCGTTTCCGATTTGTCATAAAGCTTAGTGGTACAATTTATCCCTTCTTTTTCAACAATATATTTTGCCCTATTTAGCTTAGTATTTAGACGGCTATTCTTTGAGGAAATTCCCCCAGAAAGCACTCCAACAATATGAATGCTTGCTTTATAGTATTTAGCCCAAGAAACAGCCTTTAGAACTTTCTCCATAGTTTGTTTGGTAAGGTCAATTGGCAGTACAATGTTCTTAAAACCATTTTCAGTAATCATTTCCTCCGAAACAGTGATAACAGGACATGGTGACTCGCCAACAATTTGCATTGTGCTTGCACCAAAAATATTGAAATCATATCTCGACTCCTCCATCTTGCCCATAACAATATACTGAGCTTTTAAGATATTTGCTTGTTCTAAGATAACATCAATTGGGTTTCCTTGCTCAATAATAGTAATTACCCTAACTCCAGTTTCTTTTTTTGTTTGAGTTGCAATTGCTTTTAGCTTTGCGGTAACCTCTCTTTGTATCCTTCTATTATCTTTCTCACTCCTAAATAATTGAGAGAAGAAGTCGCCCTTCCTAATAACAGATAATAGGTATATCTCTCCTTTTAAGTATTTTGTTATTGTTACTGCCTCTTTAAGAGCAGAAACTGACTTAGGTCCAAAGTCATAAGGGACTAAAACTGCTGACTTTTTAATTATCTTTGCTGCCATATTCAATTCTGTTTGTAAAAGATTATATTCTTATTATGCTACAAAAATACAAAATTATATTATTTTCTTCCATATAAAGGTTGGAATAACGTACATAAACGACGATATCAACCCCCAATAGCTTGGTATGAATGTTTTTTTCTTTCCTTTTTCAATTGCTTTATAAAGAAGTCTTCCTGCTTTATCAAGATTAGTTGTTAGTGGATACTTAGTCTTCAAGAGTTCTGTATTAACAAAGCCTGGCATTATAGTAGTTACTGTAATATTATATTTCTTCTTTTCTGCCAACTGGCGTATTGCTTTCAAATACATAATATTATAACGCTTGCTTGCATTATATGAAGGACATCTCGACATTGTTCTTTCCCCTGCAACAGAAGCTATACCCACAATATGACCCTTTCCTTTCTCTGCAAAATAATGATAAGCAATATTTACAAGCTGAGTAAAGCCATAAACATTTACTTCCACAGTCTGCATTTCTTTTTCAATATCCATTTCTCTATTAACAAATCCTTTTCCAGAAGAGTAAACAAATACATCCATTCCTCCCATTTCCTCAATTAAGCTTTTTAGCTCTTCCTTTGCCTGAGGTTTTGTTGTATCAATCTTCTTAATAAAAACATTTTTGGGGTTTATTTTCCTAATCCCTTCCAATAAGTTTTCCCTTCTGCCTGCAATTCCAACAATATTCCCTGCCTTAATATGATGTAGAGCTAATTCCTTTCCAAGACCAGAGCTTGCACCAATTATTATTATTCTCTTCATATAAGATTTATAGTTTAGTAGTTCTAATCATTACTATTATGTACCTGACTAAATGGCATCCTATTTAAAATGGAACGCCCTAGGGTTATTTCATCCGCAAATTCAATATTATCTCCAATTGCTATTCCTCTTGCAATGGCTGATACCTTAACATCGAAGGCTAGTAATAGCTTATTGATATAAAACCCTGTTGTATCACCTTCCATTGTTGTTGGAAGTGCTAGAATGATTTCCTCAATTGGGTTTTGATTAACCCTATCTATTAATTGACTTATTGTTAGATCTCCAATACCAATACCTTCTATGGGAGAAATAACCCCTCCTAGAACATGGTAAACTCCTTTATATTGGTTGGTATTTTCAATTGCAAGAATATCTCTTATATTTTCAACAACGCAAATCTGATTATGGTTTCTTTTCTCCTGAGAGCATATAGAGCAAATATCATTATCGGAAAGAGAATAACAGATTTTACAGTATTTAATATCTGTTCTCATCCTAAGAAGAGCGTTGCATAAGTTTTCTGTCGTTTGGTTTGGCTGTTTAATAAGATAAAGTGCAAGCCTTAGTGCCGAACGTTTACCAACTCCTGGGAGTCTGGATAATTCATTAACAGCATTTTCAACCAAAGTAGAGGGATATTCCATATATTTTAATTAGCTATGTTTGAAAAATTATAATTACTTTTGCCTTTTATTTAGATAAATTCTTTACAAATATACAAATCTTTTCTGATCTATGGAACAAATTATATTCTGGGTATTCGTTTCTTACACACTAGTCCTCTTTCTAATCACTTACCTAACATCACGCAAAGCCAATAATCAATCCTTTTACTCAGGAAATAAAAAATCCCCTTGGTTTGTTGTAGCCTATGGAATGATTGGTGCATCTTTGTCAGGCGTAACCTTTATGAGTGTTCCAGGTTGGGTAAGCGAGCGTTCATTTACCTATATGCTAACGGTATTTGGCTTTTTCCTTGGCTATATGGTCATTGCATTTGTACTTATGCCAACATATTATAAGCTAAACCTAACATCCATATATCAGTATCTAGAAACTCGTTTTGGGAAGTTTTCACATAAGACAGGCTCATTCTTTTTCTTGCTTTCCAGAACCCTAGGCGCATCTCTAAGAATGTTTATTGTTATTATAGTACTTCAGAAATTTGTATTTTCACATTGGGGAGTGCCTTTCGAACTAACAGTCGTACTCTTTTTGCTTCTTATCCTCCTTTTCACGTTCAAGGGAGGGATAAAGACCATTATATGGACAGATACCCTACAAACAACCTTTATGCTAACTGCCTTAGTAATGTGTTTTGTGATGGTAGCTCAGGCAATGGATATGACAACAGGGCAGATGTTCTCTGTAATTTGGAAGAGTGACTATACAACCATTTTTGTCACCGACTCAGCAAGCCGTTTATGCTGGTGGAAACAAATACTTGGAGGAATGTTTATATCCATTTCAATGACAGGGCTCGACCAAGAGATGATGCAGAAAAACCTTAGTTGTAAGAATATCAAATCTGCTCAAAAGAATATGACAACTTTTAGCATAACCCTTTTCTTTGTTAACTTCCTCTTCCTTCTTCTTGGAGCAGCACTATATATTTATGCAAATACAATGGGTATTGATGCAAAAGGCGATAACCTATTCCCAACAATAGCCATCGAACACCTTGGACCCCTTGCAACAGTAGTCTTTATAATAGGTCTAATCTCAGCCCTTTTCCCCTCTGCCGATGGTGCCCTAACCTCACTTACAACAGCATTTTCCATAGACTTCCTTAACCTAGAGAAAAGACAAGACTATACAGAAAAAAAGAAAACAAGAGTTCGTCATATTGTCCACTTTCTTTTTGCAGTCCTATTTGTAGGAGTAATAATATTCTACTACCATTACGAAAATCAGCACCTAATAGATATACTCTACCAGGTAGCATCCATAACCTATGGTCCATTACTAGGATTATTTGCTTTTGGACTCTTAACAAAGAGAAGAGTTAAAGACAAGTTTGTTCCCATAATAGCAATTCTTTCACCTGTTATTTGTTTTGTCCTAAACATGAATTCAAAAGCTTGGTTTAATTATAGCTTCGACTTCGAACTCTTAGTCCTTAACGGTCTTCTAACATTCTTAGGTCTACTTCTAATCAGCCACAAAGCCGAATTAAAAAACACAAACGCTGTTTTATAGAAACTCCCTTGCCAACATACACGTGCTATGTTGCCAACATAGGAGTAGTATGTTGCCAACATAGATGCCTTATGTTGCCAACATAGTAGCATCGAAACAAAGATTCAGAAAATTATTATAAAGATTTATTTTAGCAACTCTTCACTTTGGGTTTTCTTTAAGTTGATTGAAAGTAAGACAAGGCTTATGATTGCGGCTGTAAAGGATGCAATAAGTATCGCTATTTTTGCATTATTTTGTATCTCTGGCTGATTGAAAGCAAGCAGAGTTATGAATATTGACATCGTAAATCCAATCCCTCCTAAGAATCCGATAGATAGTATGTGTTTTAAGTTGATATTTTTTGGTAGTTTAAAGAATTTAGCTTTAACTCCAAGCCAGCTAAATAGGAATATCCCAATAGGTTTTCCCAATAGAAGTCCAAGAATTATTCCAATGCTATATGGCTGAGAGATTATCTGAGAAAAATCTCCTTCAATCTTGATTGCGGTATTGGCAATTGCAAATATTGGGATTATGAAATAGAAAACAGGAATATGAAGTTTATCTTCTAACATTGTGGAGCAAGAAAGGGTCTTTTTTCTACTAAAAGGAATGGTGAAAGCTAGAAGAACTCCTGTTATGGTTGGATGAATTCCAGAAAGATAAATGAAATACCACATAACGATTCCTCCAATAATATATGGGATTAGGTTGTGGACTTTCTTATAGTTAAGAAATAGAAGAATAAAGAATATACCGATTGCAATTAGTAGATTAGAAATTACTAAGCCCTTGGAATACATTATTGCAATAATTAGGATTGCTCCTAGGTCATCGAAAATGGCAAGGGCGATAAGAAAAACTTTAAGAGAGGTTGGAACTCTTTTGCCAAGAAGTGAGAGTACGCCAATTGCAAATGCTATATCGGTTGCCATAACTATTCCAAAGCCTGAGGTGAAATCTGAACCATAATTGAAGAAAAGGTAGAATAGGGCAGGCACAAGCATTCCTCCAACTGCAGCAAAAAGTGGAAGAAGAGCATCTTTGAAGTTTGAAAGCTCACCAATATAAAGCTCTCTTTCGAGTTCAAGACCAATAAGGAGGAAGAATATACTCATCAAGACATCATTAATCCAAAAATGTAAATCTTTTCCAAATAAACTTGTGTGCCAGAAGTCTATATAGGTATTTCCAAAGACGGAGTTGGCAATAATTAAGGAAACTATGGTTGAAAAGATAAGTAAGAGTCCTGAAATCTTATTGCTATGAAAAAAATAGTCTAGTAGGTTTTTTATGCTCATTATACGTTAACGTAAATAATGAATTTTTGTTTTATAGATATAAAAAAACTCCAAGAGAATAAGGAAACTCTTGGAGTAATTCAATCAACTTTTGGAGGTAGTAAAAGTTAATTTGGAGGTAAATTTAAAAATATATATCTCTTTCGCCACCGTGAATGGCAGCAAGGTTTTTCTTAACCTTTTCTTGTTGTTCTTTTCTTACATTATTGATATGCTCTTCAATAACTCTTAGTCCTAGTTCCTTTGTCTTAGGTGATGCAAAGTCTTCAAGGTATTCTTGGAAGGTAAACATTGCATTTGGCAGACAGTATTGTTGAATTAGGCCTGGCTTAGCTATATCCATAAAGTCTTGTCCAACTCTTCCTTTCCTATAACATCCTGTGCAGAATGAAGGAACATAACCTGCGCTTGCAAGTGAGTAGATAACTTCGTCTAATGTTCTATGGTCGCCTGTTGAGAATTGAGTTCCTGTTCCTTCTTCTTCGTGAGCGTAAGAGCCAGGGTTGGTTTTGGAAGCTGCTGATACTTGACTAACTCCATATTCAATCAATTCGTTTCTCATTGCGTCTTGTTCACGTGTTGAAAGAATGATGCCTGTGTATGGAAGTGCAATTCTAAGTATTGCAACAATCTTCTTAAAGTCATCATCTCCAACTGGGTTAGGAATGTTTTCTGCATCTGGTGCTCCAATTGCTGGTTCCATTCTTGGGACAGAAACAGTGTGAGGACCGCATCCAAAAGCTCTTTCAAGGTGATTAGCATGTTCAATCATAGCAAGAACTTCGAAACGGTAGTCAGTAAGACCGAAAAGTGCACCTATTCCAACATCATCAACTCCACCTTCCATTGCTCTATCCATAACGGTCAAACGGTTTAAAAAGTCAGCCTTTGGTGAGCCTGCTGGGTGGAAACGTTTATATAATATCTCATCATAAGTCTCTTGGAAACAAACATAAGTACCAATTTTTTCTTGTTTAAGCTTCATGAAGTCTGGAACATCCATTGGTGCAAGCTCAACATTAATTCTTCTCATATAGTCTCTTCCGTCTCTTTCCTTAACTGCGTATGTTGTTCTAATAGCTTCAACCATATAGTCTGTTCCATTAAAATCATTTTCACCACAAATCAAAAGAGCTCTCTTATGTCCTTGTTTCAAAAGTGCAGAAGTTTCTTGAGCAATCTCATCCATGGTTAGGATTTTTCTTTTAATAAGGCGGTTATCCTTACGGAAAGAACAGTATGTACAATTATTTACACATACATTACCTGTATATATAGGAGCAAAGATAACAAGTCTTTTTCCATAAATGCTTTCCTTTGCAAATTTTGCAGTTTCCATTATTTGATGGATTTGAAGAGGGTCTTCTATTCTTAAAAGAACAGCTACTTCTTCTAAACTAAGGCCATTAAGTTTTGCTGCCTTGTTAAGAATTGTATCAATTTCTGATTGACTAGGAGCTTTTCCTTCAATAAGGTTATAAAGTTTATCCCTATCAATGAAGTTTGTGTTTCTTTCTGCTATATTCATTATATCTGTATTTAATTGTTTTTCTTTTCTTTGCTTAATGCTATCCTTAATTATATATTCCCTTAGCCAATATAGCTTTAACCTCAACGTCTTCCAAACGACCTAGCTTTCCAGTTAGGGCATTTATCTTATCGCTTGAAGATTCAATAACAAGGGTGATGATGTGTAATCCTTTATCTAAGAGAGGTAATCCCTGACGAGCTAATATAAAATCGGCATATTCTGACAATATATTATTGACAGTTGATGCTTGCGATTTATCGTATATAACTATAGAGATTGTACCAATTCTCTTTTCCATTAGTGTCACTTTTGGATTAGATTAATAATAAATTTAAGGTTGAATTTACTTGCTTTATGGAAGAGTTTTAATAAAAGTCTTTCACTTAGGTTTAAATTCAATTGCAAAAGTACAACAATTTTCTATTCAATACCAAGAAAAAGAGAATTAATTTCAAAATAAATCTATTTTCCTATTAATATAATTGCTGTAATTTGGTTAAGACTTAGGTTTTAGTCCAGTTCAAATATTCTTATTGTCTTTACCTCTGCTTGTTTTGGAGTTAAAATAAAACCATATTCTTTTTCAGCATTCTTTAATGCCTCAGGAAGTTTAACTAATGGTTGCATATTATTTATAAGGAAGCGACTATCTTGCTTAATCATTATATGTTTTAATTCCTCTGGCACTCTAATAATAATGTTTTGACATTCACCAAAACTATGAACAACATATTGTAGCTCATCTGAGTAAATAGTATAATCTTTTGTTTTAACCTCCTTCTCTAATTTAATCTTATCAATATCCTTTACTGTTAAGAAATATACAGTCTTAATTTCAGTAATAGTATCTATTCTTAAATTATAATCCTTTGTCATTTTCTTTAATAAACTACTTAAATCAATATCGTTGGAGTCTTTACTAACAATATTAAGATTAAATACCGAATTATCCTTTGGATATGTTTTAAATTGATAATCAAGTTTGTTTTCAATAAGATATGATGCTATTTTAGCAAGTGATGCTTTGTATATCTCAATTGTTTTACCACCTATTATATCAGGAGAATCTGTTGAGTAGAATCCAGAAACGCCACTAAGAGTTCCTTTGTAGTTGCTATCTTCTATATAAGTTGTTCCTCCAAAACTAATGATGAAGCCACTTAAAAACAATAATGCAAAATTATAAAGAGAGTGAGTTAAAATTGCATAACGTAATTTCGCACGAATAGCTATGAAACTTAGAACTAAAGCTAAGCCAAAATATAGAGGAAATGCAGCAAGATAATTTTCTAAGTCTAAGTTGCCATAATGACAAAGAGCAAATCCTAAAGATGTTAGCACTACAAAAGAATAAGTTTGGACAATTGGTTTTTCCTTTAAAAGAAACATAATTGCAAGAAAAGCAAGAGCAAATATAAGTCCTGCATAAATATTCAAACTCACTGCTATAAAAACACTAGCCAAAACTAAGGTAAGATATTTAGTCCAATTCTTTTTAATTGTCCAAGAACGGAAAGAAAGCTCTTCCATAATAGGAGCAATAATAACAACTGCAATTAAAACAGTCCAACCATTCATATCCCTCATTATTTCTAATATTGGATTATCTTCAACACTAGTTTCTATATTAGAGAAAAGATTTGTAATTATTCCTATAAAAAATATGGCTAATCCAATAATTAATAAATAATTGTAGCCATGCTTTGAATTCTTTTTCATAGTGATTTTTTGATTTATTAGATTAATATTTGGCAAAAGTACAATTAATTTCCAATAAACGGTGATAAGGAAAAATTATTGCTTAAGATATTTGCGAGAAGTCGGTTTGGGGTTTATTTTTAATGAAGTATTCTCTTAGTAATCTGTGTTTAGGAAGGGATAGGGTAGGGTCTTCTTGTGCTATTTGAATAGCAAGGCTTCTTGATGCTTTGAGTATGGGTTCGTCTTTTACTATATCTGCAATTTTAAGGTCGAGTAACCCGCTTTGTTGTGTGCCCGCAATGTCGCCAGGTCCTCTTAGCTTTAGGTCAGCCTCTGCAATTTCAAACCCATCGTTAGTCTGGCACATCGTTTCTATTCTTACCTTTCCCTCGGCTGATAGTTTATAGCTGGTCATAAGTATACAATATGATTGGTCTGCTCCTCTCCCAACTCTTCCTCTTAGTTGGTGTAGTTGTGATAGTCCAAAACGTTCTGCATTTTCAATAATCATAACAGAGGCATTAGGAACGTCAACTCCAACTTCAATAACGGTGGTTGAAACCATAATGTTTGTAATCCCTTCCTTAAACCTATTCATCTCATATTCTTTGTCCGCTGGTTTCATCTTGCCATGTACTATACTTATTTGATATTCTGGTAGTGGGAAATCTCTAACTATGCTTTCATATCCGTCCATTAGGTCTTTAAGATCTAGGGTTTCTGATTCCTTAATTAGAGGGTAAACAATATAAACCTGCCTACCTGCCTTTACTTGCTTACGAATAAAATCAAAGACTCTTAACCTGCTCTTATCAAAGAAGTGTGCTGTTTGTATTGGTTTTCTTCCTGGTGGCAGTTCATCAATCACCGAACAGTCAAGGTCACCATAAACTGTCATTGCTAAGGTTCTTGGGATTGGGGTTGCTGTCATAACAAGTATATGAGGAGGTATGTGGTTCTTTGTCCACATCTTTGCTCTTTGTCCAACTCCAAAACGATGTTGTTCATCAATAACACATAGTCCAAGATTAGAAAACATAACCTTATCTTCTAAAAGGGAATGCGTACCTATAATAATATTAATTTCTCCGTTTTCTAAGAGGGGATGTATTACCTTTCTTTCTTTTTGTTTTGTACTTCCCGTAAGGAGGGCAACCTTTATTGGCATATCGCCTAAGAATTTCTTTATTGAAGTATAGTGCTGCTGAGCTAGAATTTCGGTTGGTACCATAATAGCTGCTTGAAACCCATTATCAATTGCAATAAGCATAGTAAATAACGCCACTAATGTCTTACCACTTCCAACATCTCCTTGCAGTAGTCTGTTCATTTGGTGAGTGGTTTTCATATCCTGACGTATCTCTTTGATAACTCTTTTTTGAGCATTTGTTAAGGTGAAAGGGAGATAATTATTATAGAAATTATTAAAGGCTTCTCCAATATTGGAAAACACAAACCCTTGTGACTTCTCTGTCCTAAAATTCTTTAGAAGTTGGTGTTCGAGTTGCATATAGAATAACTCCTCAAACTTCAAACGCATCTTAGCTTTTGAAAGCATATCTGGTGAAGATGGGAAGTGAATTTGAATTAATGCATCTTGATGAGATAATAACTTAAACTGATTAATTATTTGAGGAGGTAGGTTTTCATGAATGTATCCTTGGACTTGAATAATTAGAGCCTTTACTAGCTTTGCAATATTCTTTGAATTAAGGAAGGAATTCTTCATTTTCTCCGAAGTATTATAGAGTGGAGAAAACTTTTCTTCTTGTTTTTGCTGTTCATTTACGAATACCTCAACGGGTTCAAAGTCTGGATGAGCAAAGTTATAGGTTCTCTGAAATAAAGAAGGTTTTCCGAAAATAACATATTCCTTACCAACAAACAGAGATTCTTTAATCCATCTCAAACCCCTAAAAAAAACAAGCTCAACCATTCCGGTATCATCCACAAACTTAGCAGAAAGTCTTGCCTTTGGACCAACGCCAATGGTTTCTATGCCAACAATCTTTCCTTTAATTTGAATTGAAATATCCTCTGAGTTAATATCTTTTATCTTTATGAAATGGCTTTTATCAACATAGCGATAGGGATAATAAGTTAGAAGGTCGTTATAGGTCGTAATGCCAAGTTCTTTTTTCAAAACCTCAGCTTTCTTAGGCCCAACACCCTTTAGGAATTCTATCTTTGTATCTAATAGATTATTAACCACAATTATTATCTTATACCTCTCAAAAACGTTTTACAATGCTACAAAAATACAAAATAAAAGCTAAATAACCTTCTTTCCTTGTATTTACTTATAATAACATTGTTTTTATAAGCCTTTATTGAAACGCCACTTCACGAAAATGAATCGCTGAAAGAATTTCTTGAAACGCCGTAATAATTTTTTAGTTCTTTGTTTTAATTTCCTGAAACAGCGTTTCATTTAAGGCATAAAAATAGCGGAGATATTTGTTTTAAATACCTCCGCTTTATATTAGCTTTCTACTTTAAAAATAGAAAGTAAAGTTTGATTGATTCTTAGTTTCTTGGCTTTAGTCCTAAGATTTGTCTAGCCTCAGTTGGGTTAGCGATTTCTCTTCCCATTTCTTTAGCCATGCGAACTACTTTTTCTACAAGTTCGCCATTAGATTTTGCAAGAACACCTTTTGATAGGAAAACATTATCTTCAAATCCTACTCTAACATGTCCACCATCGATGATAGCAAGAGCTGCAAGAGGGAATTCATAGCGACCAACACCAGCTACGGTATAGGTTGCGTCATCTGGAATTGAACCACGTAGGAAAACAAAGTCTCTCATTTCTCCGCTAATTCCACCATTAACTCCCATAACGAAGTCAAAGTGCATTGGTTTTACAATATGCCCTTTCTTGTGAAGTCTAAGTGCCATATCAATCATGCTTTTGTCAAAGACTTCTAGCTCTGGCTTAATACCTTTTTCAACCATGCGGTCTCCAAAGTATTTTATTGTGTTTTCAGTATTAACAAATACTTCATCACCACCAAAATTACAAGTACCACAATCTAAGGTAAGCATTTCAGGATTTAGTTCTATTGGTTGAAGACGTTCATCGTCAGTCATTCCAACAGCTCCACCAGTTGATGGTTGTATGATTACATCAGGGCATACCTTATAGATAGCATCCATAACTTCTTTGAAACGATTCTTGTCTTGAGTTGGAGTTCCGTCATCCTTCCTAACATGTAGGTGTATGATTGAAGCGCCTGCATCATAAGCCGATTTAGCTTCTCTAACACATTCTTCAACAGTGTATGGAACTGCAGGGTTATGTTCTTTTAGAACTTCTGCTCCGCTAATTGCTGCTGTTATAATTAATTTTTCCATTTATTATTGAGCTATTAGTTTTTTCTTTGATTCTTTTTTGGAACAACACAAGTTCCTGATGCTCTACAAACAACAATAGGTTCTGCTAAAACATCAGCAGCTGATTCTGAAATATCGGTTCTTGGAGCAATTACTTTTCTTGCTTCAAATATCATCTTACGAGAAGATCCACCAACACTTACTATCTCTCCTGTTGCTTCAATAAAGTCACCTGCAAAAACAGGAGCAAGGAACTCAACATTGTCGTATGCTACAAATAGTCCTTCGTCACCGTCTTGAATAATTAATAGTTCTGTTGCTACGTCGCCAAAAAGGTTTAACATTTTAGCTCCATCAACAAGGTTTCCACCATAATGAGCATCTTGAAAGCTCATTCTCATTCTAATTAAAGATTTTACTGCCATAATAGTTTTTATTTTATAATGTAATCAATGAATAAATAAGGAGTATGAATATTGTGAGGTTCGATTACCTCAACCTCTTCTTCTACTTCTGCAATAACAATGTCTGCTGCCATTGCAATAAAAGGGTTGAAGTTTTTGGTTGTGCCTCTATAAATTAGATTGCCGTATTTGTCAGCTGCGCTAGCTCCTATAATTCCAATATCAGCACGAAGAGGTTTTTCCAATAAATAATCTACTCCGTCTATATTAACTTTTTGTTTTCCTTCTTCAACAATGGTTCCAAGTCCAGTTAGAGTAAGAACTCCACCAAGACCTCCGCCACCGCAACGAATTCTTTCAATAAGTGTTCCTTGAGGTACTAGTTCAACTTCCATTTCATTAGCAAGCATTTTTTCACCTGCTATAGGATTTGTTCCAATATGTGATACGATAGCTTTCTTAACCAAACCTTTTGCAACTAGTAATCCAGAACCACATTCAGGGAATGAAGTATCATTGCAAATAATTGTTAGGTCTTTCTTCCCTGCCTTAACAATAGCTTCAATAAGCTTGTTGGGAGCACCAACTGCAAGGAAGCCACCAACCATAATAGTCATGCCGTCTTTAATTAATTCAACTGCTTTGTCTATATCAATATGTTTCATTCTTATATTTTTATTTTATGTTTTTCATAGAAAATGCATTGCAAAATTAAATATTATTTCCCTAATAACCAAATAGCATAGGATATAAACATATAGATTATCATATTGAAAGAGAATCTAAAAATCTTTTTAACAATAGTTAAGTCTTTACTTCAAGTATTTTGAGATTAATATTTTATCTGTAATTTCAATATCTTATTTGTAGAACATAAAATTAAAATCATTCCTATCTTACTATGTGTTATACAATTATTTATTACCTTTGCATAGAAATTTAATAATAATATTAATAGAAAAAATATAAGTAATGAGTACAAAAGTTACAAAAGAACTAGTAAACCCAAGAAGTATTGTTGTAGTAGGTGCGTCAAATGATGTTACTAAACCAGGAGGAGCAATCTTAAGAAATATTATAGAAGGTGGATTTAAAGGACAACTTTATGTTGTAAATCCAAAAGAAAGCGAAATTCAAGGCATAAAATGTTTTAACAACATAAAAGATGTACCACAAGTTGATTTAGCTGTTTTAGCTATTGCTGCAAAATTCTCAGAAGAAACCATTAAGGTTTTAACACAGGAGAAAGAAACAAAAGCTTTTATTATCATTTCAGCAGGATTTGGTGAAGAAAGCCAAGAAGGAAAAGAACTTGAACAAAGAATAGTTAAGCTTATTGAAGATAATAACGGATGTTTGATTGGACCAAACTGTACAGGTATATTCACTCCTCATCATCATGCAATATTCTCAAAACCTTTCCCTGAATCATCTTCAAGAGGAGTTGATTTCATAACAGGATCTGGAGCAACAGGATGTTTTATTATGGATATAGGAATACAACAAGGTCTTCATTTCAACCATTGTTGGGGAGTAGGTAACTCTGCACAACTAGGAATTGAAGATATACTACAATACCACGATGAAGCATTTGATCCAAAGACATCTTCAAAGGTTATTTTGATTTATGCTGAAAACATAAAAGACCCACAAAAGATATTGAAACACGCAACCTCTTTAATAAAAAAAGGATGTAGAATTGCAGCCGTTAAATCTGGCGGTTCAGAAGCAGGTTCAAGAGCAGCATCATCTCACACAGGAGCGCTTGCTTCTCCAGATGTTGCGGTAGATGCACTATTCCGCAAGGCGGGAATCGTTCGTTGTAATGGTAGAGAAGAACTAATTACTATTGGAGCTATCTTTACTTATCCAGAATTTGAAGGAAAGAATATTGCAATTATCACTCACGCAGGAGGACCAGCAGTTATGCTAACCGATGCTCTAAGTAAGGGAGGAATGGAAGTTCCACATATTGAAGGACCAAACGCAGATAAACTTCTAACCAAACTATTCGCAGGTTCAGCTGTTGGAAACCCAATTGACTTCCTTGCAACAGGAACACCAGAACAATTAGGAGATATTATAGATGCTTGTAATAATGATTTCGACAATATAGACGCAATGTGTATTATTTTCGGAACACCAGGACTTGCTCCAATCTACGAAGCATATAATGTTATTTCTGAAAAATTGAAAACATCAAAGAAGCCAATATTCCCAATTATGCCTTCAACTCTTGTGGCAGGTGACGAGGTAAAGGATTTCGTTTCAAAAGGAAATAACTACTTCCCAGAAGAAACAGTATTTGGTACAGCTCTTGCTAAAATCAAATCAACACCAAAGCCTATTGGAGAGGCAAATGACCTAGTTCAAATAGACGTAAAGAAGGTTCGCCAAATTATTGATGCATCTAAGGATGGTTATATGGACACTAAGATAATGTTTGAACTTCTTGATGCCGCAGGAATATGCCATTCAAATGAAATTTCATCAGATAAGGTAGAGGATTCAATAGCATTTGCAAAGAAATATGGTTACCCACTTGTAATGAAAGTTGTTGGACCAGTTCACAAGAGTGATGTTGGTGGAGTTGTTCTTAACGTTAAGGACGAAGAAACAATACGTAGAGAGTTCGATAGACTAATGAAGATAAAAGGGACTTATGCAGTTCAAACTCTTCAAATGTTATTTGGAACAGAAATATATATTGGAGCAATGAAAACAGAACTTTTCGGACACCAAGTACTTTGTGGAATAGGTGGAATATTTATTGAAGTATTGAAAGATGTTCAATCAAACCTTGCACCAATAGGAATTGCAGAAGCAAAAAATATGATTAAGAGCCTAAGAAGCTATAAGATTATTGAAGGAGTTCGTGGTCAAGAGCCAGTTAACGAAGACCTTTATGCAGAGCAAATAGCAAGAGTTAGTGCACTTGTTCAAGCTGCTCCAGAAATTGCAGAGATGGACTTAAACCCTCTATTAGGATCTGCAAAGGCTGTTGTAGCTGTTGATGCTCGTATTAGAATAGAAAAATAAAAACTATTAATATCATTTCTTATGAATAAAACATTTTGGATTAATTTCTTATTATCATTATTGATAATAGCAATGTTTCTTTTGCAATTCACACCAGAGCTAGAACCTTTTAAATACTGGATATGTTTTGTAGTAGTAGTAATGTCAACAATTGTTATTATCGTCAATACATTTAATTTGTCTACAAAGTTTTCGAAAGCAAACAAAGAAATCTTGAAAGCAAATAAGAGAATTGCAGAGTTAGAGACAGAAAGAGCTGATAAAGAGAAAACACAAATTACATACTAGAAAAATATGAAGCTTAAAGATATTCTTGTTACCCTTATAGTATTAGGGGTATTATCTATGTTTTTGTTTATTGAGCCACTAAGAGATGGCTTTATGCAATGGAGTGGTGCAAAGGATTGGAGATATTTCCTGCTTGCATTTGTTAAATTCGCCCTTCTTGCAACCCTTGGCGAAAGCATTGGGTTAAGAATTTCAAAAGGAGTATATAACCAAAAAGGTTTCGGACTTATGCCAAGGGCAATTGTTTGGGGATTCTTAGGAGTTATCATCTCAGTTGCAATGGGCTTATTTGCTCGTGGTACTTTTGGATTATTTACTTATTTTGGACTAGACTTAAATCCTACAACCTTAGCAGAGCAAACCATTGGTATTAAAATACTCTATGCTTTTTCTGTATCTATTTTTATGAATACATTCTTTGCTCCTGTCTTTATGACTTTCCACAAAATAACCGACACTCATATCTTAGAAAATGGTGGAACGGTTTCTGGATTGTTTAAGCCAATTGCTATGGGTAGAATAATGGAGAATTTGAATTGGAAGGTTCAATGGGGATTTGTGTTTAAGAAAACAATACCATTCTTTTGGTACCCTGCACATACCATTACATTTTTGCTTCCAAAAGAATTCCAAGTACTATTTGCTGCCCTATTAGGCGTTGCTCTTGGAATAATCCTATCATTTGCTAATATGAAAAAGAAGTAAGAAGATATGATAAGATTAAAATCAATAATCATTATATTCCTACTTTCTATTACATTTACAATAACTGCACAAGAAACTAAGAAGTTTAGTCTCGATGTCTATGGAATATTAGATATGCAAGCTTGTTATAGTACTAGGAAAGCATATTCCGCAATTGATGGCTTGTTTTCTCTCTATCCTTTATATCCTTCTTACGATATTAAAGGAAAAGATTTAAACTCTCAAGATACTTGGAATATGTCAGCAGCAGCTTCAAGACTTGGTGTAAGATTAGGTCTTGGTGAAGCAATGGGAGCAAGAATAACAGGGGTAATTGAGGCAGATTTTACTGGACAAGCTGGAGGTTTAGCTCATTATATGAGACTTAGAATGGCGAATATTAATATGAAATGGGATAATGCTCAACTTCTTATTGGTCAGCACTGGTCTCCAATGGTTCTTCCTGAAATGATGCCAGGGAATCGTGACCTTCATAATGGAGCTCCCTTTCATCCTTTTGCACGTCAAGCCCAAATAAGACTAGATTACCAACCCTATGAAAGACTAAACCTTGTTGCAGCTATTGGATTTCAAAGAGATTTTGCAACAATTGGAGTTAGCTCTTCAAGAGATTTTAAGCAGCAGTGCAATACCTTATCACCTGAAATAAACCTATTAATTCAATATCGCTCACCTAGTCTCTTTTTTGGCGTAGGAGGAAAAATCACAACACTTCAGCCAAGAGAAGAATTTACATTTGGTACCGATAAATATGGTTTAAATACTAAGGTAATTAATTGCACAACTACTGCATTCTTAAACTATAAGAAAGGAAATGATAATTTCAAAATACAAGCTATATTAGGAGAAAGTATGAACGATTTAAGTCTTTTGGGAGGTTATTACGAATCTTCATTTGACACAATCAACCATTCATTTTCCTATAAACCAACCATGGTTTTCTCTTCTTGGATTGATTACTCGTATTCCTTTGGAAAATTTAAGCCAGCTATACTAATGGGATACACAGAGAACTTTGATGTTGATGAATCCAATTATCTAAATGCTTACGGAGTAGGAATGGATGTAGATAATTATTTTAGAATAGCTCCAAGAATAGAATACTTCTTTTTAAGTAATTTTTCTCTAACTTTGTCTTTTGAATATGCAAGCGTAAAGTTTAGGGATGAGGTTGCAATTAAAAGAGTAGAAGGCTTTAGAACAGCCTTTGGCTTATGTTATTTATTTAATTACTAAGATGAAAAAGCAATCTTTTGTAAAGTATCACGGAACAGGAAATGACTTTATCCTAATTGATAATAGGAAAAACGATTTCAAACTAACCGATAAAGAAATACAGCTAATCTGTGATAGAAACTTTGGAGTTGGATCTGATGGATTAATTCTTTTAGAGAATGTTGTTGGAGCTGATTTCCAAATGGTTTTTTATAATCCTGATGCTACAAAAGATATGATGTGTGGTAATGGCGGAAGATGTATTGTTGCATTTGCTAATAGCTTAGGCATAATAGGGAATAAAACAAGTTTTCTTGCACCAGACGGAATGCATTATGCGGAAATCGCTGAAAATAAAGACAATAAAACAAATGTCAAACTAAGTCTTTTAGATACAGATAAGATAATAGAATATTCAGATGGGCAGTTTCTAAATACAGGGACTGCTCATTTTGTTTCTTTTGTTAAAGACCTTACAGACCTTGATGTTATTACAAAAGGAAAAGAAATTCGTCATGATAAACGCTTCGAAGCAATTAAAGGCACCAATGCTAACTTTGTTGAAATAATTAGCAAAGATAATCTAAGTATTAGAACATTTGAAAGGGGAGTGGAGGGTGAAACCCTTGCTTGTGGAACAGGAATAACAGCCTCTGCAATTGCTTATGTTGATAGATATAGTTTATCACAAAGTCCTATAATAGTTAATTCAAGAGGTGGAGTGCTGAAAGTTTATTACACTAAAACAAAAGAAAACAAGTACACCAATATATTTCTTGAAGGATTAGCCGAAAAAACCTTTGAAGGAGTGTTTTACTTTAATTAAAACGAAGATCTACGAAATTAAAACGAAGAAAGGATTTACTGAAACGAAGAGTTAGCGGCGTGAAACGAAGAAAGGATTTACTGAAACGAAGAGTTAATTCTTAGTCCAAATAGTCTTAGAAAACATTGCAATAAATGAGTAGATTTCTAAGCGACCAATCATCATTAAGAGCATTAAAGTAGTTTTTGAACCTATGTTTAGGGATTCGTATGTTACCTCTGGCGACATATAACCAATAACTGGTCCAATATTACTTATGTTTGCTGCCGACATTGCAATGGAAGGCACAAATTCATTACCAAAAAGTGTTAGGGCAAAGGCTCCCATAATAAATATTATAAGGTAGAGGAAGAAGAAACCAAAGACAAGATTTGTAGCCTCATCAACCAAAACAATTTTATTATATCTTATTGGTATTATTGCTCTTGGGTGAAACATCCTCTTAAAGGAGTTATTAGCGTATTTGAAAAGAATTATTAGTCTAATTATCTTTAAACCAGTGCTAGATGATGAACTACAACCCCCAATAAACATTAGAAGAAGGAGCAAGGTTGAGATAAATAATCCGAAGTTTTGTGCCTCTGGAAGATAATAACCTGTTGTTGTAACGACAGAAACTATATGTAGTAATGCAACTCTAAAGCTTTTTTCAATCTCGTAACTGCTTAGGAAAAACAGAGAGCTAAATAATATAATTGTTCCAATAAGAATAATTAATAGATATACTCTTGTCTGCTCGTCACGAAACACTTTTCCCCATTTTCCTTTAATAAGCCAGTAAAGTAGAACATAACTTATTCCTGAAAACAACATTATCCCTGTTAGGACGTATTGGGTGTAGGCAGAAAAGTCTCCTATATTTGTATTGGAAGTTGAGAAGCCTCCCGTTGAAACAGCTCCAAAGCTATGGCAAATGGCAGTAAATAAATCCATCTCCCCAAATGTTAGAAGACTTATTGAAATAATGGTTAATCCAACATATATATATATTATCTTAAGTACAGAATCTTTAATATGTGGACGTACTTTTTCTTTGTCTAGTGAGGTAAACTCTGCATTGAAAAGGTAATTGGAACCGTTCTTATAGTTTTTTAGTAATAAAATAACAATTAGGGTTAAGCCCATTCCTCCAATCCACTGTGTTAATGCTCTCCATATTAGTATGCTTTTGGGTATTATATCTAAGTCGTATAGTATTGTTGAGCCTGTTGTTGTTAGTCCAGAAAAGGCTTCGAATAAGGCATTAATAGGGTTTTGAAAATAGATTGGGCTTAGCAAATAGGGAAGGGCAGCTATAAAAGGAGAAACAAACCAAATTAATCCTACAATAATTCTACCATCCTTTTTTGTTAGGTATTGGGGGTAGTTTTTATTGAAAAATATTAGAGAGAATCCCAAAACAAGGGAAAATCCAACACTAAATGAAAAAGCTAAAATAGTAGGTTCTTTATTTACTATGGCTAAAATTAAAGGAATAGTCATGCTAAAGCCAATAAAGTTAATTACTAGCCCAAGAATATACTGGAAGAACCTATAATTAAAACGGTTTCTTAAAGGCATTAACTTAGTAGTTTAAGAAGTTTTTCTGTTGATTCTGGAATTGTAAACGCTACAACCTTATCATTATATTCAATCTGGGTTTCTCCATTTGCAATTATAGCCTTGCCATTTCTAACTAATCCACCAATGTTTACTCCCTCTGGGAATTTAATATCCTTTAATTGCTTTTTGGTTATCGGTGAACCTTTCTTTGCAATAAGTTCAACAACTTCTGCATCTATTCCAGAAAGCCATTTCGAAGATGTTATTTCTCCACCCAAGGTAAAACGAGTGATATAGTTTGCTGTGATAAGTTTCTTATTTATAATTGTATCTATACCTATATCTTGAGACACATCAATATAGTTAAGGTTTTCAACAAGTGCTATTGTCTTTTTCACTCCTTGACGATGTGCATAAAGACAAGCCATAATATTAGTTTCTGTTGATTGGGTTAGTGCAATAAAAGCATCTGTTTCGTTTATTCCTTCGTCTTGAAGCAAAGAAACATCACTACCATTACCATTTATTATCATCACATCATCAAACTCATTAGCCAAACGATTACAGCGCTCAATGTTTTGTTCAATTATTTTGATATTAACCTTATCATGAAGATTAATAGCTGCCCTTCTTCCGATTCTTCCTCCCCCAACAATTATTGCATTCTTTATACTATGGTCTTCTTTGCCTCCCAATTGTTTTATTTTATTCACGCTATCAGGTCTTGCAATAAGATAAACCAAGTCATTAATCATATATGTTTCATCTCCCTTAGGAATAATGGTTCTTCCTTTCCTAATAATACAAACTGTCCTTATGCCTAAATTAGGATGCTCTTTTGCAACTTCAATCAAAGTTTTGTTTATAACTAAGGATTTTTGATCAACTCTAAACATATATATGCATAGAAGTCCATTAGAAAAATCAAAAAGTTCGGTTGCAACATTCCTTGTAAGTAGGTTAGATATTTCCTTTGCAGCAATTTTCTCTGGGCAAACCAGTTCATCAACTCCCATTCCCTTAAACATTCCTTTGTTAATGTCGTTGAGGTATTCCTGTGTATTAACCCTAGCGATGGTTCTTTTTGCACCCAATCTCTTTCCAAGCATACAGGTTATTATATTGATACTTTCCTCATGAAGAACTGAAATTAATAAATCAGCATTTGCAACATCTGCCTCACGTAAGGTCTGAAGAGATGTGGAGTTACCTGCAATTGTAAGAAGGTCAGAGTCTGCTTCAAGCATTTTTAGTAGTTCCGAGTTCGGGTCAACAACAGTTATGTTGTGTTTAACCTTAGAAAGAGAGCGAGCTAAATGAAAGCCCACCTCACCATCACCTGCAATAACAATATTCATAATGGGATATTAGCATTAATAAAACAAAAATACATGTTTTTCCACTGCAAAGTTAATATATTTTTTTAAATTTGCAGATTATTACGGTGAGAAAACTACTTATCGCAAGGGTTTGAAAATTATTAATATTTATAAATAACAAATTACTATGTACGAAAAGTTTCAAAACTTCCTACAATCAGAAATAGCAGGAATTAAAGACGCTGGTCTTTACAAAAACGAAAGAATTATTATCACCCCTCAGTCATCATCAATTAAGACAGCTGAGGCAGGTGATGTGTTAAACTTCTGTGCAAACAACTACCTTGGATTATCTGACAACCAAGAAATAATGGATGCTGCAAAGAAAGCAATGGACGAAAGAGGTTTCGGTATGAGCTCTGTACGTTTTATTTGCGGAACACAAGACTTGCATAAAGAATTAGAAGCAACTATATCTAAATTCTTCGGAACAGAAGATACAATATTGTATGCTGCTTGTTTTGATGCTAATGGTGGAGTTTTCGAACCATTATTAGGAGCAGAAGATGCAGTGATTTCAGATGCACTTAACCACGCTTCAATTATTGATGGAGTTCGTTTATGTAAGGCACAACGTTTCCGTTATGCAAATGCAGATATGGCTGATCTTGAAAAACAACTTATTGATGCTAAGGATTGCCGTTTCAAATTAATTGTTACCGACGGAGTTTTCTCAATGGACGGTAACGTTGCACCACTTGACAAAATCTATGCTCTTGCTCAAAAATATGATGCAATGGTTATGGTTGATGAGTCTCACTCAGCAGGAGTTTGTGGAAGAACAGGTCGTGGAACAACAGAACTCTTTAACCTTATTGGTAAAGTAGAAATCATAACAGGAACACTAGGTAAAGCATTTGGTGGAGCAATAGGTGGATTTACAACAGGAAAGAGAGAGATAATAGAAATGTTACGTCAACGTTCTCGTCCTTATCTTTTCTCTAATTCAATCCCTCCAATGATTGCAGCAGCAGGAATTGCAACCTTTAACCTTATTGAAAAAACAAATACACTTCAAGATAAGCTACACGCCAATACTGAGTATTTCGTTAATAAAATGAAAGAAGCAGGTTTCGATATCAAACCAACACAATCAGCAATTTGTGCAGTAATGCTATATGATGCAAAACTATCACAAGAAGTTGCAGCACGTTTACAAGAAGAAGGAATATTTGTTACAGGATTCTTCTTCCCAGTAGTACCAAAAGGACAAGCAAGAATTCGTGTTCAAGTTTCAGCAGGACATGACAGAGCTCAATTAGACAAATGTATTGCAGCCTTCACTAAAGTTGGAAAAGAATTAGGAGTTTTGAAATAGGAACAAGTAAGAGAAAAAAATAAACAATGAAAAACATATTAGTATTAGGTTCAGGAGGACAAATAGGTTCTGAATTAACGATGCGATTAAGAGAAGTTTACGGACAAAATAACGTAGTTGCAACCGATATCAGACTGCCACTTCCAGAAAGAATAATGCAATCAGGTCCAGTAGAACAATGCGACGCAACAAAGGCTAACGAAATAGCAGCAATAGTAAAGAAATACAAAATTGATACTATTTATAATTTAGTAGCAATTCTTTCTGCAACAGCCGAAAACAACCCAATCTTAGGTTGGAATGTTGGAATGGGAGCAATACTTAATTGCTTGGAAGTTTCAAGAGAATACAATTGTGGAATCTTTACTCCAAGTTCAATAGGAGCATTTGGATCTTCAACCCCACAAGATGGAACCCCACAAGACACAATACAAAGACCAAACACCATATACGGAGTAACAAAAGTTGCAGGAGAATTACTATCTGACTATTACTTCGAACGCTTTGGAGTAGATGCTCGTTCGGTAAGATATCCAGGACTTATATCCAACGTAACCCTTCCTGGGGGAGGAACAACCGACTATGCAGTAGAGATTTACTATGCAGCAGTTAAGGGAGAAAAGTTCTACTGCCCATTAAAGAAAGGTACTCAATTAGATATGATGTATATGCCAGACGCATTGGATGCTGCAATAAACATAATGGAGGCAGATCCAACAAAGCTTATACATAGAAATTCATTCAATATAACAGCAATGAACTTTGATCCAGAAGCAATTTACAATGAAATCAAAAAACATAAGCCAGACTTTGTTATGGAATATAAGTTTGATGAAATCAGACAGAAGATTGCAGACTCATGGCCTAATTGGATGGATGATACTTGTGCAAGAGAAGAATGGGGTTTCAAACCTAAGTTCAACCTTGAAAGCACAACAATAGATATGCTAGATAAACTATCTAAGAAGCTTTTAAAATAGATATTTTCTACTAAGAAAAAACTCTAAAACAATTGACTCGTTCTAAACTAATGGTTATATAATTAACTATTATTTGGAACGAGTCTTTTTTTCTTTGAAATAGAATTCCTAAAACTAAGTATTATTTTCGTAACCTGCCACCTTACTACTAGTAACCTGCCACCTTACTCGAGTAACCTGCCACCTTACTATAAGTAACCTGCCACCTTACATAATTAAGTCTTTGTTTTGCTAAACTAAAACGCTGATTTATAAGTTTATTACTTGATATTACAAAACTTATTATTGATAATTATATACTAATACATTTATCTATATTTATCTTGGTAAATAATGATAGTTGTAGGGCAGATAATTATGAATTATTGCTTATAGATATGATTGCAATTGCTCGGTTTGGGCTTTTTCTTTTAACCTTTTAATTGCTCTATCCTTAATTTGCCTAACTCTTTCTTTTGTAAGGTTGAAATGAACGGCAACTTCGTCTAATGTGTAGCCATGGCTTTTTCCTATTCCAAAAAACAATGAAATAATCTCTCTTTCTCTTTGGTTTAGGATTGAAAGGCAGCGTGATATTTCTGCCGAAAGACTATCTTGCATTACCTTTTTGTCGGTTCCTTCTGCTGAATCGTCTTGGTAAATATCAATTAGGTTAATCTCTTCGTCCTCAGTGACAGGAGCATCCATTGATACTGCTTTATAAGATACTGAAATAAGGTCGCTTAGTTTCTCTCTTGAAGTTTCTAAGGTTTCAGAAAGCTCATCTAGGGTAGGGCTGCGTTCTAGTTTTTGTTCTAATATTGAAGTTTCTTTCTTAATTCTGTTTATAGCTCCAACCTGATTTAAAGGCAGTCTAATAATCCGGCTTTGTTCTGCAAGGGCTTGAAGGATAGCTTGACGTATCCACCAAACAGCATAGGAAATAAACTTAAAACCTCTGGTTTCATCAAAACGTTTAGCAGCTTTTATAAGACCAAGATTACCTTCATTTATTAAGTCAGGAAGACTTAGACCCTGGTTTTGATATTGTTTAGCAACAGAAATAACAAAACGAAGGTTTGCCTTAACAAGTTTGTCTAAGGCTTCTTGATCGCCATTCTTAATTCTTTGTGCAAGTAGAACTTCTTCCTCTGCGCTAATCATTTCTTCTCTGCCAACATCTTGAAGAAACTTATCCAAAGAACTAATTTGTCTGTTTGTAATAGTTTTGGCAATTTTTAATTGTCTCATAAACCCAATATTTGAATAAATCTACTGAAATAATAGACCTATTGTATTACGTTGCAAATGTATATCAGAATTACTATGATTTTACATAGAGGATAAGAAAGTTATCAACGAGTTTTCAACATTCTATTTTTAAAGTACTAGAATAAAATAATACCTCCTATTATCGTTGGGATAGAACCCCTCAACTATTACCTTACCTTTTCTAGTGTTCAAAGCCTTTAAATCGCTAGTCTTAGTATTAGGATTTTTGTCAATGCTGGTTATGATAAAATTTTTCTTTAGTCCTATTCGAGCAAAAGGAGAGTTGTTTAGTTTTTCAATCATATAAGCATTTTCAATCCCATAATTCTTTTTCTCTTTCACAGAAAGCTCTCGAAGTTCTGCATTCAAAACATTAAATATATTCTTTTCTTCTTTTTTAATTATTGAAGTATCGCCCTTTTCATTAAGAAGCAAAACCTCTTTTTCATAAACCTTACCATCTCTTTCATACTTAACAATAACCCTATCACCAGGAGAACTTTGAGCCAAGACTTCATTCATTTCAGAATAGTAATTAATATCTTTTTCTGCTATTTGAATAATAATATCACCCTCCTTAAGTCCAGCTTTCATTGCAGAACCATTCTCTAAAACAGAAACAATATATACTCCATTTAAGTTTTTTATACCTTTCGTTTCTGCAAGCCTTGAATCTACCTCGGCAATACTAACTCCTAGGTAAGCAATTTGAGTAGTCCCATATCTTATTATATCGGAGGTTATCTTCCTAACAATATTAGAAGGAATTGCAAACGAATATCCAGCATAAGAACCAGTATTTGAAGCAATGGCTGTATTTATTCCAACTAGCTTTCCTTCCAAATCAACTAATGCACCACCACTATTGCCTGGGTTAATTGCAGCATCGGTCTGAATAAAAGACTTTAAAGGGTTGTCATTCATCTTATTCCCTAAAATATTTAGGTTTCTAGCCTTAGCACTAATGATTCCTGCTGTTACGGTTGAGCTTAGGTTGAAAGGGTTTCCAACGGCCAAAACCCATTGACCAATTTTTGATTTATCAGAATCTCCAAACTCAACAATAGGTAGGTTTTCTGCTTCAATCTTTATTACGGCTAAGTCTGAAGATGCATCATTGCCAATAATTCTAGCCTTATAACGCCTTTTGTCGTTCAAAATAACTTGAATGCTATCGGCATCTTGAACAACATGATTATTAGTAACAATATAACCATCCTGATGTATAATTACTCCTGAGCCAGAGGTTTGAAAGGTACGTGAACGTTGTTGAGGAATTAGAAATCCAAAGAAATCCTCATAGAAATTGGTCTGCTGAGCATAGTCGCATTGAATATGAACAACTGCATGAACGGTATGTTCTGCTGCTTGTGTGAAATCAATATTTTGGAAAGTTTGAGCCTTAGAATTATTAAAGCTCAATAATGTAATGATAATTAATAGAAGTGTTTTCTTTCTTAGAGTCTTCATAAGTTTTCGTTTTTAATTTAACCATTAATTTAATTCCATTGTTTTTTAAACACCTTATGATAACCTGAACGAAGAAAATGTATAATTATTTTTTGAAAACTAAATTTCTATGTTTTTTTAGATTTTACAATATTAAGAATCACTCAAATGAAACGCTGTTTTAATTCCGTAGATCTTCGTTTCATTTTCTTAAAATGAAGAAATAATTCCGTGAAACGAAGATTCATTTTAGCCTTATAGGGAATGGTGTTTTTCCTTAATGCGAATGTGCTGGTAATAGGATTACAATAAGAAATGCAATAAGAATAATAAGGAATCGAGTACGGTTATATTTATGGCTTTCTTCTGAATCGAAGAGGGTTGTTGTTGCAACATGAAGAAGAATACCAACTACAATTCCAATAATAATATTTTGATATGGATGAAGAACAGAAAGCATTTGATTAAGCTCTGAGCCTATTATTGCCATTGATGCAAAGATTGTTAGCATTAGAAGAGAGAATGTTTTGCTTGAACCACTATGAATAAAAGATCCAACTAAAATTATGCTTATTGGGATATTATGAATAATTATTCCTGTAACCATTGCGGTGTTTACCACACCGTTACTTATAATTGGAAATCCTTCCAAAAAAGCGTGGATACTAACACCAATCAAAAGCATTACTGATGATATTTTACTTATATTTTCTCCATTTGAATGCACATGACCGTGTTCCATTCCTTTTGATAGCTGTTCAAGGAAGAGTTGTATTAGAAAACCTATTAGTATTGAGGCTCCAATTGGAAACATTAGATGGGCTGTTTCTTCGTGGTGGTGATGTGCTTCATGGAACATTTCTGGTATTAAATTCACAAAACAAACTGCAAGTAAGAAGGCTCCTCCAAAGACAGTTATTAGCTTTAAGGTCTTCTTCTTCTTGTTCTTTATTACCAAGATTGATGCCCCACTAACCATTACTCCAAAAAATAGAAGAATATAAGCTATTAGTATTTCCATGTATGTTTAGTTTTTTATAGTGCAAAAGTAAGATTATATGTTATCTTATCAAAACAAATTATTAAAATTAACTATCTTTGCAATCAATTAAATTTTCTGAATATGAGTTTTATTAAATGGATTGCTGGATTATTGGGTTTTATTTTTGGTGGTGGAATATGGGGAGGACTTATTGGCTATGCAGCAGGAAGTCTTCTGGAGAGATCAATAGCTAAAGAATATGACGTTGCTCCCAAGAGGGAAGCTAATTTCTCGGTAAGCCTATTGGTTCTTGCCTCTGCTGTTATGCGTTCTGATGGAAAGGTTATGAGAAGTGAGCTTGAGTTTGTTAAGGAATTCTTCAACCGAAACTTTGGACCTGATAATGCAAATAATCGAATGGTGATTCTTAAGGAACTTCTTCAAAAAGATGTTGACCTTAGAGAGGCTACAAGTCAGATAAGATATTCAATGAATTATGCTTCACGTCTTCAACTTCTTCATTATTTATTTGGAATTGCAAATGCCGATGATTCTTGTTCGGAGGTTGAAAAAAGAACTATTCGTAATATTGCTCAACTTCTTGGGCTCAATGAGGCAGATTATAAGACAATTGAAGCTATGTATTTTACTTCAACAGATTCAGCTTATACCATTTTGCAAATTGAGAAAACTGCATCGGAGCAAGAAATTAAGAAAGCATATAGAAAAATGGCTATTAAGTATCACCCCGATAAGGTAGAATCACTTGGTGAGGACGCGAAAAAAGCTGCAAAAGAAAAGTTTCAAGCTCTTAATAATGCTTACGAAACAATTAAGAAAGAGCGTGGCATGGTTTAGTCCATAAACTAAACAACAAGAATAACTAAAAAATAAATAGAAAAAGAATATGTTTATAGAATACTCCCTTTGGTGGCTAATTCCCTTAGTTTTGATAGCAGTTCTTGGGAGCTTTTTTCTTTATTTTTACCCAAAGAGAAAGTTCTTTTCCAAAACTCAAACGATTTTTCTTTCTTCCATTCGCTTCCTTGCTTTGCTTTTATCTCTTCTTCTTATTGTTTCACCTATCTTTAAGCAAAAGAAAACCATAATAAAAAAGCCCCTAATTGTACTAGCTCAAGATAATTCATCTTCAATCTTGATGACAAAATATTCTCCTTTCTATAAAAACGAATTTTTAATAGGTCTTGATAAATTATCTAAGTTGCTAGAAAAAGACTTTGAGCTTAAGACTGTTTTATTTGGAAATGATGTTAGAGAAATTAATAATAATGAGATTAAGTCAATCAAATGGGAGGACTATGCGACCGATATTTCAAATGTAATTGAGAAAATAGAAGAGAAGTATATTAATTTAAATCTTTCAGGAATTGTCTTAATAACAGATGGGATAATTAATCAAGGGAAGAGCCCTTTAAATATTGTAGAGAATCTTCAAGTCCCTATTTTCACTGTTGCAATGGGCGATACTACAATAAAGAAAGACCTATCAATAGGAAGTGTTAGGAATAATCGATTTGCTTACCTGAATAATAAGTTCCCTATTGAAATAACTGCATTAGCAAAAAAGGCAAAGGGTAGTAAGTCTATTATAAAGATATCTAAGGACGGAAGAACTCTTTTTGAAGAAAGATTTGATGTTGATAATGATAACTTTTACAAGAACTTTGAGACTAGTTTCTTGGCTGACAAGGTAGGCTTGCAAAGATATAAGATAAGTTTAGAAACATCTGAAAACGGGAAAACCATTATCAATGATACCAAAGACATTTTTATTGAAGTCCTTGATGGAAGGCAGAAAGTTTTACTTGTGGGAAACTCTCCTCATCCTGATTTGTCTGCAATAAAACAATCAATTGAAGAAAATGAGAACTATGAGGTTAAGTCTTTTCTTTTTAATGAATTACCTGCTTCATTTTCGGAATATAATATTGCTATTTTACATCAAATTCCATCTTCAAACCCTCAGCATCTTAAAGCAATTCAAAAACTAAAAGACGAGAATATACCTATACTATTTATTATTGGCTCACAAACTAATATGCCTTATCTTAATTCTCTTTCTATAGGGCTCAATATTACAGGCAACAAGACTACTCAAAACTCCGCAACAGCAATATTTAATAATAATTTCACATTATTTAGTATTTCAAAAGAAACAGAGAACCTTCTTAATAGGTTTCCACCACTTCAACCTCCGTTTGGAAGGTATCAATTATCACCTCTAATTCAAAGCTTAGCATTTCAAAATGTTGGTATTGTTCAAACAGATTATCCATTAATTGCATTTACTAATGATAATACTACAAGATATGGAATAATAGTAGGAGAGGGGATTTGGCGTTGGAGATTACAGAACTATCTTATCAATCAAACTCACGACCAAGTAAATGAAATTATTCATAAGTCTGTTCAATATCTTGCTACTAAAATAGACAAAAGTAGGTTTAGGGTTATTTGCGATAAGGTCTTTGCAGAGAACCAACCTATTGTTTTGGATGCAGAGCTATATAATGAAAGCTATGAGCTAGTAAATGAGCCTGAGGTTAAGATTACGATAACAAATCAGGATAAGAAGAAATATCCTTATGTCTTTTCTCGCACTTCTAATTCATATCACTTAAATCTTGGAGTATTTCCAGCGGGAGAGTACAACTATATAGCAACTACTAATTATGGTGGTAAAGCCCTACAAGTGCAAGGCATATTTTATGTTTCTTCCCAAAACCTTGAACAAATTGATCTTGTGGCTAACCATAACCTTCTTTTCAATATATCGGAAAGAACATCAGCTCAAATGATTTATCCAAACGATATAGAAAAGCTTAAAGACTTAATTACGAAGAGGGACGACATTAAACCAGTTGCAAACCAAACAATAACCAATAAAAGGTTAATTGATGAGTTTTGGTATTTGGCTTTAATAATAGTACTTTTTTCATCAGAATGGTTCTTAAGGAAGTTCTGGGGCAAGGTATAAGTTAAGATTGTAAGTAAGGCTCAATAGATAATATAATAAAACAAGAGGATATGGATATAAAGGAATTTAATGTTAGGACAAAGGATAATGAAAAGAGAAATCATCCTTGGGAAATGGCTCGTTTAGAGGTGGTGAAGGACTTATTGAATCCATATATTAAAGATAAAAAGGATAAGAAGATTGTTTTAGATATTGGTTGTGGTGATGTTTATTTTATTAGTGAGTTCTGCAAAGCTTATCAAAACTTCCAGCCTTATGCTGTAGATATTGCTTTTACGGACGAAATAATAGATGGTTTAAAACAAGAATATAAGTCTTGTCCTATTCAGTATTATAAGGATGTAAATGATGTTTATTTGGGAAATGAAAAGGCTAACCTAGTATTCCTCCTAGATGTTATTGAACATATTGAAAATGACATTGATTTTCTAAAACAAGTGCTTAGTTTATCATATATTGATAAGGATACCCTATTCCTAATTACTGTTCCTGCCTTTAATAATTTGTTTTGTAATCACGATACGTGGCTAGGACATTATAGAAGGTATACCAAAAAGATGCTCTTAGAACATATATCACAAGCTGGATTAAAGGAAGTTAAAGCTGGTTATTTCTTCTTCTCATTACTTCTTCCTCGTATTCTTCAAAAAATGATAGAGAAGCCTACCAAAGAAGAATCTGTTGAAGGAATTGGGAATTGGGATAAAGGAAAACTTATCACTAATCTATATAAGTCAATTCTGCTTATAGATTACTATACAACAAAGGGTCTTTCGAAGATTGGAATAAAGCTACCTGGTCTTTCTACTTATATAATATGTAAGAAGAATTAAGATAGCATAGTTTTTACTTTTTTAAGGGATTCAATGAAGTAGTCAATCTCTTCTTTTGTGTTGTAAATTCCAAAAGAAACTCTTGCAGTGCCAACAATACCAAAATGTTGCATTACAGTTTGAGCACAATGGTGACCTGTTCTAATTGCTATTCCTAATTGGTCGAGTAGAGTCCCAACATCGAAAGGATGAATATCTTTTAGGTTAAAGGATATACCGCCAGCCTTATGTTTGGATGTTCCGTATATTATTAAATCTTCTATTTCCAATAATCTCTTGGTAGTATATTGCATAAGGAAGTCTTCGTGCTTTTCAATAAAGTCAAAGCCTATGTTGTTCATGTAGTCTATTGCAGCTTTAAGCCCAAGCACATCAGAAACAGAAGGAGTTCCTGCCTCAAACTTATAAGGTAAATCATTAAATGTTGTACCCTCAAACGATACTTCTTTAATCATTTCTCCTCCTCCGTGATAAGGTGGCATAATATCAAGATACTCTCTTTTGCCATATAAGACACCAATACCCATTGGAGCATACATCTTATGACCAGAAAAAACATAGAAATCACAATCTAGGTCTTGAACATCTACTTTGAAGTGAGGAACGCCTTGAGCTCCATCAATTAAAACAGGCACACCTTGTTTGTGTGCAAGTTCTATGATTTCTTTAACAGGATTAATTGTTCCCAATGCATTTGAAACATGAGCTACAGAAACCAGTTTTGTTTTGCTATTTAATAAGGTTTTATAGACTTCAAGGTCTAATTCTCCATTATCTTTAAAAGGGAGTACTCTAATTTTGAACTTAAACTTATCTTGAGCAAGTTGCCAAGGAACAATATTTGAATGGTGTTCAAGTTCTGAAACAATTATCTCATCACTTTGGTTTAGGAATTTCTCACAAAACGAAGATGCAACTAAATTAATACTTTCTGTTGTACCTCTTGTAAATATGATTTCTTCTTGTTCTTTTGCAGAAATGAATTCTTGAACAGTCTTCCTTGCTAATTCAAATTCATTAGTTGCTTTTTGACTAAGGGTGTGAACTCCACGATGAACATTTGAATTAAGATGAAGATAATAATTCATCATTGCATCTATTACTTGGATAGGCTTTTGAGTTGTTGCAGCGTTATCTAAGTAAACTAGTGGCTTATTATTTACCTTTTCATTAAGAATCTTAAAGTCTTTCCTTATTTCTTCTAGTGACATGATATTGGTTTTATTGTAGTTTCCACATTATATACATAACAAGGAAGAAGATAAAGAGTAGAATCAAAAAAATATAAAACAAAATGCTTCCTCTTTTCGAAAGGCTAACTAATTCTTTAACTTTAGGTTTACCCTCTTTTTCTTCTTTTTCTTCATTAAGATATTTCTTCGCTAATGCTGTATAGCCAAAAAAAAGAACCGCAACAAGTATTAAAATACCTATTACTAATATTGCATTGCTCATTATTGTATTGTTTTTATTTAACTAAAACTAAATTTGGCACTTCAATCATGTTCTTAACATAATGGAATGTTATTCCTTCTAAGTATTTTTCAGATATATCCTCTATATCCTTTTTGTTTTGTTCTGATATAACAATGTCGGTAATATTGGAACGTTTAGCAGCAAGTATCTTTTCTTTAATTCCTCCAACTGGTAAAACTTTTCCTCTAAGAGTTATTTCACCTGTCATAGCAAAATTAGCTTTTACTTTCTTATTAGTAAAAATACTTACCATTGCTGAGAACATCGTAACTCCTGCTGAAGGACCGTCCTTAGGAGTTGCTCCTTCTGGAACGTGAATATGTAGATTAACGTCTTCAAATATCTTAGAATCTATATTTAGTTCTTTTGAGTGAGCCTTCAAATATTCATACGCTAAAGTTGCTGACTCTTTCATAACATCTCCAAGATTTCCTGTAAGAGTTAATATGCCCTTTCCTTTACTAACACTTGCTTCAATAAATAGTATTTCTCCTCCGACCTGCGTCCAAGCTAGCCCTGTTACAACACCAACAGTATCTTCTTCAAGATGCATATCATGTTCTGAGGTTGGAAGTCCTAGTATTTTATGTAGCTGGTCTATCTTTATTGTTTTTGAATACTCTTCTTCTTTAGCTAACTGAACAGCACGGTAACGAACAATTTTTGCTATATGTTTTTCTAACTGCCTAACACCTGATTCACGAGTATATTCATTAATTACTTTTAAAATAACATTATCAGGAATACTTATATGCGATTTCTTCATCCCATGCTCTTTGAGTTGCTTAGGAATTAAATGTTTCTTAGCAATTTGTAGTTTCTCTTCAACTATATATCCTGGAATATTAATAATTTCCATTCTATCTATAAGCGCAGGTTGAATAGTATTTAATGAGTTTGCTGTTGCCACAAACATAACCCTTGAAAGATCATAATCTAAATCAAGGTAGTTATCGTGAAAAGCAGTGTTTTGTTCTGGGTCTAAAACCTCTAACATTGCAGCAGAAGGATCTCCATTAACGGTCATTCCTGAAACCTTATCAATCTCATCAAGAACAAAAACAGGGTTTGAAGATTTAGCCTTATTAATTGATTTTAGTATCCTTCCTGGCATAGCACCAATATAGGTCTTTCTATGTCCTCTTATCTCGCTCTCATCATTTAAACCACCTAGTGCCATACGAATATAGTTTCTTCCAATAGCTTTTGCAACTGATTTTCCTAATGATGTTTTACCAACACCAGGAGGTCCAACCAAACAAAGAATTGGAGATTTCATATCCCCTTTAAGTTTAATTACAGCAAGATATTCTATTATTCTTTCTTTAACCTTTTCTAGTCCGTAATGGTCAGAATCCAATATCTTCATCGCCTTATTAAGGTCGAAATTATCAACCGTGTAATGATGCCAAGGTAGTTCAACCATAAAGTTCAAATAGTTCAAATGAATAGAATAGTCAGGTGAACTACTATGCATTCTTTCTAGTTTAGTAAGTTCTTTGAAAAAAGCAGTTTCTATTTCTTTACTCCAATGCTTTAACTTTGCTTTTTCTGTTAGTTCATTAATAGCTTGCTCGGTAGGGTTGGAGCCAAGTTCTTCTTGAATTGTTTTTAGTTGTTGATTTAAGAAATAATCTCTTTGTTGCTTGTCAAGATCCGTAGATACTTTCTTTTGTATCTGCAACTTAACTTCTTGCATTTGGACATTCTTACTCAAAATCGAAAGTACCTTTGTTGCTCTTCTTGTGAAGTCGTTAATTTCTAGTAACTTTTGTTTCTCCTCAAGAGATACATCAATATGAGCAGAAATATAATTCAATAAGAAATAAGGATTATCTATATTTTGAATAGCAAAAGTAAGGTCAGTTGGTAGGTTAGGAGTTAGTTTGATTAGTTTCAAATACACATCCTTCATTGCTGCAACAAGTGCATTAGCATTCTTAGGAATATTCTTTGCTTCATCGTGATAAAGGCTTGCATTCCCAGTCCAAAAAGGTTCAGAATTAGTAAGTCCATCAAGACGGAACCTATCTAGTCCTTGAATAATAACCATAGTTGTTCCATCAGGCATATTTAATGTCCTAACTATTCGAGCAACAGTTCCTATTTTATGTAAATCATCATAATTTGGATCGTCCACATCATTCTTTTGAGCAACAACACCAACTATTAACTTTTTCTTATATGCTTCTTTAATTAGTTGTATTGATTTATCCCTTCCTGCCGTAATAGGCATCACAACACTAGGGAAAAACACATTTCCTCTTAATGGTAATATGAGTAGTTCTGAAGGTAGTTCTTTGATTCCAAAATCTTGTGTGTCATCGTCAGTTAATAATGGAATGAATTCAGGCTCCCCTGCAATCAATTTAGAGAATTCAATCATTGTTTCGTCGTACATCATTTATCTAAGCTTCTTGTTTTTTAAAGTTTGATTAAATATGTGGTGTAGTATTTTTTTATCATCTTCAGTCATTACCATATTTCTTCTTGCCATCATCTTTTCACTAACTTCAAGTGCTTTGTCAAGCTCATATAGTTTTAATCCTACATTTGTTCCTCCCCAAGCAAAAGAAGGGATGAAGTTGCGTTGGTAACCTGCTCCGTAAATGTTAGAACTTATTCCAACTACGGTTCCTGTATTAAACATTACATTAATCCCACACTTAGAATGGTCTCCAAATATTGTACCAAAGAAAGTTTGTCCTGAGTTAACAAACGTATGTTTCTCTATATCCCATATCCTCACCTCTTCATAGGTGTTTTTAAGGTTTGACGCATTTGTGTCAGCCCCAATATTACACCATTCTCCTATGACAGAATTTCCGATAAATCCATCATGAGCTTTATTTGAGTAGCCAAATATGACAACATGGTCTAATTCGCCACCAACTTTTGAATAAGGTCCAAGGGTAGTAGGTCCGTATATTTTAGCATTAAGCTTCAAAACAGAGTTCTCACACATAGCAAAAGGACCTCTTACAGAACATCCTTCCATAATTTCGGCATCTTTTCCAATATAAATTGGACCTTTGCTAGCATTTAAACGAGCACATTCAACATAAGCACCTTCTTCAACAAATATGTTTTCTTCTCCAATAAGAGTGTTAGTGGAGCTTAGCTTTTGTGAAACACGACCTTTAGTAATTAGTTCGAAGTCATCATTAATTGCTCTTTCATTGTGAACTGAGAAATCCCAAAGATGATTGACCTTTATGAAGTCTTGCTCATAATCAACCTTTAGAGTGTCCTCACTTTCAGAAAGAAAGTCTTCTCTTGTTTTAGTCATTGCAATAATATTGTCATTGCAAATTAATACTTGATTGAAAGATAGGTTTTTAATTGCCTCAACTAGTTTTGGAGTAGGACATACCGATCCATTGATTAAAGTCATTGAATCTGCAAATTCAATAGGATATTTAGAAGAAAGATATTCCTCAGTAAGTGTAGAGGTTTTCTCTCCTAAGTATTTTTCCCATTTCTCTCTAATTGTAAGTATCCCAATACGGATATCACAAACAGGTCTTATATAAGTTAATGGCTTTAGTGATTTCCTTGAAACGTCGTCAAATAGTATGTAACTCATGATGAAAATGTGTTTTGATTATATTAAGTATTACAACGCAAATATATGCATTTTGTTTCATATAAAGGTATGACATAGTTAAATAAAATACGATTTAAAACAAAAGAGTTCTACCGATGGCGATAGAACTCTTTTAAAATACATATTACTAGTATGTTATTTTACTTCTTTGCGGTTTTTATATTTGTTCATAAACTTATCAACACGACCTGCAGTATCCACAAGCTTAACCTTACCAGTGAAGAAAGGGTGAGATGTGTTAGAGATTTCCATTTTGACTAAAGGGTATTGAACACCATCAATCTCAATTTGATCTTTTGTGTTAGCACATGATCTTGTTATAAACATTTCGTCGTTAGACATGTCCTTGAAAACACAAAGACGATAATTTGTTGGATGAATATCTTTTTTCATATTTACTTTTTTTACCGTTTATCCATTGATTTAAACGGGTTTAGTTATTATTTCTATTAAATTTCAGAGAGCAAAGGTATAAATAATTATTTAATCTACAATATATTTAGCTAAATTATTTTGATTCAGCCTCATTTGAACTGTCAATCATCTTTAATTTAGCCTCATTTAAAGCAATTTCCTTTCTTGCATTCTCCATTTTTTTCTCAAACTCATTTTTCAAAATATCTGCTTGTTTTGAGTTTGCTAAGAATCCAAGATTGTTTTCCCATAAGTTTACATCTTCCTTAAGCTTTTGAATCTTGTCTTGTAAGAATCTTCTTTCTTTTGAAACTCCTCTATCATCACCACCTGTATTGAAGACTCTTTCTTTGTAGGTATTAAGTTGGAATTCACGAGCATCAATTTCAAGCTTTGCAAAATGAGCATTAATAGCATTTCTAAATTCTTTTTGAAGACGTTCTTTTTCTGTAAGTGGCACATATTGTATTTCTGACCACTGACGTTGGAAGTCTTTTATTGCATTAAGGTTCTCTTCCTTATTGTCTCCAAATTGGAATTCTATAACTTGTTTAATTAATTCTTCTTTCTTTGCAAGGTTTTCTGTTTCCTTAGCACGATTCTCTACATAGAAAGCAGATTTGTTTTCAAAGAACTTATCGCAAGCACTACGGAAACGAACCCATAATTTATCAGATAATTTCTTAGGGACATAACCAATTTCTTTCCAGTCTTTTTGAAGTCCAAGAAGTTCTTGAGTTGCATTTCGCCAATCTGTTCTTTCAGAGATAGCTTCAGCCTTAAGACATATCTCAACTTTCTTATTATAGTTAATGTCTTGTTCTTCTTTCAATTTGTTAAATACTTCTTTTTTGCTTGCAAAGAAATTATCTAAACATGATTTGAAACGAGTCCATATAATTTCATTGTCTTTTTGAGGAACAGAACCAATGGTCTTCCAAAGCTTAAGCATATCATTCATCTCATTTGTGGAATCGTTCCATTGCTTTGGAGTTTCATGATTTCTCTTAATAATTTCTTCTGCTTTCTCACAAAGAGCAACTTTAGCGAGAAGATTACTTTCCAGCTCCGTCTTCATTTTCTCATAATAGTCTTGGCGAAGCTTGTTTATTTTATCTGATGCGGTTTTGAATCTTTCCCAAATCTCATCATTCTTATCCATTGGAACACTTCCAATTTCTTTCCATTGTTGGTGAATCTCTTGAAGAGCCTTAAATGATTTATTAATAGATGTCTCTAAAATTAAACCCTCAACCCTTTCACATAATTCAATTTTAGCATCAAGATTACGCTTAAGATCCAAATCTCTTAGTTCGCGATTAATCTTAACCTTATCATAAAACTTTTCAATTAAGAAATGGTAGTTTTGCCATAGTCCATTAACCTCTGTTCTTGGAACCTGACCAACAAGCTTCCATTTTTCTTGAATAAGATTAAACTTATCATATATATCTTTTAAACTCTCTTCGGAATTAAGTAATTCACGTAATTCGTCTAAAATAGCATTCTTCTTAGCAACATTCTCAAGCATAGTTTTTTCCTTTTGTTCTAAATATGCTTGTCTTTTTTCTCTATAAAGTGAGTAGTATTTGTTGAATTCAGTATTAATTGGATCCTCTTCAACTTTAAAGTCTTCCTCAAGACCACCATCAGCAAGGAATTTCTCTTTAGCCACGTCTATAGCCTCAGTAGTTAATGCCTTGAATGCATTGCGAATCAAATTAGCACGCAATTTCATTTGTTGAATGTTTTCAGAATCAACAAGTGGTTTGATTTCTTCTAATAGCTGCTCACGAGTCATCTTTGAATAATGAACAGTAAGATCCTCAACTGATTCATGAGTCACTTCTTCCGATTCATCATCATTTTCAACTGCAAGAATTTCTTCAGAATAACTATGACGAGAAGCCTCCTCTTTAGTTGGTTCTGGAGCTTCGTGCTTAAGTTTTTCAGTAGCAATCTCTGCAATTGCCTCGTTAGACACTTCTGTAGTCACTTCCACAGTCTTTTCTTCTTTTTCTTCTTCTTTAACCACCTCTGGAACTACTTCTGTAGCCTCTATTGGTTCTTCTGTTGTCTGGTCTGTCGTTTCTTCAACAACTACCCTTACTTCTTGTTCTGTAGGGTTAACTACATTTTCTTCAACTGAACTAACAGTGTTTTGATCTTGGTTGTCCATATTATTACTTTGTTAGAATGCCTTCTATTCACAAGGAATAGAATTTGTAATGGTTATAGTAAACATACTTAAAGTTCTATTTCCCGAACATTAAGACTGCAAAAATACTAATTTTTTCTTGCAAACAAATTTTTTATAGTATATTTGCAGATATAACTTAAAATAAAAAACAAAGTCCTAATATGAAAAGAGTTTTAAGCACAATAATAATTATATTAATTGCTATATCAACGAATATAACCTACGCTCAAAAAAATATTTTAAAAGTTGAAATTGAGAATCTAAGTCTCAGTATGCCCGACAATTGGCTAATTAGCAAGACTGAAAAGAAGATGCTAGATTTCAAAATAAAGCTATATAATGAAGAAAACAACAACCAAGTAAGCATTCGTTGTATAAAACAAGCCCTAAATGAAGAGTCTGAAATAATAAATGCTTCTTCAGAAAAAAGTTTGAAGCCAGGCTTTGAATATATGATAATTGAGAAAGTTAAAACCAAAAAACTAAATAAACTCAAAGGTAAATTTGTAGAATATACCAATAGCCCATTAAGAGATTATTTTAGAGGAGGTTTTTATGGCATTGTTGACAACGGTTATACATATATAATAGAATACTATTCTGCCGATACCCCAGAAGATAGGCAAGAGGTAGAAAAGATACTTAAAAGCTTGAAAATTCTTAAACCAGAATCTCGTCCAAACTTCTTTGAAGTAGAAAAGGTTTACTTGACAGAAGATGTTTCAATTGATAAACCTGAAGAACCAGTATTGGAACAAGAAAACGAAGTATTAGAGCAAGAATATAAAGATATTCAAAAGCCTGATAAAAAATCAAAAAAAGAGAAGAAGTCTAAGAAAGAGAATAAGTCAAAGAAAGTAAAAGAACCTAAGAAGTCTAAGAAATCAATAGATAATCCAACCAAAGGAGATAATGAATACATTATAGCTAAAATTGAAGAGCCAAAGAAAGAAAAGAAATCATTTTGGCAAAAGATGACTTCAATATTCCGTAAAAAGAAATAGACTTTTAATCTTAAAATATCAAGAGTTTAATTCCTAACTCTTCGTTTTAATAATTTATCTCTTTGTTTTAATTTCTTGAAACGAAGTTTCAGTAAATCCTTTCTTTGTTTCAGTAAATTCTTTCTTTGTTTCAAGAAACTCTTTCTTCGTTTCATTTTACTTATTCCTCAGAGCCTGTAATTTCTTCTATAAATACCTCTGGTTTATGGGTTTTCCTATGGCTATGTGATTTGAAGAATACTCTCATTAAAACATTTGCTTTAGGATAGCGTCCGATAACGAAAATGGATATTGAACATACTAGGATTGAGAATAGGACTGTTGCATAAACAATACTTTTAATTAATTCTCCTTGTGGAAGTCCCATTTGTTCAGGTATTGAAGCCAAAACAGCTGCTGCAAGTCCCTTTGGTATCATTAATGCTATTATGCTTTTGTCATATGCATTTGAGGACTTTGGAGAGAAGTATTTAGCTATATATATTCTCATTATTAATAGTATTATTGTAATTATAAGTCCTGTGGCTAATGCTATAATATTATTGAAAGGTATTGATACACCAATATATACGAAGAAGAATGTTTTAAGAACAAATACTATCTCGCCAATAAATGCCTTTTCGTTTTCTGTTTGTTTTAGGTTTTTGCCTTTTTGGTGTTTCTCTAAGAATTTGAAGTTAAAGAAATCCATATTAGTAATTGTAATACCAACTGCTAGGGCAGTAATTGCTCCACTAAAGCCAAGTGATTCTGATATTCCATAAACAACAAATAAATAGGCAGGGGTAAGGAACATTGAGTTCTTGAATGTTCTAATCTTATGTAGGAGGCTAGCCCAAACAAGTGCAGAAATGAATCCAATAATGGTTGCCATAACAAAAGAAGAAATAACACCTCCTGTTATTGAACCAACATCAACACCTCCACCAGCTATGGCTGATTGCATAAAAGCAAGAGCTAAAACGAAACAAATAATATCTGTTATTGCACTTTCAAGAACTAGAGAAGTCTTAGCATCTTTTCCTAATTTTAGTTGTTGAGTTAGAGGAATAACAACAGCAGAGGATGTTCCAGAGAGAATGATGCCAATAATTAAGCTGTTAATAAACGAGACTCCCTTTATTGGAGGAAGAACTTCTTTTGAACTAGAGGCAAATGTGCTTATAGAGTCTTGAGCCGATAATAAGTTGGTATTAGACAATAAAGATGATATGGAGTCAGAGGCTATTGGCAATATGTTTTCTTTGGCAATTGGTAGTAAGTTGTCAGAAACCATTCCTGATGTAGCATAATAGACCAATTGTCCTATGCCATAAACTATTGCTGTTACTAAAATAATTGAGCCAATTACAGATGAGATAGAAAGGGTTATTGTTGGTTTCCAAGCATTTTTGAGGTCTGTTATACTAATATCTGTTCCTGCATCAAAAAGAATAACAACCAAGACAACTGTTGTGAATATGCCTCCAGCTCTGCCCATAAAAGAAGGCGATATTAAGCCTAATAGGGGTCCAACAATTATACCTATAATCATTAATAATAACACATCTGGAATCTTCTTTCTTGAAAATATCATTGAAAATAGATGTGCTGAAAATATCAATATTCCTAAAAAAATTAATGCCTCTCCCATATTATTCTATTGGTTTGTTTTGTGATTTTGTTCTAATAATCAATATCAAAGTCAAATTCTTTTTTAAGTTGCATTAATGCAGGGTTCTTTTCTGCAAGGAACTTAAATTTTTCTAGTGGACGATAGAGTTTTTCTTTTGTTTCGTCTTGAAAGATTTTCGTTCTAAAAATAAAAGCCTCACATAAGGTTGCCTTCCTAATAATTCTAACGATTTCGTGTTTTGATGTTTCAAATTCTTTTTCTTGCATTGAATTCAGAAAAGTTATTGTCACAGTGTTGTCGTTATTGTTTTGTATATCAGAGCTTGTTAGAATGAAAAACAGATTGGGCATCGAGTCCTTTATTGCATATGCATACTCATTTAGCTTTGTCTTAAATAAGTCCCAATCTAAAGGAACAAGAGGAGGGTTTAGTTTGTCTTTCTCCCTCTGGTCTAGTTTAATAGTTTCTTCAACTCCAACATTAATAGAGAATGAACTAGACTTAGGAATGCTTATTGGTTTAGGTTTCTTCTGAGTAGTTTCTTTGGTAGCTTCCTTAATTGTTTCTTCAACCTTTTCTTCAACCTTTTCCTTAAGTTCTATTATTTCCTTTTTAATTTCTTTTGCCTCTTCAACTTTTTTTTCAGCTATCTCTTCTATTGTTTCCTTTTTTTTTTCATCTATGCTTTGCCTGGGAGACTCTGTTTTAGGCTGCAACTTCTTCATTATATTTGCAATCTTAAGTAGAGCCAGTTCAACACAAAGTCTTCTATTGGTCGAGCTTCTGTAATCCATTGCGCAAGTGTTTGCAAAGTCTAAGGCTCTAAGGATGAATGTTACGCTACATTGAGAGGACTGTTCTAAGTATTTTTGTTGTATGCTCTTACTTGCTTCCATTAATTTAATTGTTGAAGCATCCTTTCCAACCAATAAGTTTCTAAGGTGAGATGAAAGACCATTTATGAAATGTGAACCCTCAAATCCTTTTTCTAAAACCTCATTGAAAAGTAGTAAAGTATTATAAATATCGCATTCAAGTAGGTAATCAACAAAGCGGAAATAGTAATCGTAGTCAAGAATATTTAAGTTCTCAATAATATTCGAGTAAGTTAAGTCTCCCCCAGTAAAAGAAACCAATTGGTCAAACATTGAAAGAGCATCACGTAAGCCACCATCAGATTTTTCTGCAATTATATCTAAAGCCTCAATTTCTGCCTTAACATTTTCTTTCTTCGCAATATAATCTAAGTGCGTTGAAATATCTTCGTTATTTATCCTATGGAAATCGAATATCTGACAACGAGAGAGGATGGTTGATATTATCTTATGTTTCTCTGTGGTTGCTAGAATAAACTTTGCGTAAGCTGGTGGTTCCTCTAAGGTTTTAAGAAAGGCATTGAAGGCAGAGGGGGATAGCATATGTACCTCATCTATAATATATACCTTGTATTTTCCTCCTTGAGGAGGAACTCTAACCTGGTCAACCAAATCACGGATATCATCAACCGAATTATTGGATGCTGCATCGAGTTCTTGAATATTAAAAGCTGAATTATTATTAAATGAAAGACAATTCTCACATTTATTACATGCCTCTGTTTCCGACGTTCTATTAGTGCAATTAATTGTCTTTGCAAGTATTCTTGCACAAGTTGTTTTTCCAACACCTCTTGGTCCACAAAAAAGAAAAGCTTGTGCTAATTGGTCTGTTTTAATAGCATTTTGTAGTGTGGTAGTAATATGTGATTGGCCTACAATACTTTTAAAATCTGCAGGACGGTACTTGCGGGCTGATACTAAATAATTTTCCATATAATTCTATTCAAAAATCTTTGTCAAAATTACGAAAACATTTTGACTTCTTATTATATTCTACCAAGTTTAGTTACTGTGTAGGCAAAGCGAAATAGCATTAGAAAGTTATACCATAGGCTTGGGAAGAAGCCATAGTATTTTTTCATTATCTTAAAGCGTTCATAATTAGCTCTAAGTATATTTTTCTGCGATAGACCTCCTCTAAGGAAGCAGGCGACTTTATGATTGGTCTTCCTGGTATATCTTGCCCTCTTAAACGATTCTAATACCCACTCATAGTCGGCTGCTATCTTATATTTTAAATTGTATCTTGGTGCAATCTCCTTCTTAACCAAAATGGATTGGTGGCAGACTAGCATACCCCAACGAAAACTCTTCCATGTAATATCATCCTTGGGTTTTAGTCTTCTTCCTCCCAAATGATTACCCTTTTCATCCACCACCAAGGTATCGCCATAGTATATATCTCTTAAAACAAAATCAGAGTCAAAGAAATGATTAAGTATATCTGTCTTAAATATTGTATCTCCAGCATTTACAAACCACACATAATCGCCTGTTGCCATATCCATACCCTTATTCATTGCATCATATAGACCCTTATCGGGTTCGGAAATCCACTTAGATACTATATCTGAATACTTATTCACAATACTAAGGGTGCCATCACTGGAGCCGCCATCCACAATAATGCTTTCTATGTTTTTATATTTTTGTTTCCTTATACTATCTAAGGTCTTTGCCAATACTTCTTCGGCATTATAGGTTACTGTAATTATTGAAACTTTTGGATTAATCATTATTAGTTTTCATTAGTCTATTATAATAATTCTCAACTGAGTAATTATCCTCGAATCTCTTTCGAGCATTAAATGAAAGTTCTTTATATAAGTCTTTATTATTATATATTTCTTCTATATATTTCTTTATAAGCGCAGTATCACCAATCTCCACAACGAAGCCCTGCTTTCTATCTTCCACAACTTCTGCCATAACCGATAGGTTATTTACAATAATAGGGGTGTAATTATACATTGCCTCAAGTAGTACCAGTGGAAAACCCTCATACCACCTACTTAGGAATAAGATAAGCTTAGTTTTCTTGTAAAATTCAGCCATTTGCTTTTGATTAAGAAAGCCTTCGAACTTTATATTAGATGGGAAGTCTAGGTTTTCAGATTCTTTAGTCCTTTCACCAGCAACTCTAAATGAATACTCTGGCATCTGTCTTGCAATCTCAATGAAGTCGAACAAACCTTTTTCCTTTGTTAATCTTCCAACAAAACCAATATATTCTTTTTCTTCAAGATTAACCTCTTCAACCTTTTGTTTAGGCATAAAAGTATTAGGAAGGTTTCTTATTTTATCAACTGCGAAACCATTATCAATTAGTTTCTTCTTTTGAAATAACGACAAAGTATAGAAATAATCCACCTTATTATAGTATTTCAGTTTCCTTGTAAATAACCCTCTTATTGCTAAAGACAAACTTGCAAAATAGGAGCCTGTACAATTATTCTTTAAACAATTCCATTCTCTACCAAAGCCTAAACACTCCTGGCATATCTCGCCCTTAGTGTAGAAAATACCTATTGGGCAAAGTAATCGGTAATTATGAACAATCTGCCAAGTGGGAATTTTGTTTTTATTAAGTAAAGGGATAATTGAGGGAGAGATAATAGGGAATAAGTTATGTAATATAGCAATATCTGGTTTGAAAGAAGAGATTATTTTTTTTAAGTCTCTATGTGATTTAGGATTGTGTATAGACGTAAATAATCCTCCAAAGCGACCCAATAACCATTTCTTCATTTCTGAATACTCTCTTGTATACAATAAAACATTATGCCCCTTTGACCTAAGAAGCTTTTCCTGCAACTCAACAACTCCTTCCTCGCCACCCTTGGATGAGTATATATTATGTATTATTAAAATATTCATTCCTTATAAATTATCAATGTACAAATATACGAGTTTTTTCCAAAACTAATAGTTTGGAATAATTAAATACAAGTATTGGGCTTGGTGTTTATAGCTTGGTTTTGGCTCTTTTCTTAAATACCCAATGCTTTTGGAGATTATAATTTATAAATAATGAGACAAATAAATCCACCACTATACGGGTTATCTTATAATCAACCATAAATACTGATGTTAGGAAATAAGTGCCCGAAGCCTTTAGCACTATACTATTAATCACCATTATTGCAAATTTAAGCAATTGCTTAGGAGTCTTGTTTTGGTAGCTTTGACCCCTAGAGCGAAAGGTCCAATACTTATTGATGGAGAAATTAACTATAGCTCCAATCACTCCCCCTATACCAATACTAATGGTATAATGTATTCCAAAAACCTCGGTGAAGAATATCATTGCAAGATAATCAACCCCACCTCCAATTAGGGCAGAGAGCTGTGCCTTAGTAAAGACTAATAGTTTTTTATTAAATATTTTTATTATTGTTTTCATTCTCTTGTTTGTCTCTAAGATCAGCTAGTTTAAGTAAGCTCGATATTTCTTTAATATTAGAAATAAAAAGAACAAATGAAGATAGTATTGCAAAATAAAGGAAGGAGCCACTAAATAATACCTCAAGCACTAATACCAAACATATTACCAATCTAACCTCTGTTGGACCAAGCAGACCTGAGTCGATAGAGTATTTATCATTTGTCTTATATCTTAGTAGTGCAATAATTATTTCTAAGGCATACATAACAATAAATGCATAGCCAATTAGGCTGAACTTCGGTCCAAGATATATCATAAACCCAGCACCAACAACAGTAATACCTATCCAGTCAATAATAATATCCAAACTAAAGCCATACCATTTTCGTGGAGTATTCCTATAATAGGCCAATCTTCCATCAAGCGAATCACCATACCAATTAATAAAAGAACCGATTATTCCTAAGAGAAGGAAGTAAGGACTAAGAAATGCTCCTAAAATAAAACTTAGACCTAAAATTAAATTACCCACAAGACCTATTGCAGTAAGCATATCAGAGCTAATAAATGAGGGTACATATTGAACAAGAAAAGCAATAGTCTTTTGTTCATATTTCTTCATGATATTTGTTCTCTCACGTCCTTTAGAAATAGCATTCAAGGCCTCATTCAACGAGTTATTATCCTTTTTCATAGTTTAATTTATTTATTAGTAATAATAAATAGCATCAATCCTTAATCTTGTAAAAAGATAAATGTATTTTTTAATCTTGCAAATATAGTAATATTAACCTAAAATAGGCTAGAAAACTTTAGATTGTTTTCGTAAATAAGCTTAAATTTATTCAGTCGTTATGTAATTTAATAATTACTAATATTTTTTTATCTACTTTTGTATAAATAAATATTAGTTATGGAAGAAAGCTTGCTATTAGATAAGGAACATTGGAAGAAGTATTGGGAAAAATATATTTTTGAATCAGTACCCGATAATAATATACTTGATAATTATTTACCAAAAGATATTAGTGGTAAATCGGCAATTGAAATTGGAGGTTTCCCTGGTTTTTTATCTGTTTACGCATATAAAAAAGGTTTTTCAGATGTTAGTTTTCTTGATTTCTATATTGACCCTAAGATAATAAGGAAGGTGGAAGAGAAAAATGACATTCCTAACATAATTAATTATATAGAAGGTGACTTTCTTAAATATCAGCCAGAAAAAGAATATGATTTTGTTTACTCTCTCGGTTTTGCAGAGCATTTCGATGATACCAAAGATATAATTGAAAGGCATTTGAATTTCGCCAAAAAAGGAGGCAAAGTAGTGATTATTATGCCTAATTTCTTAGGAATAAATGGTTTAGTGCAAAAGTTATTTGATAAAGAAAACTTTAAGATACATAATTTGAAATCGATGGATTATAATAACCTTACCTCTATTGCTGAAAGTCTGGATATAAGTGACTATTCAATTGAATATTATAAAAAACCTATGATATGGTTAGAACCACAAAAGGGAGTATTTAATTATTTAGCAAGAAAACTAGTTAAATTATTTAGCTTATCACTCAAATTAATACCTTTTCGCAATAATTACTTATCTTCTTATATCATAATCTCATTCACCAAATAGTAATAATTACTTTTGTTGCAAATAATCATTTTTCTTCTAATTTTGACTATGCAAGGCCATAAAATCTGCCGCAGAGTTATAATAATCTTATATGGCTATTAATACAAAATTTGGTAAAAAGACTTGTTAAAATCAGGGGTTGACCTTTGTTAAAAAAGGTGGGACATAAATTTAAAAAGGTGGGATATAAATTTAAAAAGACGGGGTCTTTATTAAACGCCGTTTTAATTTCTTGAATCTTCGTTTCAATTTTTTAAAACGGCGTTTCAGTAAATTATTATGGCGTTTTAATTTTGTCTCTTTTTAGGGCTGTTTTTATGAATAGTATTAGAAGATAGAAAGCAAAGTTTTGCGTCTTAAATTAGTATTTATGATTTCCTGATTTTGGTTATGCGACAGTCAAAATGTGTTGCAAAAGTTAGAAAAAAGTTTTGTCAAAGTCAGGAAATAGTCATTTGGTTTTAATATTTTTTTAATGGGAAAAGGCTCCTTCTTAAATATCTATAAAGTAACCTTAAAGAAGATTTATAATTATATTTTTTGAAATAGTAAAAATCAGCTTTTTTGTTTATTTCAATTTTTTGAGGATGAATTAGAGGTAATATATTATTTAATATTAGTTTAGCATTTTTATCATTATAATTTTTGCAATGTAAAGCATCTTTACTAAACCCAACATTCTTTACTAAATTAACAGCAGGGATAATTGCTATTCCATTTTTCTTCCAAATATTAAATGTAAGTTGATAGTCCCATGAATTTATCGTATGTTTTTTTACCAATAGAAATTTATCGTACCAAAATTCTCTTTCGTGCCAAGAATTAAAATATCTTCTCAATATAGGTTTTATTTCTTCGTTAGAAATATTATCAATATCAAAAGAATAATCACCTAGTGCTTTTCTCCAAGTTGCCCAACCCCAAATATGAGGATATGAAGAAAAATAATATGAATATTGTGTAACTTTTGTTTTTTGAAAGTTATTTCCTCCAATAAACATTACCTTTTCATCGTCTTTGTATTTTTCTAAAAGCTCTTCACAATAAGGAAAGAAATCTTGATGAGGAAAACAATCTTCTTCAAAAATAATACCTTGCTCAACATTCTCAAAAAACCACTTTATAGCAGAAGATATAGCTCTCCCAGCTCCTTTATTTTCTTCCAAATAATTAGTAGTTAATTTACATTCCCAATCAACTTGAGTATTAAAAATTGATTTTGATTTATTCAGTAATTCTTTTTCTCCAATTTTGTCTTTTCTTGCTCCATCACAAAATACAAATAGTTCTTTTGGTTTTTGCTTTTTTATCTCATTAAATAATTCTTGAACTAAATGAGGACGATTAAATATTATAACAAGTATAGGAGTCTTTAGTTGGTACATAAAATTATTAATTTATTTTTGATTTCTCTGCCCTTAAAACTCCTCTTCTGATATAAGGTTTTTTGAAGTCTTCCCCATTTTCATACATTATCATATAAGAATTTGAAAACTGAGTTTTATAGCCTTTATTTTCAAAGAATGTTTTAAAGTTTTTCTCATCTTCGTATTTGTGATATGTGCAAATAGCAACTTGTATATTATCCTGATTAATTATATTTTCAGCACCTTTCAATACACAATTTTCGCTTCCTTCAACATCTAATTTGAGAAAATATGGAAAGGGCTTGTCTTTAAAGAACTCATCTAATGAAATATATCCTTTTTCATTTTTATTTGACACCTTGGCAAAAACAAATTCAACCTTATCTTGCCAAGGTTCAAATGTTTTCTTTAAAGCTTTAGTCCAAACGTTGTCAGCTTCAAATATATAAACTTTTTTTACCTTATCTATAATTGATAATGAAAAATTACCTTCCGCAGCTCCAATATCTGCAATAATGGAATTTTCATTTATATTAAACTCTTCGCTAAGATATGAATGAGGTGAGCTTGGGTCTTGTTCTTCAAAGATTCCATTGCAATATCTTATTATTGTCTTTTTAGAAGTGCCTTTTGGAAAGAATAGCTTTTTATTTTTGAAATCAACGTAATACATGCCTTTTCCATTTTTGACTTCAATTTTTTTATTTGATTTAATAATTAAAGGAAAAGTATTTAAAGGATAATTTAATAAGAATTTTTCAATTTCTAATATTTCAGGGTCAGAACTATTAATTGATTTTAAATAATTATAAATTTCGTTTTGTATATTATGTACATCTATTTTTTTTTTTCTTTTTTCTTCTCTTCTATTATATATTAAATCTCTTATACATTCAGGGGTTAATAATCTATATATATATATAATTCTATTCATATTAATCAATTTTTTTTAGTGCCTCTGTTAACATCTCTCCTTTTCTAATTTTATTTGCAAAGATTCTTACATTTTTTTTCATTGTTTCTTTTTCAATTTGTGAAAGAGAGAAAATTTTGTCTTCTACTTCATATAAAGAAGTAATAGTAAAACCTATTTTGTTAGCTTCAACAAAAGAGGCTATTCCTGCTTCTTTCCAAACAATAATAGGCATATTAGCTATTATGTACAGCATTGCTTTAGATGGAATATTTATTTTTAAATAGTCTCTAAAACTATTGTTTTCATTTTTGTCTTCTAGGCTATCTCCATCCCAAACAAGTCCCCAGTCACCATGAACTGCGCTAACTTCGTGTGGCGCAAATCTCCCTTTATATTCAATTTGTTCATTTGTTATTAAAGCACGACCAGAACCTTTTGTATATGAGCCATACAATAAAAATTTTACTTTTTTAAAATTTAGTCTTTCTAATTTATAAATAAATGGTGCTTTTTCAAAATTACCTACGAATGCAACTCTGATGTCTTCATCTCCATTTGTTTCAGGAGCAGGATCATTTGACATATAGTCTGTTAAATGAAATAGTTCCGCAGGAGTTGTTACATTAATATTTCTACAAGCTTTTATCATATTGGGTGTATGGAGTATTAACTTGTCTGCAGCATTAAGATTTTTAGCTTCTTTTATATGTGATTTATTTGGTAATCTTAAAGAATCCAAATCTACACATACAAATGTAATGTTACATTTTTTTATTTTTAATAAATAACAAAACCATGGAATTAATACTCCAAATGGATGAGGATACATTAGTAATATTTTAGAATTACGAGGTATTTGTATTAAGGTTTTAATAAATATGGGTATTTTGCTGAAGTTGTAACGTAATTTTAAAAATAAATTATCTTTTCCATTACAATAATTACCATATATATCTAGAGGTTGTAAATATAATTTATAGCCACATTTTTGTGCTATATTAACTATATCATCATATAATAAAATTGGATATTTCCCGCCTTGAATGTAGTTAATAATTATTTTTCCCATTTAATTTATATTGATTAATCTGACAAAGATAGTGTTTTTAGTTGTGAATTACTAATGTCTTTATTTATTTATGTTTATTTAACATGTTGTATAGGTTTTGTTTTTCATTTTATAGTTTGGGTAATGTAAAATTTGCTTGATAATCAGTGTTTTTGAATTTCTTTTAATAAATTATCAAAATATTCTATTGTCTTTACTAATCCCTCATTAAGTTGAATCTTAGGTTCCCATCCGAGTTCTTTTTTGGCTAAGTCTATATTTGGTTTTCTTTGTGTTGGGTCGTCTTGGGGTAGTGGTATAAATTTGATTTGTGATTTTGAATTGGTTAGTTCTATTATTTTTTGTGCAAGTTCTAAGATAGTAAATTCATTAGGGTTTCCTGTGTTTACTGGTCCTGTGAATTCATCTCTTGTTGCCATCATCCTAATCATTGCATCTAGTAAATCATCAACATATTGGAAGCTCCTTGTTTGGGTACCGTCTCCTGCAACTGTTATATCTTCTCCCTTTAGGGCTTGTACAATAAAATTACTTACAACCCTGCCATCATTTGGGTGCATATTAGGACCATAGGTGTTGAATATTCTAATAATCTTTACTTTAACATCATTTTGTTTGTTGTAGTTTATAAAGAGGGTTTCTGCACAGCGTTTGCCCTCATCGTAGCAACTCCTTTCTCCAATAGGATTTACATTGCCCCAATATGATTCAATTTGTGGATGAACCTCAGGATCACCATAAACTTCTGATGTGGATGCTTGTAGTATTTTTGCATTAATCCTCTTTGCTAGTCCCAACATATTTAATGCCCCCATAACTGAGGTCTTAACCGTTTTTATTGGATTATATTGGTAGTGTATAGGAGAGGCAGGACAGGCTAGATTATATATTTCATCAACTTCTACAAAAAAAGGAGAGCATACATCGTGGCGAATAAGCTCAAAATAAGGATTTTCTAAGAGATGTATGATGTTTCTTTTGTTTCCAGTAAAGTAGTTATCCAAACAAATAACTTCATTTCCTTCATTCAATAATCTTTCACATAGATGAGAGCCAATAAAACCAGCTCCTCCGGTAACAAGTATTCTTTTCATTATATAGTTTATTTCAATTTACAAAGGTAATAAAAATATAATAACCTTAGTGTTTGGGTTGAAAAAACTAAGAATTTTTATCTCTTAGCCTATTATTGATATAGTACTCTGTTCTTGTATAATAGAATATAAATGTAAGTATATTGAGTATTAGGAGGGCAATTGCTGCTCCAACACTCAAATAGGTTTTGCTTAGGTAGTCGAATAGGAAATACCCAATAAAACTTATTATTATTCCAACAAATACTAGTATATAAGTTTTTTCGAAATAGGTCATATAGTTAATATATAGTCCTATAAGTGCTGCAAATACTTGGGCAAGTAATAATATTGGAAGTAGGATTAGTATTCCTTCTGAATAAGTTGGGGGTATTATTTTTATCTTTAATGCTATCCATACTCCTATAAAAATTAATATCCCAATTCCCATTAGGGCTAAGAACATAATTATGGTATATCGCCTTGTCTTTCTTTTTAGGGTTATTAGATCTTTTTCTTTGAAAAATAAGGGTAGCCAAACAAAATTGAATGATTGGAAGATAATAACGATTATTGTTGCAAGAAGCATTGCTAGGCTATAGTCGGCAAATTCATTAACGCCTGCATATTTCATTACAAAGAACTTATCTCCAAAATTAACCATAATACCTACAATGGCTGCAACCATAATGGGGGTTCCTAGTTTGAATGCCTTCTTTAAGTAATAGATATTGAATTTTGGGATAAACCTCCTAACTATAAACCTTCCAAATACAATAGTTAGTAAGAGTTCGGCGCCATAGGTAATGGCCAAACGCATCATAACGGTGTCGGAGGATGAGTAATATAGGATTAATATTGCCGTACCATTTGAGAGGATTAGGCGGGAGATATTAAATCTCTGTAGGTTGGGTATATTCTCCGAGCTTACGAAGAAGAAGGTAAGGAAATTTGTAAATACGGTGGATATTATGGCTATAAATATAAAGGTTCTATAGCTTAGATATATTGATGTATTGATCTGGTCTAGGTTATTCTTCATGGAATAGTTGAAGAAATATATATCGGCTTTGGTGAAATAAATTATTATAAGCGATAATCCCAAGAGGACTATTAGGGAGCTGGTTATTGTAAATATCATTGAGGATTGTTTATCCTTATTATCAATGGTATCGGCATAGAGTTTGGCTAGGGCAACATAGAAGCCGAAATTGAGTATTCCGGCAGCTGTAAGGGCAAAGGAGTAGAGATAATTATAAATACCGAATTCATGCTTGGTCATTAGGTAGAGAAAGACAGGGATTAGTAGTAGGTTGGCTCCTCTAACCAATACATCAACAGAGAATATATTCACAAATCGTGAAAACATTTCATTACCCTTAATGTATTTATCTATAAACTCTCTTATAAACCCCATGTTTATATTTATTTTGTTTGCCTGACTATTTAATATAAATATTCCTTAAATCACATGTAGGTAGTTTAGCCTTAATTTTTTCCAATACAGAAGTCCTTACCATCATAAGCTCGTGCTTAAGGGCAGGAGAATTAACCTGAACATACAAACAATTGCTTTGAACATATATTTTCGAGGTAAGCTTATTAATCAATTCCCCAGTAATCTCCCTCCAAGCAGCAATAATCTCATCCTCATTCAAATTAGCATCAATATGGTAGTAGGCAAAGAAATCCTTCAAGACATCTTTAATGTTTTTCTCCTTGGTTTCCCTAACGTTATATGTTATTTTATCAACGTAATTTCTACTTTTCATCCACTATTCCTTTCTCTGTTAATTTATAAATCCTATGTTCAATATCTGTATTCTTGAAAATGTCTTCAATCCTCCCAATTTGAGTGTCAGTAACAAAAGACTGCCCAAACCTATCGCTACCAACCAATTCCATAAGCTTGCTTATCCTGCTTAAATCCAATTTGTCGAAGATATCATCCAAGAGCAATATAGGCTTAATCTTTGTTCTTTTAAATATATATTCAAACTGAGCTAGCTTTAAGGCCAAAAGGAAAGATTTCTGCTGACCTTGTGAGGCATATTTCTTAATGTTCCTTTTATCCATCCTCAAACCCAAATCATCCTTATGAATACCAATGGAAGTATAACCAAGTACCCTATCTTTATGCCTTGAATCCAGAAGCAATTGAGCATAGTTATTTTCCAAATCCAAAGACTCATAATCCAAAGAAACACATTCTTTCTCCGATGAAATAAAATTATAATAGAACTGAAATAAATTAGCAAAATCCCCAATAAATTCTTGCCTCTTTCTATGTATCTTAGAGCCGTATCCAATCAGCTGCTCATCCCAAATCAAAAGCGAAGCCTCATCAAAGCTCCCATTGTTTGAGAAATGTTTAAGCAAGCTATTCCTTTGTTCAAGAGCCTTATTATACCTAATCAAATTATCCAAATAAAGACTATCAGCCTGGGAAATAACCAAGTCAAGAAACCTCCTTCTAAGCTCACTAGCCCCTATGATAAGTTCCTGATCCGAAGGAGTAATCATAACAAGCGTAATCTTTCCAATATGCTCCGAAAACCTATTATATTCCTTATCACCACACTTAAATAACTTCCTTTGACCCCTTTTCAAACTGCAAGAAAACTTCTCAGATGAATTATCATCGAAACTATATAACCCGTGAATAGCGAAGAAATCCTCATCGTGCATTATATTATTCCCATCAATAACATTGAAATAGCTCTTGCAAAAAGAAAGGTAGTGAATAGAATCTAAGAGGTTAGTCTTTCCCACACCATTCTCACCCACAAAACAATTAACATTTTTGCAGAATGAAAGTTCAGTTTCAGCGATATTCTTAAAGTTATTTAGCTTAAGTTTACTTAGATACATAGTCTGCAATTTCTTTCATTAACCACATAGGAGTGCTAGTAGCTCCAGAAATGCCAACACTATTACAATTAAGGAACCATTCATCTTTAATCTCTTCCTTAGAGGATATAAAATAAGTCCTTTCCTTATGTTTCTTACAAAGTGAATACAAATACATACCATTAGAGCTATGCTTACCAGAAACAAACAAAACCACATCCACAGTATCAGCAAAATCAATCAGTTGGCTAGTGCGTGAGGAGACCTTCCTGCAAATAGAATCCGTAATAATAAGCTTATTCTTCCCCTCATGGCATACTTTCTCAAGCCTTAACTCAATTTCTTTGCAAATATTTTTATACTCTCCAGCATTCATTGTAGTTTGAGAAAATATATGAAGAGGAACTGTACAGTCAAGATTATCTAAATCTTCAAGATTGCTAATTACGCAAGCCTCACCATTGGTTTGACCAACTAAGCCCACAACCTCAGCATGACCCTTCTTTCCAAAAATAATTACCTTACCACCTGTTTTTTGAATCTCCTCATATGCTTTCTTAACATTTTCTTGAAGCCTAAGCACAATAGGACAAGTAGCATCCACTATTTCTATACCATTCTTGTTTGCAAGCTCGTAAGTTGAGGGAGGTTCCCCGTGAGCCCTAATAACAATCTTAGTATCTTTTAGCTCTTTCATCCTCTCCAAATCCACCACCTCTAAGCCAAGACTTGCCAACCTATCAACCTCCATATTATTATGGACAATATCACCTAAACAATATATCTTATCAGTACTCTCTAATTCCTTTTCCACAAGATTAATTGCAGAAATTACACCAAAACAAAAGCCTGATGTTTCTTCTATTTTTACTTCCATTTTACGATAAACTTTGATTATCTTCTTGTGACTTCTCAATCACCTTTTCATATTCCTCAATACTTAAATCGTTGAAGAAATAATACACTGGATTAATTGGCTGTCCATTCTTATGAATTTCATAGTGTAGGTGAGGAGCTTGAGTTAAGCCAGTGCTACCCACAAAACCAATCACATCACCTCTCTTAACCTTTTGCCCTTTTCTAACCTTAATTTTGGAAAGATGAGCATAAAGAGTTTCAAACCCAAAGCCATGGTCAATCAAAATGCAAATACCATATCCAGTTCCAGAACCATTAGGGTCACTTACCACACCATCAGCCGTAGCATAAACAGGTGTTCCAGTCTTAGCCGAAAAGTCAATTCCTGTATGCATCCTCCTTATTTGAAGAATAGGATGGAAACGTGAGCCAAAACCAGATACCAAATTAGAAGCCTTCTGTGAAATAGGCAAGATGGCAGGCATACAAGTCATGCGTTCTTTCTTACTCTTAGCAATAGGGAAGATCTCATCAAAAGACTTAGACTGAAGATATAACCTTTTTGCAATCTCATCAATCTTCTTCGATGTCTTAACAATAAGCTCACTAGTATTGCCTTGTGAACTAAGTAGAAGACTATTCTTATTAGTAAGTTTTTCACTACCAGACAAAGAAGGCTCTGCTTCAAATATCACCCTATATACATCCTTATCTCTGCTTTCAATAACCTTTAATACCTCCGATAAATTATCAATCTCCTTATTCAAAACATCATACTGCCTTTCGTAAGACTGCACCTGTCGTTTAAGTATTTTTTCCTTAGGCGAATCAATAAAGAAATAAATAATAACAATAAAGACCACCGCCATAACCAAACCAAAACCAGCACTAAACGACACGGTCTTTATCTTATCATTCAATGTTGTGTGCTTAATCTTAAAAGACAATGACTTTTGGTCAAATTCGTATTTAGCTTTCTTCTTCGACATATAAACAATTCTAATCTGCAAATATAAAAAAAAAGAGACAAATAACTTGCCTCTTTCCATTAATTTAAGATATTAGGTTTTCTTATCCTTAGAATCTATAACCAACATTTACTCCTAGTGAGAAGTTTTTCATAGAAAAATTGTCAGGAGCATCTTTAAATATATTAGCTAAACCATAGTCCATAAAGAATCCAAGAGTAATTTTTGAAAATTCAACACCAAGACCAGCTCTTAAACCATAATCTAGTTTCTCAGTTGTGTCATCAAAGAAGTCTTCTTTACCTTCGGTTATCAATGGACTAACTCCTGGCACAATCATAGATGCTTCTGCTTTTGTTTCTCCAGCAACCCCAAATCCTACATAAGTGCCAACCTTTGCATTTATTGAGAAATCATCTGTAATTGAAAAATTCACACCAAAAAGAATAGGAACTTGCACATAAAGTGGACTATAAGCTGTTTTCGTAGTCATCCCACCTAAAGGATTTGCTATAACAACAGCTTCCTCAGAAGGTCTTTGTATTCCATATAATCCAGCTTCTACGAAAAACATCTCGTTAATATTATAATCAAAATATACTCCAGCTTGAAAACCAATACCAGAAGCAGTTGTATATGCTGTCCCAGGCAAAGCAGATATAGCATCTTTATATTCTTTAGAGGTTAAAAAAGAAGACATATTTCCACCTAGTTCAATACCAATGCGGAATTGTTCTTGTTCTTGTCCTTTATTTCCTCTTCTAACGCCTCTTTTCTTCGATTTAGGTCTTTTTCTAGGAGCCATAAAGCTCATATCTTCAGAAAATTTTGCTTCATTTGTGTTATTTATTGCTTTAATATCGTTATCTGCATACAAAGGCATAAAACTTGTCGCAAGAATAATGAAAAGCAAAAACATAGAGAGTCTTAGTTTTGTCATGATTTTTTTTATTTTATGTTTATTATTAAAAACTACGGCAAAGGTAATAGAAATATTTAATATTAGTATATTTGCACTAATAAAACTGACAAATTTATGATACAATTTAAAAAAGTAACCCCAGAAGATAGAGAACTATTTGATTCTTACTACCAATATAAGAATATAAAGAACTGTGAGACAGCCTTCGCCAACCTATGTGCTTGGTCGTTTGCCCTCAACGCAGAATATGCAATAATTGACAACACATTAGTCACCAGAGTTCACTTCGAACTCAATAAAGATATATGTTATCACTGCCCAATAGGTGAGGGGGATAGAGTAGAGATAATAGAAAAGCTTATTTTAGATTCAAAAGAACAAGGTTATCAGATGAGAATGATGATAGATTGCAACGATGAGTTTAAGGCACATTTTTGTGATAGGTTTTCTGTAATTGAAAAAAGAGAGTATTTCGACTATATCTATCTCAAAGAATCCCTATCGACACTTAGCGGCAAGAAACTACAAGCCAAAAGAAACCATGTAAATAAGTTTTCCAAAACATACGATTACCAGTATATAGAAATAGACTCCTCAAATGTTGATTTATGCATAAAGTTTGCAGAACGTTGGCTAATTGAGAACGAAAAGTATCACCCCGAAAACATAGAAGACTATAAAGAAGAGCTAAAAGTGATAAAGTATTTTGCAGACCATTTCGATGCCTTAGGAATAAGGGCAGGAGCCTTGTTAGTTGAAGGAGATATGGTAGCATTTACCCTAGGCTCAAAAGTAAATAACGAAACCTTCTGCACCCATATAGAAAAAGCCAATACCAGCTTCGATGGGTCGTATGCAATGATAAATAAAGAGTTTTCAAGTCGTTTGCCCGAGCAGTTCATCTATGTAAATAGGGAAGAAGACCTTGGTTTAGAGGGACTAAGAAAAGCAAAACTATCATACCAACCCATAGAGCTAATCCACAAAACCTTAGCCACCTTATTATGAAAGAAGAAATAGCAAAGAGGGAGTGGGAAAAGCATTTTGGAGACCAGAGGGAGTTCTTAGATAAGTACTTTGCAACCTACTACGAGCCTCAAAACCTCATCATCAACACCGAAAACCCAAGTGAAGACTTCATTTATATGAGCTTAATCGTAAGATATTCATATAAGTATTTTAGTGATATAATACCAATTGCTTACGTAACAGCCGTACTAACCAACCCAGAATTTCGCAATAAGGGTTATTTTAGAATTGCAATGCAAGAAGTCTTTGACAGCATAGTAAACCAAGAATACATAATCTCTTGCCTAATACCAGCCTCAGAAGAGCTAAGTCAAACCTATCTTAGATATGGATATGCCGATTGCTTTATCGATAACCAGAACACAGACTCTCACAAATCAATATTGCATGAAGAAAAAACAATAAACCTCTATAAGGAATTGGGTTATAACCTATCCCAACTAATTCCAAATAGAAATGCAATGATAAGGATAATGGATGTTGAGAAATGCTTAAAACTCTATGCAAAGCACAGCCCAGAGGTAGAGAAAACCTATAAGATAATAGACAATCAAATCCCCACAAACAACAAGACCATAGAAATAAAACAAGGTAAAGCAAAAGCAGTAGAAAACCAAGACAAGGCAGAAGAAATAACCATATCTGAATTAACCAAAATAATATTTGAAGATAGCTATATGGACTTAATGTTTGACCAATAAAGACTATCTTTGCAGAAATAAAACACAAGAAATATGAGAACCTTAATAAGAAACATAAGAGAACTAGTACAAGTAGAAGAAAAGCCAAGAGAAAAAGTATGCGGCAAAGACATGGCAGAGATAGCAACCATCAAAAACGCCTACCTCCTAATAGAAGACGACAAAATACTCGACTTTGGCAGAATGGAAGACATCAAGAACTTCAACTCAGACAAAATAGTAGACGCCTCCAACAGACTAGTCTTCCCATCCTTTTGCGATTCCCATACCCACCTAGTATATGCAGGCTCAAGAGAAATAGAATATATAGACAAGATAAGAGGCTTATCCTACGAAGAGATAGCAGAAAGAGGAGGAGGGATACTTAACTCCGCAAAACGCCTACAAGAAACCTCCGAGGACGACCTCTTTGAAGACGCGATGCTACGCCTAGACGAAATAATAAAGATGGGAACAGGAGCCGTTGAAATAAAGTCAGGCTACGGCTTAAACACCGAAAGCGAACTAAAAATGCTACGAGTAATAAAAAGACTAAAACAAGCATCACCCCTAACCATTAAGTCCAACTTCTTAGGAGCCCATGCAGTGCCAATGGAATACAGAGGAAGACAATCCGAATTTGTAGACCTAGTAATAAACGAAATGATACCCCAAGTAGCCAAAGAAAACCTAGCCGACTATATAGACGTGTTCTGCGACAAAGGCTTCTTTACGGTAGAAGAAACCGACCGCATCCTAAAAGAGGGAGCCAAATACGGCATGAGACCAAAAATACATGCCAACGAACTCGACTACTCAGGCGGAATACAAGTAGCCGTAAAGCACAACGCCCTATCATGCGACCACTTAGAATTTGTAGGCGATGAAGAAATAGAATGCCTCCTAAACTCCCAAACCATGCCAACCGTCTTGCCAGGAGCAGCCTTCTTCCTCAATATGAGGTTATCCCCAGTAAGAAAAATGATGGACGCAGGCCTGCCCGTAGCCATGGCATCCGACTTCAACCCAGGCTCATCCCCAAGTGGCAATATGCAAACCATCGTATCCTTCGCTTGCGTAAACTACCGAATGACCCCCCAAGAAGCCTTCAACGCCACCACCCTCAACTCCGCCTACGCAATGGGCATAAGCCACACCCACGGCAGCATAGCCAAAGGCAAAAAAGCCAATTTCTACATCACCAAAGAAATCCCCAACCTAGAATACATGCCATACTACTACGGCACCAACAAAGTCGAGAGAGTATTTCTAAACGGAGAAGAATATTAAGAAAGTCGAAAGTCAAAAGTCAAAAGTCTAAAGTCAAAAGTTAAATTAAGGAGCTTAACGACCTTAACGACCTTAAAGACTTTAAAGACCTTCGACCTTCGACCTTTGACCCTCCTCTACTGCAGTCCTTTAATTTCCAAATTTGCTTCAGAGAAAGAAGTCTTTGCAAGTGAGCGTTTAAACTCTGGAGAGGCATAGAACCTGCAACGAGCCATTTTGATAGTCGATGCATCTACCATATCAAGGTCGTCCATTGCCGTAGCCTTAATAGCTGGGATGAAAGACCCCAAATAACCAAGCTTAACAGCAGAACCATTTAACACGTGCCTTGATATAGAAATCTCAAGTGCCTTAAGACAAGCCAAGACGTCAGGATAAGAAACGGTAGTCGATTCAGTAATCTCTTGACAAAGCTGATCCATAGATACGTCATTTCCTCTAAAGATACGAGCTAGGTACTTTTGTCCTGGATTTGCTCCTGTTTGGATGAGTTTTTTAACTCTTACGAACTTAATCATAGTAAAATACTATTAACCTATACATAGCGAGGTTTTAATGTTTTGATAATTGTGAATTAACGGAAATAACACCTTGTTATAACTTTTATATCACCTTACAAAGATACGAAAACTATTTGATATAACAAAATAAAATACGAGTAAAATTACTATTAATTATACATTTTTTTACGCATTTTTATTTCTTTAATCTAGTCTTCTAACTCTTCGTTTGGGCAAATTCTTTCTTCGTTTTGGTGTTTTCTTTCTGCGTTTCTATATCCTTATTCTTTGATTCTAAATTCTCAATATTCTCCAAGAAGTAATCTGCAATATCAGAACCCATATCCAAATCCTGCAACCTTGCCAAATCTTCATAGGCATGAGAAACCACAATATTTGAACCAAGTTCAAGATTTATCATATAAGCCTTTTGCTTCCAATACTCATATTGTCCATAGTCGGGGTAAACCATTATTTCAGCATCCTTGATTGGGTATATTCTCTGCGAATTAAGCCCTCCTAAGCCACCAGTTGCCATGAAAATATATTGTGGCATTATACACGACATAACGATTGCAGTCTTCTCAGATTCAACTACAATGATTTTCTTATCTGGATATTTATTTATTAGATGCTCCCCAAACAAACACTGGGTTAATTTGAAATCCTTATCTAGCAAACCATCCTTTTTCAAAGACGTATGTAGCCACTCAACAGGAGGAGAAAAGCTGTTTCTTGTGCCATTTTCATTATACTCATTCTCGGCGTTTCTAAAGCGTTTCCCGGTCTTTTCATCATAAAGCATTAGCTTAGCAGAACGAATCCTCCCAAGGCTGTCTATTTGATTAAAAACTACCTTTCCATCACCAAAGCCACCAATGAAATAATCAAAAATTGCTTTTCTCACCACATCTTTTGGAAACTTAGATTTTAGGAAAGTTAAGAACTTGGAATCCTGTCCTAAAAGTTTCAAGATATGCTCTTTTGGTATTGATTTTATAGGGATGATTTCCTTTACTCTGTGAGCATCAAAGAAATTATCTACCTTATATTCAGCTCTTATCTTCTCTGGATTCATATCAAAGAAAGCCTTTGGAGGAAGATGATAACCACAAGAATTCCTATGATTGCAAATTCCCACACTATTATCAATATACTGATTAGTTTCTGTATCAATATATTTTGTGAAACATCTTGATCTTCCACATTTTGGACAAACGTATCTTGAACTCTGTCCTTTGTATTTTTCTAATTCTACTGCCATTTTATTTTTGTATTTATTGGTTATTACTATTTAACATATTTTAACTCTTGGTAAGTGGTAATCTTGGTAAATTGCCCTATATATTTACCAATTACCAAAACTTAATAGTTAAAGGGTAACCCCATGAGTAAACTCATTGGGGGGTTACCTCTTTACCTTTGCTATTAAAATTATTCTTTTTCTTTTGATAAACTTGCTTTAAGCTTTTCGAATCTCTTAATTTTGTTCATAACAGTAACATGAGATACTCCTAATTTTATACCAATTTCTCTTATCGTCAACCCTTGGTCTTGCAAGTATATAATATTGTTATATTCTGTTTCTAAACCTTCCATTGATACCTCATTCGCATTAAGTTTATCAAAATGAGTTTTAGTACCAAGAGACACATAAGTAAGGTTGTCGGTCATCTTAATATTGAAAGCTTGGTTTTTGTATTCAGAGCCTAAATAGTTAGCTTTAACAACACAGAAATGCTTAATTTGTTGGTCTATCTTATTTGACCTTATCTCAACAAGCATTCTAACCTTAGCCTCAATTGACTGACTTCCTAAAGAGTTATTTTTTGACGGCTCAGCATTTTCACTTGCTTTTCTAGTATGATGCAAAAACAATATCAAACAGCTATGTCTTAGAGCAAGCTCTTGATATTTTTGTAAGAACTGTCTAACATCTGTTGCCTTATATAGGTCAGTATTTAATACATCAGTTAAAGCATCCACAACTATTAAATCAACAGGGTTTTCACTAAGCATTTTATCTAACCTATTAACAAGGTCGTGAGTTGTGAAAATGAAAGTAAGATTACTAAACTGCTCAGGTGTTAGCTGATAGTCCTTGTTTTGTTTCTTAAGTAGTGCAGAAATAGAGGTCTTGTCGTCCTCTGTGCTTACAAAAATAACTTTTCTATGAACAGGGTGAACATCCCAATCCAAGAACTTCCTACCAGTAATGACGGATATAGCCAAGTGCCTTCCCAGAGTTGATTTCCCAACATCGCTTGAGCCCGTAAATCCAGCAAGACCAACCTTTTGCAGTATAGGATCAACCAGCTTAGGGATATCTAATATCTCATCATTAATCAAGTCCATAGCATTAGCAATCTCCTCTTCTTCAAAATCCTCAACCATTGCGAACCTATCAAACTTAGGATTGTCTTTTCCAAACGTTTTCTCCACCTTAGAGAACTCCTTTTCCATTTCCGATATAAACTCATCAGCAGTCAGTTCCCCGACCTCTAAGAGGTCAGGGATTTGATTGGTTTCTGCACTTACAGTTTCCTGCATTAATTCATTTTCTTTCATAATTACATTTTCTATTTTATTCATATTATTAATTTATTACTATGTTAATATTATCTTCACCTAAATCTCTAAGCCTATCGTTTTCTTTCTTCAGCTCTTCAACTTCTTTCTTCAGCTCTTCAACTTCTTCTCTAAGTCCACTATGCAACTCACTAAACATATCTCTATCAAGCATTGTATCTCTAAGTGACATAGCCAATACTGTTGCAATTTCTTCTAAATTTGATGTAATCATGATTATTTGTTTTTATTATTATTTATATATTTATTAATTATCGACTTAAGGCTTTCGTTATACTCTTCAAGCCTTTTGCATTCAGCCCTAAGACCTCTTATTACATCATCTGAGATTGAAAGGTCGAATTCAAGGATGTTTATATCCTTTCTCGCATCCTCCAAATTCTGTCTTAATAGTTCAATGCTCATATCCTCAATTTTCATTGGAGAATAAACTTCCTCTTCCACTTGTTTAGGCTTAGAGGTGTCACTACGCTTTGCTTTAATTCTCTTCATAAGGCTGTCTTGTTTTATTTCCCTTTGGAGTTATTGCACTTGAAGAGTCTAAATACTCTTCGTAATCATTTACTAACTTACTCGCTTGACTTATCAATGCAAGTATCTTGTCTAATACAAGACCTCGTTCTTTTAGGTCGCTGATTTTTGAATTTTGTTTTAATGATTGTTCTTTTATCATATCAATTTTAAGTTTTATGAACTATTACTATGTGCACCTAGCAAGAGTTCGGGTTAATTTGATTTGGCAAAGATATGATGGTTTGTGAGCTATCAATCAATAGGTTACCCAAGTAATACCTAAGTCATACCATATGTTACCATAATATTACCATTGTTATTGAACAAAAAAAAGAGGCTAAGAAATAAATCTTAACCTCTAATTATCATTACATTAAACAACTTATAGTTTTAATGCTTCGTCTATAATTTTATAATAATTTGGTGAAGATGCTTTATTACTCTTCATTTCTGAAATAAAAGACGACATCTTCTTCTTATTAATTTGCTCTCCTTTAATTTTAAAACAATACTCAGCTATCTGTAAATAATTACTATCGTTTTCTGAGAAGAATTTATTGACAAAATATGCTAATAGATTTTGGGATTTAATCCAATTGATTGGCTTAAAATCATTTTTATGTTCTATGTTAAATCCAAAAACATACTCAAAATCAATTATTTTAGTAGTGGATTCTATAATTCTATGTTTTATAAACTCGTTATATATTATACTTACCTTATCTTTATCATAAAGTCTAAAATAGTGAAGAGTAGTATAAGAAGTTAAGTCTTGAAACAAAATGTTTTCTGGATTTAAAGCATCAATACTATCCTCTCTTTGTTTTTGAAGTCTTTGGGAAATAACTGGGTCAAATGAATCTTTACGAGGATATTCACGAGCTTCTTGCTTACCCATCATTAATGCATTCACAATATTTTGAGAGTTTACATAACTATTTCTAAGAAAATCTTTATCGTAAATCTTATCTACACCTTCTTTACTTATTATATAAGGTAATTGGATAATGAATTCATCAAAGACATTTAGATAATACTCTTTGTGAAATTCTTTTTGACTAGGGTCATATTCATCATTATTAAAACTATAAGGATATAATATATCAATTAAATCAGCTAGAATTTCTTTTAGCTTATTAGTTCTACATTTCAATTGCTCTTCATTACTATAGTCTTTACAAGTAGAATCTAATTTACTGCAAAGAGATAAAATCTTATCTCCAATTATATCAATAAAACCCCTATTTTCAATATAGCTATCCTTATAAAAATTAAGACTAACTTCTAATACACTTTCAATAGCTTTAAAAATAATTAGATAATCAATATCCTTTTCTCTATCCAATAACTTATTCTTAATATCATTGTTGATAATATTGGTTTTCTCTTCAATTGTAAATGAATCTTTGAGATTCTTTATGGTATAGTTTTTAATAAAATTAGAATTAAACTCACTTATATTTGTTCTATTCAGCTTTATACTGACTAAATATTTTTCCTCTTCTTTGGTAAATTGAAACATATAACAATTTTTTAGCTTTTCAAAAGGTATTGAATCTATGCTTTTGGTTGTTTCTTGAGGTAATAAAAATTGATTTTTTAAATAATCAATGAATAATTTTAGTTTCAAATTAAGTTCTCGATACTTAACACTTCCAATAGTTTCTTGATATACTGGTTCACATTTTTTTAATTGTTCATTTTTAAAAAGTTCCTTAGTTAAATCAAAACCATCTTTATTCTTACAACTCATTTCCACTTTTCCTGTCCTCATGTCTCCTTTTTCATTTATGGGTACCATCATGTGGAATCGTTTAGACTTTTCAATTTCTTCACCATCAATAGTTACTTTGTCCGAATTGTAATAAAGCCATTTATAATAACTCTTTTCAACAAACTCTTCTACATTATCTTGCTTTAATCCAGCAAGATCTAATTTGCATCTTTGTAAATCTGTAAGTACTATCATATTCCTAAAATTTAAAATTAATAATCTATTTATTTGTGCGATAAAATATATAACAGCTTAAAGCATAGTTTTAACAATTCATTATTTCATACTGCTAAAGTACAAAATACATAAATACAAAGTATTGTTTTATAACAAAAAAGACGATATCGTATTATTAACATCGTCTAAATCTTGAAATGAAAATTAGGTTTATTTTGTATATAGTCCTGCTATTCTAATTAGGTCTTCTGAATAATTATATATATCATCAAGTTTCTCAATTTTATATTTATTCTCCTTTTTGTTTTCATCTAAAAAGCTTATTCCCAAGTTTGTTTCACTAATAAAATGAAGTCTACATAATAACTTCCTATTATTATTATCAATAAAAATTGAAAAATAACTCTGTGCATCTCTATGTGTAACACGCTCTACGGCAATAACAGAACGAACTATTGATTTAACAATAAAATATCCTTCCATTTCTTCATCTGTCGTTATTATCTTTGATTCATTTGATTTCTCGACAATTTCGTCTTTATTATCAATATTCTTTAAGTCTTCGTTCGAGCTTGTTTTCAAAGCTGTTTTTAGACGTTCTGAAATAATATCGTTTATGTGACTTGAAATAGAATGTTTTAGTATTTCTTTAAACTGATCTGATATTTTTGGAGTAATCATTCCTTCGTAAACCTTTTTTGCAAAAACTTTCACAAATTCAGGGCTTGGACTCAAAAACTCTTTTACTAAAACCTGTTTTAATTCACTTGCATATTTTAATTCACTTGCAGTACTGAGTATTGTTTCAAGGTCGAAATAAGATTTATGGAACTTCTTTAATTCTTCTATTTGAGACTCTCTAATATTTTCAAAATCAAATTCAAGAAATGGCTTTTCATCCATCTTATTAGGAACCTCTAAATCAGTATAAAACCTATATTTGATACCATTTGTAAGTATTCCAAATTTAGCTTTAGATACATGGAAATATCTAAGTAATTGGTTGTCGTATAAAGATAAATCTTGATTCCAATGTTTACATTCTATCAATATAATTGGTTCACCATTTTTTACTATCGTATAATCAATTTTTTCACCTTTCTTCATTCCTATATCACAAACCATCTCTGGGATAAGCTCCAATGGATTAAAAACATCATATCCTAAAATTTGAATAAAGGGCATGATAAAAGCATTCTTAGTTGCTTCTTCTGTTTCAATGCTTCCTTTTAACTTTGATATTTTCTCAGTGTGTTGAGTGATTAAATCTTTGAAATCCATATTACTTATTTTTAATTTATAAATTAGTTCGTTTAATAGTCAAAATATTAATGGCAAATAAGAAGTTTAATTTAAAACCCTTTGTTTGAACTCTGCAAATCTATTAATAATAACCATTCTAACAAAACAATTCATTAACTATTTTATATAATTCTTTTTAATACACGCGACAAATCGCGTCTCTACAAGGGTTGGAGGTGGTTTGTGTTGTGGGGGATATGTCATCCCGCACGTTGTTACTATTAGGATTTACTAATCCGATACTTATTCTTATGTCTTTAATGAACTTATCTTAAAATTATTTTGTACTTTTGAGAATTGAATTAAGAAAGTATTGAATCTCTTTAAAACTTTGAGCAATATTCCTGCACCGTAATAGAAATTAAATGTATCTTTGTAAAAATATATACTCAATGATAACATATAATCCAAAACCTTTTGTTAAGTGGGTAGGTGGTGGAGTTCAGGTTATTAAAAAAACAAGATGAACCTCAGATTTAATACAGAACTAGCAGATAGTTATACGAGTAATTCTCAAAAGATTCGTGTACTTACTGAGGATTGGGTTAAGAGAAATCTGTATTGTCCAATTTGTGGTCAAGAGATGCTTTATGAGTATGAGTCTAATCGTCCTGTTGCAGATTTTTATTGTGATTCTTGTAAGTCGGAGTATGAGCTAAAGAGTAAACAAAGTAGTTTTGGCAAATTAGGAACTAAGATTGTTGATGGAGCTTATGAAACAATGATTGCTCGAATAACTTCAATGCAAAATCCAAACTTTTTCTTTCTTACATACAATGATGATTTAGTAAATAACTTTCTTCTGATTCCAAACCATTTCTTTACTCCATCTATTATTGAAAAAAGGAAACCATTATCTGATACAGCAAGAAGAGCAGGATGGGTTGGATGCAATATAAACATTGGAGAGATTCCAGAGAGTGGAAAGATTTATATTGTCAAAAACAATGTTCAAATTGAACAAGAGAAAGTAATTGCTAGTTACGAAAGGACAAAGACTCTTCAAACTAATAATTTGGAAAGTAGGGGTTGGATAATGGATATTTTAATTTGCATCAATAAGATACCTTATGATGATTTTACACTCGACCAAATATATGCTTTTGAAAAAGAACTAAAGATTAAACATCCAGAAAACAACTTTATTAAAGACAAAATAAGACAGCAATTACAAAACCTAAGGGATAAAGGATTTATTGAATTTACATCAAGAGGAAACTATAAAAAAATATTATGAAAACTTATAGAATAGAAGTTACTGAGACTTTGAAAAGAGTAATAGATATTGAAGCTGAATCTACGGAGGAAGCATTATCTTTGGTGAGAAAACAATATAAGAGTGAAGATATTGTGTTAGATGCAAATGACTTTGTTTCATATAGTATTGATTTGCTTATCGACTTACTTAAAACAAAGCAGTTAGTTCAATTGTTAAGAGAAAATCCTTGTAAGTTAATCGAAGCAAATATTCAATCTAATAATTTGAATGCCACACATTTTATTATTTTGGAAAATAATGAAATTATTGATGAGGGAATAGATGGAGAGAAAATAACATGGCAAATTGATGAATTTATTAATGAATATCATAGTACATATTGGGTTATTGATTATCTGTTGAATGATATTAATATTTAGCCGTATAAGTACGGCTCACTCTTTTACAAGGTGATTGTGTTGAGCTTTTAGGTCAATTTGATTTTAAGTTTGATATGATATTTGCTGACCCTCCTTATTTCTTGTCTAATGGTGGAATGTCTGTTCAAAGTGGTAAGCAGGTAAAGGTTGATAAAGGTGATTGGGATAAGTCGCAAGGGTTTGAAAAAGATAATGAGTTTAATTACAATTGGCTGAAAGCTTGTCGAGAAAAACTTTGCGATAATGGTACTATTTGGATAAGTGGTACCTTTCATAACATCTTTTCAATAGCTCAAATGCTCACTGAATTGGACTATAAAATACTTAATTGCGTTACTTGGGAAAAAAGTAATCCCCCTCCAAATATAAGCTGTAAATACTTTACTCATTCATCTGAATTTATAATTTGGGCAAGAAAAGAGCATAAGGTTAGCCATTATTATAACTACGAATTGATGAAAGAGATAAACGGTGGTAAGCAAATGAAAGATGTTTGGAAATTGCCAGCAATTGCTATTTGGGAAAAAAGCTGTGGAAAACATCCAACACAAAAACCTTTAGCATTATTAACACGAATAATTTTAGCTTCAACACGTAAGAATGATTGGATATTAGATCCTTTTACTGGCAGTAGCACAACAGGAATTGCAGCAAACATTGCTAATCGTAAGTTTCTTGGTATTGATAGAGAAGAGGATTTTTTAAATATCAGCATACAAAGAAAGCTTGAAATAGAGAATCCTCAAATATTTGAAAAATACAAAAACAAGATAAGTGGCTTTGTAAATAAGAAACAATTTGATTTATTCCTCGCAAAAGAACCTGAAACAGAATACGTAAGAAGTTTATATTTTTGATTCATCTTTCGGATGCAACATCCTAATAATAACAACGAAAGGGATAACACATCCCTTTCAACATTCTACAATATTCTATTTTATCACACGTGATAAACTACGTCTCTTTGAAAAAGAACTAAAGATTAAACATCCAGAAAACAACTTTATTAAAGACAAAATAAGACAGCAATTACAGAATTTAAGGGATAAGGGATTTATTGAATTTACATCAAGAGGAAACTATAAAAAGATATTATGAAAACTTATAGAATAGAAATTACAGAAACTTTGCAAAGGGTAGTAGAAGTTGAAGCTGATTCTTCAGAAGAGGCATTGTCAATTGTAGAAAATCAATATAAGAATGAAGATATTGTCTTGGATGAAAATGATTTTAAGGCATATAGCATTGATTTAGATGCTGATTTTATTATCTCCAAGCTGTAAGTTCTGTAATCATCGGAGTTTAGGGGTAAATCGAACTCTGTTGATAAATCTCTAAGACTTACTATTTTGAGATTAAGGATAATAGGAAGAGACAAACCGCAACAATAAACAAAAAAAAGACGTAATGGTTGAAGTTACGTCTCTTTGATAAGTGTTTAATATAATATGTCTTGAGGCTACATGAATCCTGCTGGCATAATTTCTACATCAATGTACATTAGTTCTGCCCTTTTTATAGTTCCCTCAGTATCTTTTGCTGAGAAACTGCTTTTAACTACTTCTTTTACTGTTTTCCAGCTTTCATGACATGATGTTACGTCGTATATGTTTGTTTCGTAATGGGTAGAGAATGAATCGTGACTTGTAAATGATGTGGTATTATTTAAATTAAGTGTTGTCATTCCTGAATATAGTGAGGTCTTTCCTGCCATATATGCTATACATTCTTTGGAAAGGCTTTCAAATTCTTTTAATGCCATTGTTCTTTCTAATAAGTTGGCATAGGAAGATGCAAATACTACATTGTTTGTTACATATAGCATATAAACATCAGTTTTTGTGTCAGATGCGAATGTGTATAGTTTGACGTCATCGTTGAATTGGATTGCTCCCTGTGATGAGTAGCCCCATCCTTCAATTGTTGTTTGTGCTGTTGTTATGCTTACGCTTGTCAGTGCTTTGATTTTGGTGATTTTTGCAAATGATGGCGCTGTTACAGCAGGTTTAACTGGGTCTTCATCCTTACATGAGGTAAAGAAAAATACGCCTAATAAGGCTAATAGAATTAGTTTTGAATGTTTCATTGTAATTGGTTTTAATTGGTTAATTAGTTATTATTATTATTTATTTATTTCTAACGTAAAGATATATGATTTTATTGGCTTATTGTAGATTTATTTTATTTATTGTTTATTGTTGGGTTTGTAAAGGGATTAGTTTCTAGGTGGGTACTCATACTATCGTTTAAACCAATAATAAAACATTCATAATTAATTGCAAATTTATAGTTAAATTAAATTCTTCTACAAGGTTATTTTGGCTATTAATCTATTATGAATTATGTATTATCTTTTTCTTTATCTTTGCAATATAATAATCGATAGGGCTATTTTTATATTTTTGTAATTATGAAGGTTTTTGTTTCAAGTTTTAGGTTGTGGTTTTTAGTTTTGCTTGTTGTTATGGCTGTGGGGCTTGGTTCTTGTAAGACGGTGAAGACTGAGAGGAAGCAAGAGGAAAGGGTGCTTAGTGATATTCACAAGGGTTCGCCTGTGTTTAAGTCTTATTCTGCGAAGTTGGATATTGAGTATGGGGGAATGACTTTTAGTGGTACAATGAGAGTAATAAAAGATAAGGCTATTTGGGTTAGTGCTGGGAAGTTTGGTTTTGAGGGTGCAAGGCTAATGCTTACTAAGGATAGTGTTTGGTTTATTAACAAGTTGGAAAGGGAGTATTTTGTTGGGGGTTATGATTTCTTTAATGGTATTTTAGGCTTTAAGGTGAGTTATGATATGGTGGAGGGTTTGCTTCTGGGTAAGGATTTTGCAGATTATGATATTTCTGCTTCTAGTTATAGTATGGAAACTGATAAGGATATTGTGAGGATAATGTTTGAAAAGAGGGCTAATTTAAATGATGGTACTGCTCCAATACTTAAGCAGAACTTGTTTTATAATAAGGCTTTGAAGATTATTATTAGGAATTACTTTGAGGTTATTGGGTATTCTAATAGCTTGGATGTTTACTATGATTCATATTTACCAATAGAGGGGTATTCTTTTCCAAGCAATATGAGGATTAATGCTTTTGCGGGCAAGACGATGAAGGTTGGTATTAAGGCTAAGAACCAAAAAATTAACGATACCTTCGATATGCCTTTCTCTGCTCCTAAGGGTTATAATTTAATTAAGTGATTTGAGATCTTTTATTAGGTTGGGAGTGGTATAGGTTTTATACTGGTTGTTTTCCCAATAGATGAAGTGTGCTTTTAGCTCGGGGTGATGTTTTAAGAATTCTTTTGCTTTCTCAAGTCCCATTACCATAAATGATGTTGCTAGTCCATCGGCTAATATTGCACTTGGGCTTATTACAGATACTGACAAAAGGGTATGTTCTACGCTCTTGCCTGTCTTTGGGTCTATGGTGTGTGATTTCTTTTCTCCGTTTTCATCAATATAGTATTTACGATAACTGCCTGAGGTAACTATTGAGGTATTGTTAAGTTCTACATAGGTATTGTACTGTCTTTCTTGGTTGGCTGAGTCGGAGGGCTGCTCAATTGCACATAGCCAGCTCTTATTGTTTTCTTTCTTCCCATTTGCTCTTACCTCTCCTGTTATATCTACTATGAAGTTCTTTATGTCTTTGGAGAGTAATAGCTCGCTTATCTTGTCGGTTGTATAGCCTTGTGCTATGGCGTTAAGGTCTATTTTAGTTTGTGGGTATTTCTTTTTCAATCTTTTGTTTTCTATGCTTACTGTTTGGTAGCCGACGTATTGTAGGAGTGAGTCTATTTCTTTTTGGCTTAGCTTTTCTCTTTTCTTGGCTGCAAATCCGTGTTTTTCAACCAAGGCTCCTATTGTGCAGTCTAAACTTCCTGAGCTTAGGGCTGATATTTCTTGGCTCTTTGTGAAGCATTCAATAAAGATGGTGTCTAAGACTGGGTCGAGGTTTTGGTTTATTTGGTTTATTATGCTTCCTTTTTCCCATAGTGATACGCTTTTATCTATTTGTTTGAAGAGTTGGAGTATATCTTTCTTTGCTTCGCTGTGCTGCTTTGGCGTTGCGTAATAGACTATATGGTAATAGCTTCCTTGTATTATACCGTCTAAGCTGTGTTTCTCTATTTTATTTGACTGGCATGAGAAAAACAAAGGTATTATTAATAGACTAAGGATTAAGTGCTTTAAGGATGAGTTCATAGTGTTCTTTTATTGTTTCTGACCAGCTATCTTTTTGGTCTATTATACTTTGCATTACAGTATATGCCTTTTGATAGTCTTTCTTTACATATAAGACCCAAGCGTAGGTATCTACATAGGTTGGGTTGTTTGGATATTTATCATAGACTGCCTTACCCATTTTATCTGCTTTGTCTAAGTCCTTTTCTTCAAGTGAGAGGTAGTAGGCGTAGTTATTGAGGGTGATATAGTTCTTTGGATTTATTTTTAAGACTTTATCGAAATATGTATATGCTTTTTCTTTTTCATTTAATCTATAATAAACCTCGCCTAGGTTGGAATAGAAGTCTTCTTGGAGTATTTTGTCTTCCACAACCAAACTAAGTCCGTTTTCTAAGGCTTTCTGTGCTTGTGAGTATTCTTCTTTCAATAGGTAATTTACTCCAAGGAAAAGATATGGTAAGGGTTGTTCTGGGAATAGCTCTATTGTTTTTTTGGCATCAAGTATTAGGGTGTCGACTTGGTTAAGGGTCGATTGTGCATATAGTAGGTTTTGATATAGGTCGTAGGGACTAGGTTGTTTTGGCTTTGAGTTATCCCCTATTGCTATGGCTTTTCTTATTGCTTTAACGGTCTCTTCAAACTGGTTTTCTTTCATATAGCAGGTGGAGAGTAGCTCCCAAACGATTTTCTCTTCTGGGTACAAGAGGGCAAGGGATTTTAATAGGGAGAAGAAACGCTCAAATTCCTCTTCGTCTACATCGACTGTTTTGCCGTAGATTGCTATTAGGACTTGCATCTTGGTTTGGTAATCGAGCTCTTTATTGGCAAAGGCTTTTTCGAGGTGGGAATAGGTTTCTGGTCTATTTTCTTGAATAAGATAGTAGTTGGCTAAGGATACATGTATATAAGGGTCGTAAGGGTCTATTGCCTCTATTTTTTTATAGTATTCAAGGGCTTTTGTATAGTTCTTCTTATTCATATTAATTTCGGCAAGTATGGCAAGATAGCTTTTTTGTGAGGGGGAAGTGGTTTGGAGTTTGTTTATCTCTTGTTCTGCCTTGTCGTAGTTTTTCTTATCCATGAAGTAACGGAACTTAATCATTATAGCATCTTCACTTATGCCCCATTTCTTTTCCATCCTATCGAAGGTCTTGAGCATCTTGTCTTCGTTTCCTTGAAGGGAATAGATTTGAACTAGTTGCTGATAATATTCTATTTCGTTTGGGTTAATAATAATTAGAGCCTCAAGCACCTTTGCTGCATTATCATAGTCGTTCATATTAAGGTATATCTCTCCAAGTTGTAGTCTATACCAAATATTATTAGGCTGAAGCTCTATTGCTTTCTGGGTTAGCTCAATTGCCTTTTGAGAGTTTTTCTTATTATACATCACGCTTGCCTTATCGAAATAAGCAGCTGCATAATTAGGATTAATGCTTATAACTTGGTCGTATAGTTCTACTGCCTTATCTAAGTTACCTAATTGCTTTTGGGTAGAGGCATCTAAGAAGAGTCCGTCAAGTTTTAGTTCTGCGGATGTGTATTCTTTAGCTTTCTTAGGCTGAGTTTGTTTTGAAGCGCAGCCTGCCATTAATAATATTATAAATGATGATAAAAATAATGTTCTTATGTTTTTTTTCATAGTTTTATTTCCGAATAATCTCCCAAACTCAGCTCTTGAGTTGTTCCTTCAATAGTTACGTGATTACCTATCATAGAATTGCTTGTTCTAACATTTGATAACGATGTATTGGTTTGTATAATTGCATTGGAGATTATGGAATCCTTTATTATTGTGTTTTCACCTATTGAAACAAATGGTCCTATCTTAGAATTTATTAGTTTAACGCCTGATCCAATATAGCATGGCTCAATAATTATGGAGTCTTGCATTTGAATAGTCTTACCTATTAGCTTTTCTTTGTTTTTCTTTATTTCAAGTATTCTTTGGTTGGTATTAACGGTTGCGTTCTTATTGCCACAGTCTAACCATTCCTTTACATCGTTGGTTATAAATTTAAGACCTTTGTTTAACATATTTTCAAGGGCATCGGTTAATTGGTATTCCCCTGATTTACTTATATTATTATCTATTAGGTATTGGAGTTCGTTTCTTAGGTTATCTCCATCTCGGAAATAATATATACCAATTATTGCTTCATTTGAAACAAATTCTTTTGGCTTTTCAACAAATCCTTGAATAGTCTGGTCTTCGTTTTTCTTAACTACTCCAAATGCTGATGGGTCTTCTACCTTATGTGTCCAGATTATGCCATCTCTTTCTGTGTTTAGTTTAAAGCCTGCATCGAAAAGAGTGTCGGCAAAGGCAACGGTTACTTTTCCTTTTAGGATTTCTTTAGCGCAAAGTATTGCATGAGCTGTTCCAAGTGGCTCTTCTTGATAGAATATCTCGCCCACTGCACCAAGGCGTGAGGCAATTTCTTTAAGCATATCCTCTACTTCTTTGCCAAAGTCACCTATAATAAATCCTATCTTATCTACCTTTTCATTACATACCTCAACAATGTCTTCACATAAACGTTCTACTATTGGTTTTCCTGCAATTGGGATAAGAGGTTTTGGTATCGACAGGGTGTGTGGACGCATCCTTTTTCCCATTCCTGCCATTGGTATTACTATATTCATGTCTTTTTTATTTTGTTAAATAATTCTTTATTCTAACTTACAAAAGTACAAAAAATACTAAAGTAATAGGCTCTTTCGTTCATATCTTGGTTTTTTTTTGTAATTTTACATCCTCATTCTATAAACTATTGACAATAATGCACAAGATTAAATTACTAACCCTTTTCACCTTTCTAGTTTCATTGCCACTTGTTTCCTTTTCACAAAAAGATGGTTCAATTGATGTTATAAGAAATTTTGAACGAAATTACGACTCACTCCTTTCAACATTATATTTAAGACAAAACTCCAAAGTCATAAGGAATACTTATAATAAAGAGTCAGATAATCTTTGTTCTCCTAATTCTGCAAAAAATACTAGTGATACAATATTTGCACGACGCCTAAGGCAACTTCCTAGCTCCATTAAACTTACCTATAACCCTCAAGTTAGAAGTATAATTGAATATTATATTGATAGAATTCCAGATAAAGTTAGTGTTATGCTTGGTTTAAGCAAGTATTACTTCCCTATTTTTGAATCAATATTAGACCAATATAATGTACCTCACGAACTAAAATACTTAGTGGTTATTGAGTCTGCTCTTAACCCAAATGCGGTATCAAGTGCAGGTGCAACAGGTCTATGGCAGTTTATGTATTCCACAGGAAGGATGTATGACCTAAGAGTTAATTCGAATGTGGATGATAGGCGTGACCCAATTAAAGCCTCTGTTGCTGCGGCTAAGTATTTGAGAGACTTAAACAAGATATATAATGACTGGGAGCTTGCCTTAGCTGCTTATAACTGTGGTCCTGGTAATGTTAATAAGGCAATAAGACGTTCTGGTAAGAGAGATTTTTGGGGAATATATGACTACCTTCCAAGAGAAACAAGGGGTTATGTTCCGGCTTATGTTGCAGCAGCTTATGTGATGAATTATTATAAGGAGCATAATATTATTCCTGCTCCTCTTTCCAAACCTGTTGTTACAGATACGGTTTTAGTTAGCAAGGACTTGCATTTCGACCAAATTGCAGGAGTATTAAACATTTCGGCAGAAGAGATTAAAGACCTCAACCCTCAATTTAAGAGAGATATGATTATGGGTACTCAAGACGAGTATTTTATAAAATTACCTATCAAGTATATTAAGGATTTCATTAGCTTAGAAGACTCTATTGCTGTTTATAATATTGCTCAGTACTTTGATGTTGAAGATGACACAAAAGAATACGTAAGCAAGGAAGTTAAGCTTTCTCATAAGGTTAGAAGAGGTGAAAGCTGGACATCAATAGCTAATAGGTATGCAGTTTCGGTTAGTGATCTTAGGAAGTGGAATGGAAATAGGAAATACCCTCTTGCGGGAGAAACTCTTGCTATTTATCAGAAAAAGAAAGTAGAAGTAGATAAGAAAGAGGAGGAAAACAAGGGTCCATTTGCCGAAGAAACAAGTGTTAGTAATGATGCTACAAACAAAATAGATGCCAAGGGAAGCTCTCCAATTGCAAAGAAGATTGATTCTAAGCAAGACACAAAGAAAAAAACTAGTCCTAAGCCTAAATCAGTTTTTCATACCGTTAGAAAAGGAGATAATATATCTTCAATTGCAAAGAGATATAATGTTACTATGAATGATGTTATCAGACTTAATAACCTAAAAGGAAGGAATCCTGTTATTAAAATTGGTCAATCATTAAAGATAAAATAGATAACCCTTAAAGACTATTTCTTTTTTAGAATATCGATAGCTTAATGTATTTCCTTGGATTTGCTTTTATATCTTCAATAAGTAGGTCAAGGCTTTTGGTTGAAGACTCTAAGTTCTTATAAAGCTTATCATCTTTTATTAAGAGCCCTGCATTACCTTCTCCATTTTCAATTGCTTTAAGAACATTTGATAAGGTTTTTAAGCTTAGGTTTGTTTCGGTAATGGTTGTTCCCAAATTAGCCTTAGCAATTGTATCGCTAATATTGCTGAAATTATTTATAGCGTTGGTCAAAGCTACATTGTTTTCTTTCAAATTACTAGTTATGCTTTCTGCGTTTGCTAGTATGGTTTTAATCTTAGCTTGCTCACTTTCAATAATCTTATCAAGGTTTAGGCTTATATTTTCAACACTCTGTGCAGTATTCTTTATGCTTTCCATGGTTAGCATTATGTTTTCTTGTGTCTTACGATCCATAACATTGTTTACTCCTATCAAAATGGAATCGAAAGTTGTCATAACATTATTTAGCTTAACCGCAATTGGAGCTAGGTTATTAGCCAACTGGTCTAACATACCATTTTCAATGCCAGAAGGGATGGTGTCTCTCTTGTTGAAATTGTTCTTAGACATACCCATATTGATTTTGAGCGCCTTGGATCCAAGTATATCGGAAGCAAATATAGCAATCTTTGAATCCACTGGTATCTTAACATCACTTGTAACTGCTATCCAAACAAGGAATTTCTTCGCATTTTGGTCTAACATGGTAATGTCTTTGATATAACCCACTTTCATACCGTTAAGGTAGATATAGTTGGACTTATAAAGTCCTGACACATCATCAAAAACCGTATAGTAACTTGTTTCAACATTAAAAATATCTTTACCTTTTAGAAACATTATTCCAAAATAAAGGACTAAAATTGTTATTAGACCTATTAGTCCTACTTTATATTCTGTTTTTATTTTCACAGCTTTTATTTTTTATTGTTATTTTCTATTTCTTTTGCTTTGGCTAGGCTTATTCTTTCATCGTTATTGAATATAACAACAAAAGCGTCCTTATATCCTTTTTTCTTAATCTTCTCTCTATAATCCATTGCTGACTTAAAGTCTTTAAATGAACCTGAGGTGTATTTCCATAAATCATTATCGTTATACATCCAAATTGAATCCAAGCCCTTAAATATATTAGATTCTGGCGATTTTTTTGCTTTGTCGGTATAGAACTGAACCCTATATACTAACCCACATTCATTCATTATAGTATCTGCGGCGTTAGATTCTTGTTTTAGGCTATCCTTAAGCTTTTGAGCCAGTAGCTTTGCTGCCTCTTCTTTTTCCTTAGCTAATGCCTCTCTTTCTCTGGCTAGCTTGTCTGCTTTTATTGCCTCATGAGGTATTAAACTTGCTATGCTAGGAAGAGGTCTAATGACTCCTTCCAAATGGTTTTTATATTGTTGTATGGCAAGGAAGATAGATGCTGCAATTTCATATTGTCCCAATTGGCTATTGAGATATAGTTCTTCTTTAGGATTAGATATAAACCCAACTTCGGTTAGGATTGCAGGCACAGATGTTTTGTATAGTACAAGATATGGAGCTTGTTTCACTCCCCTATTTAGCATTTTAGTATTTGATATGAACTGCTCTTGAAGCTTTGAGGCTAAAACTAGACTTTGTTCTAGATATGCGTTTTGATAGAATGCAAAGAATATATTTGATTCAGGTGAGTTTGGGTCGAAACCATCGTACTTCTCAGCATAGTTTGCCTCCAATAATATATCGGCATTCTCTTTCTTAGCAGCCTCAATATTAGCTTGGGTTTTTGCAAGCCCCATCACAAAGGTTTCTGTTCCAGATGCATCCTTATTCTTGGAAGCATTGCAGTGAATGGAAATAAACATATCTGCCTTTTCCCTATTTGCTAATTGAGAACGGCGAATAAGGTCTACATCATGGTCAGTTTTCCTTGTATATACTACTTCCAAAGGTTTCAAATGCTGGTTAATCAGTTCTCCTAATTTCAAACTAATAGCAAGATTCAAATCCTTCTCCTTACTAATCTTGCCTATTGCTCCTGGCTTATCTCCTCCGTGACCTGGGTCTATAACAATCTTCTTCAACCTCTTAGGAGAAGAATCTTGAGCCTCAACATTCGAACTTAGTCCTACGAAGAAAATACATAATAATAAAAAGTACCTCATTTTAAATTTCGAATTTTAATTAGTTCTATGTTTATTCTTCTATTATGGGAATAAAACATTATTTTTGCAAACTCGTTACAAAGGTAGTTAATTTATAAGAAACAGCAATTTGAAAAAACATTTTTTTTACAATAACATATCAATTTCTCTTTTTGTACTAATGTTTTTGTGCATCTTCCCTGTTGTTTCATACTCACAAATCATTGAGGATACGGTTCAGCGAAACGAAGATACAGCTCAACCAAACGCCGTTTTAATTTCTCAAAACGAAGAAACAATTCAGCCAAACGAAGATTCAATTTCTCAAAACAAAGATTCAGTAAAGACAGTTAGTAAAAAGAAAACTTTCGAAAGCAGAGTTAACTATTCTGCAAAAGATTCCATTTCCATAGATATGACCGATAAAAGAATCTATATGTTTAATGATTCGAAGATTAAGATGGACGATATTGAACTTGAAGCAGGTTATATTTCAATTAGCTTTAACGATAAAATTCTCCATGCCGAAAGCATTAAAGACTCATCTTCAAATAAAAGCCAATACCCTAATTTCAAGGAGAAAGGTACTGAATATAAATCAAAAGAAATAGATTATAATTTCGATTCTAAAAAAGGGTTGATAAAAGGCGTTTTTACAAAGGAAGGAGAAGGATTTCTGCATGGCAATCAGGTTAAGAAAATTGATGATAAGACAATGTTTATTTCGGGAGGAAAGTTTACTACTTGCGACTTAGAGCATCCTCATTTTGCAATAAACTTCTCAAAAGCAAAGGTTGTTGCTCAGGATAAAATTGTTACAGGTCCTGCTTGGTTTTCCATTATGGACATTCCACTTCCCCTTGCAGTGCCATTTGGCTACTTCCCTTTCACCGATAAGGAAAAGTCTGGATTCCTTATGCCTACCTATGGTTATGCTGAAAACAGAGGGTATTACCTAAGAAATATAGGTTGGTATTTTGCAGTTAATGATTATGTGGATTTTGCCCTACAAGCCGACATTTATACCAATTTGAGCTGGGCTGGAAACCTAAAGTCGAGCTATAATAAGAGATATAGATATAATGGTGGTTTTGAACTTAGGTACGAGATAAACAAGATGGGTATTGCAAACACTCCGAGTTATAGGGACCAAAAGGACTTCCGTTTTCGCTGGTCCCATAACCAAGACCAAAAAGCAAACCCCAATAGTAATTTCTCTGCAAATGTGAATTTGGTTTCTAATACATTTAGCCAAAATGCAGTTAGTGCAGGCGATTACTTCAATAATACAACCACTTCAAGCATTGCATACTCCACAAAATTGGGCGATAAGTTTTCATTTACTGCTAACCTTGGGGAGAGCTATAATGTGAATACTGGTGCTATTAGTTTAGACCTACCCTCTGTTTCTCTTTCAAGCACTCAGTTTTATCCATTTAGAAAGAAGAAATCAAAAGGAGCCTCAAAATGGTATGAGGATATTACACTGTCTTATCGTACTAGCTTAATGAACTCAATAAATACTTATGATTCATTATTATTTAAAAAGGAAGTATTTAAGTCAATGAGAAATGGGATGATGCACTCAATTCCTATACAAAGTAATATTAAGGCATTTAAACATTTCAACTGGACTAATTCTATATCATATACCGAAAGGTGGTATTTGAACTCTACCGTTAAGCAGTATAACCCACTAACCGACCAAGTGGACAAGGATACTATTATGGGTTTTATTGCAAATAGGGATATGAGTTTTTCTTCTTCCCTCAATACAAGAATCTATGGTATGTTTACATTTAAGAAAGGATATATCAAAGCTATTCGTCATGTTATAAATCCTTCAATAAGTTTTAGCTATACTCCAAACTTCTCTAACCCTTCGCTTGGTTTCTATAATTTCTATTTGGATAAGGCTGGCAATAAGGTCTTTTATTCAAAAACAGAGGATGGACTCTTTGGTTCTCCTCCAAGTGGCGAGTCGGGAGTTATTGGCTTTTCAATTGGGAATAACTTAGAGATGAAAGTTAAATCCTCTAAGGACACAGTAACAGGTGAGACAAAGATTGTTTTACTAGAGAGCCTTAGTCTTTCCTCTGGATATGATTTGGCAAGGGATTCTGTGAACTGGCAGCCCCTAAGGTTAAATGCAAGAACTACACTTTTCAAAAAGCTTATAATAAACTTCAATGCCTCCTACACTCCTTATGCTATGGATAGTTTGGGAAGGCTTACTAATGAGTTTTTAATTAATAAGGAGAACAAGTTATTTAAACGTCAGAACTCACAATGGGACTTAAACCTCTCGTGGCAGTTTTCTGGTAAGGGAGAAAAGAAAGCATCAAGAGAAGAGAACAATAATGCAGATAAGATTTCCCCAACCGAAATGTCTTATTCTCCATTTATCAACCCTAATGAAATACTTGGCACCTATGTTGACTTCACCATTCCTTGGAGCTTAAACCTTGGCTTAAATTATAGTCAGCTAAGTAATTTTGTAGCAAGAATTGCAGGCTATGAAACCAATAAATCAGCAACCCTAACCGTTCGTGGCGATGTTAATCTAACGCCTAAGTGGAAGATTGGTTTCTCCTCTGGATATGATTTTATAAACAAAGACTATACCTATACCTCAATTGATTTCTATCGCGACTTACATTGCTGGGAAATGAGGATGAACTGGGTACCATTTGGCTACCGTCAAGGGTGGAACTTCACCATAGCAGTAAAAGCCTCCATGCTACAAGACCTAAAGTATGAACTTAGAAACGACTTCCGCAACAGAGCAACATACTAATCTAATACATCACTACTTTAGTTTCAATGTCCAAAGATAGTAAAGTTAATTAAGAGTGCCCCTGAAAACAAAGGCACTCTCATTAGTTCCAAAGTTTTACCAAAAAAAACTAAGGCTGATAACCCTTTGCCTCCAATGACCCTAAGACTTTAGGAGTTTCTTCCATAATTCTTTTCAACTCCTTGCCCATCCTAAAACTAATACTTGGAGTTTTGATAGTTTTGGAAGTCACCTCTTCCAAAGAATCCATTGCCTTGGATCTAAGATTAACTTGGAACTCTCCAAATTCCTCCATATCAACACTCCTTCCATCCTTAAAATACTTACCAACAACCAACATAAAATTGTCAATAGTATTCTTAATATCACCTCTTGAAAGAGATGAAAGGTCAGTAATATCCTTGTAGATATCTTCCATCTGAACTTTTTTACCTCTCTTAATAACAGCTAGGTATTTTAATCCTGGGTTTGGTCCAACTTGAATGTTTCGTTGCACTCTAATAAATTCAATTGCCATAATACACAATTTTTGGTTAGAAAATAATTTATTTGTTTAAAAAAGGACTTTAAGCCCTCAGTCTAATCACTTCTTTATCACCAGTATAAACTAAAAAACAAAGCACCCGTTAGCATAATAAATTTAGCCACCGGCAAACGACCCTTTAGCCTAAGGCAAACTACCATTTAGCCTAAGGCAAACTTACCATTTGCCGG